>CALJHE010000044.1 GCA_938075675.1 Candidatus Poseidoniaceae archaeon | reverse complement strand
GTCTGCATCGGTATCGTTGTCAAACGGATTCGTATTCAATTCAAGGAATTCAACCAAATCCAAGAGCCCGTCATCATCTGCATCCGTGCCGATAAAATCCTCATCGGTAGCACCGTCGCAATCGTTATCGATGTTGTCAAGGAGTTCGAACGCGTTGGGCGAAATGTCAGCATTTGTATCATTGCAATCTTGGAACCAGTAGAAACCGTCCATATCTGTATCGTTATCTTTGACCAGAGGGTCGCTTGAGTAGGTTAGAATTTCAAGGCCATCAATCAACAAATCTCCATCGGTATCAGCCATTGTAACATTTGTCCCGAAGAGGTGGTACTCAGCGAAATCGGATAAGCCGTCGTTGTCCGTGTCGGTGATGTTGAATCCTTCGTCCCATTGACCGTCACAATTGTCATCAATGCCGTTCAACAATTCTGCAGCACCAGGGTATATCATTGGATTGGAGTCGTTGCAATCATCAAACCAGTAGTATCCATCTGAATCGAGATTCGGGTCTGCAACAAGTGGGTCTGTGCCATGAATCAAGACCTCTGCACCATCGCTGAGAAGATCTCCATCTGTGTCAAAGAGTAAAGGGTCAGTTCCGTTGACCAAAATTTCAACACCGTCGGAAAGGCCATCACCATCTGTGTCATCGAGCAAGGGATTGGTTCCATAGATGAGGACTTCATCTCCATCGCCTATGGTGTCGTCGTCACTGTCGTAATCTTCAGGGTCGGTTCCATACACGTTTGACTCGTTGAAATTCGTGAGGTTATCGCCGTCTGAGTCAATGTCAAGTTCTGTGCCATAGAGGACCAATTCCCATGAATTGAGAGTGCCGATGTTGCCGGATTTTTTGTCTTCGACGGTGAGCGTCCATTCTCCTCGACAGTCTTCGTCCCAATTGTGGACCGTTGAAAACCGCCAGTTGTTGTAATCTGCGCCCCCGTCGTTGTGTTTTTCGCTGAGGACGCTTTGTGTTCCAGATGGGCTGGTGAGAATAACTTCTAAATCGCCGCGTGATTGGTGTGTTATGTCGACAATGACATCCACATTCTCAGCTTTTATCGGTTCAGAGACCATGGTATTTACGGTTACCAAGTTGGCATTGTTGTCTTGGATGTTGCATTGTGAGCATGTGAGCGTTCCGGTCGTGGCTGAAGTTTCGTCGTTTACAGTGGTCCATGTTTCAGATAGTGTTACCGCAGCACCTGCGTCAACAACGCCAAACCCGTATTTGTGGCTTACGTCATGACCGGCGCCGTTGGTAGCCCACGAATTAACACTCGCACTCGCATCGTTTTGACGAGATGTGTGAACCAGAATATGCTGAACATCTCTCCACGATAAGTTGGGATTTGCCTCAAGCATGAGGGCGATGACGCCTGAAACAAGCGGAGTGGCCGAGGAAGTTCCTCCGAAGGAATCTGTGTAATCGTTCGAAGTATAGCCCCCCGTACCTTGATTGTCGGTTGTCGTAATTCCTTCGCCATCGCCGTTTGATGGCGATGCGACAAGGATGTTTGCACCGGGTTCAGCATAATACGATTGAACGCCGTAGTGTGTGACGGCAGTTACTGCGATAGTGTAGCGTAGATTTGCATAACCGTCGTAATTTGAATTGTCATTGTCATCAAGCCCGTTCCCGGCAGCCCACGTAATGATGTTCCCAAGACCGCCTCTTCCGAGCAAGGCATCGTTTTCCATTGCGTCATACATCAACGGTCCTGGACCTTCGAGCGTTTCGCCATCGTCACTGGGGCCCCATGAGTTTGAGTAGATGTCAATGTCTTGGCGTTCGTGAGCTAATGCTGAGGATTCACGGACGTCCGTTGTACTGCATGCAATGAGTTTCAATCCAGCTAGCCCAGCCATTGGAGCAGATCCACTCACACCGAGGTTGTTGTCTCCAACACCTGCAGCGACGCCCGCAGAAGCAGTGCCGTGAGCCTTATTCGAGGCTGGAGAAGGGTCTCCGTCATCTTGGCAGTAATCGTAATCCAGAGTTGATTCATAATAATCGTCTAAATCGGGATGGTTCCAGTCCAAACCATCATCGACGATTCCTATGACTACGCCTGTGCCTTTGTAGGAGTTCCATGCTCCAGTGATGTTGACATCTTCTCCACTGACACCGCCGGTTTGGCCGGTGTTTTGTAAGTGCCACTGATCTGGGAACTTGGGGTCGTTTGGAACCCATCTTGGAATCATTTGATTTTGTACGAGGGGGTATGCCGCCTCAATCTCACCGTTCAGGATTTGTTGTTCGAACATTTCAGGTGCCTCAAACGGATTGACCTCGACAATCCATGCTCCTTCGAGTTCACCCGCGGGTTGACCTTGTTCAGAATGGGAAATGACGACCCATTGATTGGCTGTGTTCAACTCTTGTATTGTATAGGAATCCAAGTTACTTTTCTGTAGCAAGGCAGCCTGAAGTGCAGGGGAGTAACCGTCGATGATGGTTTCTGAGTGAACGACTTCTGAATCCATCGAGTCCGTTGATTCTATCGCTGACGCCATTGGAGTCAGTAAGGAGCACACCAACACGAGAAGAAGTGCCGCAGCGCGCATGATAGTGTCTCGGGGTGAATCCATATTAGCACTATCTCTCGTGGGTTTCAACTTGGCCTGATAGTCTTATGGCGAGTTCATCGTATCCTTCCTGCTCGGATTTAAGGGAACGAATGTATCTTGGGATGGTATGTTTTGAATGCAATAGGTCATCCATCGAACCAACCCATTCCAAGGCTTGACTGGGTACTGAGAGAGTCGCAGTGTTTGAGGAATGGACACTCCATTCTGAACACCCGTCGCCGTTTTCGGAGGCAATTTGAAGGCACCATTTTTGTGGGAGAATGGAACGATTGCAAACAATGTCATGCCGTTCAGTAAAACGTACTAAGCAATCATTTTGCACGTAATTTACTCCCATGCTCTCAAGCGCTTCTCTTGATGCCTCGTCTTCAGCACCTAATTGAAACCACACCAGAGGGAAATTTTCCTTTTCAATACGCATGATGAGGTTGCGTACCACTGCGCGGGCTCTTCCCGGTGCGAGAAATAAAACAACAATCTCGGGAATGACGCCCTCGTCAAGGGCGGGGCGAATGGGAAAACCATCGATGGTGGCACCTCCATCTTTTGGATGAATTGGGGCGACGGCCCAACCTCGCTTTTTCAGTTCAGCAACCGCAGTGTGAGCTGGGCGTTCGCTGTTGAGTCCTGCGCCATAGATATGAACGACTTTTGAGTTGGAAACAAGAGATGCCAACCGATCTTTGTCTTCTTCCTTCCATGAATCCATGAATGTTTGTCATTCGTTTCACTTAAGAAAACTTGTTCGATTAAACGAAGGAACATTCCTCATCTGCATGTTTCAAGACATCAAACCTCTACGCCGTTGCATGGGCGACCCTAAACGACCACCCCACGACCGTGGGCATGAATTGTGGACAGCGGAACAGGGTCCGTCACGAATGCTTCTTGGAAGCATAGACCGATGGGTTGGGGCACTGCTTGCCGACGATGGCATCACAATGCCTTTCATGGGTGGTTCTCAATCCGTATCTGCTACAATCCTTGCCCGTTCGGATGGAATTGTTGTTGGTACTTCAGCTGTAGACCATATGCTCCAAATTTGGGCCCCATCGCTCAAAATCTCGTGGATGGCCGGTGATGGAAAGAAAGTCTCAAACGGCGATGAAATCGCATCTTTATCCGGCGATAAAGAAACACTTCTTGCAATGGAACGCAGTATTCTCAATCTCTTGGGCCAACTTTCCGGAATTGCAACGGAAGCGAAACGCTGGTCTGCACGTGCACCCGGGCAAATTGCGTGTACTCGCAAGACGGTATGGGGTCTCATGGACAAATGGGCCGTTCACCTCGGAGGTGGTCTCACCCATCGGCTTCATCGCAGTGATGCTACAATGCTCAAAGAGAACGACTTAGCCACAATGTATGAGGAACACGAAGCACATGAAAATCGTATTGTTGCTTATCTTCAGGAATTCACTGGCGAGGACTGTGGAGCGTTTCTTGAAATCGAAGTTCGTGAAGACAAGGAAGCAATCATGGCCGCAGCCGCTTGGTCTCAACGAGATGACACCAGCAACTTACCTGAATTGGTCGTTATGCTCGATAATTTTGGGCCTGAACGCTGTAAAGACATCGTTTCACAACTCAAAGATATGGGCTTGAGGGAAAACCTTTGGCTTGAAGCGAGCGGTGGAATCGTGTATGAACAACTCGATGACTGGCACGAAAGTGGCATCGATGTATTGTCGACCAGTGCAGTGAACCGTGGCGTATCTCCTCTCGATCTCTCTATGATTGTTGACGGCGCTTGAGGCGATACGATGGTCGAAATTGCCGCAGACCCAACCCATCCGAGGTATCAGTCGTTGTTGATGCGACACCGACTTGAAGAGGCTGAGAAAAAGGGTATGCTCGCTGGGAGTGCCCTCATTGCTCACGGCCGTGGAGAAGCGTATGATTACCTGTTGGGGGAACAGACGATTCCCAGCGCTATGTCGGCCACTAAACAAGCGTTAGCCCATCTCCTTGTCGCTCAACATCCAGTCATAAGTCTCAACGGGAATGCAGTTGCCCTTGCTGGAAAGGAATTGCTCCATCTTGCTGACCGATTAGGATGCCCAGTTGAGATCAATATCTTCTATCGAACTCCTGAACGTATGGAAGCATTGATCGGACATTTGACCGCACTCAAAGACGCACATTCCTACGATGTTGAAATTTTAGGAGCACAACCAGACGCCCGGATACCCGGCTTGGAAGGTCCTCGTGCGAACTGCGTTAAGCGAGGAATCTTTGACTCGGATGTTCTCTTAGTCCCTCTTGAAGACGGAGACCGTTGTGAGGCACTGATGGCCATGGGTAAAACAGTCCTCGTTATTGACCTCAATCCACTTTCACGCACGGCACAAATGGCTTCTGTTACGATGGTAGACGAACTTTCTCGCGTCGTTGAAAACATGAACAATCTCATGACTGCAGATGAACTTCCAAAGTTTTCCAACGAATACAGTAACGAATTCTCTCTCCAAGATGCCTTAAACCACATCAAAGATTTCTTGACTTCAAGTAACTGAAGCATTTTGCTACAATTCCGTATCAGAATCGCTCTTGTAGTTTGGTAGAAAGCCGTGAAGCAATGCTTTCTCCGATGCCGGAGCATGTTGCGGTTCCACCAAGATCGTAGGTGAGGCCTTTTCCTTCACGGAGATGGTCTGCAACACTTTCATCGATGAGACTTCCAATTTGAATCAGTTGCTCGTCGTTGTTCTTTCGACCGAGCCAGTCCATCATGAGTTGAATTGAGTTAATGCTCGCAATTGGATTGACTTTGTTCATTCCTGCGTATTTTGGTGCCGAACCGTGAACCGGTTCGAAGAATGCATTCTTGTCACCAATGTTCCCGGATGCCGCCATACCCATTCCTCCTTGTAGGACAGCGCCGAGGTCAGTGGCTATATCACCAAACATGTTCGATGTAACGACGACATCATAACTTTCTGGGCTTCGTGTGAGCCATTGGGTGAAAGCGTCAATGAATCCGTAATCGAGTTCGGTTCCTGGATAGTTTTGTGAGACTTTCTCAAAAGTCCGTCGAAACAATTGGCAACCCCGTGTTACGTTGGATTTATCGATGCATGAAACGCGCTTTTTACCATCGATAGGAGCTCCGTTTCGAGTTTCAGCAATTTCGAAGCCCATTCGAATCAATCGCTCGCTGCCGTGTTCCGAAATCGGTCTTGGGTCGTAAGCGATTTCCCCTTGGAGGCCGGGGAATGTCATTTCTGGAGGTTCATATGGAGTACGGCCCATAGCCCGATCTGCACTTCGTCGCAGAAGCGAATGGTACAGTCCTTCTGTGTTTTCTCGGAGTATGGTCATGTCGACCATGCCCGGTTCCCAAATCTGGGTGAATTTGCCGTGAACTTTGTGAGGAACGCCTTCATACAACTTGATCGGACGTAGATTTGCGTACAAGTCCAGTCCGCTGCGTAGGCCGAGGATTACAGAGCCACCAGCAAGGTCGCCGTTTGGGAGGAATGCACCGGGGTGGCCAATAGCACCGAGGTAGAGAGCATCGGCCTCTTCACGGCAGAAATCGAAGGAACCTTCTGCCCATTCATGGCCTGTTTCGATGTAATGTTGTCCGCCACAAGGAATCACTGTTTGCTCGAATCCTTGGTTTGTATGTTGCTCTATCGTGTTGAGAATACGTTGAGCCTCAATCGCAACTTCTCGTCCCGTTCCATCGCCCGGTAAAATGCCAATTCGATAGTCAGCCATGTTTTTTCGCACGGGCAACCCCTACATGAATGCGCCCCCCGTTGAGCGATGATTTCCTGTTTCACAGGGCTGCTTTTTTTCGCGGCGGTCACCGTTTGAGGCCGGTGACCAGTGGAATTGTTTTGGGTGTTGGAACAGAGGGATGTGTCTCTTTTTTTCAGTGGAACTCAAGGTCCTATGTGGAAGAGAGTATTCATAGGCTGTCATTGGGGAGAGTATTGAACATGAGCGACAAACAACACAAGATTTCTGGAGACCGGATTGCTGTCGAACTCATGCCCGCTGAAGTACAGCGTTTGACAGAAATCATGCGTGGAGTTAATCCTGATTGGAGTCTTGAAGAATGGTTATCTGAGCAGGCATCTGCAATGCTTGAACTCGTTCATGCTGACCTCAATCGAGAGCGGATGGTCATCGAACAGCGTTTGCACAGACTGCAGGCTATTCAACACCGCTTTCTTGATGACGAAGCTGCGGATTCGGATTCGGACCCAAATCAGAGAAATATCTTCGATTGTTTTGACCTCCAAGTTGACTCAAGCCTGAAGGGGCTGGGTAAGCGAACAGCGGTGAGCGAGGATGCAAAACAAACAACTCCTTCAGTCGACGAAGTAATGCATCCTGCAAACAATTTCATCGAACTGCTGCCAGACGATGAAAGCGACGATCCGTTGCTCGCTGTGGTCTGTCAAATGCTTCTTATTCATGTTGAGTCTGAGTTGGCCAAAGGCCTCCCCTGTGCAACACTTGAGACAATTTTCAAGGAACTAAACTCCAGTGGAATCAGTCCAGAAGAAATCGATGAAGCATTGGATTATTCTCTCATGAACGGTACGCTCATCGAAATTGATGACGATTGTTTTGTGCCTTTGCAATAAGCGGTAAATTGACACCTCTGCGCCCTCTGCCCATCACCATGGCGACACGCAAAGAAAGCGCTCAGCGGCTTCTCGACACGTTGAAATCCAAGAGAAAATTGCGTAACATGGTAATTTTTTCTGCAAGCCAAGCTGTCGTTGTGAGCGGCCTAATCTGGTATTTCACTTCACAATGGCAATTTGCTGTTGCGGCAATTTTTATCATTGGAGTGTTTATTCAATTTGCATTTGAGCGGATGACGATCAGTATTGAAGCCAGTCGCGTAAAGGCTCTCGCCGACCTCGGTTGGAAAGAAGATTCGCTCAGCGATGAGGAATATCTTGTCCGAATTGAAAAAGCACTCAACGGCTAGGGGTTCCAATGGAGAATCCAGGTGAATTTTTCATTCGGCATTATTTCGCCGAAGAGAAACAACAGCGCCAACACCGCCTCTACCTTCGTCTTTTAGCATCTATTCTTACGGTGTTTGTTCTCGCAGTCATGCAAATGTACCGTGGTTCTCTTTTCGAATCGTCTGTGTTTGCTCTTATGTCGATTGCAATCGTCTTCTTGATTCGATTTCGTTCCGTCCGTAGAGCACGCGAACGAGAAGAAGCATTGTTCAGTTTGCTTGAAGTCGATCCAGCAGTTTTTGACCACCCTTCTCGCATGGAAATAGCGTTGAATGCAGCACAATCTGGTTCTTTTCAAACGATTCAAGTTTCGAAAACTCAGCGCAGAAACCGCGGTTCGGATGAGAAGGGTTTCACATCAGGCAAGACAGCATCACCTCTTGATTCTGCTTTACAACGGCGGGATGCTTCGCTTTCTGACGGCAACTTCGATGGCCTTGAGGGTGATTTACGGCCATCTGAGCTCTTGGTTTCCGAGGCCAATGTTCGTTACGAACAGATTGCTCAACAACGCTGGAAAGATTCCGAGTCCAATGACCAAGATCTCATTGAAGCAGGAATTGAGCGGCTCGGCGATTTGGTTCGTACCGATTGGTTTGAGAAAAATGCCAAGGATGGCGCAGTGGAGGCATTGATGGAATCCAAGAGTGAAGACGAGCCTGTTTGAGGCAAGCCCAATAAGTACGACCTTCTGGCCTCTCTTATGATGACCGCCGCCATTTTAGTAGCAGGCGGTCATGGAAGCCGGTTGTATCCTTTCACTCGATACACTCAAAAAACACTGTTGCCTTTGTACAACAGGCCAGTCATTGACTTCGCACTCGGAACGATACGCCGTTCTGGAATCAAAGACATAACCATCATTTCCAACGAATTCATCGGTCAAATTGCGCAGCATGTCGGCGCTGGTTTTGAAGGAGAAAAAATCCATTATGTCCTCGAAGAAGAACCTCGAGGTGTTGCAGCAGCACTCAATCTTGCCCGCCCTTACAACGAGGATTGCCGGGTATTGGTCTACTTCTCCGACAACATCACAACGCTCGAACTGAAAGAAGAAGTTACTCGCTTCAACACATCTGAAGAAAGTCCCGGTTGCGTGCTTTTGGCTCGAGAAGAACAGAATCCTGAAGCATTCGGAGTCGCCGTCACTGATGAAGAGGGTAACATCACAGACATTGTGGAAAAGCCACAAAATCCTCCTTCGAATCTTGCCATTGGCGGGATATACTTGTTCGATGAGCACTTTTGGCATTACTTGGACCAAGCTGTTGAGGAGCGCGGTGAATCAGTCTCAATTTCCGACGTCACGCGACAATATGTCCGCCAAGGTAAGGCTAAATTACTTTCAGTAGGGCATGAAACATGGGTGGATTGTGGCACACCTGACTCTTTGTTACTCGCTTCTCAAATGGTGAAGGATGGCAAATTAAATCCAAACCCTCACCGCTGATCAAACATTACAATCAAAGCCTACCGTCCCTGGCATTCATCTATGAAGATCGGCATCATCGGCGCTGGAATGGTCGGCGGGGCGATTGAGCATTGTTTTTCTGATGCTCATGAACTGTTCGTACACGACCCAGCACGGGGTACAGAACTTTCCATTGTCACTGAGAATGTGGACTTCGCTTACATCGCTGTTCCGACACCACCGCACCCAGACACCGGTGCGTGCGATACTCGAATTGTTGAATCGACTTTGGATGCTTTACCCGAAGGTTTCACGGCGGTCATCAAAAGCACCGTTATCCCAGGAACCACTCAACGCTATCACGAGCAATATCCTCATCTAAAAATCGCTTTCTCCCCGGAGTTTTTGGTAGAACGTCGTCGCCTTGAAGACTTTGCCAATCAAGATATTTTGGTTTGCGGAACGCATCATTCAGATGTTGCTGAACGGGTTTTTGAACAGCATCGGCAAGCCGGAGTACTCCGTAGAGACCAAACCTTTCATGTTACGCCTACTCAGGCTGAACTTGTCAAATACACCAAGAATACATTTTACGCCATGAAAGTCACATTTGCCAATCAATTGTATGACATTTGCCAAGCAATGGGCGAAGATTGGTACACGATTAGAGACATGATTACCGCCGAACAAGCTCAACCAATTGGGCCTTCTCATTTGGACCCGATTTTCGGCCTCAATCGTGGATTTGGTGGCAAATGCCTGCCAAAAGATTCCCTTGCTCTTGGCGTTCTTGCTGATGAGTTGGATTGTAAATACGATTGGATGGATGCAATGCAAACCGACAACATCCGCTTGCGAAATATACTGACTGGAAAACCCAGTGATGTCGTTACGAACGACGATTAATATGGAAAACAACTCAAAATTCTCTCAACTCGCACCCAGGGGTTCTCTGCAGAGGTTTACTCTCGCCGGAGGTTTCAACAGCGCCGTGTTTTTTTTGATGTGGGAATGCATTCGATTTTTTCTTGATGATGACAAAACGAGTATCCGTATTGCTTGGGCGGTGGCATGGGGCGCAACGGCGTTCATGGCTCATTTTATTCATCGATGGTTCACTTTTGACAACCGGAAATCTATGCAATGGACCATTGGTTCATCCATTGGCGCCTATGCGTTTAGTCTTGCAGGTTCAACCTACAGCATTGGGTTGTTTGCAAACGAGCAGGGAGGCACATTGCGCCTGCTTGGCATAGCCAACATGCTGGCTTGGGGTTTGATTATCTGGGCTATCATGCGCCTTTTCGTGTTCCAGTATCGTGTTGAGAAGAGTTAAACAGCGTGAGTTTCCAACAATTCGAGTGGCACGATAAGAAGGGCTTTTTGATGCGTTGCTTCAAGGTCAATCGGGCACCCTTTGCCAGCGTTCAGAGCTGCCAGCCATGTTCGGGCGCAGACACACCACGAGTCGCCCGGTTTAAGACCTGGAAAGGAGAATTGCGGCGCAGGTGTCATCAAATCGTTGCCTTGTGATTTGGCGAATTCGAGAAATTCTTTCGTTACAACGCAACACACCGTATGCGATCCACGGTCATTTTGGTCGGTGTTGCATTTACCGTCACGATACCACCCAGTGTTCGGGTCACAAGAACACGTGTCGAGTGGGTTCCCTAATACATTCAGACTTGGTTCCATGTTCGTCACAACCGGTACTTAGTCATCAACTCTTGCTTTACACCTCGTCGTCGGAATCATTCTCTCTGTTTCAAAACATGGAGGAATGCTCGAGAACCGGCGTTGGGTTCTAAGTCTATGTCCGCTACGGCGGTGCAATGCTACCGGATACAGTCCACAAACTACCCCGAGAAGAACGCTTCGCTTATGCTCGCCTGCTGGCGTTCATGGCTCGTGTTGATAACGAACTTACCGTTGATGAAATGGCTATGTTCGAACAACGGCTGGGAACGGCATTATTGTCTCCTTCACAGCGAAAGATGATTCGAAATGCCTTGAAATCACCACCTTCGCTTGAAGAATGCCTTGATGGCATGGGTGAAGAAGCAGGACGCCTCGCTCTTCGAGATGCGACCTTAATGGCGGCAGCCGATGGCGATGTGGATGACGATGAAAAAGAAGTCTTGCAACAAATTATTGAGCACTTTGGCTTGGCTCCGGACTCCATGGAACGCTTACTCAAGTGGACCGCCCAAGGGTATGCATGGATGCAGAAGGGCTACGACATTCTGAACGAGATTTCGGAGTGAAGTCTGTGTATCTTGATTTAGCGGTAGACTTCGCTCAAGAAGACGTCACTGGATACGCTGAACTGATGGTCATCGTTGCTTCAGCAGACGGTGCTCTGGTCAAAGAAGAATTGGCAATTATCGAAGCACTCATGGGCCGTTGTATGATGCATCCGGAAATGAGAGTAAATATCCGAAACATGCTTGAAAATCCTCCTGCTTTGGATTTAGTTGTATCAAGACTAAACCCTGTGGTCCTTAAAATCGCCCTTCGAGATGCCA
Organism: Candidatus Poseidoniaceae archaeon; assembly: GCA_938075675.1. Lineage (GTDB taxonomy): Archaea > Thermoplasmatota > Poseidoniia > Poseidoniales > Poseidoniaceae > MGIIa-L1. The sequence continues at coordinate 15,982 of CALJHE010000044.1, read as the reverse complement.
TGCTTGTCGCAGCTGTCGACGGTGAATACGATGATTCAGAAATTAAAATAATCAAGGCCTTGGCGAAAGCCGCTGGAGTACGGAAAAAGGAACTCTCTGCTCTGTTTGAGTGGGTTAAGTCTGGTTGGGAATGGCACAATGAAAGTTTCCAGCATTTGGGTCTGTTGTGAATTTCAAACCACGCGATTTTCGACCCTTTTTGTAAGGGTCACATTCAAACCGGACAAGCCAGCCCGCTAGGGTGGGTGGGGCGAATGCAGAGCGGAGTAAGCGGATGGTATGCACGACTGGACCGATGTCTTGAAAACCGCACACAGCAAATCCATATTTGGCTCGCAGCGTGGGAGAAATCACTTCTCGTTCACCAACCAATCGCTGCACTTTTGCCAGAGGACTGGCCAACACTACCAGCCAATCTTCTCACCGACCCAGGTCATGTTCTCGACCATCTTCTTGCTCGCCACGATGCTGAAGCGGACGGGCGCTCACCTCGCGGGGCTCACCCGACACCTCCGCGCTTGGCTGATGCCGTCATTGCATCCGAACTCCTTGAAAGTTTAACACGGCCGAAGACGCCAACCCAACCATCCTCGATGCACCTCAACAATCTTCCACCCGGCTTCCGCCAACACCTAGAAAAGTTGAACCTCCCTCAACACGCCAAAGAACCCGAAGTCGACGATGAAGTTGAATTTGAACGGGTAGAGAAGGCAATGCGCACACTCAGTGGAATCCCCCTCCCCGTTGCCGATACCTCATGCGGTGGCGGTATTTTCCATGCACGCCTTATTCGTCGTCATGCTGAAAGTCATTCCGACAGCACAGAAGAGAAGAAAATGGCAGACACACGAATGTTACTGTCTTCTTTCCAACTCCTTGACAACGATGAGTTGGTCGTTGCCTCAACTCGTCAGCGCCTTCTTTTGGAATGTATTCGGTTTGATCTCGTCAGTCTCAAATCAGACAAGCCAGGTTGCCTCCCTCGCAAGGAAGCCGAGGATTTGTTTGACCTTGCTGTTCGCCAAGGCGATACTCTCCAAGGCGATTGGCCGTGGAAGGAAAGTCCGAACCTTATCGTGACCAACCCTCCGTGGTTGCGAATTAAAGATCGATTCAGAGGAATGGAAGAGGGAAGTAAACTGCGACGAGAACTGGGTGAACAACTGCGCGCCCTATCCGATGACGGAGTTCAACGCTTCTCAACAATGAGAGGCAATGTCAATTTGTACCGATTGTTCATTGAGCGCGGATTGCAGATTTTAGAAACTGGAGGCCGTCTACGCCTCATCGCTCCAGACAGTATCCTGCGGGAACAGTCTTCACATCCACTCCGCCAACTCTTGGTTGAAAGCCACGGCTGGAGCGACATTTGGGCCATCGAGGAAGCAAACCACTTGTTCCCGGGCATGACTCAAGGCGTCGCAGTTCTCGGAATATCGGCTAAAGTAGAGTCCGAAAAGTTGGTTGTATTTGGGCCGATCAGCCGTGCTGACTTGCGCCGTGACCAACAAGGCTTATCCAACCGAGTCCCTTCTTTTGAAATGGAAACTGAGCGCTGGGTTGCATGGGCTAAAGATACTTGGGCAATCCCTCGTCTTCCTCGCGACCGTGTCGAACGTAAGCAAACGCTTGAGATTCTCGACCGTCTTGCTCGCCTCCCTCGGATGGGTGAGGCACAGCACGCCATTGCTACAAATGACCATACCGTCAGAGTTCGGGTCGGAGAGATTGACCAAACTGCACACTCCAAGTCAATTGAAACTTGGGTCAAAGGCAGAGGTTCCCGTCCCTTCATCCGAGGCGTTCACTTTTCAGAAGACGAAGATGGGCAAGTTTTCATCCGTCATCCTGCCTTCAGAACCGACATCCCCTCCCGAGCAAACGAACGCCAGTTGGCAATGTGGTGCGGCGGAGCAGATCCGAAATACGGCCCCCGACTTGCCTGCCAAGCTATTGTTAACGCTCATCAAGAACGGCGCCTACGTTGGGCTGTTATTCCAGCAAATTGCGTTCTCGGAAACAGCGTTAACCACATCGAACTCCATCCCGACATTCAAGCGCGGTTGATCAACAGCCACGGCACCTTGGAAAAGGCCCTCCACTGGATGTGTGAATTGTTGAATGCTAAAGATCTCGATGAATGGGCTCGTGCCTGGTCTGCAAACAACAACGTCAACAATTACGAATTGGAGATGCTCCCGCTTGAAGTAACGTCCGAACTTCCGGAAATCGTTATTTCAGCGCAGTAATCCAGCAAATCATTGCGAATTTCTTGCTGGTTACAATCCGTTATGGACGGTGAAGAGTTCAACATCATTTATTACTGATAAGCCACTGGAACATACGTAGCGATTGTTCGTGGTGAGTAAAGAATGGGCATTCATCCGAAGATTGGCATTACAGGTTTACCACGTAGCGGCAAATCTGCAGTTATGGAAAAAGTACTCAAAATGCTCGGTGAAGAGCGCGCTCGTGAAATTCAAATGCGAGGCAGTTTGACTGAAGCTCCGATTATTGGAGGGATGCGAACAGAACCCATCATGGATGGCAGCGAACGACTTGGATACAGCGTCTTCAACATCGTAACGGGTGAAAATGCAATCATGGCTCACAAGAACATTGATTCTCGTCTGCGTGTGCTCGGCTACGGTATTGATACCGCTGCACTGGAGACAATTGCCATCCCAGCAATCGAATATGCTCGCGATGAATGCGAAGTAGTGGTCATCGACGAAATCGGAAAATTCGCTGTCGAAAGTGAAGCATTCGTTAATGTTGTTCGAAGCGCACTGGAAGTGGACAAGCCGACTCTCCTTACCCTTCACAAGAAGAGTCGCCACCCATTGCTTCAAGACATTCGTCGACGAGATGACGGTCGCATTTTGGAAGTAACTCCAGTCAACCGTGCTCTCTTGCCTTACAAGATTCACAAGCTGATGCGTGAAACTTACTGATGAGCCCGCCGTTGGTTTCATTGCCTTGTTCTTCCACGCTCGTCTATGAGCAACCCTTCACAGGCAGCATCGACGCTTCTGCTCGGTACTGGAGTTGGTTGCTTCCTTATTGCAGGCTTTGGTTTTGTTCAAGGTAGAATCTCTCTCGATGCATTAAGCATGGGACTCGTTTTCCCGGTACTCGGTGCAGTGCTTGTTGCTGTTTCACGTTCGATACGCTCAGGAGAGGGGCTTTTCACAGCCGCTTTTCCTTCCGAAGACGACGATATGCTTGTTGAACGCGTCCATCGTGATCTAGAATCAACACGAAAAGAGGAGAGCATGGGTTCAGCTTGGGCTGAACTTGAAGCTGCAGTTCTTGAAACTGAGTTGAGTGAAGAATAGTACTCACAGGCTCTTTCCTGTCGATTTCGATTGTGTGCGAACATGCAACGTCAAACCGATGGCTGCTATTGCGCCAGGAATCCATCCAACCCATAAGGCCGCTAAGAACGGTATTTCCCATCCAAACGGTAAGACCGAAGCAGCCAATGTTGCTGCCAGCAATGGGTACAAGACAAACGAGTACGATGGCGAGACCACATCTTTCTCAATGAACCACGAAGCAACTGAAGACAGCGGCAATACAACCCATATTGCAGGAATCAAGAGTACTGCATACGGGGTAAACATGCTCATGATAATCGGAGCATACAGGAGCGTCATTTTCATCCACCATATTTCCGGTCGAGGTGCAGCATCAAATCCAAGAGCAGGCATGAATTGAACCAGCATCATGGACGAGATGGCAACAGACGACATCCAAATGGCATAGGTATGAGGACCAAGTTCATCTCCAAACACGGTTAATTGATTCACATGAAGCAGTGTGAGCAGCAACACGATGAGAGCCATAACAACAGCGAGCACCATCATGCTAAGACTACGTCCTTCTCCATGGTTTAATTCCGCATCAGAACGAACCGCAGGTTGCAGGACAGTGGCAAAACAGATACCAAGGTGGATGGAGAGTACGAGCGGTAACGTCATGCTTTGCTCATGCAACTGGTCGAACCAATCCGCATCGAAGTCAATAACCGTGGTGAGATAGACGAGGGCGCCCACGCTCAAGAGCAGAACTTTCAATCTTGCTCTGCCGGCAAGTTTCTGAAAATTTGGACCTGCAAGGAATAATGTCGTTACGGCGAACAATTCTCCTCCAAACATAAGAAGACCCCCAATGAGAATGACCGGTGTGAAACTCATCCATTCGGGAACAGGGCCGATTGGTCCAGTAGGGAATGCTGCAGGTTCAGAATACGCTTGTTCTGGGAAAAACAACGTTGTTGATGCGAGGGCGAAGGATGCAGTGAACATCATCAACCTGTTTCGGAACTTTTGACGTAAATCCAATCGAGCCGAAGATATACTCGGCAAATGCTCGCTCAGTACAGCAAAGAGGAACACAACCAGCATGATGATTTCAATACCACCGTCTCCGGTGAACATCAGTTTGAAGTGAGAGGAAGTGGGTGTGCCCGGTCCGAGATACTTGGCGACTTCGAGGTGGCTCATATCGCGAGCATAGATTGCTTTGAAACGGTAAAGAATCATCACAGTCAATTGAATTGGGGGGAGCCATCGAACAGCGAGAACGACGTATTTCCATGCGGGAGTGCCCTTTCTTTCTGCATACCGTTCGATTGAACTCATCCAAATCCAAGCGAACAGTCCGATGACCAGGGCGGGTAAAAACCACGGCATCTCGTCGCCCAACATAGTTTGGACGGAGGGGATGAAGCCCTTGAGGATGGCGGAAGCAACATAGATGGGGGGCAGAACCGACAAACATGTCGCGCAATCAATGGCAGGAGCAAGACCTTCTTGCTGTAGCGCGCGATACACCACTCGCAAATCTTGCCAAGAACCTTGGCTATGACCTTGAAAAATGGATTCCTACGGCCACAACCTCGCTTCCAGAGACGCTTAGGGTCACGAAGGCTCGCCACGATCGGGAATGGACAGAATCTCTTCTTAGAGAACTTGGAGGGGCACCGTTACCGTGGGCCGAAGACGATTTTGCTTGGCAGATGCCGTTTGCACGTGGCCAAGCACCTGACGAGCGAAGCAAGTATATTCTCAGTTTATTGCACGAAACCGGCCGAATTACTCGGCAGGAAGCAGCCAGTATGCTCCCAGTTGTCGTATTGAACCCGCAACCGGGACAACTTATTCTCGATTTGTGCGCAGCACCGGGCTCCAAAGCAACTCAAGTTGCTGAAGCAGTGGCGCCAAACGGTGTAGTCGTTGCGAATGAGCCGGTGTCGGGACGCGTGAACATGCTCGTTTCAAACAGGGGCCGTTTGTCGACCTCAAACATGCTCATCAATCAACAAGACGGCCGCCACATCGGACGAATTCCCCCTCCTGGTTACGACGGTATCGTTGCCGATGTTCCGTGTACAGGTTCAGCAACTTCGCGTAAAAATCGAAATGTTTGGTGGAAATGGTCGCCGAAGGAAAGCCGTACACTGTTTCGACTGCAAGTCGAAATCACTACCCGTGGTGCCAGTTTACTGCGGCCAGGCGGTCATTTGGTTTACTCGACCTGCAGTATTGACCCCTGTGAAAACGAAGCAGTCGTCGCTCAACTCTTGCGGCAACTTCCTTACCTCGAACTCGTGGATATCGATGAATCCAAATTGAACGGACTCAAATTACGCGAGGGTTTGAGCGATTGGGATGTTCTTGATAAAGAATCAAACCCACTCCCGAGAGGCGAAGAATTGCCTCGTACTACGTTTTTACAACCCGTTCACATGAGTCCAGCCGCACGCCGTCATTGGATGGATTCTGTGGATGAAGACATCGATGAAAAGTTGGAAATGGATATTGAAGCACAGTTGCCGAAATGTCGGCGTCTCATCCACCATGACAACGACACTGGAGGTTTTTTTGTTGCGATGTTCCGACACCGACCCGAGGCAACTCCAGAAGGAATCGCTCGGACTTTCATCCGTCGCCGCCAACCTACCCCGGAGTCGGAGTGGGTGCCGCTGGTTCTTGACCAGCCGCATACGAATCGTCACACCATTTACGCTGCACCTCAGAAAATTATCGACGAAGCCTCGACTCGATACGGCATTGTCCCTGATGAAGTTTCATGGTGGGTTCGTGGAAAGCGCCTCAACATTGCTCCGAAAATGGTCTATGACCGGATTTTCAATCAAAAATGCCCGAATAAGCGAGGCAATCTTTGGCCCGAGGGAACGTTTCACCCACTCAAACTTATTCACGCTGGTTTGCCAGCATTTACCAAAAAGAGAGGCGATTGGCGTTCAAGGCAGGAAGCAGTCCCTGCGCTTCATCCACTGATTACCGCATCTAAAATCGTCGTTGCGCCTGAAACATTGCAACGTTTACTCACCGGTTGGGCACCGTTGCTCGAAGACTACAACGACGAGTTCGAACCCATCGTAATCGATGGGCCGCTGCTACTTTCTTGTGAACTCTCGGGTGGCGAGGAACTCATTTCAGCATGGGCTGGGGCGAGATTGACCCTCATGATGGACGAGAAAGGTAGAGATATTTTACGATTAAAATTAGCAATGCCGTTTCAGCATGAAGAAGAGGAAGAGTGAGTGTATGCGAAGAAATACACCTGTATTGGCTGTACTTCTCTGCCTTCTTCTCTTTCCACAAGCCGCTACTGAAACTGCAGACGGTTATGACCTGGTCGCATCGACGCCTTTGCCTGAGCAACGCTCTGCCGATACAGTCCTTTACGAGCACTTTTTACCGCAAGAAGGGCCATATGAAACAGTTGCAACTGAGGACTTAATCCAACTTTCATGGTGGAAGTGGAGTGATGAGACAAACTCCGATTGGCCTGATGACGATGCGCAAGCACGGCTTGGGGAACTTGGCCTAAGCGATGATACAACCATGATTTTTAATGAACAAAAAGTCGAGAACACCTCGATTGCTGATGGTGTGGCAACCGGTCTTGAGAGCGCCCGTCAACAAACCGTTCTCACACTCGAAGGAAGTATCGATATATTGAGCGATGAACTCGGTCAGTGGTCGCTTCGTATTCCAGTACAAATGACGCCGCTTGTCAACATAAGTGATAACACAGTGTTGTACATTTTCATCACGGAAGACACTGCGACTGACCGACATGGGAGAACAACAAAACATTTGGTCCGAGACATGAAGCCAGAACTTGGTTTTTCAAACCAACAAGGCAATGTAACCGACACAGAATGGTTGGTGACAGCAGATCATCTGATGGCTGCAGGTATCGATTTAGAACAGAATCCATACGGTTGGCACATCACTTTGGCCTTCTTTGGCGAAGTTGAAGGAGAGTCAACAAACCGCTTGTTGGCGTTATACCATACTCCGCTTCCCAACAGGTGGCACGCCAGTACTCCCGGTAATTTTGCCCTTCCACTCTTCCTTCTCATCTTTGCCAGTGCAGTAGCAGCTGGCGCAGTTTCCAACGCTATGAAGCGAGAGAAAGGCATGCCGCGATTGAATGCTGAATGGAAGACTATTCAACCCCCAGTGGCTCGTTTTACATTCAACGCTGGAAATCTTCCACTCCAACTGAAATCGTGCGTTACTGAATTGCCTTGGGGGATGAAAGGTGGATTCAAGACAAAGCAAATACCTGCGGATTCGGAATACGAATTCGTGGTACGTTTCAAAGAAATACATTCTACGGATTGTCAAGTTTCTTTTGGACTTGAAGTCGAGGAACTCGGGACTTGGACGCAATATCTGCGTTTGACATCCCCTCACTTCCTTTCAGAGGAAGGCGAGGGAAGCGTTGAAAACGACGAACCTAAAGCAGCGGATGGAGAGCATCATGACGCTTGATGAAACAGACCGAGCTTTGCTGTCAGCCATGTTGGAAGACGCTCGAATAAGCCAACGTGCTCTTGCTCGTAAGGTTGGCATCGCCCAAGGCACCGTTCTCAATCGAATCCGACGCATGGAAGAACTCGGCATCATCAAAGGATACAGCGTTCTTCTTGACCCAGCCTCCATGGGCTGGAGTATGACCATCATGGCCGGTCTGCGTATTGTCAAGGGGCGGATGATTGACGTCCAGAGGAAAATAGCTGCTGACCCGCGGGTTTTCGCTGTCTATGATGTGACTGGCGATTGGGATTCAATGGTTTTGGCTCGTGTAAAAGACCGTGAAGACCTCGATGACTTGACAAAGACCGTGTTTACGCTCGACGGTGTTTCTCGTTCGTATACGCATGTTGTTCTTAACACCGTCAAAGAGGACGGAATGCCCAAACCCCCTTCGCCTTCGAACGATTAATCCACACTGGAATCTTCCATGTCGATAAAAGGCAGCAGATCCACTGCTAGGCTCTTCAGGGATTCAACAACGCGAGTTTCCGGTTTGAGCGCTTTCAACAACTGATTACGCAATGCATCGCATACCTTCACATCCATTGCCTCTAACCGTTCAGTAAGTGATTTTTGTAACCGTCCACCCGTTCGATCCCAATCCATAAGTAAACACATTGATGGCCCACCTTGTGCATCTCGAGTGCCGTATGTTTCGTAGAGGTAGGCGATAAATCGGTCAAGCCCCCATCCTCGATTCAAGACTTCAATTGGGCCAGTGAACTCCAGCGCTTCCAAGGCATAACGGTCTCTTTTCCCTTCGATGATGACGGGCCATCCGTGACGGTTTTTCGCTCGTGCCTCCCCTAGAGCGAAGCCTGCTATTTCAAAACGTTCCGCTGCGTTTCCACTGCCAAGAGGTGAACGATGCTTTTGATCTCTCATTCTTCTTCCTCCAATACGGTTTGAAGCCGTTCAACAAAACGCGTTGCATGCGTTGATTCTATGCGTATCTTCTTCTTCCGAGACGTCAATCCACTGATGATTTTGAGTTGGTCCTTAGGAACATCGAAGGCCTTTGAAAGGACATGTAAGACAGCATTGTTCGCCATTCCTTTTTGCGCTTGAGCGCGAACCGCAATGCTCACGCATCCTCTCCATTCATTCACGCCGAGTATACCTTGCCGCTTTGCCCCAGGTTGTACCTCGACATCAACCGTCACAGCACCATCGAAGGTGGACTGGAGATAGTGTGAAGCGCTCATCAATCACCACATAACGGGGCCATATTTCAACTTGTTAACTTCTGGCGCCTCCGGCTCAAAAAACAACGCTTAATAAAGGCGGAAATTGAGAGAGAATAGTAGTCAACTAAACGCTATACTGTGACTCTACTGCGTAGATGCTGAACAGGAGGCTAACCATGCTGTATTCTCCAAGGGTTTAAGGCGGGTATCACCGGCCCTCCCTTTGAGGGTAATCTATGCCTGCTGAAGACACTGTTTTCAATGTCCTGTACGACAAGTATATGTTTTGGAGTATCCTAGTTGGTATCCTCACCTTTGGGTGGATGTTTATCGCTATGCTGCGCTACCGCGACGGCGTCGAGCCAGTTGAAAACATGGAGAAATACCACATCGAAGTTGGTTCATTCCCTGTCGACAGCCACAACACCAAACTCGAAGTCATGTTCTACGTCCTACCAACGATTCTCGTTGTTTGGCTGACTATGCTGGCTTTAGCATCAAACACAGCCGTCTGGACCATTCCTGCAGATGAAGATACATTCAACGTCGACATTGTTGGCAAGCAGTGGTTTTGGGAGTTCCATTACCAAGAGGATTTAACTTGGGAAGATGAATCTCCACACATTGATGTCAACTGGACTGGCAGTATGCTGATGGTTCACACTCATGGCAGCGAAGCAACCAATGTCACAGTGGAAATTGATGGCGTTGAAACCGACTATTCAATCGATCTGGCCGCAGAGATGCTCACCTTATCGAACATGTATTTCGACCGTGAACTGCACAGCGTCATTACCGTATACGATGCTGAAGATGAACTCCTACACACATGGGAACACTTGCCAACTGGCACAATTCTTTCTTCTGCCGGTGGTCAACACTTGATTATTCCATGCGACGAAAGCGTCACTCTTGATTTGTTTTCACGCCCTCATGATAACTCGAACCCAGCCTATGTCGGCGTTCAACACTCATTCTGGCTTCCAGAGTGGGGTGTCAAAGAAGATTTAGTGCCCGGACTTGAAGCAGGAACAGTCATGACGTTCTTCCCTGACGATGCAGGTACATTCCCTATACGATGCGCTGAATACTGTGGCCTTGACCACTCAAAGATGATTGGCAACATCGACATTGTTGCCCGCGACAACGCCACATGTGAAGTCGATACGAAAATCCAAAAGACGGGATCTCAGACTGGTAATGATTCAACTGGAGGTGGATACTGATGATGAAGCGTTTCTCTATACTCGCCCTCGTCCTCATGATGCTGGTTGCTGCACCGCAGTTTGAAGCAATGCCAACTGGAATTGGTAGTTCAGCTGATGGAGGATGCAGTTGCCACGGAGGCGCAGCTGCAGACACCCAAGTCATTGTTACTGGTTTGCCTGAAACATTCAATGCCAGTGAAACATACTCGTTTACTGTAACCGTTCAAAACGACGTCATGGAGTTGTACAACGATGGCGTAACAGAAGCAGATGGTACTGGCTGGAACGGCCATGCTGGAGGATTCCGCATTCTTGCGACCGGTGGAATGGTTTCCACTGTCGATGAGACGCTCAGCCACGAAATGGACGGCGGTTTGACTCACACTGATGCAGGAAATGCCGTTCGAACTTGGGACTTTGAATGGGTCGCCCCAGCAGACGACTCCAAGGTTGTTGAATTCACCATTTACGGTAACGCCGTGAACGGAGGCGCTGGCTCCGGTGGAGATTATTGGAATCAAGCAGACCTTGTTATTCCTGGCCTTAACGCAGACGATGTTGGCCCAACTGCTCGTGCACTCGTTGTCCTTCTCACTGCAATCGGTCTATCGCTCGGTATGATTCTTCTCGGCGTCATGTGGGTCTTTTACACCCGCTCCCCAGACACATTTACGATTTCCAACTTTTGGTCTTATCTCAAACCATGGTTAACCACAACAGATCACAAAGAAGTCGGAATTCTCTACTTCTTGTACGGTTTCACATTCTTCTTAGTAGGAGGAGTTCTTGCGCTCCTGTTCCGTATTCAACTGGCTCTGCCAGAAAACATGTTCTTGACCGAGTCTGAATACAACTCGTTCTTTACCTTGCACGGAACAACCATGATTTTCTTGGCTGCTATGCCTATGATTGCAGGTTTCATGAACTATGTACTTCCACTGCAAATCGGTGCGAAGGACCTTGCTTTCCCACGTATCAACGCTATGGGTCTTTGGATCTTGGTTTTCTCAAGCCCATTGATTTACACTGGTATTTGGTCCGGTGAAGGTGCAGACATTTCCTGGGTCATGTACCCGCCATACTCTTCGTTAACGGAATCGAATCTCGGGCCAGAGATGGCCCAATACGGTTCGAATCCCGGAACGACTGCATTTATCTCAGGTATCTTGATGCTCGGGGCTTCATCGACATTGGGTGGTGTAAATTTCATCACGACCGTGTTTACCATGCGCGCTCCTGGTGTCGGATGGATGAAGATGCCATTGTTCTCATGGTCCGTCTTCGTGAGCGTTTTCATGCTCTACATGTCTCTTCCAGCCTTTATCATCGGCGTTGCATTCCTTCTGTTCGATCACACAGTCGGCACAGTTTTCTTCACCTCTGGCGGGGACAGTTTACTGTTCCAGCATCTGTTCTGGTTCTTCGGGCATCCTGAAGTGTATGTCGTGATTGTTCCGGCCTTCGGTATCGTTTCTGAAGTATTAGCAACCAGCGCTCGCCGCTCAATTTTCGGATACAAGTCGATGGTTATTGCCATGGCAGGAATTGGTGTTGTTGGTTTCGTTGTTTGGGGCCACCACATGCTTACATCTGGAATGGATCCGTTCTGGAGAGCAGCCTTCATGATTACCACAATGGCAGTTGCGATACCTACGGGTGCGAAAATCTTCAATTGGCTTGCTACCATTTGGGGTGGTAGCCTTGTCATGCGAACACACACCCTGTGGTCGCTTGGTTTCCTCGTAACATTCACCCTTGGTGGCATCTCTGGAATGTTCTTCCCTGTTGCAGGTATGGACATGCACTTCCACGATTCTTACTTCGTTGTTGCACACTTCCACTACGTCTTCATCGGCGGTACTGTCTTTGCACTGTTTTCCGGTGTCTACTATTGGTTCCCTAAGGCAACTGGAAAGAAGCTGGACGAGACGCTCGGTCTCTGGCACTTCTTGATTGGTTTCTCTGCCTACAACGCAACCTTCTGGCCAATGCACGCCCTTGGTATCATGGGTATGCCCCGCCGAACCCACAGTTACACAGTTGAGAGTGGCTTTGCAGAATACAACATGGCCGTGAGTATCTTCTCGTTCATCTTCGGCCTAAGCCAGCTTCTCCTCGTTTGGAACATTATAAAATCCAACAGAAGTGGAGAGCCAGCAGGAAACGATCCATGGGGCGGCTGGTCACTCGAATGGGCTACAACTTCTCCGCCACCAACACCTTCTTTCCATCATATCCCTACCCAAGGTGACATGAACGAATTGTACGGGCACCACTCTTCAAAGCCTTCAATCGGCGAGAAAATGTGGAAGGCCACTCCAAAGGGGGCGGAAGAATGAGCGGACACGGTTCTCACGTTGAAAACGGAATTTGGATGCGCGCAGTCATGATGGGAGGAATAATCCTCACCATCGGTGTACTGTTGTTTGCTACACTCGGAATCGCTTTGGCAGACGGAAAGCACGATACTTGGAAGCAGTTGGAAGACGACTACCATCATGAAGAGGAAGTTCTTGCAGCGCAAGGCAACATCACCGAGGCTCAGGCGAAACATCTTGACCACATGCACCACGAAGAAATCGATGCACACCTTTCGTATCTTACCTACCGAGTTGCTGGTATCACCATCTTGCTGATGTCGATTACCTATGCAGCTTTCATTGGTATCGGTGGTTTCCTCAACGCCAGTAAACCACAAGCCGACCATGGAGACGGACATGACGAACATGAACACCATGGTTCATCTTCACCGATTGTATTTGCCTTTGGTATAATGCTGTTTTTGATCGGTTTCCCTGACTTTGTAGTCGCTTGTAAGGCGATGTTGAGTTCAGATGTGACTGCTGACCTCAGTATGCTTGCTGTGAGCATGGCTGGTCTTGTCACCATCGTCATCGCAGTGTCAAATTGGTGGTTTGAAGACTTACCATTCGTTGGGCACGGTGAGCAAATCGCAACTTCGTATCCATTTGAAGGAGAACACATTCGCAAAGCAGGACTTTGGGTCTTCATTATGTCTGAAATAATGGTTTTCGCTACATTCTTTTCTTCGTATCTTCGTATGCGAACCGAATGGTGTACTGATTGGGCGATTCGTGACGGCGTAGAAGCCTGTAAGGACGTCCCTGAAGGAACGGTAGTAACTGCTTCTGACTTGCTTCGTTACGATGTAGCGACGTTGATGCCTGGTGCTATCAATACATTCGCACTCATCATTTCGTCCTATACCATCGTTCTGGCTCTTAAGACGGCGAAGAATGCGAACTGGAAGCCTTCATCTGGATTTATGGGCAAACTGATGCCTACCCGCCAAGCAGCGGTCCGGAACTACCTCATTGCAACGCTTGCACTCGGTTCTCTGTTCATCGTTCTCAAACTTGTTGAATGGAGTCACTTGGTTGCAGAAGGTTTCGATATCGGAACCGTTCAAGGTTCAATTTTCTACATCGCAACAGGTGCGCACGGACTGCACGTCTTCATTGGCTTGCTTGTCATGCTGTACCTTGTATTCAAGGCCGATACAGTTGGCTTTGACGAGGACAATGCACAGGGAATCGAATACTTCGGTCTCTACTGGCACTTTGTCGACTTGGCTTGGGTTGTAATCTTCCCAGCATTCTATCTGTATTGAGGTGAAATAATGGGCGAACATGTTGAATTTATGGGCAAAGATATCTACTTTTGGAACTTTATCGTTTTGATGTTCTTCACTCTTTTTGAAGTGGGTGCGGTTTTCTTCGAAGTAATTCCAGGGACCGAGATTGAAATCACAAAATCCGCAGTATGGGCTATTCTTATCATTGTTGGAATCATCAAGGGCTACGGAATAGCTGCGTACTTCATGCATTTGAAAGACGACCCTCGCATCTACACTCGTACAGCGCTGTTCCCGGTTCTGTTCGTTCTTCTGATGCTTTGGGGTATTGGTCTATCCAACCCTGCTGGTGTTACGGACCTGCCAAGTTGGTGCACCCCGAACTGGGATTATGCAACAACCCGTTGAACACTTTGACAACACCTCAAAGGATTCATAATGCACCGTTGTTGAGCGTTATCCATGGACAGGAAAGTACTCGTTAGCCTAGCAATGGCTACACTTCTCTTGATTGCATCAGCCCCTCTCGCTTCGGCTTACAAGGGACATCAACTCTCTCGTGCTGAAGTGGTTGATTTCACGTTGGTCGACCAGAACAATGAAAACTTCACGTTTTCACAAAGTTTCTCGGATGTTCACGTGATTGCGTTTATTTTTACTCGATGTCCGGATGTTTGTCCTGTAATCACTCAATCACTCAAGTTGGTCCAAGACGGTCTTTCAGATGCAGATGCAGAAAAGGTGGAATTTGTCTCGATTACAGTAGACTCCAGTTACGATACACCAGAACAACTCAAACTCTTTACCGACTATCACAACATTGACTGGCCACATCTTACCGGTGACAAAGAGGTTCTCCAAGATGTTTACAACTCCTTTGGCATCATCGTTGAAGAAGAAGTCATCGAGGCACACATTGCAAACGCAGACCCGACCGTCACATACCTCGATGCCAATGGAAACTCAAGCGAAATGATGTTTGCTCCGACCGGTTGGGCCATGAACGAAATTATTGCTGAAGAGGCGAATTGGACAATCAATGCTACTTATGGGCAATACGGGCATTTTGTATCTGGAATAAACGGCATAGAATCGCCGGCGGATTGGTCGTGGTACTGGGCTCTCAATATTTTCAACGAATCATCCGAGGCCTGGGAAGAATCCATACAGGGTATTGATTCGATTGATGCGCTGGAACACAGTGACTTGCTTTGGGCAGCCTCAACAGTAAACACGTCTCTCGTCTCACCACCCGGCGGAAACGAATCCGCACCTTCAGTTACCGTACTTTATCCAGACAACTCCACCGATCACCACTCACTCCAATCCGAGTTTAATGCCTATCACCTAACGAAAGGTGCCTTTTCCAGTGTTGGCATGAATGCCACTTTTGATAACGGGGATTTTGGGCACATGCTCACCTCGATCGATGACGTAAGCAGTCCGAGTGATTGGTCGTGGTACTGGTCGCTCTATGTATGGAATACAACAAGTGCTGGTTGGGATGAATCGATGGTTGGCGTTGACGACCTGGTCGACCCCGCTTACATTGCATGGGCTCCTAACTCGACCGATGTAGCGGATATTCCAATGCCAGAATCATTGCGACCAACCGACATCATGGCTCCTCAAGTTTGCAACGGGCACGGTTGGGAGATGGGCTCTGGAGAAGGGAAACACTGCATGTGTGATGAGGGCTTTGAATGGGGCGAAGGTGACCGCCTGTCCTGTGTAGCAATCGAGGAAACCGATGTTGAATACACTGTGGGACACTCCACAATTACCTTCATCATGGATGGGATGAAGCCGAAAATCGCTTGGAGTGGAGACTCTTGGAAAGCGGATGATTTCCGTGCTGATCTTGAGCAGGTGGTCGCTTCTCAGTCTTCCTCCGAATCCTCCGACCCACTTCCGGGTATGACTTTCCTCATCGCAGCAACCGGTTTGGCATTCGCAGCAGCGGTTGTCCACATTGACTCGAGAGATGAAGAAGAAGAAGCGTAAGGCTCATATCGAATTGACGGCCGACCTGCATTTGCGATAACGGGTTTTCGGACCCTAAACTCAGCAGAGATCGCATAGCCCGGTATTGCGGTGGACTTGAAATCCACTGTCCCTTGGACTCGGGGG
>CALJHE010000043.1 GCA_938075675.1 Candidatus Poseidoniaceae archaeon | reverse complement strand
GGTGTTTTTTGTGTAAACAGTCGCGACTACGTGAGCTAATAGTTCAGAAGCCACGACTAAAGCCCCAAGCCAAAAGATGCCGCGTTGTAATGCGCCAAACCTCATTGCGTTTACTATAACGAACTGAGAAATTGCAAAGGGTTTTGAAATCATGGCCGCCTTCTTTAATCCCTCTTCGGAGAGGCTGAAAATACCCATGGGTTTCTCTTCATCGCCCTTCAAGTCCCAATAACCTGTCCAGTATGCACCTTCATAGCCTCCGAGTAGAAGAGGTATGACGTAGAGTGAAATCAATTCCGACTGGGCTAAGACTGCGGCGAAAATACCTGCTATTGCTAGAAGCATTGGGCTATATCGATGAGCAAAAATGGCTCTTTGAGAGGTCCTCGATGCGAAGTATGAAATTAGGAATTTACATAAAATATAGACGCAAATGTAGGTGAACAATCCAAGGTGTTCGTTGTAGGCCCATGCACTTGCTGGACCAACTATTGAAATCATGATCGAAGTAGATATTTTCAATAGAGCTCTGCGCCAATCCTTCTGCGACTTCCTCTCCTCGCTCATATATCGGATTAAATGATAGTGCCTATGAACATTACTTTAACAGCGTTTACACTGTTTAGAAATGCTTCACTGAACGTAGACATCTGCTTTTGCTTTGGCTTGTGGAGGAGCGTAGGGTGCGACTCGGTAAGCCATACCACGACGTTCCATGACATCCTTGAGAGCAGCAAACAAATGCTCCTTAGCAATCTTGTCCTTATCCTTACTCAAAGCAAGGATGAGGCTGTCCTGAACCACTGCTCGAATCCAAGCACCGGTCAAACCTTCGGTCATCTTAGCTAACTTCTCTTTGACCTCAAGAGTGACATTGCGAGAGAGGTCAAGCTTCTTGAGCAAATGATGGAAAATGTGGAACCGTTGGTCTTTACCTGGCAAACCAACCTCAATGATGCGGTCAAAGCGACCTGGACGGTCAGCAATGGCAGGGTCTATTTTGTTGGAGTGGTTGGTGGTTGCAAGCGTAATGACACCGTGATTGGGGACAATACCGTCCATGGATTGCAAGAACTCACCCAGCAAAGGATGGTCGGAAGCACGACGGTCAAGGGCGCCAGCAGTATCAATATCCTCGATAATGAGGAGGGTTGGTGAGAGTTTACGAGCCATTTCAAAACATGACTTGATGTCGTTTCGCCCGGTAATCATTTCAGCTGAAATCAGTACACAGGTGATATCGGAATGTGCTGCAAGCCACTTTGCAATCATGGTCTTTCCAGTGCCTGGCGGCCCTGCAAGAATGACACCCCGTGAATTGGGAACGCCGGATGCCCTCAATTTTGGCATGGCCTTCTGGAAACTGATGATGTCTCGCCAAAGTGCTTCTTTCACGTCTTCGTCCCAAGCAATCAAATCGTCAATCTGCTTGTCACGAGCGATGAAATTGTATTGCAGGTCAAAGAAAGCCCCTTTGAGGATGCCGTTCTTGTAAAAATCGGCTTCAACATCACTGATGAGTTCTTCAGCGCTCTTACCATGAACCTCGACCGGTTGCAAGGTGCTGGTGTAAACAGATAGGCGCTGGTCGCCGTCGTGGTCAACACTGGAAACAGTAACCAAATGGTGTCCAGTTTGTGTTTTGGATTTGTAAAAACGAGTCCCTGCGGCTAGGAAGCGTTGGCGTTGCCCGTCTTGCAATTCAATGCTTTCGTGGATTGCTGCCCTCATTTTCCCCTGGTCTATCATGAACTCTTCAACGACTTCAAACTCTTCAGCGAGGTATGTATCAAAATGTAATTTCATCAAAACACCGAGTTTACCCCTCCAGTACCGGGAGTCGCGCTTGTGCTTTGTACCGATGAAATTGTTCATCATTTGGTCACCAAGAGGCAGTGGAGATTCCTTAGCACGAGTTGCAGCAACGGCCTTTTTCGCATCCTCAAGTTGTTTCATATCAACAGTAATTGGACCCATTGGAGTTTGTATATTGACAATCATGGCGGCAGGGTCGAGATATGGAATGCCCTGTTCGGCCTCTTGCTCGTAATGTTGTTCCATTGTGTATTCCTCATCGTATTCAAAATCGTCAGCCATAGTTTTCCCTCATGGCGATAGAGGCACCCACTGTGTGGCCAATGGGTGTTCTTCTGTCGCACAATGCTAACAATTCAAGAGTATATGAAGGCGCGAAGGAGTCAAACGAGAGGTGCTCGTGGACTGTCCTGAGGGGGAATCTATGGCCGGTCCGTCGAAAGTAGAATTCCCCGGCCAAAAAAAGCAGCGCGTAAGGATGCGTGGCACAAAACATGCCAACGAAGCAACTGCAAATAAACTCAAGAGAGAGTTGGCAAGTTTGCTTGAAAACCCTCGAGCGCACCTACCTGTGATGACGTGGAAAGGCAAGCTCAGTTGGGGGAGAACCGACCCCGTAACGAAGACCATGAAGGAATTGGAAAACATCATCCGTAAGAAAGACAACCTCACTTGGCTCGGTAAGCGCATGATGTCGAAACGGGGCGATCCTGTTGCCAAGGCGTTCGCAGGCTCACTTCACGCTGCACATGACGAAGACATTACGATGGTTGGAAACTTCACATCGGGTTCATTTGGCTCAGCTTCATTCATACGCAGAGGCGATGGAAAACAAGGCTACCTTGCTGGCCTACAGAATTATTCCAACCTTACTCTACGTATGCTTCCTTGGGAAGACCATGCCAAGAGAGGTATGTATTTCTTCACCTGGAAAGGTGGATTTGTATGTACGGGGCCCGAGCCAACCCCTCCGGACGAATGGCTTGACGATGTTCTAGGCCGCTCGAGATTTGCATTCACCAAAGTTGGAGATTTGTCTCAGCCCGTTTGGGTTACTGAAGGGATAGATGCTCAATCGGTTCTCGATTTCAAACCGAGTGGAGACGGTTATCTTCGTTTCACGCTCAAGCACGGGCCGGTGCTTGCTATCGGTTTTGATGAGCTCTCGAAAACCACCAAGAAAGAATCATCGTTTATTCACCACATGGCCCTTTCAATGCTGCCGCCTTTCCTACCCTCCATCCTAACCATAGACGCAAACTGGGCACCAGCAGGATGGGGTGAAGATACCCCGCTTCCCGATGCTGCTGGAGAAGGCATGGACAAAATTATCGACGCATGGCAGGGGCTAACTATGAATGAAGGAGTTATTTCTTTAGCGATAAAAAGAGCGGTTCTTGATTCCATCGATTCCGGTTTAGTCGTCGGCGATTCATGGGTTGCAGGTGACAACCTAGAAGACATCGAAAACGCCCTTCAAGCACACTCAGGTTCAAACGATGAACGTCACCTCAGCGCCCACATGTTGTTCGCCTCAATGAAAGAAGGTTCAACCGACGGTGAAGGGCTTCGTATAACTGCAAAGGGCGATGTTTCAGAAAGAAAAGCAGCAGCGCTCGAGGTTATGACTGGTACGAGTTGTGGCAATATTCTCGGCGCTCTATGGGAGAAATGGGGTATGGATGGATTAGCGGGGCTAGGGATTTCTGGAATCGAAGCCGAAGAAATTTGGAAAAAGCAACTCAAGAAGCCAAAGCCATTCGGAACGTTCCTCAAGGGATTGGATTCTGCGCGAGAAACTGCGCAAAAAATAGCGCGGTTCCCAACTCGGGACAGTGGTGTTACGGGAGCAACTGGCGCCGTTCATGATCTCATTTTGCAAGGCTTACTCGAAGGCGCTGGGAAGGCTGAACGGACCGCAACACAACGCCATGATTCGATTGATTCTGCTGCTGCTGCGTGGGCGTGGTTGCTTGCAGCAAACCGTTCAACCGGCCAGGAATGGCATTTTGAAATAAATGCGAGAGACCGAGGTGGAGCATGGCTAGGTGCAACAAAACAACTTTTGGATGTTGGAACGAAATTATTCAATTGTGAACAAGATGATGTGGACGGGATTCAAAGCGAATGGCTTGAAGCGTTTGCAGCCCTGAAAACAGTTACCGGTGAAGCGAATTAATCAGTGGGGCATTGCAACCCATATGGCCACGCCAACAAGCGATATACCCAATGCCACGTTGAGTCGCTTACCGTTCTCTGGAGAGGTTAGCAATGTGCTCAAAATTGAGCCAAACATGGACCATGTGAGGACGGCAGGATAGCCCGCTCCAGCATTGATTGCTACCAGTAAGGCCTTGCTCATGAACCCGGTACCAAACAATGTCCCCCACGTTGCCATGAGGACAAGAAAATGGATCCAAGCTTTACCGTTCACAAGTTGGAGCATTGCCCCAGTATAGAACCCGAGACGTTCGGTTTCCAACGCCTCTCCTGCCGGTTTAACCGGGCTGCGAGCGAGTGTTATTCCGAGGTATGCAATGTATGCGGCGCCAACGTATGTTAGCGCTTCAAAAATAGCAATGTTGGACTCGATTGTTATCGTGGCATATCCCACTGCAATCCCGAGGGTTGACCAGCCGACCAGCATCCCAAGCGTGAGCGGTATAGTGGCTCGAAAGCCGTGCTGTGAGCCGTGAGCGGCACATAACATGTTATTCGGCCCAGGAGTAAAACACATTGGTACAATAAAAACAAGCAATGCTACGAAAGCTGTTTCATCCATTGCAATACCGCCGTAAATCGCTTCAAAGGGTCGAAAGAGCTGTGGTGATATCGTTCCAGAGGTCTTCGAGGTCTTCGATACCGATGCTCATACGAACGAAGCCTGGCACGAGTCCTGCAGCGTGACGTACTTCTTCAGGTATCATCATGTGGCTGGAATTGAAAGGACATTCGATGAGTGATTCAACGCCACCAAGGCTCGTAGCCTCGTAGATGATGTCAAGTCCACGCATGAACTTCAATGCAGCAGCATCCCCGCCTTTAACAACGAAGGCAACCATTCCCGAGCCACGAGGCATAACACGCTGAGCGACTTCATAATCATCATGAGATTGAAGACCCGGATAGTTCACTTTCTCAATCAAAGGATGTGCTTCAAGCCGTTTGGAGATTTCCATAGCGTTCGCACTCAGCAATGGCATACGAACATGGAGGGTTCGCATACCTCGCTCAAGCAAGTAACAATTGTGTGGATCTGGACTTCCACCAAAATGGATTTTACGAGCAAAAATTTGCGAGATGTGTTCTTTACCGCCGACAACAGCGCCGCCGATGATATCTGAATGTCCACCAAGATATTTCGTAGTTGAATGGATGACTAAATCTACGCCCATCGAGAGAGGTTGACACGCCCAAGGGGATGCGAAAGTATTGTCAATTATGCACATGATATTGTGTCGCTGTGCAATATCGACCATCGCCGGGATATCACACACTTTGAGAACTGGATTTGTAAGAGTTTCAATATACATAATTTTGGTGTTCGGTTGAATTGCGGCCTCGTAGGACGCTGGATCTCGCATATCTGCCATCGTGACTTCGATACCAAAACGAGGGAGTTCTTCGGTTAAGAGACCGTATGTGCCACCGTAAACGTCCGGAGAAGCAACAATGTGGTCGCCAGCGGAAAGAAACGCCAGTAGCGTTGTTGAAATTGCCGCCATGCCTGAAGCAAAAACTTCTGCGTCTTCGCCATCTTCTAAGGCGATAAGCTTCTGTGCTACTGCATCAGAATTAACGCTGGAAAGGCGACCATAGAGAAGGGTGTGTTGTGCACCTGCTGCCCATCCAGCATAGCGTTCATCCGTTAATTTGTATGTAGAGGATTGAAAAATTGGAGTGTTCACTGCGTCGCCAATATGGTTCGTTCCACTGTGAACTGCCTTGCTTCCGAATCCGCTAAGATTGTCTCTTTTGTCGGTCGCCATAGTACCCCTCAGAGTTTGCGAGTCATTGACTGCCATTTACTCTTCCTCATGGGCAGCCGTGAAAAGTTCAACAATGATATTGCCCATGAACAATGCTCCGCCGCCGACAAGAATCCATCCAGTCCATTGGTCTAATCCCAAACTTAAGCCGTAAATAGTGGCCCAAACCGGCTCAAGCGCGTAAATAATGGCTGCTTGAATTGGATTCAAGTATCGCTGGTAAAGGTTGAGTAAAAGGAGGCAAAAGAATGAGCCGCCAACCCCTAAACAAAGGACTTGCAAGAAGACCCCATCTTGGAAAATTAAACCCCATTGTTCAGCGGTTCTACCGCCACCAAAAGCGAACAGAAGGAGGACCGATCCCGCAGCAATAACGACGAACGAGGTGAGTGTGACCCCAATTGGGTCAATTTGTTGAGTGACCTTTTGCGTGTAAATGATGTGGAGAGCGAAAAAAACGGCGCATACAACAGTGAGAATTTCACCGAGCCCCCATGTTAGATGGGGTGGGCCTTGGATGAACCCTGCTCCAAAAGTAGTCAGGAGAACCCCAAAAAGAAGGATCTTGGTTGGTTTCGATTTCGTGAACAGTATTGTAATAAGGGCCGTGAAAACGACATAAAGGGAAGTTAGGAAAGCAGATACTGAAGGAGATATATCGTCGAGACCTATCATTTGCGTCACAAAACCAACCAGCATTATGCTGCCAAGGAGAAGGCCCCCTTTCCATTGTTCAGATTCACGCAAAGCGGCTCTTGCTTTGGAGAAGGACAAAAACATGACAATTGCAGCAACGATGAACCGTGCTGCAACCAAAAGTGCAATGATCTGAAAACGACCTTGTGATTGTATTTCAGGCTCAAGTGTGTTGAGGGCTTGTTTCATCCAAATGAATGTGGCCCCCCATACCGATGTCACGACGAGGAGTGCCAACAATGCCTTTCTACGCTCAGACGGAGGCAGTGTTTTGGCATTGAACACTGTTGGCGATATCGAAACCTGTTCCCCCATATCTAATGGCAGAAGTTCCGCCGAATGAGTATAACGGTAGAGATGGATGGTTTACAACCGCTTGAACGCTAAGACTCAAGGGGTGAATGCGGTGTGTGAACACCATGACGGCGAAAGGTGTGCAAGAAGTGCGCTCGTGGGAACAACCAATTGAGACTGGCCAGATGCCAGAAAGCGGCGAGGTATTCGATGCAATTGTCGTCGGCGGAGGACCTGGTGGTTCGTCTGCAGCCGGATATCTTGCGAAATCCGGCGCTAAAGTTCTGCTCATCGAGAAAGAAGTCTGGCCCCGTGACAAGATTTGTGGAGATGCTGTTGGAGGAAAATCGCTCTCTCACGTTCAAGAACTTGGAGTGAAGGCAGATTTAGAATCGACTCCTCACTTTCGCGTAACAGGAATAATGTTCTCCTCTCCAAAAGGAAATTCGGTTCGAGTTCCCTTGCCTGAAGAAGATGTGCAGCGATTAGAAGCTGGGTATGCATTACCTCGCGCCCAGTTCGATTCTCTCTTATTCAACCGCTGCCAAAAACTCGTTCGAGATGCTGGTGGTTCGGTTATCCAAGGTGGAGAAGTTCGTTCCGTCTTGTTCGATGATGGAAACGGCGGTGAAGATCCGGGCGAAGGCAGTGGAGATGCACGGCATGCCTCGGGACTTGTTGTCCGAATAGGCGGCCGAGGCGGCGAAGAACGAACGTTCCACTCACGTGAGCTGGTCGGTGCCGGAGGGTACAGATGCCCTGTAGCACGCTCTGTAGTCGAATCATCGTACGGTGAAGAAATGGTTGACAGAGACCACTACTGTGGCGGATACCGTGAATATTGGAGAAACGTCAAGGGTTGCGAAGAAAGTGCTGGAGATATTGAAATTCACTTTGTTGACACCGTAATTCCTGGTTATTTCTGGCTGTTCCCCGTTTCAGAAAATGTAGTCAACGTCGGAATCGGTATGGTGATGGGTTTGATGGATAAGCAAAAGAAAAAACTCAAAGCCCTCCAAGCAGATGTTATTGCTAACCATCCCATGTTCAAAGAGCGATTTGCAGACGCTGAAATGGTACCAGGTTCTGCGAAAGGATGGCAATTACCGTTTGGCTCTCCGCGCAAGAAAGCGGACCGTCAACCTCGCCGCTCCAGTATGAACGGGATTCGATTGGTCGGAGATGCTGCATCCTTGGTTGACCCGTTCTCGGGAGAAGGGGTCGGGAACGCACTGGTCACAGGAGAAATGGCTGCCCGCCATATCCAAGAAAAATTACCGTTTATGGATTATCAAGATGAGGTTTGGAAGGTGCTCGGCCCAGAATTGAAGAATTCTTTCCGAATGCAAAAATTAAGTCGCCGTTCATGGCTACTCAACTGGTTTGTTGGTAAGGCGGAAAAGAAGCCCGCTCTTCAAGAAATGATGACGGAAATGATTGCAAGTAAAGAGGCGCAAGAAAACCTTCATTCGCCTTGGTTCATGATGAAAACATTACTCTTTTAGGTGATTAAATGGATGCGCAACTCAAAGAAATTGACGCTGTATTTCTTGACTTAGACGGAACGATCTATTTGGGCGGTGAACTCATAGAAGGGGCGCTTGACTTCCTTGCTCGCTGCGATGAAAAGGGCGTGAAGCGATACTTTCTTTCCAATAATTCAAGCCGTTCGGTTAAGCAATATGTGAAAAAGTTACAGGCGTTTGGAATACCTGCTGAAGAAGATGATGTGCTGCTTTCAACACACGACTTACTGGCATGGCTTGACGCTAACAACATCACCAAAACATGGTTGATTGGAACCGAAGGCATGAGGGAAATGCTTGAAGAAAAAGGAATTGAAACTGAAAGCAAAGAGCCGCAATACGTTGTTCTCGGCTACGATACTGAAATTTCCTATAACAAAATATCTCAAGCAAGCATATTCATGCACGCTGGCGTACCGTTGGTTGCAAGCCATCCAGACATGGTATGCCCATCACCTGACGGGGGATTACCTGACGTTGGAGCCTACTTAGCAATGCTCAAAGTAACGACTGGCGTTGACCCAGAACACATTTCAGGAAAGCCGAACGCTGGCATGATTCTACATAAAATCGAAGCCCTGGGTCTCGACCCAACTCGGTGTGCCATGGTTGGCGATCGGCTGTATACTGACCTCGCTATGGCGACCCGAGCAGGTTGTGTAGGCGTCTTGGTTCTATCAGGAGAAGCGACCATGGACGATGTCAACAGGCTTGAGGAAGGGGCTGAACAACAGCCAACTGTTATCGTCAAGAGCGTAGACGAGCTGTTGCGGTGATGTGATTTATGTCGTTTAAAGTCCGATGGAATTGGTGGCGTTCCCGCCGCTTGAAGCATCCACCGGATGACATACACCGTGCAGGTGAATTGGCAGAAATGAGATTGTGTAAACTCTCAAGAGCAGCCGGACGAGAAAACGGATGGAAGATCTACGAATCTGTACGGATTCCGGACCCCGATGGTGGCCGGCGAGAAATTGACATGGTTGTTATCGGAGGAAATACAATGTTGGTGGTCGAACAAAAGCACTGGGCCGGCTCATTTGTCATCACTGATGAACATCATTTTGTTCAGAACAGAAACAACGGTACGCAGCACAACCACGATGGTGTAGCAGACCGAATCGCTCGTAAAGCAAGAATTCTCACCGCCCTTCACGACAAACGCCTGGAGCCTCCTGCGGCACCGCATACCGAAGAACCGTTGGATGTTGATGTCATCGTGGCAATGACGCACCAACGGCTCGACTGGCCTGAAATCCCGGATGATTTAGCTGCAAAAATGGTCGATGAAGCTGGTTTCATCAAGATTTTGGAAACGACCGCCCCGGGGGATATGAATCCGGACCTGGTCGAGACGCTTGAGGGATTCAACACTTGGGATGAAGTCCACTTGCATGGCGGCCTCATGCTCAAGGGAGATGTGTATGCGTTGGGCCTGAGTGAACAATTGCGCTCATGGTTCACAACCCGTAAAGAGAAAGTAGAAGCGACTGCGACGCATCACCGGTCGTTATTTTCTCTCTTTTCCAACAACCCGAGTGAAGTTACACTGAAGACCGGTGGCAAGAACATCGTCGCAAAAATCCCCTATGGTTTGAAACTCGAAATGCATGTTGTGGGGGAGAAATCTCCGCGCAAAGTGGATTGGTCTAACATAACTCACATCAATGTATCAAAACCACCCGCTTCATGGGCGAAGAACATCTGACTTCATCACGAGGTTTGATGAGGGTTGCTTTATCGGCAAAGTACATGGCGGAAGCATGGATTGAGGCGATAGGGCTTCTGGCCGGTGTCATTGGAATCATCGCGTGGATTCCTCAAATTATCCAAGTGTGGGTACACAAACGGCACGATGGGATTTCATTGGCTACCTTTGGCGTTGTTTCCTTTGCACTCGGACTATGGCTGCTCTACGGCATATTGGTGGACTCGTTCGCCATGATTGCTGCAAACATCATGACACTCACTGTTATTGGCGCCGTCATTATCGGCGTCTACCGCGTTCGCAAAAGCGAAGCAGAGCCTCAGTTGTAAGATGCTTTGGTGGTCGAAATTATCACTGCACCAATCTTGTATGGGTCACCGTTCGATGCTGGTCGGCGATCTTCAAGGCGCCCAACCCAGCCGTCTTCTGGGACGGTTACTGGGATTCGGATTGATGCCCCGCGGTCTGAAACGCCGTATGAGAATTGATCAATCGCTTGGGTCTCATGAAGTCCTGTGAGGCGTTGGTCGTTGTATTCACCATAGACGTCCATGTGCTTCTTGATGTTCTTGCCAAATTCTTCGCAAATCTTGATGAAGAGTTCTTCGCCACCCTCATCACGCATTTTTCCATCTGAGAAGTTCGCGTGCATGCCGGAGCCGTTCCAGTCGCCCTTGACTGGTTTTGGATGGTATTCAATGTAACATCCATAGCTTTCAGTAAGGCGGTCGAGAAGGTATCGTGCAACCCAAAGTTCATCACCAGCTTTCTTAGCACCCTTGGCGAATATTTGGAATTCCCATTGACCACATGCTACTTCTTGGTTGATTCCTTCAAAGTTTATTCCTGCATCAAGGCAGAGATCAGCGTGTTCTTCGACTAAAGAACGTCCGTGAGTATTCCTACCACCAACTGAACAGTAGTACATTCCTTGAGGCCCTGGGAAACCACCAACTGGGAATCCAAGAGGGAGTTGGGTTTCTGTATCCATGATGAAATATTCTTGTTCGAATCCGAACCAGAAATCTTCATCGTCGTCTTCAATAGTAGCTCTGCCATTGCTCGAGTGGGGTGTGCCATCAGCATTCATAACTTCACACATGACCAAAAAACCGTTGAATCGCTGTGGGTCGGGATAGATAGCAACTGGTTTGAGAAGACAGTCTGAGGAGTTCCCTTCTGCTTGTTTGGTTGACGAGCCGTCAAAGTTCCACATTGGGCACTCTTCGAGTGTTCCAGTGAAATCTTTCTTCACGAGCGTCTTGCTTCGCATATTTTGAGTTGGGAAATATCCGTCGAGCCAAATGTACTCTAGTTTTGCTTTATCCATCATGGGTATCACCCCGTTGCCTGCCGAGACGGTATATCAAACATACGCTCAATAATTTTAGTTATTTAATTGTCAAATGCTATAATATAATTAAATATCTCATTCATATGAACACTAAAAGGTATATACCG
>CALJHE010000042.1 GCA_938075675.1 Candidatus Poseidoniaceae archaeon | reverse complement strand
GCCATAGGCTTCCATGACGCAGGCTTCGAAGTATGGGGCGTGGATGTTTCACAACGCACAGTCGACATGGTTCTCAAAGGAGAAAACCCGACTGGAGACCCGGATGTTGACGATATAGTCCCAGCCCCAGGTACAGAACGCTGGCACATTACGAACTCAGCTGCCGAGGCAGTTCCACATTGCGACGTAGTTCTCGTAACGGTTCCAACCCCAATTACACACGACCTCAAACCCGACCTTTCCTATGTTGCAGGAGCAGGAAGAGATGTCTTCAATGCAATTCCAAAGGGCTCAAACACCATTGTGGTCCTCGAATCCACGGTGTATCCAGGTGTTACCGCACAAACATGGCACCCAATCATCGAAGAGTTAGGTCTGGAGATTGGTAACGATTTGGAGATTGCCTACTGCCCAGAACGTTTCAATCCTGGGGATCCAGCACATGGCGTTCGGCAAGTAGCACGAGTGATAGGTTGTTCCAATCCAGACGTTGGTGAATCGTTGATTGCCTTGTACAGTCAACTCACCACAGAAGATGTTCGCTATGTCGGGAAACTCGAAGTGGCTGAGGCTGCAAAGGTGATTGAAAATGTTCAACGAGACATTAACATCGCTCTGGTCAACGAACTGGCTCGCATATTCCCTGCTCTGGATGTCGATGTTGAGGACGTGCTTTCAGCCGCTGCAACTAAGTGGAATTTCCACCGATATACCCCCGGTGTCGGTGTTGGTGGCCATTGTATTCCAGTTGACCCGTATTACATGATTCAACGAGCTGCGGATGTCGGTGTTCCTGCAGGGCTCATTGCTGCTGCACGAGCTGTCAACCGCTCCATGCCAAGCCATGTTGCTGGGGTGCTCAGCGACATCATGTGGAGTTCGAAAGTTCCTGCCGACGATGCTCGTGTTCTCTTGCTCGGCTGGTCTTACAAGGCAGAGGTTGGCGACCCCAGAGAAACACCTGCAGAACCTTTGGCAGAAACACTGATGGCTAAAGGAATCACTGTTGGTGCTTGGGACCCACATCTCGCCGACGACAGTTACCCTGAAGGTGTTCAATCCGTTTCATCTCTCGATGAAGCACAAGACTTCGACATGGTTGTCTTGGTTACTGCACACAAAGCCTGCCTTGAACTCGATTGGCACGGACTCCTCGGTCAAATGCGAACTCCACTCTTGTACGATGGACGACGCGTTCTCGACTTGGATACACTCAAACACATGGGTTGGAAGGCCTACGCGGTTGGCAAACCTCTGGCGGATTAACACATGAAATACAAATTACGTTGTCTCCAAACAGGAGACCTTATCGAAGACAAGTACACATTGCACCATACTGATGGGGCATTGTTACGCGCCGAGTTCAACAAGCCACTGGAAGTCAAACCTCTCAATGGGGTATGGAAGTACCTTGACTGGATTCCAACCTCCACCTCCAACGAGTATGTGGCAGGAACCACGACCTACAAGGCAGATGCACTCGGTGATGAGATCGGAATGTCAAATCTTTGGGTGACCTTCCACGGTTATTGGCCGGAAAAAGGTGCTATGTGCCCGACTGGCAGTTTCAAAGACATGGAAGCCGTTCCAACCATCCAACGTTTGCATGATCACGGTTGTACGGGGCTTATATGCGCAAGTGCAGGCAACACAGCACGTGGATTCACACATTTTTGCGGTCTTGCTGATATGCCACTGATTGTTGTCGTTGGTAAAGATCACGGGGATCGTATTTGGACCAAAACAGGTCATCCAACGGATTCAGTGAAAGTGGTCGTTGTAGAAGACGGCGATTACTACGATGCAAAAACAGTCGCTAAAGGCATTGCAAAGGAACTCACAGGTTGGCAAATGGAAGGAAGTGTCCACAATGTGGCTCGTCGCGATGGAATTGGTTCGTTAATTCTTGATGCAGCTTTCAGTATTAACTCCATGCCCGACCATTATTTCCAAGGCATTGGTGGCGGACCAGGTCCAATTGGTGTCCATGAAATGGCTGAGCGTCTCATTGAATCCGGTCAATTTGAAGGACCAGTTCCCCAACTACACCTCTCACAGAACGTCGAACATTCTCCAATACACAACGCTTGGCAAGATAACCGAGACCATTTGATTGCAGAGGATTTCCCCCCAAAGGATGTTGAAGTCTATTCTGATTATTTGATGAACAAAGGTCCAGCATACGGGCAAGTTGGTGGTGTTCACGACATCCTCAAGGAATCAAACGGGCAAACCTACGCAGTTGAGCGCGACGATGCAGTTGCCGCAAAATCCCTTTTCGAATCGGTCGAAGGCATCGATATCATGACGCCTGGGGCGGTAGCCCTTGCAAGCCTACAGCAAGCATTAGCATCTGGAGAAATCCAACACGACGCTGTGACCGTTCTCAACATCAGCGGTGGTGGAGTGGAACGAATGAAGCAGGAACATGACACAGCGGTTGTAGAGCCATGGCTTCGCGTAACAAAAGAAAACGGTGCTGCAATGATTCTTGAAGCACTGGAGCAAGGTTGAAACTGCTTGGATTTCAAGCACTACGGCCTTCGTCAAACATCTCTTGCAGACTTCCGTCTTGCAACATTTCCATTACAATATCCGAGCCGCCAATCAGTTCGCCTTGGACGAAGATTTGTGGCATTGTAGGGAAATCAGACCAAGCACAAACAGAGGGGATGGCTCGTTGGTCGGTGAGAATATTGACTGCAGCAAACGGTTCACCAAACTGCTGCAATGCCTGTGCTGCGCGATTTGAGAAACCGCACTGAGGCTCATTCGGTGTTCCTTTCATGAACAAGACGAGAGCGTGTTCATCAACAATGGCTTGCAATTCTTCTGGTGTCCAATTCATTTTCATCATTCCTTGTTTTTCTCGATACGACGAATGTGGACGCCTTGTCCACCGCCGTGAGGGTCAAACGCAGTATCGCCAGCGGTTTCTGCTTGTGCTGGAGTCATGCATTTGAGGTCGAGTGCGTGTATTGGGTGAGGGATATGTTGTTTCATCACCGCAAGAACGAGCCGTTGGCGTTGCAATGGGCGCATTCCATCAAAGGATTCGGAAATAACTCGTACGTGGAAGTGGTCTCCTGAGCGGTGCAAATCAATCGCCTCAACGTGTGCATCAGGAACTGCTTTGAGCACTTCAGCCTCAATCCATTCAGTCGCTACCATCCTCACGCCTCAAACATCGGTGGGGGAAGTGGGCTTTGAACCTCGCGTTTGTATCCGATGCTTCAAGGAGCGTAACCATCAGCGGCGTCTATGGAGGGCAAAGTGACCAAGAACGCTCGTCTTCCTCACATGGGGCGGGATTCTGCTTGGCTTGCAGGCGCGGATATCATCGCAGTATTCTTGGCTCTTCTTGGGCAGGTCGTCCTTACCAGAGCATTATGGACAGAGTCCTATGGATTGTTCGTTTTAGCACTGGATGTTTTCGCAACCCTCTTTTTGGTTATTGATCTTGGATTGCCTACCTTACTTGCACGGGACGGCCCTGGCGCACCGCATCGTATTTGGCCGTCAATTCTACGCATTTACAACTTACAGGTGAAGGCAGCACTCCCGTTTCTCATCGCCGCACTGCTCTACCTTCCTTTCGCAGGTACAGAAGTATCAAGTCACGCTCCAATCATGGTTGTGTGCGGAATAATTGCGTTGGTTCACATCGCAACATACGCTCCTCGCTCAGGACTGAGGGCTGCTGGAGAGGCGCGACTCGAGGCGTGGACAAAAATACTCGAACGAGGGATTACGACGGCCGCATACCTCTCGCTGTACGCTCTTGGCATCACATCGGTTGAATCCTATGCCGTTGCATTCCTCCTCGGTGCATTGTGCGGCCTTCTCTTCGCCTTGTGGTGGGTTTGGAAGACATTGCGAATCTATGACGGGCAAACAGGTGTTCAAGGTGAAATGGGTGAAGCATGGTTGAACAACCGTAACTTACTCCTTCAAGCCCTGCCGTTTGCTGTCACCCTTGGCGTACTGCCCTATGTTGTACGCATTGAGAAGTTCATCGTCGGTCTTGAATTGGGTGTTGAATCAGCGGCACTGTTTCATGTCGCCCAACTGGCGTGGCTGGCAGGTTTGGTCATTCCTCAAGCACTGCGAGCAGCATTGCTACCGGTACTTGGCAAGGTCCGTCATCAGCCAGAGGAGTTTTCTCGTCAGATGAACGCATCACTCGACGTTTGTTTCGGCCTTTTACCAATTGGAATTTTTGCTGGAGCAGCAATTGTCAAACTGTTCCTACCACTCGCGTTCCCTTCCCAATATCTCGATGGTAGCCTTGGTGCCTCGGCAGTCGACTTGTTCATTGTGTTGTTGCTGGGTTGGTGTTTCACGCTTCTTGCAACCCCTACCTACACGGCGTTACAAGCCGGATTACACCCATGGCGTTTCACGTTCTTTATTCTCATCGTCGTAGGTTTTTCGGCGGCGATTGGATTTGCATTTATCGGGTGGCAAGCCGATGAAGGGCTCACTGAAGGATTGTACGCTGCAGCCTACGCCTCTACAGTTTCTGCTTTGTTTGCCCTCCTTTCTTCGATTCACCTGTCGCGCTCATGGGACCTTGTGCTTGAGCGAAGCGGTGAATGGTTGTTCGCCGCATCGTGTATGACGTTGACATGCTATGGTCTTCTCAACGGGTCACTCTTCGCCGTGGCGGGAGTTGTTCTGTTCGTTTTCATGCCACAAGCTCTTCGAGCAATTGGTTCCACTGTTCAAGGAAGTACGCTTCCGAAAACGATTGAGGCAGAGTAAATCCAGTCTCCCACCTTTCCTTCAATGCTGCTTCACACGCATCTGCGAGTGCCGAGGCATCGTACTCAGCAACGACGTGTTCTTCTGGAAGATAAGTGGCAACATCGCCCACGTTCACGGAAACAACAGGTGTTCCACAAGCGATTGATTCTCTTGCGACCAGAGGCCCAGATTCACGCTTGGAGGTGATGAGCGTAATGTCAGCGACCAACATGCGGTCCCAAACAATCGGTCGAGGTTGTATCTTGAGCGTCGTCATCCCAACAATCCATCCGCGTGCTTCAAGAATCTCGCCGGTTTGAAGGGCGAGCAAGTGGTTCTTTTCAGGGCGACGAGGGTCGGCAGGGAACAGGATGTCAATTCGGTCTTTGCGCCATCGACCGTTCCATGGCTTGAGCGGCTTGAGCCACTCGTCTTCAACGGCGCAATGGCAAGGAATCATTCTCACTTTTTCAGAATCGATGCCCGCTTGTACCGCAATGCTGTGGAGCCGTTGCGACACCACGACCACTCTGTCGGCCGAAGTTGCAAGATTGTGCGTCACCTTCGCGATGTTTTCATGCGTTAATCCGACATCAAAATCGTATCCATGGACTACAGCGGTCCACGGAACTTTGAGTCGTGACGACAGAGCCTTTGCTAACGCTGCTACGGGCCACAGTGTGTGGCAAACAATGACGTCAGGCTTCCAGTTTCCAAGCCACGATTCGACGCTTTTCGCATTTCTTCGGACGCTACGGGCCGTGAACAATGGCCATGGGTGATTCGGAAGTGCGGTGTATCTGGGCACAAAGACATTCACTCCACCGTGCTCAAATGTGCGTGGTGCTTTTGCTGCGCCAGTAAGGGTTGAACGCCGTGCTTCTTGGTATCGCAGCATCCTCGGGAGTGGATTGACAACGCGCACATCATGACCGTTGTTGACGAAACTCTGGACTTGGTCGGCAACAAATGTACCGCGAGCAGTATTTGTTGGCAGGGGATAGAGCAACGATACGACGAGAACTCGCATTCCAACGCCTCGTTCACGCTTCAAGTGCCGCTTTGATGATTTCGAGGTTCTCTTGAACGCTCGCTTTTTCGTTGAAAAGACCTGAGCCAACAACGCAGTTGCTAACGCCCCAATCTCGCAACATTGCGATGTTGTGTGATTTGACACCGCCATCAATTTGAATTTGGACAGGTCGTCCACCTGCAGCCACTTGAGCGTCAATTGCAGTTTTCAGGCGACGGATTTTTTGTTCGACGGTTGGAATAAACGACTGGCCTCCAAAGCCAGGGTTGACGCTCATGACGAGTACGAGATCAAGTTCGGAAAGCACTTCGAGAGCCGCATCGACGGGAGTTCCTGGATTCAACACAACACCAACGCTTGCGCCTGCCGCTCGTATGGCGGTAACAAGACGATGCAAATGCGTTGCTGCTTCGACATGGACGGAGAGGTGATTGCAACCTGCATCGATGTAGTCTTGGAAGCAGGTTTCAGCGTTTGAGATCATGAGATGTGCATCGAAAACTGGCTCAGGACCGAGGGCTTTTCTCAACGAGCGGATGACCGGAGGGCCAAACGTTAGGTTTGGCACAAAGTTTCCATCCATCACATCGAGATGGAGCCAGTCTAACCCGCTGTCGACCGCTTTTTGGCACGATTGAGCAAGGTCTGCAAGGTTCGCAGTTAGAACGCTAGGTGCGATAATCATGACTCTCCCCAACCATCCCAAGCGCCGCATTACCATGAGCATTTCGTTCCTTTTTTGTAAGCCAATTCAGTGCGAAGGCTCTTAATGCTCCTTACGGAGGGTGTCTTGGTGCGACCATGGGTGAAGTACGAGCAGTTACCGATGCAGAATTTGAAACAACAGTGAATGGAAACGGATGGGTACTGGTCGATTTCTGGGCTCCATGGTGCGGTCCTTGCAAAGCAATTGGCCCTGTTCTTGAACAAGTTGCTGGCGAACGCGAACTCCTCGTTGCAAAGGTCGATACTGATTCCAACTCAATGAATGCAGCCCGCCTCGGTGTCCGTGGCATTCCAGCCCTTTTCCTCTTCCGTGACGGAAAACTCGTTAGCCAAAAGAGTGGAGCAATGCCAAAGCCTCAACTTCTCAGTTGGATCGACGAATACATGACTGCAGACGATTTCTGATTACTGCAATCGTTTTTTGCGATCGCTCTTGTGAGCTCCGACATCTCGAAGCAACCTTTCTCGTAGTGCTTCGTGTAACCACATTCCTTCATCCAGTTCAAGCAACAATCCATGCTTGACGAGATTCTCAGGTGGCACTCCGCTCCAGTCAACTGCTGAGGCGAGTTTTTCCCAAGGGACCGGTTTTTCTGACACTGCGAGCGTGGAAAGCAGTTCATATTCTGACGTTGGCAGGGCTGTGAGAATTTCCTCATCAAGGAATCGTAACCAGTCCTCGTGTGTTGTTTGTCCGTAGAGTTCCAACATTTCCAGAGCGAGTGGATGACCCCCTGTTGCAGCGTGAACTTCATCAACGCCGATGGAAGAGCCGTGTTCCAATTGGCTGAGCCAATCTTTGGTATCTTCAAGAGTAAGACCGCTTAGAGGCATTTCTCGAACCAAGCCACGAGTGTGAACGTCTCGGCGGTCATAAATCCGTAATGTCGTTCGAGAGATAAACAACAACCGAAGAGGCGCTTTGAGAGAAATTTGCATCAATGCTCCGAGTAAATCTTTGGCATTTTCTTCCATGTGATGCACATCGTCAAGAACGATCAGCCAGTAAGGCGGTGGTCCACCTGCTTCGTTTTTGTAACGTTCTCGGATTGTTCTTGCATCGGTCAAGTAAGAGAGCAATCGACGCCTCCAAGCATCGACGTTGACCGTCCCACCTGGCGTCAATGGAAGCGTTTCAATCAAATTGTAGGGGTCGTGCGATTCATCGATTCCAAACCGATGGAGGAGACTTGTCGCCAAGCCGAGCGAGCGATCCCACGGTTGACATGGATACCAGCATATCGAGAGATGCGGTTCATCTTCAACGCGTTGTGCCAGCCAGTGTGCGACAAGTGTTGATTTTCCAATTCCAGCAATTCCGTGGACGACAGCACACGGTTTTCGTTCATCGAACCATTCGTGGAGGTTTTGCAATTCGTCTGCACGCCCGTGTACCGGTCGAGTGATTGGAGGTTTGTTGTGGTATGTTGCGTGTGCTCCAGTCATTGGGGTTAAGCGTCCGGGCTTGGGAATACTTTCTTCACTGCGTTTGCTGATGGCACCGAACCGTATATCTCCATACGTGAGGACTCCTTCATGTTGGGCATGCATAAGCACCTGCAAAAGAGATATGTCTGCAGAGAGGCGCTCCGGTGCTTCGCTGGCTTCGACTTCGAGCAGTTCGCCGCTCGAATCCCTCAACAATACTTTGATTGAACCGAGAGTTTTAGTGAGTTGTTCTGATGAGGTTTTGCCTTTATCCGTTAATTGCCAAGTCTTCTGCCGTCGGTCTTCGCCACGGATTGTGCGCGTGTGTTCAGTGACCATCTCTTCTCGGAGCAGCGTACGCATGGTCCTGCTAACGTTCGGCGGATGCTGTGCACTGGCTTGAGCAATGCCGGGGCGAGTGAGTTCCGGTCCGACGATATATCGGTCGTTTTGGGCGATGTGTTCGGCGAGGTGCAGCAGTACACGGTCTTGGACCGCAACACTGACCTTAGGCAAACCGTCGCTCATATTCACCGCTGTACGGCAGCGCTTCTCAATGCTTTGCCTTGGTGTGTCCAAATGCACATTTAGACCATAAGGCCTTTTAGGGGTGAAGTATCGCAATGGCATGACTTATGTACGCAAGGCAATTTTCCTAACAATCTTGATGTTTTTCATGATGTTGACCCCCCTGGCGGCAGGTGCTGACTCCGACGGTGATGGGTTCGATGACTCCGTCGATGACTGCCGTTGGGCTTATGGGACATCAAGCGTGGATAAAGACGGTTGCCCGGACAGTGATGGTGATGGAACGTCAGACATCAACGATAAATGGACAACAAACAATCCAAATTTCCAAAACGAATTTACGATTTCATCAAACCAAGACTATTTGGATGTCGATTATTCGCCTGATGGCGAGTTCGTTACGACTGCATCAGAGAACGGTTTCGTACGGATTTGGAACGCTTCGACTCATGTCAACATTCGCTCCGTACTTGCTCACTCGAACAACGGCGAAGTTACGTCTGTATCCTATTCGCCGGACGGGATGTACGTCGCAGCAGGACTTGATGACGACACCATGGACATCTACTATTCCAGCAACCTCACATCGGTTCACGGCTCAATAAGCGTCGATGTTGGAAGCGGGGACTATGTTTACGATGTCGAATTTTCTCCCGACAGCACGCTTGTTGCAGTCAGTATTGGGCGTTCTGGAAACGGTGGCACAAACGGTCAAGTGAAACTCATCAAGGTGAGTGACGGCCTCCAGTTAGGCAACGGATTAAACCCAAACTCGGAAGATCAATTTGAGGATGCCGCCTTCTCACCAGGAGGCGAATATATTGCACTGGCCTCTGACGATGATTTTTACATTGTTGACATCGCTACGCGTTCGACCACATACTCCGTCTCGAGCCCTCCTGCAAACGTCAACGCCATTGCTTGGTCTCCGGATGGCAACTACATCGCTATGTGCGGTGGGTGGGAAGGCAACCAGGCAAGTTTCGATATGTACGAGTTCTCTGGTTCTTCATGGACGCTAATTTGGCAGAAGACAACAACGACATCTTGTGCATCAACGGACTTTTCATACGACAGCTCACAAGTTGTTGCCGGAATGTATTGGTACCTTGGCGATGCGAACTCAGGAGTCGTGTATGATTCAGATTCCGGCGTAGAAATCGATAGATTCAATGGTCCAATGCCTGGAGGCTGCGGCGGTAACGACGGTTGTGGTCAGATAAACGGTATTGCATGGAGTCCTGACAGTACACACATTGTCACTGCACATGGACGAGGCGATCAAGGCTTGTACTTCTGGTACGCAGACCTCGACGAAGACAACGACGGCTACAACACCACCGATCAAGGCGATGGTGTCGTCGATGCTTTCCCAAGCGAAGGCACCCAATGGGACGATTCAGATAACGACGGTTATGGGGATAACCCTGAACCTGCTTTCCAGTCTGACGCTTGTGTGACCGTTCCTGGAACCTCCACACAAGACCGCTTTGGCTGTCCA
>CALJHE010000041.1 GCA_938075675.1 Candidatus Poseidoniaceae archaeon | reverse complement strand
AGTGTTCGATTTTCGAGCGAGATACCAGCCGGATTGTTCTGTTGATTGACCGGAAGTGAAGCGGACACGAACACCGTCAATGGTCGAGGATTCGAAATCCGAAAAGGCATTCTTGATGGCCTCGACGGTTTCGAGTTTCTTTTCCTCAGGGCAGGGAATCTTGACTTCTCCAGTCGTAGGCAAATTGGGGGCGAGACGGGTGAGTTCTTGGCTGAAGGTTTTCCCTTCGGTTCTTGACCAAAGTTCAATCAAGCGAGCAGCGTTGTACAATGAGCAATCAAAGCCGTACCATCCTCGGTCTGCCATGAAAATGTGCCCACTCATTTCTGCAGCCATCAATGCATCTGGATGCTCAGCCAACACTCGCTTCATGAATGAGTGGCCGGTCTTTGCCATCATAGGACGACCCCCTGCTGTTACGATTGCTTTCTCAACATTCATTGAACATTTAACATCGTAAATCAACAAGTCCTTACCTTCTTCAGTACCAACGACATCATCAGCCAATAAAGCGATGAGTCGGTCTGGGTAGACGAAATTACCGAGTTCATCAACCGCACCGATTCGGTCACCGTCTCCGTCAGCTCCGAGTCCGAACTCGCAACCGTTTTCGACAACAGCCTTGCCCAAATCGGCCATGTTCTTTGGACGGGTTGGATCTGCTCCGTGGTTGGGTTCACTGGCATCCCAATCGCAATAGAGGTCGATATGTTCGCAACCCATTCGGTCAAGCAGAGCAGTCATTGCAGGTCCAGGAACTGCGTTTCCGCAATCAACTGCAACCTTGACTGGACGGGCAATCGGCCCAGTGGATTCGAGTATAGCATCGAGGTACGTTTCCAAATGAGGCGTGTCGACGATTTCACCTTCTCCTTCTCGGAAGTTACCGTCAAGGAACACATCCTTCAATTCTTGAATTTCTTCACCTGCAAGCGGTAGAGTTCCTCGGCACATTTTGAATCCGTTATGCGTCGGCATCGGGAGGTGACTTGCTGTGACCATGACACCACCATCAACTGGAAGTGTCCAACAGGCATGATAGACGCAACCGGTCGATACAATTCCTAAGTCGAGAACTTTGACACCACCGTCAACCAGACCACGCATCAGTTCGCTGGTCATTGCTGGTGACGAATCACGAATATCCCGTCCTACTGCAAATGTTTCACATTCAAGATAGGTTGCCATTGCTCTTCCGAGTCGGTAAGCAAAGGCCGGCGTTAACTCGCCGGTGCCATCACCGTTCGCCAGTCCGCGTATATCGTAGGCTTTGAAACACTGAACCGGCCATTCGTCCATGCAATTGCTACCGCCTTTTCCCTTTCAAGGGTGCTGTTTGCTGCTTATCTGCGCATGATGGCTGTGAGGATGAAAAAGAACGTAAAGGCAGCAACCATCTGAAAGAGGACATCGTAAAAGAAGGCAAGATACGTTGTGACGAGTAAACTTGGAATTGAGAAACTGAGAAGCCGTCTCCATGTCAAAAGCCTCTTTGGCGGCTCTTCGAGGTACGGAGAGCCAGGCATAGCATCACCTCAGAACGATGTTCGACATGCGCCTTGGACGACAATTTCGACTAAAGCGCCTGCTGGTAAAGCGGCTGCAGCGAAAGCGGCTCGTGCGGGTCTGACTTCGATGTCTTCCACCCAAGCACCATAGACTTCGTTCATTGCTGCAAAGTCGTTGATGTCTGCCAAGAGAACTTGAGCAAAGCAGAGATTGTGTTTTGAAAGTTGAGCAGCATCAAGCAGAGCATCGATTTTGTCCAATGCACCCTGAGTTTGTGCCTTGACATCATCACCAGCCTCAACATCGATTTGACCTGAAAGCCATATGGTTCCACCTGCTTTGACACCTGCTGAGTACGGTCCGTACTTGTTTACGCCTTCCAATTCGATTTGCTCCTTCTCCATGGGTACGCCTTGATGTTCGTTCCCTTAACTTCTCGCAATAAGGCGATGCATTGAGGGTGAGTTGTTGACTGCGGTAAGCATGCGCACCTGTTGGGTCTTGGACCATCCTGCGCATGTGCGCCTTCTTGCACCGTTTTTGAGATCGGGCCAAAGCAACGATGTGCTCATCGCAACCCAGCGTCACGAAGTAGAACAGATGTTGGAGCACGGCGATGGCCATATCCCGCGCCGTCAAACGCATTGGGTTGAGCGTCCTGTTGGTGAATCACGCCGTAAGAAAGCCTTCGCTCGTTGGCGCTCAAGTCATCGCTTCTTGCGCCAATGTTGCGAACAAGATGAACCGATTCAACGGATTGTGAGCATCGGCGCTCCACTCGAGTTGATGGCTTGGAAGTCACCATTTTTGCGTCGAAAAATCAGTTCTATTACCGAGCGTTGGTACATCAGCGATACCGAGGTCAATCACATTGCCCACGCCTTGGCCCGTAAAGCAGCAACCGATGTTGTTTTGCCCACACACTGGGATGAGAATCTCGATGATGGTTTCTTGTCCAGCCTTGACGGAATCCGTTTGCATCGGCTCGATGGATTGCATGGCCATGTTCACCTGCGCCCAGCCCAGCGCCCTTCCTCAGTCAGTCAACCTCCTCGTGTTCTTGTCCGTCGACTCCTTGGAAACGGGGTACACGATAGCGATGAATTGCTTGCTTTACCTGATGACATGCTTGACGGTCTACAAGTTACGTCAGCCGATGAGGAGCGTTATACGGGCGATGTATGGTCTCTTGACCGACAGCTTGCAGCCCACGATGCAGTCATTACTCAATCGGTGACTCTTGCCAGTGAGGCAGCGTTGCTGGGTACTCCAACGCTTCTGCTCTCCAGAGCAGAACGAGGTTTCCTTGAACGGCTTGAGTCTGAAGGCCACCCGTTGTTCCGTTGGAAGAAGGCCTGTGAAGGAGATGAATGGAAGAACTTGCATGCGCAGTTCCTTACTGGAATTCATCTGACCGATGCACTGGAACCTGAAGAATGGCCAAACACACGCCAGCAACTCGCAGAACTGTTGAAAGCAGAACTCATTGATTGAGCCAATTCTTCAATATGGTGAGATGATCGCCAGCGAACTCAACTTCACCGGATAGGAGAGTTTGTATGGGCCAGAAACGAGCATCAGCCGCATCATCCCCAGCAAGTGGTTGTTGATGCTCATCGACTTGAACCTCATAGACGATGCTTACGATGTGCTTGCGAGGGTCACGCTGCGGATTACCCATGACCATCAGAAGTTTTGCGTCTGAACCATCCATACCAGTTTCTTCCTTCAGCTCCCGTAGAGCAGCATGCATTGGGTCTTCATCGCGTTCAACAAATCCACCAGGGAATGCCCATGCTCCTGCCATAGGAGGGAACTTACGCTGAATGAGCAAGACCTCATCGCCTCTACGCACTGCAGAATCAGCAGCAAGAGCAGGATTTAACCATCCGTTGCACTCGTCGCACACGACCATACAATCACTCTCCAAATCTTCGGCGTCGTTCTTGGAACGTTCGAATTGCTTTGAGTAAATCTTTCTTCTGGAACGACGGCCAAAACACATCAGAGAAATACAATTCGGAGTACGCCATCTGCCACAGTAAAAAGTTGGAAATACGTTCTTCTCCACTGGTTCGAATCACCAAATCTGGGTCGGGCATATCACCGGTGTACAATCGCTTTGAGACTGCCTTTTCATCGATTTGTTCGAGTTCAAGGCCACCTGCTGCATGCTCCTCTGCAATCGAGCGTATAGCATCAATCATTTCTTCTCTGCTACCGTAAGCAAGACAAACTGTGAAAACGAAGTTGTTGTATTCAGCCGTTTTATTTTCAGCATAATCAATGGCATCGTTAACGCTCTTGGGGAGCAGTTCTCGACGACCAATCACTTGGACCTTGACCTTGTGTTCGTGAATCCGTGGGTCGTCTGCGATTTCGCGTAGACCTTCATTGTACAGTTTGAACAAAGTTTTGAGTTCTTTTTCAGGACGGTTCAAGTTCTCAGTGGAAAGGGCGTAAACGGTCAGCCATGGGATGCCAATTTCCAACGTCCAGTCAAGAACCCGTTCAAGCTTTTCTTTTCCAATGCGGTGACCAACACCTGTTGCAAAGTTGCTTTTCCAAGCAAAGCGACGGTTACCGTCCATGATGATGGCGAGGTGTTGAACCTTGACTTCGTGTTCGAGAACTTCCCGTAGAAGTTTGGACTCAACCGCATGGCCAAGTACATCTCCCATCCGTTCCGTGATACCCATATCACCGCCTCCATACTTGCGTAGCGCACACATCGTATGATGTCATCCCCTGCGAAGCCTCTTTTCGAAAGGCGAGACTTGAGAACCTCCACCCCTTCGGACAAGCATGGACGAACCAGCATGGTGGCCTTCAGGCATCGCGCTCTCATCCATCGATGAAGCGGTCTCAGAAGGGACGGTACGCACTTCCTTTGGGAAAACCACTGTGTGGGACTTCGAACCGTACCTTCAACCAAACCTCTGGAATTCTTCGCTTG
Source organism: Candidatus Poseidoniaceae archaeon (assembly GCA_938075675.1). GTDB lineage: Archaea > Thermoplasmatota > Poseidoniia > Poseidoniales > Poseidoniaceae > MGIIa-L1. The sequence continues at coordinate 3,130 of CALJHE010000041.1, read as the reverse complement.
AGGCCGGCGTGCAATGGGGCGACTGGAATTTTGAAGTTCAAACCGTTGAAGTTCAGTCGGTGACAAAAAACGGTCTTGTTGTCACCCTGAACCAGACATATACCGCATCCATCCTGCCGTTTGGAGTTGGTGACGATGTCTCGAGGCTGTCACGCTACGAACCTTGGAACAGCGCACTAGTGGGGCATTCGGTGTTGCTTCCTAGTGCAGGATGGACGGTTGATGGAAACGACAGAATCTTGATTTATCCACGCTTTGAACTCAAGCCATTCGACGGTCAGACCTCAACTGTGATGGACTTGACCCGAACGATTGGAGGCATTCACAGCGCTTTAGTTGGCTTTTCAACTCCGAACACTGAACGCCGATGGAACGACCGATTGAAAGCGATCGAAGACGAGTTGAAAACCAAAACGATGTGGCGCGCACCGCATGCGAACACAACTGTAGGTTTACCTCGGTTGCATCTCTCCATTGATTCTCTAACTGAAGTTGATGGTGTACTCAATTTTGTTCCGATGTCACGCTCTCTTGCGGAACATCTGCTTTGTGAAAACGACCGTCTTCCATCATTGGCGACACTCATGATGCTCGAACATCAGTGGGCCAGAAGGGATGGTTTGAGTGAACAGCAGCGTCAAGAATTACTGGAAACATGGGCGACGTCTGTACCTGTTGAATGGTCCAGCCGTACGGCTCTGTCGACCGTTCGCGGTGGCGCATGGGTATGGCGATACCATGCAACTCTTCTCGAATTAGCCCAGGCGACTGCCTTTGCTGAGACTTCAATAAAGGAGGATTGCCAGAAATGGTTGCGCGATGTGTCTCGCCTCCAAGCGCATTTGGGTACTTTGCGAATGTGGAAATCAGGTCAATGGGTAGGCTTCACTGGTCTTGCAGTTGCTTTCTTCTCGTACCGTTTGGATTCGTTCTTGCCTCAGCAAAGTCTTGCTTTAGCCGTTTTGAGTTTTGGAGTGGTTGTAGCATCAAACGCCGTGTATCGGCTCAAAGACCCGAAGGCATACTGATCAACCGTTCAACATCATCCGTGCGTCGAAGAACTTCAGGTTCTTCGCTTTGGCGAGTTGCATCAAGCCGAGCAAGAATGATTCCTTTGCTTCTCGTTCAGGTGCGCCACCGGCTACATCCCAGTAAAGGTTGAGCGACAGGTCGAGCGATTGAGCAGAGAGGTTCGACACTTGGCACCACGAACTCTCATGCTTGACGGTGACGGCAGAAGACGTGATGAGTTCCATTACGCCGTCACAGAACGATGCAACATCGTCGGGATTCGAGTTGAGATCCAAGTGAAGCAAGGACTGCCATCGGCGCCAGCGTCGCTTACCGAAGTTCTCGATTGGAGTGTTGACTAAGTTGGCGTTTGGAACGGTTACTACGGTATCTGCTGCAGTTCGAATAAGGGTTGTGCGAAGACTGATTTCCATGACTTCCCCCTCCACAGAATCAACGATGACCCAGTCGCCGACTTTGAACGGTCGGTCAAGCAGTACGGTTGTTGCCCCGAACAGATTGGAAATGGTGTCCTTTGCTGCAAGGGCCAAAGCGAGTCCAGAAATTCCCAAGCCAGCAATCAATGAGGTGAGGTTGAAGCCCAACGCATCAGCGATGAATACTGCACCCAACGCAATAATGAGGAATCGCAAAAGGCTCTCGACTGCTGAAATGAGGGTCTTTTCTGAGCCGTCAAGTTCACCGTCTTTGTCGAACAATTCGACAACATCTTGAACGATGGCTACCAAACGGAAGGCCCAGACAACCAGCGATAAAGCGAAGATGAATTGCAGTAGATTTGGTAGTAAATCTTGCAGTACACTCGGGAGGATGAAACTGTTGTCTTCCTCCAAATGGAGCTTGATGAGGGCGTTGAGGATGTACAGCGTAATTCCGGCACCGGCAGCGGTTCCGAGTGCCTTATCCGAATCCTTGACCGTCTTCGACTGAATTGAGTCTGAAGGGATAATTTTTTTCAGCGCTTTTGGTGCCAGCCACATGGTGATAAATCGAGAGAGAATACCTATCGCTAAAAGCCCGATTAACAAGGCGATAGTGAGGTAATTGAGTCCCAACATTTGGTCCATCCAAACTGAATCTGCTTCAGGCGTGAGGAAGTTGCTCATAGACCACCCAATAGGTGCTCCTATTGTTCACTTCCGCTTGATTCCTGTCCCCTATGGGGACAACCGAGGCCGCGAACGCTTCAAGAAGGCGAGCCGACTGGGGTACACGATACCATGATTCAAAATGGCAAGGTTCTCCGCACCCGCCCATCGTTTGGAGTCCTCATTGTACTCCCACTGTTGTTGTCTCTGTTTGCACCCATTGCGAACGCCGACTTCGCTCAAGAAGAGCCAACTGGGACCGAACCAGGAGACATTTGGTCTGACGATTACAACAACATGATCTTCCCTTGGGCATCAGAGAATGAGCGTATTTTGCAATTTAAGGAATACCACACTTACGAAACGATGAAGACTCGCATGTTGCGTTTGGCCGAAGACAACCCCGACATTTTCCAGTTCCATGAAGGTATGAACGGTGGTACAAATGCACGAGGCGAAGAAGTCACAGCCAATGCTTACGAAGGTTGGTTTTACGGTCATGCATCCCCGTGGCTGAAAATTACTGGTGATGTTCAAGACGGAGAATACAATCCCTTTGTCGGCGATACCGGCAATTACGCTGATCGTCGCGATGTGATGATTGTTGGCAATCACCACGCACGTGAGTGGATGTCCTACACCGTGGCTATTATGCAGATGGAAGTCATTGCCTTTTCCTACGACAACATCGGGTATGACAACGACGGTGATGGCCTCATTGACGAAGACCCATGGGGCGATGCTGATGGCGATGGTATCCTTGATGACGACGGCGACTGCCTTCGTCTTGCTACCTCTCCTACGAATTACCAAGACTCCAATGGCGATGGTACCAACTGCGGCCCAGGGGATTTGGGAGTCGATGAGGATTATTCAGAACAGTTCATCACTGACTTAGTCAATTCTCGTGAAATATATCTTATTCCTATGCTCAACGTTGACGGCAACATCTACGACCGTGACGTCTACATGCCAGGCCAATGCCCTAACGAAGAGGCTTGGGATTGTTC
>CALJHE010000040.1 GCA_938075675.1 Candidatus Poseidoniaceae archaeon | reverse complement strand
GCGCTTGCTGCGAGCCTGAACTTTGCGTCCGCCACTTGGTTTACGTCGAGAGATACCGTGCCATTGAGCCATAATGATGCCACCTTGCAGACCAAAGCCACCAACAGGGCATATAAGAAATCAACCCTAATCGCACCGTGCCTCAATTGATGACAAAACGACCCCATCTTGAGATTCAAGCGTGGCTTTGAGTGAATCTCCAGGATGCAATTGACCAACCCCGGAAGGCGTACCAGTGAACAGATAATCGCCGGCATGAACTGGCGCCCAGGTCAGCAGCTCTTCCATCTGCGAAGAAGGCGAAATCGTCATTTCGGACAAATAAGCACTTTGAGCCAAGACATCGTTCACCCAAAGATTCAGTTTGAGGCCGTTTGTGACATCAACAAGGGATTCGAATGAGTCGCTCCATTCGACAAAACCGCCAACATAGGCGCTTGCTCGGAAGCATTTTCCTTTGGCCCAAGGCAATTGTTCCGAACGGAGTTCTCCTTGTGTCAAACGGTCTGTCAAATCCAATCCCACTGCAATGGCTTCCGGTTGAGCATGCTGATTCAACCGAACTACGCACTCCACTTCATGGTGGACTTCACCAGGATGCTGTGACACTGGAATAGAGCCGTGCCGTTGAAGGCAGTTGTTGGGTTTGACAAAGAACACCGGCGTAACAGGTTGCTCATTTCCTAATTCAGCGGCGTGTTTTGCAAAAGTTCGAATAGTGCACCAAAGGGCCATGATTCGACCAACCGGTTCACCTTCATCAAACACAGGGTCAAGCCAAGCGTCAAGAAGTGGATTCACCTGTGCAGTTCATGACCCGTGATTGGAGCATGCGGAAAAGAAGACCTGTTCGCAGGAAAAAGATAGCTCCTTTGCTTCTAAATTTAGAAGAGGCATTGAACATCGACTTACAAGTTGATGGGGCATTCCTCGAAATGGCTGAGTTTGGTCCTTGGTCGATGGTTCTGGTTGACAAAGTTGCCAAAGCCATCGAAGTTCAAAATGAGGAACATGAGCGCTTCGTCTTCCTAACCCTTCGTGGCTTTATGGAACATGACGATGCTGCAAAATGGGTTGAAGTCGACCACGGTGCGATTCCGTTCCTCATGAAGGGCGCTGATTGCATGATTGCAGGTGTTCACGGAGCAGACCCGACTGTTGTCGAAGGAGATTTGGTGTGGATTCGAGACATGAAGCACAAGCGACCACTCGCCATAGGATGGGCTACCATGAATGCTGAAGAATTAGTCAGCGGCTCCAAGGGCAAAGGCATCAAAACACTGCACTGGGTTGGAGATGAACTTTGGGACATGGAACTCTAAACAAGGGACAATTCACCCTAAGCATATATACAACTTCGATGTACGATAACCGTGCGAATCAAGGTTATACTTCCGATTTTGGTAGTTTCGTTACTCATACCACTTCATGCAATTGCGTCCGATGCGACGCCTGGAACCGATGTCAATCCCGAAGATGGCGACGTACCGTTCTCCGTTTCAGAGCGAACAACGCCTTCAGTTGATGGTAACTTGTGGAGTCTTTCCGTCGAAATGGACCAAGACGCATACGATAACGGTACGGTGTTCGAAATCTTAACTCAAGTCTGTACCAACGACGGGGTGTGCGACCCACCTGTGCTTCGTGATGCAAATGTAGACGAACGAAGGTATTCGGTTTCACTCACACCACCATCAGATCACACCTATGTTAACTGGAGAATCAAAGCCGTTTACAATGATGATTCCTCAACCAACTTCCCGCAAGGCGACTGGTACAAAACTTGGTCTTCATGCCACTATCAACAAGATACTGGTTGGGGCGGTGTCGACTACAAAGATGGGGCATGTGCTACGGATTCCGACGAAACAATCCCTGGTTTCACTGCGGGTATTGCAGTGGCAAGTGTTACCTTCGCCGTAGCATTCACTCGACGTGAGTGAAATACTCCACCAGGCGCTCGATGAAACGACGTTGCTCTGTACCCCATTCAGTCATGACAACTGAACATTTCATGCGATTGTCATCAAGCACTCCACGTGCAAATCCCGACTGAAGCAAGTCACTTGCCACCAAGGGTAGGTTTGCGCCTTCAAAAGAAATTACACAACCGTTGGGCTCGCATTTGGCTTTACCAAAAGAGAATGCGACTGAATCCTTCTTGCGGTTGAGCTTCATTTGCACTCCGCCTGCTTTGAGAAACCGTTGCAGTGCCGCAAATATTGCTTCCCCATCACCTTCTGACGATGAGCCGCCATAGGCAGAAAGGAAGTCAAGTTCGGTCGAATTTTGTTCCATTAAGTGGTCCAAATCACGACTTTTTCTTGGACTGTTGGGCATTGTACTCAAATTGGTTAATCGGTGGATGTTCTTTGATGTGCCGGCTTTGTGAATACAGACTTGAAGCATCGAGAGCGTCGAGAACAATCGTGGCGAACCATGCACTGCAGGCATAGATCCTTGACCTTTCAACGGAATTCCGAATGAGCGTAGTCCCCCAGGCGGTGCAGAGCAACAATGCCCTTACAACCGCCCGAGGGCGCTCAAAGAGGTGATGGCTGTGCCAAAACCTCGAATGGGTGTTCGTCTCAGATGATTTTCAGCACGGGTGTGCTGTTCATACTTGGAACTCACTCGTTTCTGCGGGAGGCAACGAATGCTGCACCAACAAGAGCGATTGTAGAGAACACTGCAAGGAATCCTGGTACGGATTCTTCATCTTCGTCTTCATCCACGGTGTCCACTGGATCTGTTACAACCTCGACACCGCCGTCGCCGACGATGACCTTACCAAACATGTTAGAGGCAAGATGTGGTTCGCAGGCATAATAGAAGGTCGTGCTGTCCGTATCAAAGGTATAACGGAAATCAACGGTCGTTGCTGCCTCTCCCGAGGTCACGCCGTTTGCGACATAGGTTGAGGATTGGTCACCATCAACTTGGCGAACGTTGTGCGCCATGCTCGAATCGGTCCACTGCCAGCATACTGTGTCACCAACATTGATGTTGACTGTTGCTGGTGAGAACTTGAGGCCGCTTGGAGCAATTCCAACGGTCACATCGCAATCTGGAAGAGATACTGGCGGTGTTAGGACCTTGTCGATGACGTGGATAACACCGTTACTTGCAGGGACATCTGCCAATGTAACATTGGCCATCTCGCTGCCGACCATGACCGATGAGCCTGTAACGTGAATCAACAAGTCGTCTCCATTTGCTGCCGAAACTGTTGTTTCACCTTCAACCAGGTCAGTCGACAGGGTCGTTCCTGCTACGACGTGATAGAGGAGGATGTTTGCAAGTGCAGCAATTTCATCCGGTGTGTCGAATGCGTCGAGATCAATGCCTGCTGCTGCAAATGCAGCATCTGTCGGTGCGAAGACTGTGTATTCGTCTGTACCGCTCAATGTGGCAACAAGATCGGCAGTTTGGAGAGCCGCAACAAGAGATGCGTGGATGGTTGTAGCACCAGCTGTAGTTGCAATGTTGACGGCTGGCGTCCACATGTATGCCCCGCACATTGCTGCACTAACATCGGTTACAGCGTGTGTCACGGTGTTGTAACATCCGGTGATGGTCTGTCCACCCATGGAGTAGTTCTCAAGGTACATGTAAGAGTTACATTCGATGTTGGTTGCTCCTGCGACAATGGTATGAGAAACCATGTTGTAACAAATGTCGCCTGGTGGCGGTAGCAAGACTTTGTCGATGACGTGGATGACACCGTTTGTTGTTTGAACATCTGCTGTGGTGACGTTAGCACCACCGACAGAAACTGTACCGTCTGCGGCGACTGCGAAGGTGGCTTTATCACCGTTGAGCATGTTGACTGCTAGTCCATCTGTGACTGCACTGGAAGGGACTGCACCGGAGTAGACGTGGTATGTGAGAATGTCTGCAAGTGTCGCATTTTCCTCTGGAGTGTCAAAGGTAGACAAGTCAATGCCTGCTGCAGTGAATGCGGCATCAGTTGGTGCAAAGACGGTGAATGGACCGTCTGCTTGCAATGCGCTAACGAGGTTCGCCTGCGTGAGTGCTGCGACTAAAGCGGTGTGAACACCGGTGGATTGTGCGGTAGCAGGAATGTCGAGTGTTGGTGCGTCTGCTGGCGGTGTCAATACTGCGTCAATGACGTGAATGATTCCATTGCTGGCTTGTACATCTGCCGTTGTAACCTTCGCATCGCCGATGGATACTGTACCGTCAGCTGCGACGGCGAAAGTTGCGTCGTCGCCATTGACCATTTCAACGGTGAGTCCGTCGGTGACATCCGCTGCGGCAACGGATCCTGAATAAACGTGGTAGAGTAGGATATCGGAGAGTGTTGCGTTCTCCTCATCCGTGTCGAAGTCAGCGAGGTCGATACCTGCTGCTGCGAATGCCGCATCTGTTGGGGCAAAGACAGTGAACGGTCCCTCGCCTTGCAATGTTGCGACGAGGTCGGCATGCGTTAATGCGGCTACCAAGGAGTCATGGGCTCCAGTTGCAGCGGCGTTCGTGGGTATATCTTCTGTTGCGTCCGCTGCGACGTTGAGCGGGAGAGTCGTAATCAGTAGGCTGGCTAAAATCAGGGTTGCTAGTGCTCGCTTCATTGTGTGGATTTTTTCACAGCCCCTTCTTAAACTACTGTAAATTTTTGCTCCTTTCAGAACGGAGAGCGGTATTCGTCAACGTCTTCTGCAATTCGCAAGAGTTGGTTGTATTTGGCCACTCGATCGGAACGAGCAGGCGCTCCAGTCTTGATTTGACCGGCTCTTGTTCCAACCGCAAGATCTGCAATGGTTACATCTTCTGTTTCACCGCTTCGATGGGAAATGACATTATTGTAACCGTTTGAAGTCGCTAAATCCATCGACTCAAGCGTCTCAGTAACTGTGCCAACTTGATTCAGTTTGACGAGCATAGCGTTTGCTGCTCCCAATTCGATTCCTTGAGCAAGGCGTTCGGACTGCGTTACAAACAAATCGTCGCCAACGGATTGAACACGATGCCCTTCACGCTTGGTGAAGGTTGCCCAACCACGCCAATCGTCTTCATCAAACCCGTCTTCGATGGAAAGGATTGGGTATTCATCTAACCATCCAGAGTAAACATCGGCCAATTCGTCGCTTGAGAGAATTTTTCCGTCCATGTGGTACCCAGCGTCGGTGTGGAACTCTGTTGCTGCAACATCCAAAGCGATGCCCATTTCTTCAACTGAATATCCTGCGCCTTCGATGGCTCGAACCATGTACTTCAGGCCTTCTTCATTGGCAGGTAAGTTCGGAGCAAAGCCTCCTTCATCACCGACTCCTCCGAGTAATCCATCTGCCTTAAGTTCCTTTTTCAGTGCATGATACGTTTCCACACCAGCTCGTAAACCTTCTTCGAAGGTGTCAAATCCGTGAGGCATTACCATGAATTCTTGGACATCCACATTGGAAGCGGCATGGGCTCCACCGTTGAGAATGTTAAGCATGGGTACAGGCATGAGTCCACCTGCAACTCCTCCAATGTACTTCCAAAGGGGCAACTCATGAACTGCAGCACCGGCATGAAGGCATGCCATCGATACTCCGAGCATAGCGTTGGCCCCGAGATTGGCTTTGTTCGGAGTGCCGTCCAATTCAATCATCAGTTCGTCAAGGATGCGTTGTTCGTCAACCGGCATGCCAAGAAGCGCTTCTTCAATGCGTTCCGTGACGTTTTCAACTGCTCGAGAAACTCCTTTCCCGAGGTAACGAGAAGCGTCTCCATCTCTCATTTCGAGGGATTCGTAAGCGCCGGTTGAAGCACCGGATGGAACGGCGGCCCTTCCGAGGAGGTTACCATCGACGTAGCAGTCAACTTCCACCGTTGGATTTCCACGGCTATCAAGAATCATTCGAGCATCGAGACCGGTAATATGACCAGACATTGTGTTCCCCGATACAATCCAGTGGACGGCGGGTTTTGAATCATACGGCAGGTGAAATTCTAATTGAAAGGCAACTAAATTGATTTTCATTCCATATTTCGGGCGTTTTGGCTCTTGCAATGCCGGAAAAAGGCAAGAAGGTCATTTCATATACTCTAAACCGTAGGGGCGTTTGTGCCACGAGTAGCAGAAATAGACCGCGCAATTCTCGCCCAACTTCGAACAAACGGTAGAATGTCCTATGTCGAACTGGCAAAGGAAGTTGGAGCCTCGGAGCGCACAGTTCGAACCCATGTTCGCAAGATGGAAGAAGACGGAACAATCCGTGGTTACACCGTCCGGGAAGGTGGCGTTGGATTGACTGCACTTGTCAGAATCAAGGTGTCGCCTGGCGCTGAAATTGGTTCATTCGCTTCAGAAGTGACAGGATGGGAAGGTATTGAAATCATCTACGAAGTATCTGGAAGCGCAGACCTCGTCGCCCTTGTTCACGTTGACGACACCATGGCATTGCGAAAGTTACTCGACAAGATGTGGCTCGCTGCACCGAATGAAATTGCCTCAACAACGACCGAACTGGTCCTTGAGCAATACTGATTATTCCTCTTCTACAGGTGGATTCGACTCGTCCTTTTTGGCAGTGTCATCCGGAAGACCGTAATCGATTCCACAACTACGACAAACCATATTTTTGTCCCAGTCGCATTGTCGCCGGCATCCAGTCATCACTTCACCTCAGGCTTTCCACTTGACAGAGCATCCAATGGAATCAGTTTGGGATACAACCGGCGCTTCTCCTCGCAACATTGCATCAAGTGCGTCACGTAGCTCATTGGTTTGAACCTGTGTAGGGTCTCGTGGTGAATCATCCATTCGGCCTTTGTAAACAAGTTTCAAATGTTCATCGAAAAGGAAAAATTCGGGAGTCCTCTTCGCATCGTACGCATGCGCTACGGATTGAGATTCATCGTGCAAATACGAGTAGGACATGCTACTAGCCCTTTTTTCCATGTGCTCAAATGAGTCGTTTGGATACATTTCAGGATCGTTGGAGTTGATGCCGATGAACCCGACCCCCATCGATTCAGCATCAGCAGCCATCGCCTCTAACCGTGAGATACTGGCAATGACATATGGGCAATGGTTGCATTCAAAGACGACGATAAGCCCGTTCTTCCCACGAGTCTGCTCAAGAGTCATGCTCGAGCCGCCCACCGATGCGTTGGCGTTCTTCAAATTAAACTCAGGTGCGGTATCGCCGATGTCGAGGCCCATGGTTTGATGAACGGAAGGGGGGTCAAAACCTCTTCGATGAAGTCGTTGTTGGGTTAAAATACTGTAGAATACCTCGTAAGTATGACTCCTTTAGAGAAATATTGCTCATTTACACCAAGCGAAAAGAGAGCGATGAAATGGCTAAACTCAATTTGCAAGGACCAAAAATGGGTGAATATTCACAGTTTTGAGAGATTTGATGTCGAAAACGAAAGAACGGTTCTCGAAATTGAAATGACCGTCGAAAGTTTATCCGAGCGGATTTACGAATTGACAATCTGTGTTGGAATCAATGAAAACAAGTTTGGGAGAATCTTTGAATCTACGCTTCGTGGCAAAGTGAATTTGGGTGTTGCCTTGGAACATGAACTCTCTTGGCATGAACAGGAACGGATGTGGTGCTCTCTTTGCCTCGGCGTGAGTCATGAACATGAGGAAAATCTGCCGTTGTGCGACCACTTGGTTTCAATGGCTCTTGGATTGCGGGATGATAAGGGTACAGCAATGCGATTACCCATGCTTGACTTGTTTTTGGCACATGATGAAAAGGACCATATTTGGATTGAAAGTTACGACTTAAACGGCCCTGAAACAGGAATCTACGGCTGCGACTACGGAAAATTAGTTCCACTCGAGATTCGAATGTTGTGCCATAAATTTGCCTGCATCAACGATGAACTGCAAGGTTCTGCTTTCGAAAATTTCGCCCGATTCGATATCATTGCAGATGAAATGAAAAAGGAATCATTGAAGATTCGACGAACCAAACTGGGCCATCTTGAACCATAGCGAGAGTTCATCACTCAAACCCTGCTCGTAAAATCGAACGGGATGGCAGTAGAACGATGCGGGGGGCACATTACGCTTCTTTTTTCCATTTGGAAAGAAGCCCATTTAGCACGCTCTCAAGGCAGTCGAGGGGCGGGCTTCAATGTCGCAACAGGTGTGGAAGCATCGGTCGAATATGTTTCCACTAATGTACCGGAAGTGGAAGCTTTGCTCTCAGCGGGAGCGGAACTGGATATCCCTGCTGGCCCCGTGGAGAATGGAACAATCATGGTCGAGGTGATCGACATGGATGGAACGCAGTTAGAGCTCTCCAAGATGCTGTATGTGGACCTCGTGGAAGAGTTACGTAACGCTCGTTTGCTTGCTCCGGCAGATTCGTACCGAATTCGTGTTCAACTTGAACTTCCAACAAGCCAAGGCTTCGGCATGTCTGCAGCCGGGTTGCTCGCAGTGGCCCGAGGGTTTCATTCTGAAACGGGCAAAGGTACTGAACTGCAATATCTCCGTATCGCTCATCGTATTGAGCGCAAGCATGGTTCCGGGCTTGGAGACGTGCTTGGTATGTCGAAAAACGGCGTTGAACTACGCTTACAACCCGGAGCGCCGGGTTCTGGAGGAGAAGTCGTGAGTTTTACCAGCGTACAACCAATTCTGCTTGCGTGGCAGCCTGACGAAAGTCGTCATACCTCCAAATACATCGATAATGAGCGATGGAAGCGCGCCATATCTGATGCAGGTGAACGATCGGTCACCCGTCTAAGACTCAAAGAATGGAACTTTGAACGATGGCCTGACCTTATGCTTGAATCTCGAAACTTTGGAGAAGCATCTGGGCTTCTCGATGAACCTGCGCGCAAGAAGTTACTTTCCACAGTTCGTAGCGAGATTCTCAGGCTTGACCTTCAATCTCGTGTCAATGTCCGCCTGTGTATGCTTGGAGTATCTGCGTGCGTATTGCCACGGCGTCTCGACAGTCCACTCACATCCGATGAATTGGATGCTATTGCCGAGGCACTGAACAACGCCAATATCGGCGTTATTGAAACCAGAATCCACTGATTATTCCCCGGGCCCAAGTTTTGCCAAATCCAAGACATTGGCATCCAACAGCGTACAACCTGGCATGAAGAGGTTCGCTGAAAAGCCATGTCGATAAACGACGGCTCCGCTGCCCCATTCTTCGATATAACGTGCCATTTGCTTGGCCATTTTCTTTCGTTGGAAATCGACATCAGCACCGTAGAAGTGTTTAGCATCAATCCATGCAACTGGCTTTCCGTTTATTTCGACATGATCAAGAAACAGAATGTCGGGTGTTCGGACCGGTCGACCCAAATCTTGCTTTTGTTCCTTGACCATTTCCGGTTGTCTGCGAAGGCGAACACCTTGGTCTTCAAACCAATCTGCCAAGATGTCTTCAAACAAATCAGCACGCTCTTGAGACTCTCCTTGGTCAACGTTCGATACCCGGTCTGCCGCTTCTGCAGCCTCGAACTCCTCCCGTTCGCGTTTGCTGAGTTTACTTGGCTGACGCAAACTCTCTTTGATTTTGGATTTCGACCATCGCATTTCGGTAAGTATGATTCTGAAAATATTCATCGGAGGGAAATCGAACCGTGTAGAAAGGTCGACCACACTCACTCCTTCCTTGTAGAGTCGAAGCATGTTTTTGCCTTGCGAGCGTAATCGGCCGTGCCCGTATACTGTTTTCTGTTGCAGAAGCGCAGAGCGGAGCGAAAGAGCCTGCTCAAGAGTCATTTTGTAGCCTTCTGCTAACACTGCAATTTGGTCGACTCGTTCATCTTCGAGCCAACCGAATTCACCTTTGCGCATGACTTTCCCCGCCATGGCTTCCTCATCTTTGAGAGGTACGGGTACGGTCGCCCATTCAAACGAGAAGGACTTCGGTTCAGGAGTATCCTCAGGAAAACCCATTGGTGGAGGTGTTTGTTCAAAACGTGAACGTGCCTGCTCATCCATGCGTGCGATTTCTGAAGCATTACGTTCTATGAGTGTGGATTTTGGAGTACTTCCGTATCGGCGCTGGCGGTTGTTTCGTCGACCGTCGCGGTTCTTGTTGGAACGGTTTTTATTGCGCGAAGATGAACCGCCTTGATTGTCTCGATTCTGTCGGGTCATCACACATCGTCATCGCCGACCGTCTTTGAATCCTCGCTTTCGATGTCGACAAAAGTGAGAGGCTGTGATTCCCCGATTGGCACGATACCCCTTGCTGATAAATCGTCTAACCATTGTGTTGCAAAGGCTTTCGCTTGCGAATTGACCCGTCCACGGAAAAATCGAGACCAACCAGAAAGAGTCCACCATGCGGCAATTTCAATCCCGCCCTCCGGCTCACACAGTATCGTCACACTCATTTTCAACGATTTCAATGAAGTGCCGACTGCTTTACCTTCTCGTTGTTGGCCAAGCCATTCAAATTCAATTTCAGTAAAGTTTGGTTTTTCTCCAATACGGATTGAGGTTACTTTCCACATCTCTTCAACCAAACGTTGGCGTTCAATTCGGTGAAGGTCAAAGCGTTGACCGACTTCAAGTACCCCGGTTGACTCGGAGAGAACGCGTTGTGCTGAGGTGTTCCATGATGGCCATGCATCGAGTTGGGAAAGATTCTGACTCGCTTGAATTGATTCTTTTTCTGCGAGTGAGCGACGCCATACTCCTTGTGGGGCGTCCATGGAAATCCATAGATGCATCGAACATGAACTTGTGGGACAAAAAACACAGGGTTTCAAATGCTGTAACTGCATCCAATGTTTATGCGCAAAGGTTTGATTCCAATTTTTTTGGTCTGCATTCTTATTGCAGCAGTTCTATCACCTACTCTTGGAAAAAGCCACTCAATGCTTCATGCTGAATCAAATCCTTTACCGTCCGATGGAAACAATTCGACATCCTTGGGATGGGCCACAAATTTTGGAGGCGGTTTGATGGATTATGTCACTCACAGCATCATGTATCCTGACGGCCGTGTGGTCACCGCAGGTTGGTTTCAAGGGAACATCCAATTCGATGATATTGTCGATCCTGTAGGAGCCAATGGAGGTTCAAATGACATCGATTTTTTCCTTGGCTGGACTGAACCAAACGGCACATGGATTACTGCACTGAGTGAAGGCTCAGTATCGACAGACTCGATAGAAACCATTGCCCTCATGCCTGACGGAGATTTGATTGTTGCAGGCACGTATTGCATCAACAGTATTGACATAGAATGCGAGCTTGCTCTGGGGGATTTAACGCCACTGGAGAAAGAGTCGTTCCGAGATGAGGGTAATGCATTCCTAGCGCGAATCGACTCTTCAGGGGAATGGTTGTGGGCCAGTCAAATCCAAAACCAAAACGAAATATTCGTTGTCGATATGCTCATTACCCCTGACAATAATATTCATGTGGCCGTTGTATTCGAAGGGGATATTCGTTTAGAGCAGACGACCATCGAAGCCTCGACCGATCAATCGCTCATGGTCATTACATTCTCCGAAAATGGAGATGCTCTTCGACATGTCAAAACCGATACAATAGGTGGTATTGAGCCAATTGGTTCACTCTGTATGGACGGTCTAGAAGCCACTTATGTTGCTATCTCTTTTACCGGCGAGTTCATTGTTAATGAGACGGCTCTCACATCAAAAGGTATGACTGACTTGGCCGTAGCTCGGTATTCTGAATTCGGATGGGACTGGGCCATTTCTGCAGGAGGGCCTGGGGAAGATCGAGTATGGGACTGTGACGGTTTGAGCTCCTCTGGAATAGAAATCGTGGGCGAGTTCAATGGTAACGCTTCTTTCGATTCTCTGTACACTGAACAATCAAATGGAACTGACTTTTTTGTGGCGGAAGTTTCGCAGTCTGGCGGATGGGTGGACATTGTAACAGAAGGCGGAATAGGAATTGACCGAGCCACTGGAATTGCTCACAACGAGCAAGGAGCGACATTTGTCACTGGGGTGATTTCAAGTGACATTACCATCGGAGAGGATACACTTGTCGATATTGATGGATACAACGATGAAAATCATTTTGACATTTTCCTCGCAGAATTACTTGACGACAATACTTGGGAATGGGCAATATCGGCTGGCGGCAGTGGTCACGACGAACCTACTGCTCTGGAAGTGGCCCCCGACGGCTCACCTTTCGTTTCTTACATTTACAACGGTAACATTTCCATAGCGTCATACAATTCTTCAACCTTGGGCTCGTTTGATGTCGGTATTTGGCTCTACCAAACCGACAGGGATGACGACGGAATACTAGACGGAGAGGACAATTGCCCTCGGGTTTCAAACGAGGCTCAGACAAACTACGATGGTGATTTAGAAGGAGATGCCTGCGACATCGATGATGACAATGACGGTGTTTCAGATGCTTTAGATGACTGCTCACTTGGAGAGAAATTTTGGTTCTCGGAAGAGTCTACAGACCACGACGGTGATGGATGCAGAGATGCTACCGAGGATTTCGACGACGATGAAGACACCATCTTCGATTACAACGACCTGTGCCCTTTAGGTCCGGTGGGTTGGAAGTCAACTCCTGAAGAGGATGCAGAAGGAGATGGATGTGCTGATATCGATACCGATGGCGACGATTGGGTCGACCAGATGGACAACTGTCCCTTCCTGTCAAACCCAATACAAGCGGACCTCGATGAAGACAACATCGGAGACGGATGTGACATCGATGAAGACGGTGACAAAATTGCGAACCCAACGGACAACTGCCCACGTGATTCTCCAATTTGGACCTCAACTCAAGTGAACGACCACGACCAAGACGGTTGTCATGATTCGATAACGGATTTTGATGATGATGAGGACGGTGTATTGGATGCTAATGACGCATGCCCTCAAGGTGATATACGCTGGGCGGACACTGCCTCCATCGATGATTACGATGGTGACGGATGCCGTGACGTCAGCGAAGATGATGACGATGACGGGGATGGCATTAACGATGCAATCGATAACTGTCAAAAAGGAATTTTAGGAATTGCTGCAATTGGACAAGATGTCGATGGTGACGGATGCATTGACAGTGCGGAAGATGACGATGACGATGAAGATGGGGTTCTCGATGTCAATGATTTGTGTAAGCGAACGGTAGCAGGTCAGCAAGTGGGTATTACTGGTTGCAGTCAATACCAACTGGATGACGATTTAGATGGCATTCCTAACGCGATTGACCTTTGCCAAAACACCGAACCTGGACTTCTTGTGGACCTCGCAGGCTGCAAGGTGGATATCAGCGGTACAAATGACGATGATGCTTCATCAAAGAATGATTTTTCTCTCTCTACCGGATTGTATGCCTTGGCAATATTGTTTGTTGTAGGAGCGGTTTATGTCACTTTCTTCAACAACCCCAATTCTGCAAGCTCATCGAAGAAATACACATCTATTGAACCTTTGAAGAAATCGAGTACTCCCACCGCCGCTCACGAAGACACAGTTTCCCAAGAAGAGTGAGGCCGCTACACCAAACTTTCAAAGGCATTTAGACTAAGCACGCTTTATGCCATCGTATAAGCGTTCAATTCTGTGCCTCGCAGTGCTCTTGTTACTCGCAGCTGCACCCGCCATCGAAGGAAGTTCTTCTGGTAAGCACAACCAAGCCTCTGCGGGATGTTCCTGCCACTACAATGCTGGCGGGATCGCGGCTACCAACGACTTCCCGACTTCGTACAACGCCGGACAGGTATACAACATCAATATCGGTCATACCGGCGGAACTCAAGCGTTTGTTGGGGGCTTCAATGTCATGGTGAACAAAGGAACGCTTCAAAACGCAGGGTCTGGGGTTCAAATCCAAGGTGGAAACAGTGCAACTCACACCAGTTCCGGTCAACTGGGATGGACTTTTGACTGGCTAGCACCTGCTGCCGGAAGCGGTACTGTAAGCGTCAGTATAGCCGTTCTTCAAGGAAATGCAAACAACCAAAATTCGGGTGATGCATGGGATACTGACAGCGTCTCAATCACCGAAATCGTTGTTCAAAACACTCCACCTGCAGCCTCAAATGCATACGTGAGCATCGCACAAGGAGCCAGTTCCGTCATGCAAGCTTACCACGACCAGGAACTCTTTGCTAACTACGATTATTCCGATGCTGATGGCGATGCTGAATCAAACTCGCAAATACGATGGACGAAAGATGGTAGTGTTGTTTCACAACGAAACGATTACGCAAATGTACCTCAATCCTACACTACGGTTGGTGAAGTTTGGACGATGACAGTTACTCCAAGCGACGGAACAGATTTTGGTACAGCGGTATCCTCATCAAATTCAGTTGAAATTATTGATTATGATTCGGATAACGACGGCTACGGCGACCAGAGCGACGCATTCCCTAACGACCCAAATGAGCACCTCGACAGCGATGGTGACGGCGTTGGTGACAACAGTGATGCATTCCCGAACGATGCGAATGAAACGCTTGATACCGACATGGACGGTGTTGGAGATAACAGCGATTGGGCTCCAAATGATCCCAGCGAATCTGCAGATTCAGACGGAGACGGCGTGGGTGACAACACGGACGCATTCCCACAAGATGCAAGTGAAACAGTCGACACTGACAGCGATGGCGTTGGCGATAACGCTGATGTGTTTCCGAACGATGCCAGCGAATCGAGCGATTTAGACGGAGATGGAGTTGGAGATAACGCTGATGCATTCCCGAACGACACCTCAGAATCGTCCGATGCTGATAGCGACGGTGTCGGCGACAACTCGGATGTATTCCCAATAGATCCAAGCGAATCTGCAGATACAGATAGCGATGGAGTTGGAGATAACGCTGATGCGTTCCCGAACGATGCGACCGAGACACTCGATACCGACATGGACGGCATGGGAGACAATGCTGATGCATTCCCGAACGATGCGAATGAAACGCTTGATACCGACATGGATGGCGTGGGCGATAACGCTGATGCTTTCCCGGATGATGCAACTGAAACACTTGATGACGATGGTGATGGTGTTGGAAACAGCGCTGATGTTTTCCCCAACGATGCAACTGAATCTGCGGATACAGATGCTGACGGCGTAGGTAACAATGCTGATGCTTTCCCTGATGATGCAACTGAAACGCTTGATACGGATGGAGACGGCGTGGGAGACAATGCTCAACTCGCTGCTGAAAACCTCGCTGCCGAAGAAGAAGCGGCACAAAAGCAGATGTTCACAATTATCGCTGTTGTTGCAATACTCGTCATTGGCGCTGTAGGTGCAGTTCTGTTCATGCGCAGCCGAGGAAATGATTTGACGGAAGAGGTCGTGAAGGATTTCGCTTCTCTTTCTGTTCAACCGCAGGTTACACCTGTCGAGCAAACCCTCCAACAACCCGTTGCCCAACAACCGGTGGCAACTGCAGAGCCTGTTGTTCTTCGACAATGGACGGATGAAGCAGGCTACACCTGGCGCCAAATGGATGATGGATCCAGTTACTGGTGGACCGGAAGCGAATGGCAGCGCAGTTGATCAAGCGTAAACAATCGCAGGCGCCAGCGGCATAGAGCCGCCTGCTCGTTCTGTTAGGTCCTCAGCAGATTCGCCAAGCACAACTTGAACCGATTCAAGGCCGAGTTCTTGCGCAATAAAGGCTGAACCGTTTGTAAGAGCAATCACTTCATCCAGTGAACCGCGTAGGAGTGCTCTTGAGGCATCGTCCCACTTGAAAACTTGAGGCAACATCTTCTTGCCCCAATATCCAATGATTTCACCTTTACGTTCTCCCTGGGCGATTTCCATTTGAGAAAGATGGCCGACGAAATTCTTGACGCTGCCACCCTGTTCGATGAAGTCGAGTGCCTCTACCGCCATAATCCGTTTCCATGGAGGTGAAACAACGATTGTAGCAGATTGGGCAGGGCCATCGAGGTGGCGTTCTGCAACATCCTTGATTCGTCGGGCA
This sequence comes from Candidatus Poseidoniaceae archaeon, assembly GCA_938075675.1. GTDB lineage: Archaea > Thermoplasmatota > Poseidoniia > Poseidoniales > Poseidoniaceae > MGIIa-L1. The sequence continues at coordinate 8,256 of CALJHE010000040.1, read as the reverse complement.
GAGTCAAGAACGCTACGGAGTACAGTTTCATTGTCGAGCGCAGATTGTTCTTCATCTGACATCTTCGGCAAGTGTACGAATTCGGAACCACTGACCAATCCATCCATACCAATTTGTTGCCACCATTCTTCAGCAAGGTGGGGGGTTGAAACCGAAACCAAATGGGTCCATGACTTGAGAATTTGAACACCGAGTTCAGCGTTCTCTCCGCCACGGCGAGTATACCAGTTGATGTCTTTGATCAGATCGTAATGGGAAATCTCAACAGCGCGTCGCAGATCAAAAACATCCATTGCTTGCTGGAATTCAGCGCATCTTTGTTTGAGCCGAGCCAGCATCCATGTATCCATTGATGAAGGTGATTTACCCCAGCCAAGTAATTTATCGGGCATCGAAGCCATTTGAATCATCACTCGATGATTTGAGGCAATGCCCAAATCAGACCAATCCATGCCTGCGGTTGGGTTTGCGGCGAACAAGATGAACAAACGTACGGTGTCTGCACCGTACTGTTCAATCATCAGTCCGGGAGATACAGTATTTCCGAGAGACTTACTCATTTTGGCGGAACGCTCCGAAAGTTCGCTACCGCAATGAGGGCAGGGCGAGCCGGTGTGGGCCACTGAGAGTGTAAGCTGGCATGAATCACACCATGGTGCTGGCGAGTTCACCATACCTTGACAAAGCAATTCACTAAACGGCTCATCAATGGAATGAAGGCCTAGGTCTCGAAGAGCCTTCGTGTAAAAGCGAGCATAAATCAAATGCATCTGCGCATGTTCAATACCACCACAGTAGAAATCCACATTCATGAAGTGGTTTGCAACATCAGCATCGAAACACTTCTCATCGTTGAGGGCATCCGTAAACCGCATGAAATACCATGATGAGTCGACGAACGTGTCCATTGTGTCGGTTTCTCGACGCGCCGCCTTGCCACAATCCGGACAATCAACATTCAGGAATGCCTCAGAGGTTTCTAGGGGGTTTCCTTGGCCGAAAGCGACATCGGTTGGTAATTCGACCGGCAGGTCATGTTCAGGGACGGCAACAACGCCGCAATCTTCACAGTGAATCATTGGAATTGGAGTGCCCCAATACCGTTGTCGAGAAATAAGCCAAGGGCGTATTTTCCAATTAATGGTCTCCTTGCCTGAACCTTTGAGATCCAAGGCATTGGTTACTGCTTTCATGGCTTCTTCACCGTACAATCCGTCAAAACCTTCGAGAGGAGAGTTGACCATCCATCCGTGGGCTGTTTCTGCAGAATCGAGAGGTGCATCCGCATCGCCTCCTTCATCCATAACGAGAACTCGTCGAATCGGGATATCAAACGCCTTCGCGAAATCGAAATCACGCTCATCGTGACCCGGCACGGCCATAACTGCGCCTGTACCGTATGAGGCGATGACAAAGTTTCCAATCCAAATTGGAATCCGTTCTCCGGTAAGAGGGTGAAGAGCAAAGCATCCAGAAGGTACACCTTTCTTCTTCTTCATGTCACGAATTCGGTCAAACTCTGCCATCACCGAGACTTCATCGTAGAGGTCTTGCCATGCAGATTCGTATTCAGTACCCTTGACCAATTGTTCAGCCATCGGGTGTTCAGGAGCAAGTGTGACGAATGTAACTCCAAACAAAGTATCTGGCCGTGTGGTAAAGACTTCGATGTTCAGGTCTTTTCCTTCGACTTCAAAGGTAATTTCTGCGCCTTCTGATCGTCCAAGCCAATCTCTTTGCAGGGATTTTACGTTCTCAGGGAATGCGATTGTATCCAACCCGTCAACGAGTTCTTGCGCATATTTGTTGATATTGAGGAACCATTGTTCCATTTCTTTCTGTACAACTGGACCGTTGCATCGCCAACATCTTCCTGCTTTGACCTGCTCGTTCGCCAAAACAGTTTCACATTGTTCACACCAATTGACAGGCGCATATTCTTGGTAGGCTAGACCCTGTTCGTAAAATTTGGTGAAATAGTATTGATTCCATTTGTAATAGCGAGGGTCGTGACTCTTGAGTTGACGTTTCCAATCGTAAGAGAAACCCATGCGCTTGATTTGTTGAGTAATTGAAGCCATGTTGCGCTCTGTGATATCATACGGGTGACCGCCTTCGTCCATTGCGGCGTTTTCAGCAGGCATTCCAAAGGAGTCAAAACCAATCGGGTAGAGAACATCAAAGCCCATCATTCGCTTGTAGCGAGCAACTGCGTCTCCAATCGAATAGTTCCGAACGTGCCCCATGTGCATTTTTCCAGAGGGATAGGGATACATCTCGAGGCAGTAGAATTTGGGCCGGTCTTCACGAATCCCGCATTCAAAGATTTGGGCTTCGTCCCATTTTCTTTGCCATGCTACTTCATCAACGGGACTGTATTCTTTGGCCATTTTGACACCAACCGTCTTGCGAGACAACCCTCCGTATCAACCATTTGACTTGAATGCCACTCTTCATGAGGGTGGGATTTATCGGGTAAGTATGGCCAAGACCATCACCGTTCGTGTACCGGTTCGTATTGACCTGGCTGGAGGTTGGACGGATGTCCCTACCTATTGCAAGGATCACGTTGGAGAGGTGGTGAACCTGGCAATCAATCGATACATTACTGCCGAAATGCACATCGACGATGAGCGACGTATCTCTGTTCGCTACTCTTCGGATGTCCCCATCGGCTCTGGCCTTGGTACTTCGGCAGCGATGAATGTAGCATTTCTTTCAGCCATTGCCGGTGACGGAAAATCGCCCGATGAAATTGCAGAATTGGCATTCCAATTTGAAGCACTGCTCGGTAATACTGGAGGGCGCCAAGACCAGTGGGCAAGCGCCTACGGTGGATTTCAACACTTGCGATTTGAAGGTGATAAAGTGATTTCAAAGCAACTCAACCCATCACCAAAATTCATTGAAGACCTTGAACGAAATCTTCTCCTTTTCGACAGCGGAATAACGCATGTGTCCGGCGAACTGCACGATTCTGTTTGGCAACGTTACGCCAACGGAGACGAAGATATTCCAGAAGCTCTACGACGGATACGGCACATGGCTCAAGAAATGGTTGTAGCCATTGAGTCCGAAAACATCCCTGGGGTCGGCATAAGTTTGTTCAGAACCACCAAAAGCGTAGATTTGCTGGACAAAGCGTTTGATGAGCCGTTTCGAAGAGTGCTCAAACCACTCTGGGGCACCTACATCTTTGGTTGGAAAGCAATGGGTGCAGGAGCCGGCGGTGTTGTTGGCGTTATGCTGGAAGACGAAGGGTGCCGCAGCGAAGTCATGGCCGTAGCAGAAAAAAACGGTTGGAAGCACATCGACTGGGCTGTTGAGCAGCAAGGCATTCAGCGAACCGTCAATCTTCACGAGTGAAGTCTGTGTTCGTTTCGAGCAAGAAAATAGCCTCACGGGTGAGTTTGTAACGGTTTTTGAGACCCATTTTCCTCTTTTCGACCAAACCAAATTTCTGCAGCGTTCGTAAGTGATGAGAGACCAGTTGCTGGCTCTTCTCCAGCCTGTCTGCAAGTTCAGCCTGAGTTGGGAATTCTCCAAGTGGCCCATCATGATCTAACAAAGAGAGAATCTTACCTTGAAGGCTGTTCGGGTCAGGAGACAATGGAGGCACTGGCAAATCGTCTTCATTCATGCCCGGATAAAGTGAATTGGTAAGCGGGTAGTAACGTACGAGGCGACCGTCTTTTCTCCTCCAAATACCCTCTTCGGATTCAAGGATTCTCAAATGGTGTGTAATCTGTCCGTTGCTCATATCCAAAGCAGCCATGAGCGCTCGGAAATGGCATCCTGGGTTTGCGGTGAGGTATCCCATCAATCTACCACGTTGATATCGGCCATCGCTTGTTTCATGCGTCCGGCCAATCAAACCGAGGAACCACAGCCCTGCTGCAGTTGAAGGAATACGCAGAGATTCGTTACTGAGGAGAGCCGCAAACAGCATTGAAAGGAGCGAGCCGGAGGCAACCACGACGATTACCGATGGAACGATGATTGCTGCTGGTTCATCAATGACCTCGTCGTCTGATTCCAGAACCGATTGTTCAACAACTTCTTCAGTTTCTTGGAGTGGAGTTTCCGACTCAAGAGTTCTTACTTGCACGGATGGTGCTTGGAACAATTCACATGCAGGGTGCGCTGGTGCAGTGGCGACTTCGTAAGTTCCACTCCAACCTTGATGTGGGACCCAAGGTCCAAGAAGAGCACTTGAAAGAAGAATTTGACCTTCCTCTGCGGATTCAAGCATCCAACAGGTTCCAAGTTCGGTTTGCAATCCAGACCAAGTTCCGCTTACGAGGCGCGACTCTTCCACGACAACGGCTTCAACGGTTTGCTCAACCGTCGACACATCTCCTTCAATTGGCCATTGAAGCGCGAACCCGGCTCGGACAAATTCAGAAGTTTGGAACGTCAAAACCATTTGGTATTGACCATCGTCAAGCGGCTGAGCGAAGTCGTCCATCATTTGGACCATGCCGGCTTGCAAGACGAGTGATTCAACATCTTCACCGTATGGAAGAACAAAGTGACGGCCTTCAAGTGAATTGCACATGAGGATTTGTTCACTGACTTCTGTGATTGTTGAGAGATCAATAATGGTGACAATGAGCGAGCATGAGTCAATCCAGCGAAGGTCGGCATTGGCACTCATGGCGTCAAGCGTCAAATTCAGGTTAAAACCTGAGGAAACCGGTGTCAATTCCGGATAAATCTCAAACTGTGGCGAAGTTCCACAGTCCGAAGAAGAGTATCTTTGGTATTCAATGGTGTGATGAACTGCGAGATGAAATTCTGGAATCTCTGCAACCAGTGAATACTTCCCTGTTGGAACTTCGCAGCCTTGTAAATCTGTGAAGGTCCAGTCAGGCAATGTAAACTGTAACTGGCCGTCTTTTTCGATTGCATAGTCGAGTTCGAGAGCGTTGCAGTTCTTGAGAAGCCGGCTATCAAACACCACTTCGTTGAGGTCGTTTACGACCCACATCTCAGCACGGCAGGAGTCGGTGAAGTGTAATTCAAGCGTTTCTTCACCGGTGTTTTCAATTTGAACGATGGAAGAGAAGATATCTTGGCCGCTGTATCGGTAATCAGCTGAAGCGGTTGGCAGAAGTTGTACTTCAGTATGTGATTGAGTGGATGTGTCGATTGGTTCGCTATCATCAAGGGTAAACGTTGTTGTTACAAGCAAAGCCTGCGATGGTAAACTTGCTTGAATCGTGTTCAAACCTTGCTGTAGAGTTGAGGCTTGGAGGAGTACATGTCCGAGGAGAACCTGTTCGTAGGGTTCCAAGTCGAGGGCCGAATCAAAACAAGGCATAGCGAGGGTGGAGACGCCGTTAATATTGAGGTCTACATAGCAATCCTCGACTTGAGGTAGAATTGATACTTCCGAAGTCGGGTTTCGAAGAAGAACCCCTAACATTACTTCTTCATCGTGTTGTAACGATGAAAGGCGGCTGTTGAGTTCCAGAACGAGTTCCAAATCTGCAGACACATCAACAGAAGTCTGAAGGTAGATTTCTTGCGAAGCGACCGCTTCTGTTGCCGAGTGGAAGGCTTGAACGGTGTATGTGCCAGGGTCTACAAACAACCCGTCTTCAAGACGCAAATCCCAATTGAGGGCGGAAAAAGAATGTTCATCGCCGCTGTCAAGGTCAAGGGTTTGTGACTGGCCACGGCAAAGTGATGATTCATCAACGAGTAAAACCCCGTTTGAATCAAGAACTTGCAGGGATACGCCACAGGATGGGTCGTTGTCAATCGAAGCATCAACGCCGTTGTTGACAAAGAACGGAATCATGTTGACCGTATCGCCTTCGATGTACCAATCCCTCTGAAGTGCAGATTGATCCTCAAGCATCAAGACGATATCGGTGTTTTCGTCAGCGGAAGCATACGGCAGACTGGCAAGCAAAAGCAGCGCGAGGACTGCTACAGTGCAACGCGTACCGCCGGCCATGATGTACAATCGCGGTCATTACTTGAAAGGTAAGCGGTGCAATTCATGTGTAACAAAAACTGCAATCACAACTTGTTCAAGTCAAGCATGGTCGGTACAGCGCCTTCTTGGGCGGCTTGCTGTTGCATCTCGTATTGCTTCCATTCAGGTACGGCCGCTGCCTCAGTCCAGCCGAGTGCTCGAGCTTCGTCGAGTTGTCCGGCAGCCACGTAATGGTCAATCCAAGCAAGGCGTCGTTCCTCTTCTTCTGAGAAAGCAAGATCCATCTTCACTTCTTGAGCGCGTTCAGCAGATGCTTTGCGCTTTGAGGATGCCTTAGCAATTTGAGCCACAAAGACAAGTCCCAAAAGCAAGACAATCAATCCGCCCAATGCCATGAAGGTCGGTGAATCGGTAGAGAAGCCAAGCGTAGAACCACTGCCATCATCTGTTTGGAGATTCGGATCGCTGGTAATTGCGCAAGTCACGGCATTCGGGCCTGTCAAGACGCCGTTAGTTATTGCAGGATCCCACGGACAGATGTCGTTGCTGTCTGCCCTACCGTCACCATCGCTGTCGGGGCAACCGTAGCCTTCGCTTTCTGAAAACGGCACTGAAGTTCCGAATTCCTTGCGACATTCATCCGGTTGGAAAGCGGTTTCTGGGCCGAATGGGCCGTCTTCGCCGTCCGGGTCAAACACACTGTTATCGCCGTATCCGTCACCGTCGAAATCGTTCCATTGTGAAGGTTGGAATGGGAAAGCATCCGGTTGGTAGAAACTGGTCTGGTTGTCGCCCCAGCCGTCGCCGTCCATATCGGACCATTGATCCGCGATGGTAGGGAAGGCGTCACCGGTTTGGTTGCGGATGGTGTACGTTTGGCCAGGATTGTCAAGGTCGTCGATTGTTTCATTGAAGTAATCGTAATTGTCACCCCAGCCATCGCCGTCCGTGTCTTTCCATTGCAGTGTATCGTAAGGGAAAACATCGTCTACATCTGCCCAACCATCAAAATCAGCATCAGGGCATCCGTGTCTGTTGTTTTCAAACGATTTGCCAAAGACATCTACGCAATCATCGCCACTTGGAACAGCGGTATTATCTCCCCAGCCATCGCCATCAGCATCTGCCCACTGGAACGGGTCGGAAGGGAATACGTCGACTGGGTCAACAAAGCCATCTTGGTCGGTGTCTGTGCACCCGCGAGTGGTTGGGTCAAGGGAGTTACCAGATACAGTAGGACAAACATCGGAATTCCCTTCAGAAACTCCATCGCCATCTGCATCAACGAAATTGTCTCCAAATCCATCGCCATCGGTATCTTCCCACTGTGTGCCGTCGTTCGGGAAAGCATCGCCGTTGAATCCACCAGGGTTGTCACCGTATCCGTCGTTATCTGCATCAACCCACTGGGAAGAATCGTCAGGGAAAGCGTCTGGATTTGTGCCGTTTGGATTGTCGCCACGGTTGTCTCCATCGCGGTCAGCCCACTGTGTGCCATCGTTCGGGAACGGATCGCCGGCATTCGAATAACCGTCATCGTCCCAATCTGCACAACCAATTCGGTCTACGCTTGAGGTGCCGGCTTGGTTTGGACATTCGTCAGCGTTGTTGCCGGACTGGTTGCTGCCAAATCCATCGTTGTCCTCATCACACCATTGAGTTGGGTCAGCAGGGAAAGCATCAGCGCCGTAGCAATCTGTTGTTGCTGGCCATCCAGCATCAGGGTCAGACCAGCCATCGCCATCGGTGTCAGGACAGCCTAAGCGGTCAAGTTGAGAGTCGCCCCAAAGCGTCGGGCATCCATCTGCTCGGTCGCTCATTTGTTCATCTCCGACCCAATCTCCGTCGGTATCAGCCCACTGGGTTCGGTCGAGCGGGAAAGTGTCGATGTTGTTGGCAACAGAAACAAGCAGACCTGGCCAGTTCTCTCCACGGAAATTATCCCATGAGGCGTTGACGTAATTGTCGCCATAGTCATCGCCATCGGTGTCGTTCCACTGCGTAGCATCATTCGGGAATGCATCACCGGTTTGATTCATGTGGAGTTGTGCTCCGTTCAAATCGAAGTAGTAATTGTCACCAAAGCCATCTCCGTCTGAATCAGCCCATTGGAGGGGGTCTGCAGGGTATTCATCGCCTTCATCCGACCAGCCATCGCCGTCTGCATCTGGACAGCCAAAGCGGTCTTGTGTGGAGGTTCCAGGAACGGTCACACAAGCGTCAGACTGGAAAGCAGGTTCAGGGTTATCCCCATAACCGTCGTTATCTGAATCGTCCCATTGGGTGCCTTCGCTTGGGAAAGCATCGAC
>CALJHE010000039.1 GCA_938075675.1 Candidatus Poseidoniaceae archaeon | reverse complement strand
CCCCTCTGTATCCCCTTACGACAAGCGTCCCACGCGTCCGTACCCTTGATATGAACGGGTGTACGAAGGGGAACCCTCTGTATTTACTCGTTTCTCAAAGGATTTATTTTTCTTGATTTTCAATAGCGGCGAATTTTTGTTTCGACGATTTAAGCGGTTGATTTTCTCCAAGCATAAAACCCCATACCTCCCGAAATAGTGAGGAAAATCCATACTGGTGGCGGTGGTGGGTTTAGGTAAAAAATATCCAATCTATCTAGAACCATATGCAATGTAGATAGACACAATAAGAGTATACATATAATAAAATTACTCATTCCAATAACTTTCTTTGGCTTTAGGTCTTCGAAATTACTGGAAAAAAACCAAATTAAAGCAAGCGATAAAAACAACATAGCATTAACATTCCCCCATGTTCTAGCTGCATCAACAGCTTCTTGGTTTTGAAAATAAGTAAGACCGTCAGGAAATATTATCCAAAAGAATATCAAAACAAAAATACTATTCAGAAAAAAACAGGCTGAAGAGATTCTAAGACAAGTACTTGCTTTTAGTTCCATACTCAGCCCAAATAAAAAAGGTCGATAAATATTATTAGAAATTATTCGTTTATCTTACGGAATTAGTTTGTCATTTTTTGTGCCATGGTTTGCATACTAAGGGGTCATCCGATTACCCTTAGCAATCATATGAGAATACGAAGGGCTTGCAGTGGGTCGATACAGACGCTACCCTTTGCAACACGAAGTTACGCCACTGGCGTTTTTTTTTGAGCACCGTTTAGGGTTTTTTTCGAGAGTTTAATATCGCATCCACAAGAGGTTCAAACGTATCTCCATGCATGTGTGGGGAGCGGACATCAGCGGCTTGTGAAACCGAATCAAAAGCACCCTTTACAGCAACCGACCAGCGGGCTGTTTCAAACATTGACAAATCATTGGGCGCATCACCAACACACAGCATGTCATCAGCAGACCACCCCATATGTTTCATCAGAATCTCAAGCCCGTTACCTTTCGATAGGTGGGGTTCCATCAAGTGAATTGCAAAGCCAGTTCGAAGCGCAGTCAAGTGCGACCATTCACTTTCGGCTAAATGCATTCGAATGGCTTCGAGGTCTTCATTTGGATTGAGGCACCATTCGCTTTCCCTCCATTGATTCGATTCGATACCAGCAGGATCGATATCCATCACCGTAGACAGCCATTCAGCAGCCTCTTTTGCTTCGTTTCCATCTGCTTGTAACAGCGGTTTGTCGAAACTCGGATGCCACAGTACTCCACCGTTTTCACAGCATATCGGGCCAGAAAGTTTGAGGAATCTCCACAGTCCATAGGTGATGGCACGAACGTTTCCTGTTGCTAACACAACGGGAATACCGTTTTCTTCAAGGCGTTTTAGAGCATCCAATGCTCTTGTATTGAGTTGTTTTTTTTCATCGGTAATTGTGCCGTCAATATCGACAGCGATGAATTTTGGAGTCCAGTCTTTCGGTAGCCACTCCATGGTTCGGCGAGTGTGCAGTTCATCATCAATTTTCGCCCTTAGTTTCTTGGTAGTTTATGTTACCAAATGCGAGAGATTATCTAAGGTCGCTCCGAGGGGGAAGTATGTCTAAGGGTGACAAGAGTGATGTCTTCCTCTCGCTCGATGACGATGATGCTCTTATTCCTGAGCCGGTACTCGGCTCGAATTCACCAAAATCGCGGATACGCGCATTAAAGAAAACCGTCAAAAACCGTTCTTCTGAAGTCCTTGATGCCGAGATTTTGGATGCGACAATGGTTACTCAAGCGACTGGGATATTCGATGTGAGTTGGCCTTTGCTTGGAATGGATTGTCCAGATTGTGCGGGTAAAGCAACACGCGCCCTTAATTTTCTGCCGCAGGTAAAGACGACAAAAGTTTCCGCTACAGCAGGTAAAGTGACGGTTGAGGTCGACCTTGAGAACGGTCCGTTGTCCGAAATCTCGTCAGTTCTCCGTTCCTTGGGCCATGCCCCCGATGTTCCTTTTCACGAAATCGTCGGTGTTCGTAGTCCACAAATCGCCCAACGCAACGAAGTTGACCAACGTAAACTGGTGAAAATACTCAAACAACAACCCGGAGTATTGGATGTTGAAATCACCGATGATGAACGAATTCTTCTGCAGTTGGCCACAGAAGTTTCAAAGGAGATTTTTGATGTTCGCGATGCATCGGTTTCCGAAATCATAGGCACACAAGTACGCTATGCGCCAGCAGAGTCAAACCGAATTCGCCCTGATCAGTGGCGACTTATTGGAGGCGGCATTGCACTTCCTCTTCTCGTGTTGGTCATCATTGGAGAAATCATTGGCTTGTCGAATGTCGTTCTTGGTGCTCTTGCTATACCTGGTCTCCTCATTGGGGGCTCTCAAATGTTCAAGGAAGCTGCAGCCAGTATCAACAACAAACAACTTGGTTTTCAAGTGCTGACCAGTCTGGCCGTAATAGGCGCTGCCATTCTCGGAATGTGGGAAGAGGCTCTTGTTGTCGCTATCTTGGTTGCTTTTACTGCTCATCTTGAGGGTGATGCTCTAACCAAAGCTCGTGAAGCAATGCAAGGGGGCTTGGACCGTTTGCCTCGTACAGCACGAAGGATCACTGGGAACAAACCAAAAAACATCTCTCAACTTGCCAACTCGGGTTTTACTTTACAGATGGCGACAACCCCTTCACCACTCATTGGTGCTGACGGTTGCGCTCTACCCGATCCAAACGCCCTTCATGAAACTGTACCAATCGAACTCATTCGTATTGGGGATTCTATCGAGATTCGCAGTGGAGAGTTGATTCCAGCAGATGGTGTCATCATCGAAGGTCATGGGTCACTCGACAAAGCACCTCTAACCGGTGAATCGGTTCCAGTCGAAGTTTCGGATGGAGATGAGATACAGGCCGGGTTAATTTTAGCCCGAGGTCCTGTTGTTGTGCGGGTAACTGCGGTTGGCGACGATACACGTCTCTCTGGTCTCATCGATGCAGTACATACATTCCGTGAAGACCCTCCGCGATTGCAAAGCAGCATCGAACTGTTTACTGCTATATGGGTGCCAATTGTTCTTTTGGGTGCCGTCGCAATTTGGTATTTCATGTTCCCAGAGAACTGGAAAGTCATACTGCTGATTTGGGTTGTAGCCTGTCCGTGCGCTTTGCTTTTGGCGACCCCAGTCCCTCATGCAGCGGCGCTCTCCCGTTCGGCCCATTTCGGAGCAATCGCTCGCGGTGGCGATGTAATCGAACGTCTCTCTCGTGTGAACCACATTCTCCTCGATAAAACCGGAACACTGACTTCTGGAAAACCACGGTTAGGCGAAGTCATCATGGCGAAAGGTAAGCAACGCTCTGCTGCGCTCAAACTCGCTGGTGGGCTTGAAGCCCGTTCTTCACATCCTTACGCATTATCGGTGATGGAATACCTCGACGAGCAAAAAATTGTCCCAACTCAGGTTACAGCAATTTCTGATATTGAGGCCGGCGTTCGCGGGATGGTTGCTGGGAAAGAAGTCATGTTCATTCGATTTGACCGTGCAGCATCGCTTGATGTGGTTGTACCCGCTGATTTGCAATCTGCTTATCCCGAAGTCGAGGCGAAAGGCCATGGCGCAAGTTTACTCGTCCGTGGTGGCGAAGGGATTGCACTGGTGACTTTTATCCACGATGATACCCATGATGGCAGTAAAGAATTGATTTCTTCGCTGACTGCTCGTTCAATCAATGTTGAAATCCTATCCGGTGATCATCAATCGGCAGTCTCTGCTTTTGCGAAGAGTGTGGGATTACCAGAGTCAGCGGCACACGGTGGATTTTCTCCTGAGCAGAAGGTTGACTGGGTAAAGAATCGCTCAAAGACCCACATCACAATGATGGTCGGTGACGGATTCAACGATGCTGCAGCATTGGCTTTAGCAGATGTCGGTGTTGCTGTTGGCACCGGTGAAACAGTTAATCTCGAAGCAGCCGATGTGTTGATACCGAGCGATAATCCACTCATGCTCACTGATTTAGTTGACTTGGCGCGAAGTGCCCAACGTATTCTCATAGGAAATCTCTTGATTACCGTTGGAATCACTCTTTCTCTAGTTGCGGCGGTCATTCTCCAACTGTATGACGAATTGTGGGTCGGAGTACTTATTCACGAGGCGTCGGTTATTCTCGTCATCTTGAACGGCGCACGGCTTGCTGGTGGCGATGGCGCAATACTCCTGTTGAAATCGATTCTCAAGTCGCTATGGTTCGACACAAAAGAAGCATTCCAACTTCTTAAGTTGCGTTACCTACCTCAGTGAAGGCGTCTCTTCGCCTCTTCACGCGGCATCTTCAAACCATAGAAGCATCTCTCAGTCAACGGTGAGAAGATGGCACGAGTTCGAGCAGACCCAGTGACGACTGCACTTGCCCATCCAACTCGTAGGGCATTGTACATCTGCCTTGCAACGGCGGAAGAGATGAGTACTGTTCAACTTCAAGCCGAAGTTAATGTTGAGCGATACAACCTCTATCACCATCTGAAAAAACTCGCATCGCTTGGTCTTATTGAGAATCACCGAGACGTTGGACGTGCTCGGTGGTGGAAGAAATTAACGCATGTGGATTTGCCTGAGATGCTTACAATCCGCCCCAATCCCTCGTCACCTGCCCCTCAGCCTGCATCGACTCAAGTTTCAGCAGGCGATGTTAGCTCCCTCCCGTCCACACTTTCCGATGCGGTTTCCGACGGTGGTGAAATCCATATCCTTCAATTGGATGGTTCACGCGATCAAGTCGGTGCCAAGAGAGTGTTGGAACTTCTTGCACAAGAGCATGGTATCGAACTTAATCTGCCATGGAATTTTCTTCCAGCGAGCATCGCTCTGATTGCGAAGAAAAAGTAATTCCATCACAGAGAAGCAAACACCTCAAAAACAGAGAACAGGAGCGATGTATATGGACGAAGAACTGACTGTTGAATCACGCATTTCACCTCCAGCACTCTCTTGTCCCAAATGCAACGGCTTGCTCCCAAACGAATTAGGTGAACTTACATGTAAGCTTTGCAACGCACGCGTTCGGGTAGATCACCCAGTAACTCGTAGAAAGTGGCGCGAGGAAAAGTTAGGCTGCCCAGAATGTGGAAAAGTACTCGTGGCTGGAGTAAACAAAAGGCCTGCGCATCTTCAATGCGCATCCTGCTCAACTCACTTCACACTCACTCCCAACACACCTCGTGTCGAGATTTCATGCCCCGGGTGTGAACGCCAACTTCGTATGAAGCGCCGACCTGGTGAGCGTCAAATTGAATGCCCTGCATGCTCAAAGAGTTTCAAAGTCACCTTTTGATTTCTTTTTCATGACTCAATCGAAGAATACTTTCGATTTTCATTTCTTTCTTGTATATCTTCGGAATAATAATTCTGAAGTTAGCGATTATTAGTTTTGTATAAATAGTTAATAGTAAACCGGCCGCTATGAACAACAACCGTATGAGAGTCGTTTTCGTTAGCCTAATCATGATTTTTACCAGCCTTGCCGGATGTCTTGGCGATGATGGAACGATTACCATTGAAGGTGCCACCGACAACATGAATGATGGCAACAATTCTACCGCAGTCGGCATGCTAGGGAGCGTAATGGTTTCCACATATCATATCGGGGAACTCGTGAAAGGAATCGCTGGTGAACATGTAGAGATGGAGTTCATGAGCCTTGACAATATTCCTGTCCACGACTACGAACCATCAGCTTCGGATCTTATCCGTCTACAGAATTCTGATGTGTTCTTTTACCACGGTTTGGGACTTGAACCTTGGGTCGACGAAACTCTCGATTCCCTCGGTAGCGATGCCCCAACTTCCATCCAAGTTCACACCATGCCTGAGGGCCTCAGCACACTTGACTACGAATCCCTCCTCACAGCGGACTTGTGCAAGACTCTCGTCGCAGGACCATTCGAAATGGTTGAGCTCGTTGATGAAGAGGAGCATGCTGATGATGTCGAAATCCACGCAGAATACACTGCTTTCAACATCTCTTTTGCTGAGGAAGAGCATGACAATCATACAGATACGGATGACCATGCAGGTGAAGATGGCCATGTAGATGATGCCCATGACGAGCATGAAGGCCACAGTCACCTTGAAGCAGAAAAGACCATTCCAAACCCTGCCGGATGTCCAGCAGACACCATGATTTCTATCTTCCATCTTGAAGAGGGTGAATACGTCATCGAATTCGACGGAGAAAGCCCAGAACATTTCTCAATGACTGCCCTCAAGATGCTTGGCGGTCACGCTCACGAAGACCATGGTAGCCATGGCGATGAACATGACGACCATGACGATGAAGAACACTTTGTATGCCACGATATGTCAGACCACACGAACAACGACATCGACAACAAAGTTGATTGCGAAGCAGATGGCTTCATGTGGATGGAAGAAGACGACCACGATGAGCATGATGGCGACTATTGTCACGACACCGCAAATCACCAGAACACCAACCACACCTCCGAGGCAGACTGTGAAGCAGCAGGCCATATGTGGATGGAAGAAGACGGACATGACGGACATGATGGCCACGATGACCCGTGTGAAGCTCACGATGACGACCATGATGCGCACGATGACGACCACATGACTCCGGAAAGAGCACTCGAGGAGTTCGATGCAAACAACGACAGCCACATCTCCTGGGATGAATTTTGGGCTTCTTGGGAACACGATGATCATGACGAAGATGGCCATGACGAAGTGCACTACGGTGTTGTTGTGTTGTTCCCTGACAACTGCCTTCAAATGTATGGGGCAGAACATGATGCGCTACCCGAAAACGCATCAGGATGGGACCTTACGACCATTGCCAAAATGGGCAATGAAAGTCTAGTTCTCAATTATTCCGTTCACCCGACATACGGAACGAACCTCCAAGGAATCAACGGAGTACTAGCTGCCGCTGATTACTCATGGTACTGGCAACTTATGCTTTGGAACGAGACGGCCACAGTACCTGGTTGGGAAGTAAGCAATGTGGGCATAGATTCGGTTCACATTCCCGAAACAACAGAGTTCATCGCATGGGCGCCAAACTCTTCGAATATGTCTCTCCTGCCAGATCTTTCACTGATGCATCACGATGACGACCATGGTTCAGACATGGTTTGCTACGATATGGGTACGCATACGGTGAACACAGCCTATACAACCGAATCCGACTGTGAAGCTGCAGGACTCATGTGGACTGCATCAACCGGTGGACCAGACACTCATAATGAGCATGACGAACATGCTGAGCCAACTGAAAGTGAACTCATGGAAGCGTTCAATGAATCAGACATGGATGACGACCAATTGTTGAACATCACAGAATTAGGCGAATTTATCGAAATGGTTGAAGAACTCGAAGAGGGAGATCATCATGCAGGATACCTCACAATTCACGTTCCTGCGGAAGGCGACTATGGCTTTGCTCTACCTATGGATGTGAAATTCCATATTCTGATGGGCGAAGGTGGCCATGAAGGTCATGATGACCATGCGGGCCATGACGACCATGCTGGTGAAGAAGACGATGACCATGCTGGTGAAGAAGACGACGACCATGACGGCCATGATGCTGAAGATTCTCTCGACTACGACCCACACAGCTGGCTCAGTCCTTTGGCCTTCAAGGCACAAGTTAACGTGATTTTGGACGGACTCACCGCTGCTTTCCCTGCCGGAGAAGAAGTTTTCAAAGTCAATGCAGATGCTTACTCAATTGAATTGACCTCACTGGCAATCGCATACGACACGGCCTTTGGAGAAGAAGGAACATGTTCGGTTGCAGGTAAAGAAAAGACTGTTGCAGCGAATCACAACGCTTACTCCTACATTGCAGTCGAGTATGGTATTCAATTTGTCACTGTTCACGGTCTTGACCCTGAAGGAGAGCCATCTCCTGAAGATGTAGCAAAGGTTGTCAACTTCATCAACGAAGAAGGAATCACTGTCCTGTTTGTTGAGGAATACACAGATCAATCTTCTATTCAAAGCCTTGTTGACCAAACCGGCGTCACAATTCAAACCCTATACACGATGGAGATGGCACCGAGTGACGTTGAGGATACTTACATGACCATGATGACGAAGAACCTCAACAACCTCGTCGCTGGCATTGGATGCTGATGAAGAGAAAGTAGAACCTAAGGAATCAGAAACGAAGGAATGGTGAGAATATGCACTATGTAGATTCACTCCCGATCTTCTTTACCGCGACGATTTTTGTTGCCTTTTTCGGATACCTTCTTGTTGATTCTTTCTGGGGACGACGCTCTTCTCATGACGATGGCTTGTGAATTTAAGTTTGAGTGCGTTTGAATCCACTGTACGAACTTACTTGACATGGTAGTGCTTAATATGCAACCTCCAGCGGATATGCAACTGATGAAACAAGCGACGTCAATCCTCGACATCAAGGATTTGACGGTAAGTCGTTCTGGAAAGGTTGTACTCAGCGAAGTCGACTTACAAATCTCAAAAGGAGAGTTTATTGGTCTCGTGGGACCGAACGGCAGTGGTAAATCCACGCTACTGTTGACGATTCTTGGAGTCTTGAAAGCCCAGCACGGCACGATCGAAGTTTACGGTCAAAAACCAATGTCAAGAAGTATTCTTGGGAAAATTGGTTGGGTGTCGCAAGCTGCTGCTGTCATGCCAAAGAGCGTACGAATTACAGTCCGAGAACTCGTACAACTTGGAACATTGAACTCGCGTAATATGTTTTGGCGAAGACGAGGTGCTCATCGAGAGAAAGTCGATAGTGCAATGCAAATGGTTGGTTTGGAAGATCTTGCAGATCACGACATCTCGCGACTCTCTGGTGGACAACGCCAGCGTGCAGTCATTGGTCGCGCATTAGCATCTGAGGCTGAATTTATTTTACTTGACGAACCTCTTGTTGGTATTGACCGTGAGTCGCGAAACTCTTTATTGATGCTTCTCGACAAACTTTGCCATGATGAAAATAAGACAATTTTGATGGTCTCGCATGACCTTTCAGCAATACGGCAAACTGCTCATCGAATGATTTACCTCGAGGAATCGATACGTTTCGATGGACATACTGATGAGTTCCCAGATCTCACCAGTCTTGCAGGATTACGTGGAATTGAACCAGTACACGGGCATAAATCACATGCTCCGAAGACAATCGTACTGGAAGACAGCGACGTTGATGACGCCTTTACGGAGGAAGAATGATGGGGATTGGGATGACGATTTTGGATATAGTTGCGCCACTTCTCGAATTGATTGCACCTCTCGTTCCAGGAGAGGTGTTTCCATATTTCTTCACTATGGAGATGTTTCAACGGGCTCTCATTGCAGCCATAATGGTCACCATGGTCGCTGGCGTGCTCGGATCATTTTTGTTGATTCGAAATCTCGCCCTCATTGGTGACGGTTTGGCTCACGTCTCTTTCGGCGGAGTGGCAGTTGGAGTGGTGTTAGGTGCGTCTTCACCACTTTGGTATGCACTGGTTTTTAGTGTAATTTCTGCAATCATTATCCATGAAATGCAAACACGAGAGTTACTCACCGGTGATGCTTCCATTGCCATCTTTTTGACCGGTATGCTCGCATTGGGGCTCGTTATATTACGGGTATTTGGTGGAGGAATCACCAGCGATATCGAGGGATATCTCTTCGGTAGTTTGCTCCTCATTGATGAGCAAAGTCTAGATTTAATCGGTACAATAAGTGTATTTGCGCTCATTTCTCTAATGGTACTCTACTCCGGATTGCTCTCGACGACCATCGACCCGCTTGCGGCTCGTGTTCAAGGTCTTCCAGTCCGTGCTATTGGGCTAGTGTTTAGTATTCTCACTGCTGCTGTTGTAGTGAGCATGGTTCAAGTGATTGGTGCATTACTAGTCACTGCACTACTGGTTACTCCAGCGGCAACGGGGCAATTGGTGGGGCGAAGTTTCCGTTCATGTCTTATTTGGACACAAATTTTCGGACTGTCTGCAGTTTTCCTCGGCCTGTACTTTTCAGCAGAATACGATTCTGGTAGCGGAGCGATGATTGCTCTGGTTGCTGCCACAATTTTCGCTGTTGTTGCGATTTTCAAAACCATCATTCTTGGGATCATTAGGCCGATGGATAATCTTTGATTCGAGGTTTTCAGTACGAAACCACGTTTGATTTTGTTTCAAATGTTTTTTTGTTAGAAATGATTCGATGTAATCGATTCGTTGCCGTTTTATAGGCAATAAGCACAGACGGTACTGCATGGGACAAAGCAAGTGCTTGTGGGTTTTGCATTTACTCCTTTTTTCGAGCTTAACTGGCTGTTTGTCCGAAGACCAGTCTGAAGCCTCGATTTCTCTTACCGTGGTTGCTGATATCGAAAACACCACTCTTGTTGAGACGTATTCCAATGGGGAATTGGTTTCCATAACGAATGTATCGGTTGTTTATGATTTTTCACAAACCACCGCAGACCTCCAACTTGTCACTTTCGGAATAGACCCTATGGACGGAAGGCCTTCAACAACTGTAGATGCGACTGCCGAATCACAAATACAACTCAACTTTGAAAATCACGGAATCTACAACATCATCGCCTACGCCATTGATTCAAACGGCGGCGAACAACGAACGAACCTCACATTGCGAATTGACTTGATGATTGATTGGACTGAGTCAAACACCCGAGACCCTTTGCCATTGATTTTTGACCCCAACCCCGTGAATGGAGGGCCAAACCCAACAATGGTCGAGATTCAATCCACCGTTGAAAACCCAAGCTTCCTTGAAAATTTGGACAGCAGTTCCCAATCAGTTCAGGTGACATGGAATATCGTTGATGAACTCGATGATGTCTGTCAGCGGAAGACTGCACAAATTGATGACGGAGAATCAGATGATTGGTACACTTTGCACTTCAACACGTTTTTGCTTCACGAGTTAGAGGTGACCTATGATGACGGACAAGATATGGTCGACATCTCTCACTTGGTCACCATCTTGTATTCTTCATGAGTTGTCTAATTACACGAAGTCCGACGCAATGTGTAGGCTTTATGGCACGAGTTTAACAACAACGGTCTTCACGAAGCGTCATGAAGAAGATTGGTATCAAATGGAAGGCACAGGATGTGACCGATCAAAGTGGTAAAATCGCCATCGTTACTGGTTCAAATACGGGTATTGGGTTCCAAATGGCTCTTGTATTAGCGGATAAAGGGGCTCATGTTATACTTGCATGCAGAAATCTTGAGAAGGCTGAAGCGGCAAAAAGAAAGATACTCAAATCTTCGCCGAATGCCCAAATCGAGGTTGAAAAATTAGATTTAGCAGACCTTTCTGATGTAGAAATGTTCGCAACGAGATTAAAAAATTCACATGATAGGGTGGATATTCTCATCAACAATGCAGGTGTGATGATTCCACCGAAATCCACAACGAAAGATGGCTTTGAATTGCAGATTGGTACCAACCACTTCGGCCATTTCGCTCTAACTTCACACTTGATGCCCTTACTATCGGCGGCTGAAAAACCGAGAATTGTAACACTTTCAAGTATTGCTCACTGGGCAGGAGTCATCGATCTTGATGACATCAATGGTGAGAAAAAGAAATACGATAAATGGGGAATGTATTCCCAAAGCAAATTAGCAAATCTACTGTTTGCTTTGGAACTCGACCGTCGCCTCAAGGCTGCAGGGTCGCATATTGAATCGTTTGGCAGCCATCCTGGCTACTCAAATACAGATTTACAGCGGTACTCTCTCGGGTGGCGATTTCTCAATCCCTTGTTCGGTATGAAGCCGATACGAGGTGCAGCTCCAACACTCTATGCAGCAACAGAACCTGACGCTTTGATTCATCGATATTGGGGCCCAATTGGACTGCTTGAAGCGCGTGGTTGGACTGGAAAGGCGAAAATTACACCACGAGCGAGTAACAAGGAAATGGCTCGCAAACTATGGGTGCACACCGAATCTATGATTGGGATTCAGTTTCAAATATGAGAAATAAGAACTATTTTTTCATACTTCCTCCATTCCTTTTGGAATGCTGAAAGACCCCCTGAAACAGGCTTATAGTGTCGCGTTCCTGTCGCGCTCCTTATCTATGATGAGATGTGCATGAAACACTGGATGGATACGATGGGAATGAGCGCAAGCAATAACAGCGATGCTCTCGAAGAGGCTCGCAAGAAGCGAGAAAACACCTCCAAAGTTTCCCTTTCAGCACTTCGTTCACAGTTCACTTCGACGGCTACATCCTCCCTCGATCAAGTAACGATGACGAGTGCTCGTTTCCGTCAAGAGGAGCGTCTACGTGCTGACCTCCGAAGAGAGCGTCGAATTCGGCAACAGGCCATTACAGAACGTGTTTCAGCAATGCAAGAGGCTCTGGCCAGCGACCTTGCTGTCCAACATGAATTGACCCTTGACTCTTTGGAAAAAGAGATGCGAGAAGAAATGGAACGAGATCTAAGCACGCTCGAGCGTGACTCACTCGCTCGTGAAGAATCACGAATGCGTGGCGAACTCGATTTGCGCCTCAACAGGCAATTAGAAGCACTGCAAGACAAGCTTGATGTTGAGCAAGATCGACGTTTAGAAGAACATAAAGCCCAACTGAAAGCTCAAATTGAAACCCAACTTCAAGATGAACATCGTCAAAGACTCGAGATTCAGAAAGAGCGCTTGGCAATGGACTACAACCAAGAGTTACAGCGACGAGTACGTGAGATTGAATCGAACATTGAACTTGAGATGGAGGAACGGTTCAAGGACATGGAAGTCGCAGAAATCTCCCGTCTCGAAGAAGGACATGCCGCACGTCTTGCTGAACGCGAAGAACAACTTCGCCGTGGTATTCGAACTCGCTTAGAGCAGCAACTCCGTTCCCGTCTTAAGCAACGTGAGGCACGCCTTAAGGCCGAATATGAGCGTCGAAGTTTGCGTCTCGAAGAGGACATTGCTGAACAATTACAAATGGAACTCGAAGGCCAGTTGCGTAAGGAAACTGAAGACCTCGAAGAGCGAATGCGTGAGGATGTTGAATTGGCGATTGCTCGTCGTCGAGATGAACTCCGTGTTGAAATTGAGCAGCAATTGCAAGCCCGCCATTCTGAGCGCTTGTCCGACCGCAAATCGAGACTGCGAGAGAAATACGATATCACCTTCTCAAAAGCAATTGATGACATTTCGCGCTCGCTCAAATCCGATGTAGAATCTGAACTTGAAGTCCGAATGGATGAAGAGTTCACGAGTTACAGAACAGCTCGAGAAGCAGAAATTCAGAATCGCCTCGCACGTTTCCGATATGAGCGTGAAGCAGAACTCCGTGAGCAACTTGAGGACCAATACAATTCGAAGAAAACGGATTGGTCCGAGCGCTTGGAATTGGAATTCCAATCTCGCGAAGCATCAGCTCGAAAGGCGATTATGTCCGAGGTTGACGCTGGTCTAAGAAACGAAAGACTGACGTTTGAAACAGATCTCGACCTGCTCAAAGAGGAAACTTCACTCGAACTTGAAGTCGAAATGGAAGAGCGTCTCAACAACTTCCGAGTACGCAAGGAAGAGGAAGTTGCTACACAACTTGAGCGCCAACTCGACAAGCGTGAAGAAATCATGCGTAACAAAGCACTCATCGATGTTCGGAAGCGTGAAACACATATCCGGGCAGAAATTGAGGCACAGTTGGGTCTCAAGAGAGCTGAAATCCGCACACGGTTGCAAAGCCTAAGCGAGAAAATGGATGCCTTCAAAGAAATGGCTGAAGACAAGATGCGAGACGCAATCACCGGTCAAATTGAAGGTGAAATCAACGCAGAAGAATCGGACTTGAAAACCCGTGAATCCGAGTTCCGCGACCTCCAATCGACCGATACACGAGCCGAAAAGCGTCAAATGTGGATGCAGTCAATATCAGGCCAAGGCCCTGCTCAAACTGCGAATACCATGAATCCGTCAGCACTCGGTGCTCGACCGGATGCACTCGGCTCAAGTGGAGGCCGACCTATGCGAGGAATTCTTGAAGGTCAGCAACAAGCACCTCAGTCTCGAATGGGACTTAGTGGAATGAGAACCCCAATGACCAGTTCAAAACCGCTTCAACCGCTCACTGGCGTCCCGCTCGCTAAACCGGTCAAGGCACCGCTTGGTGGTGGACTCTCTCAACAACTACCTCAACCGGTGCAAAAATTAGTCCGCAAACCTCTCTCTCCAGTGACTTCTCCACTTGCTGAGACTCAAATGGAACAAGCCCCAGAACCGGTAAGTGAGCCAGTTCCGGAACCTGTGACTGAACCCGAAATGGATATCGAAACCGTTGTAGAAGAGCCAACCGTTGAAGAAGCGGTTACTGAATCCATTGCAGAAGAAAGAGAGGAAGGTGAGGACAGCCCACAGATGTCAGCAACTATGCGGCCGATTACTGCAGTTCTTGAAGCACATGAAGCCCCAGAACCTGTGAAGACAACGACACTGACCGCACGCCCCCCACAATTAATTCCAAAGAAGAAGCGAGGTTCTCCTCCTCAATCGAAGGCTGGTGAAATGCCTACTTCGGTTTCGACAACGACATTGAAACCAGTGCAAAAATTGACCCCATTGAAATTAACGAAGACTTCCGCTGACGAGAGTGAAGATGTCGACGAAGATTCTGACGAGTGAAACGCTTTGATGCCCATAGGGGCACGCTTCATATTGATTGAGTTCCTCGGGCTACTATGAACAGGCCACTTGTTCTTCTTGTTGCAGTATTGATGCTGCCCCTTGCAGCATTTCTTCCTCATGTGGCTGCAACAGGTTCAAACCTCGTTGATGCAGGATACACCCAAGAAACTGAGCCTAGTTTTGTCTATTGGAAAGAAATGTTTGATGGCTCCATTCTAACCGTAGATACATCGGGAAATTTGAGCGTGAACAGTTTCAGTAATGGCGTACTTCTTCCTCAGTGGAGTCTTGAATTGGATGTAGATGCGAATTCAGCCCGTCTTGATGCTGCTCAACAATTAACAGTTGTTTGCCACGATGGCGGGGCCTACACAGTGCATATGGATCTGCAGATTGCTAACCGCAACATTTCGACAAGCGATCCCGTCAATGCAGCAGATTGGGATGAGGAGGGCGACCTTTGGTTGGCCTTTTTCGCAGGCCGTCGTCGAGCAGAAGAGTTTGACAACGTTGGCCCTACAGGCCTTTTCTCTCCAGTGATATCAGCCGGAATGAATGCGTTTGAAATCATTTCTGGAGGGCGCTTAGTGCTCGGTTCGTACGATTCGAGAGTCTACATCGCTTCATCAGAAGACGGCTCAATCCTCGCTACGCTTAGCGATTCAAATTCTATTATTAACGATGTACTTGAAGACCATAATGGCGATTTACTGGTTGGAACTGCAAACGGTAAATTGTTCCGATACGATACAAATTCCTGGGCTGTAGAAACACTTTCACTCAGTCATGGTAAATCGATTATATCGCTTGAAGAATACGACAATCTCACCTACCATATTGGAACACAAAACGGCAAATTAACTCAAGTCCAAGTTTCGACTTTTACTGAAGGAAGCACATACTCCTCTTCCGGGCGTGTCGTCGGTTCGACTCAGGAGTTTTCCGGTGAACTTTACATTGTAACCTCATTCACTTCGTCTTCTAAAATCCGCCTCTACGATCTCGACACCGATGGGGATGGAGTCACCGACCAACTCGATGCTTTCCCTCTTGAGTTTACACAATGGGAAGATACAGATGGCGACGGATACGGCGATAACCTCAACGGCTACCTTGGAGATGTGTTCCCGAACGAAGCATCGCAATGGGAGGACGCAGATGGTGATGGCTACGGTGACAACCCGAGTGGGTTTGAAGGAGACAGTTTTCCGTCGAATGCCGAACAATGGTCGGATTCAGACGGCGATGGCTACGGTGACAATGTCAACGGACTCAATGGTGACAAGTTCATAGATGAACCATCTCAATGGTCAGATGCAGATCAAGATGGATTTGGTGATAATCCGAACGGTATTACTCCCGATGCTTGCCCATCCGTGAACGGTTTTTCAACCGAAGACAGGTTTGGTTGCCTTGATTCTGATTTAGACGGTTGGTCAAATCCGACCACGAATTGGACCATTGCACAAGGAGCAGATGCTCTCCCTCTTCAAAAATCACAATGGCGTGACGGCGATGGTGATGGTTACGGAGACAATTTGACTGGTGAACTCGCTGACGATTGCAATTGGAAAGCAGGGACATCGACCAAGGCATGGATTGCAAATTCTACGGCGGCAGTTGGTTTCAAGGAAGTTCCTTCTTACGGCTGTGAAGACTTAGACGGTGACGGCTGGGTCGATGTTACAGAATCACTCAACATGGACCTTGATCCAAATGAACACTTTGACGGTGACAGCGATGGCGTTGGTTCAAATTCGGATTACGATGACACAAGGCCACTTATTCAGACCCAAGAAGACCATTGTCTGTTGAACTTTGATGACCAATCCCTGGACTGTCAGGGATGGAGAAGTAAAGACTACCAAACCTATCTTTCACGTAACAAAGAAGACGGGGAAACGGATCTGAGTTTCGCTGCTTGGAACACGAGTAAAAACGCGGGACTTCTCGACACCAATACGGTTGATTCCAACACTGTTCAACAGGTCGTGATGGTTGGTGGCGGGGCTTTCCTTGCTCTTACTGTCGTGATTTTGGGAATCGGGGTTGTTGTAAAACGCAGAAAGACGACTGCTTTGGTCAAGATGTACGGGGTGCCGTTTATTCCGAATGAAAACAGGTCGGCTGAAAACGAAGCATTAGAGGGTACTGCTGGCCTATCGGCTCAAGGTGGAATCGTTTCAGACTCATCATGGGATGATGAGATTGAAAGTTTGGATTTCTCAGTAGCCCCCGATGAATTCGCTGAAGAGGCTGAGGACATTCAAACCGTAGATGCGGCCAGCTTGTATGGAGATGAGGACAGCCTTGAATCGATTGCAGGTGTTGAAACACCGTCTCCCCCAGTGCCGGAAGTATCTGAAGCACCCGTTGAAGCCCCTCCATTGCCGCCGGGCGGTCTGCCGGAAGGATGGACTACGGATCAGTGGAAGTGGTACGGGCAAGAATGGCTGGATAAGAACCAGTGATTCCCCACCCGTCCACAATCAATCGTATCTGAATCGTTATCAAACACTTGGAAATTGTTCCAGTGCTTGTTTATCTCCAAACAATAGGTAATGATTCGCGAAGTGCTTTCAATTCTTCACCGGTATAGACGGGAACGCCGTCTTGTTTGAGGGTATTCATTATGAGCCATAGCACGCCGTTCCAAGCGTTCGCTCGGGCGAAGATTTCGACGTAACCGCATGCAGCAGCCTCGAGTAATTTTCCTTCATCCGTATGCTCCCCAAACAAGGCTCGAATGAGATTCTTAGCATCAAATTCGTAGCCTTTAGGGCGCCATTCCATCATATGAATCAAACCTTGAATGGTGAGAGATTAAGCCGGTCAACCAGGTGTTCGACTTCGACATCTGCGATTGCTTTCATGCGTTCACGCAACGTTTCGATTTCACCGTTCATGGTTTTCATCTTGTGAGCTCGAACCAAGTCCGTGAGCAATTCGTTCACGCTTTTGTGTCCACTCATTGTGCGCATTGTGTTGAGTTGTCGTCGTACTTCGTAACTCACACTGACCGAGGTCATCCCTTCACCTGTCATGGCTATCCCGAACCTCCTCTGTTCTATAGCATACTTAACCTACGCGAAAGGATGGGTTCTTGAAACGGCTATTTGACGAGGTGACAACGATTGTCAATGGTCGGTTTCAGCGGTTTTTACGTTCCAGCATAAGCCGAGGATTTTCACTGACTCCGAATTCACGTCGCATTTCAATGACCCGTTGGTGGAATTCTTTGGAAAGCGTCCAGTATTCGAGCGAACCTGCTCCAGCACCAGAGTTCGTGGGTTTATTGAGCAAAACCGTAGGTGCGCCACTCCACGGTGCTTCAGCGACCTTCACCAATCGGCGAATGGTTGTTTTAAACAACTTGTTTGGCATCTTTCGGTTCACTTCATCGCATACGTGTCGGCTGAGTTTTGAGCGAGCATCGACCATTGTCATTGCGATCCCGAAGATTTTCAGGTTTCGATTAATTCGGCGTTGAATCATCTTAATCGAATTCATCAGCATACTGAATCCTTCGAGTGCATAGTATTCCGCTTGGACCGGGACCATGACCCAGTTTGCAGCACACATGGCATTGATTGACAACAGTCCAAGAGAGGGTGGGGTGTCGATGATGATGTAATCGAACTGATCGATAATCGGAAGCAGCGCTTCACGTAGACGAGTTTCCCTGCCTATTTTGTGGCTCAGTTCAATCTCGGCACCGGACAAGTGAATATCACTGGGCAGAAGCCAAAGGTGGCCGACAGAGAGATTTTCCGGCGGCTTCTTGTTGTTGTTTCTCAAACTCCAAGCGTCACGCATGGATTGGGTAAGTTCATCCGGACCAATCAGATATTCTTCCATGAGGGGAAGGTCTTCTCCAGAATCGTTGGTGAGAAGGTCGTAAGCAGTTTTTTTGATTTTCTTCTTTTCAACACCGAAGGAAGTGGCACAGTTACCTTGTGGGTCAAGGTCAATGAGCAAGACCTTGGCTTTTGGTAGGCCCTGCCGGGGTGAGCCCTTAGCGAGTGCAGCTGCTAAGTTTACTGCGGTGGTTGTTTTCGCACACCCGCCCTTCTGATTGGCTACGGCGACGACCATCTTGTACGGATTCATCATAGCAACCTCCTCGGACAATTTGATGAAAGAGGTCTTCCCCTTTCAATGCAAGCCCCAACGTTTCAAAATCAGGCAGGTTGAATGACTGGAACAGGGACTTCGGAGAGAATCTTCCGAACGATGTGCATTCCAGTGATTCCACGAATCTTTGCTTCAGGCTTCATGTTGATACGGTGGGAGATGATTTGCAATGCAATGTCCTTGATGTCATCGGGAATGACATAGTTTCGACCAGCGATTGCTGCTGCTGCTCTTCCTGTCTTGAACAACGATTGTGAAGCACGAGGAGATGCACCATTGGTGACTCGGTGGTCTTCGCGAGTTCGCTGAACGATTTCGACGATGTACGAGAGAATTGCAGGGTCAACGTGAACGGTCTCCAGTGCTTTTTGCATGGCAACGAGTTTCTTAGGAGTCGTAATTTGTTCAACATCGTGGCCGTCTTTTCCACGTAGTTTTCTACGAGCAAGGATTGCCTTTTCTTGTGGTCGGTCTGGATAGCCCATACTTAGTTTCATCAAGAAACGGTCCATTTGTGCTTCTGGAAGCGGGTATGTTCCTTCTTGTTCAATTGGATTCTGTGTGGCAAGAACCACGAATGGTGCAGGTAATTTGTGCGTAATACCTTCGATCGTAACTTGCTTTTCTTCCATTGCCTCGAGCAATGCTGCCTGAGTCTTTGGTGGCGCACGGTTGATTTCGTCAGCCAAAAGAATGTTGGAGAACAGAGGCCCGGCACGGAGTTTGAATTCTCCAGATTTCTGGTCGTACATGTAAGTCCCCATGATGTCTGAAGGAAGCAGGTCAGGCGTGAATTGGACACGCTTGAACTTACATCCCAATGCTCGAGCAAACGTATTTGCAAGCAATGTCTTTGCAAGTCCAGGGAAATCTTCCAAAAGCATGTTTCCGTTTGAAAGAATACCAACGGTTACTCTACGAAGGTTTTGTGGCTTTCCGATAATGACCTTTCCAACTTCGTTCATGAGGCTGTTCGAAATTGCCGAAACAGTCCCGATTAAGTCTTGTGCGGCGGGGTTTTGACCCATTGCGGGTGCTCCAGTCATACCAGATTCCATGTTAATGCCTCCGAGGATATTTGACAACCATAACTATCCATATATGAATGTGAGGTGTGGTTATGTCAAACAGTTTTCATTGCATGAAGAGCAATGAGTCAAATTACAGCTTCCAGCCAAAACCGTACCGGCGATCCTCGAGAATCATATTATGAATCTTTTTGATTTCATCGAAAGCCGATTTTTCGGATTCAGTCATCGAGACATTCCTCATTATCTTAGCGTCTGTAGACGGCACATCGCACCAGAACTCTTCATCGTCAACAATTTTACTTCGGGTAAATCTGATGTTCATTTTAATCGGTACTTGCTCACCCTCACGGGCCACAGTTTGTCCTTCCTCGCCGATTGACATGACTTTTCCAAGTGTTCGACCACTCCCATCGTTGCGAAGCAATTCTTGGCCTACACGTAGGCTTCCTTTGAGAACATGGACTCCAAAAAGCGCAGGGTCATCGTTCATCATCCCGTACTTTGTGAGGTAGCGAACTTGACCTGGCATGAACACAGGGCCAGTGGAAGACGACGCTCTTTCACGAATAGCATCCTGTATTTCGTCGATTTTCTC
>CALJHE010000038.1 GCA_938075675.1 Candidatus Poseidoniaceae archaeon | reverse complement strand
TTATTCAGAACAGTTCATCACTGACTTAGTCAATTCTCGTGAAATATATCTTATTCCTATGCTCAACGTTGACGGCAACATCTACGACCGTGACGTCTACATGCCAGGCCAATGCCCTAACGAAGAGGCTTGGGATTGTTCGGCTGCTGGTTGGAGAAAGAACCTTCGTGATAACACCGTGACAGGAGTTACTCCTATTCCTGATTTGGATGAATCAGTGGATGAAGGCTGTGACGGCGTAGACCTAAATCGAAACTACCAATTCGAGTGGGGTGCACCTTTGGGTGCTACTGGCCCACTGGTCCCTGGTGCATGTTATGCAGGTCAGAATAACGACGTGTATAACGGGCCTGTCGACGATACAGATAACGACGGCGACGGACAAATCAACGAAGACCACGTCGACGGGAAAGACGACGACGCTGATGGCGTGACCGATGAAGATTGGTGGGGCGGCAACTCCGAACCGGAAACCAAGTTCATCCAAGACTTGACCGAAATGAACGATGACACCGGTGACGGTTCCAGCGAGTTCAAAGCGACTATTACGCACCATTCCTTCTCGGAACTCATTCTTTATCCGTGGGGTCACTGCACAGATTGTCAAAGCCCTGACCATGAACAACTCAAGTATCACGGACAGCAACTGGCTGACATGACTCAGTACGAAAACTTGCAATCTTCTGACCTCTACCCGACATCTGGAGATTTCTGCGACTGGCATTACGGTGTTCACGGTTCTTACTGTTACACCTCTGAAATTGGAACTGCATTCCACCAGCATGAGGACGACATTGACCACATTGCCGTACGAAACATTGGAACTGGATTCTACATTGCTGAGATTGCTGACAGCCCTCGTGAGCGTGCAGACTTAGCCATCGCCAACATTTCTCAACAAAATTACCTCAAAGCAGGTGACAAAGTCGAGATTCCAGCTGAGGGAGATATCCCAGTTGATCTGTGCGTTTCGGCTCAGTTCCCATACAGCGAGTCTGGAAGCAAAATCGAATGGCGCACCGTCAAACCAAGTCGGCTGCAAAGTGATTACGGGCCACGGGAATGGGCTACAACTCCGTGGCAGACCGTTGATGTAAACATGGTTGAAGGTGAATCGTGCCCGCTCCCTGACGGCAACGGTACCGTGTTGCGTGGTATGATTCCTATCTCGGAGACAGCAATTGGTAAACTCCATTACAAAGCCACGTTATCAACACTCTCAGGTACTGATTTGTTACAATACCCTGCCGAAGGTGGGTACTATGAACTCGATTTGTCGTACCGTGCTGCCTATGGCAGTTTCATCGGTTCGCTGTTTATGTTCGGCCTCACGGCGACCTTTGTTTGGGGCGGATTAGCAGTGTGTCTGCGAATGATGCTTTCCGACGAAGAAGAGATTGATCTGGCGGCACCTGAAAGTATTGTACTCGAATCTTCAGAGGCTGTGCTGATTGCGGAGAACGCTTGAGGAGGGGTATGAATGGCTGAAGATTCTGACCAATTCAACGGCCGTATGGGCCTTATCTTTGCTTCAATTGGTGCTGCAATCGGCACCGGTAACATTTGGCGATTCCCTCGAATGGTCGGTGCGAACGGTGGAGGTACATTCCTTGTTCCTTGGCTGTTTTTCTTGTTTATCTGGTCGATTCCGCTCGTGATTGCCGAATACGCCATGGGTAAGCGAAGTCGTACTGGAACCATCGGTACGTTCCGTATCTTTGCTGGTAAGAAATTCGCTTGGATGGGTCTGTGGACCGCATGGATTTCTACAGCCATCGGTTTCTATTATGCAGTCGTTTCTGGCTGGACCATCAAGTACTTCCAACTCGGAATTACCGGTGCTTTGAACGGTGAGAACGTCGATACTACGGAAGTTTGGAATGCGTTCCTGCAAAACCCGGGACAAGTTATTTTCTTCCAATTTTTGGTTATTGCTTTGACGCTTGCAGCCATCTGGAAGGGTGCGAAAGCGATTGAAAAAGTCAACTTCTACCTGATGATTTCACTGTTCGCTTTGCTGTTCTTGACGCTCTTCCTTTCGCTGTGGATGGACTTCTCCGACGGCTCACTCGACGGTGCTTTGTTCATGTTCACCATCGACTTCGACATGCTGTTAGAACCAGAAGTTTGGATTAACGGGTTATCTCAATCGGCGTGGTCATGTTCTGCAGGAATGGGTATGTGCATCACCTATGCAGTCTACATGAGTAAGGATGAGGACACCGTTCTCAACGCTTTCACGATGGGGCTTGCCAACAACAGCATTTCTATTATCGCAGGTCTCGCCGTTCTTTCAGCAATTTTTGCAGTCAATCCGGACCCATTGGGAACTGTTACTGAAGGCTCATCCGCTATCACGTTCCTTGCGCTTCCTGAAGTGTTCGCTCAAGCACCGTTTGCACCGGTTGGCCCACTGTTCATGATGGCAGGCTTCTTCCTAGCGCTCTCTTTTGCAGCGATGACTTCGATGATTTCAACCGTGGAACTGTGTGTTCGTAATTTTGTCGACCACGGTTTCGAACGTGAGAAGTCCGTTGCACTCACCGGCGTCGCCCTGTTCCTCTTTGGACTACCGTCCGCTGTTATGTGGATCAAACTCGATGGCAGCGGTGTTGCGTTCCCTCAATTTTTGGAAGTGCAAGATCACATTTGGGGCTACGGTTTGATGTTCTCTGGACTGTTCATTGCTTTCTCAATATGGAAGTACGGCTACTTGCGCTGGAAGTCTGGCGTTGAGGCAGGCGTTGCTCCTCCAGGTTTCAAGGGCTACCTTGGATTCGGTGTCTCGGCCTTCCGAGACGACTTCATCAACACCGGTGACAACGATATCATCGTCGGACGCTGGTGGGATTTGCTGATGTATTTGGCCTTCCCAATCTTGTTCTCCGTTCTCATGTTCTCTTACTTCGCTGATATGATTGCCAACACGGACAATGTATGGAGTCCAACAAATCCAAACGGCCTTGGCATCATCTTGCTGTTCTGGGGAGTTATTGCGGCGTTGTTCATTTCGTTCAATAAATTCCTCATTCGACGCCCACTTTACCGAAACATTCCGGCAGGGGCGGAAGTCGACATCTCAACATTGCCTGGTGGCGACGACGAACTGGTCGTTGCACTTGGAGAGATTGCGCCTGGATTTGAGCACTTATCGAAAGACTACTCCATAGAGGCCGAACTGGTTTGAGGTGGTCCAATGGACGACCTCGTCGAGACGTTGGCGACTGGACTGGCCGTCTCGATTTTTCTCATTGTTGTTTCATGGTGGTTTTGGAAACGCTATGACCGGCCGAGTGAAGCTCAGTTGGAACGTGAAGAATCGATTGCAAAAAAGGAACAGGAGACACGCATGTGGCGTGCTGTTGAAGCGCAAATGGAGCAAGAGAAGGCACTGCTTGAGGAAAAAGCACTGTACGAACGGCGCAAGGCCGAGGAACGAGCAAGAGCCCTACCTCCGCCAATGAGTGAAGTTTCCGATGCTTTTGCAGCCTTCAACCTCGTACAGCAAGCAGAACCAACCTTTGAGCAATCGGAAACCGCTCCGTCCGCTGAAGCAGCACGCGTTGAATCATTGCTAGAAGCCGACGATAACGATGTGTTGAACATCGATGAACCACTTGAAGTCCGTCGAGATGAAGGCGTGATTCTTGAAGAGGGTCAAGCGCTTCCGGAGATGCCCGATGATGTTGAACCGCAAGATGAAGCACTTGACATTGAACAATTCATTCCTCCCGCTCCGGATTTGGATGCGTTGCTTGGTACTGACTCAAGCGAGGCCGAGGAAGCCTGGCTCTCAGCGGATGAACCTTTAGTCGATGATTCCGATTGGAGCGATAATTGGTTCAAAAACCTCGAAGAGAATGACTGAACAAAACGCTCGTTCTCCCTCAGTTCAAAGCGAAGAGGTGATGAACAGTCGGTTCGTGGAAGGTTCATGGTGCAACGCCCTCGCGGAACACGTGACTTCACGCCGAAGGTGATGGCGCGTCGTTTAGCGTTTGAGCAACTCTTGGAAGAGCGTGCTCGCCGTCACGGTTTTTCCCGTATTCAAACTCCGATTTTTGAGAAGTTGGATTTGTTTACGGCCAAGTCAGGGCCGGGGATTGTATCGCAGTTGTATGCCTTTGAAGACAAAAGCGAGCGTCAACTCACCCTTCGCCCAGAATTAACGGCCCCAGTCATGCGAATGATTGCTGAAGAAGGCATGCAGATGCTGCAGAAACCGCTCCGCCTTTCCTACTATGGTCAGTGTTACCGCTACGAGGAATCCAAAAAAGGCCGTTACCGCGAGTTCTTCCAGTATGGAGTTGAATTGATTGGTGAGGCAGGTCCACTCGCTGAAGCAGAAGTTATTGCTCTAGCCATCGATATGCTTGATGCATGCGGTCTTGAAAACTGGGAGATTCGAATTGGACACGTTGGAATCCTCAAGGGTGCACTCACCGGCTTAGGTTTGTCAGCAGACACTCCAGACGGTGCCAGTGAACCTCCTGTGGCCAGCGCAATGCGATTCCTCGACAAGGGCGATGATGCAGGACTTGCTCATCTGTTCACCAACAACGGCATCAATCCAGAACATGCTGCTCCTCTGCGAGCATTGGCTGACCTTGAAGGTGGAATAGAGACGATTGAACCTGCGCGTGAGATCCTTTCATCTCTCGCTGGTGTTTCTCTTGAAGCACTGGATGATTTGCAGACCACCCTCAACGCCGTTGCAGCCTTAGCCCCAACACCTCCATCGTTGGCGGTGGATTTGACCGTCGCTCGTGGATTGGATTACTACACCGGAATGGTGTTCGAAGTGAAGGTGCCTGAACTGGGTGGTGAAGGCCAAGTGCTTGGTGGCGGTTCGTACAAGTTGCTGCACCTCTTTGGTCTGCCTGACCTTGACCCAAGTTGTGGTTTTGGACTTGGATTCGACCGTGTACTGCTCGCTCTTGAAGCACAGGCAGAAGCCAGTGGTCGCAGCGAAGTTGTTCCTGGCGAGACCGATCCGAAAGGCTTGGTTGCTTTCATACCGTTTGGCATTGATTCCGCTTCTGTTCTGCCGATTGTGGCAGGACTACGTAACGCAGGCGAGCGAATCGAACTGGAGTTGCGCGGTCGTAAGATTCCAAAAGCGATGAAGTGGGCTAATTCGATTGGATGCCAGTTCACGGTGGTTGTCGGTCCTCGAGACCTTGAGAGCGGCCAAGCGATGGTCAAGAACCTACACTCTGGAGAACAGCAAGCGGTTGCTCTCACGGCAGATGCCATCGCCGAAGCGATTCAAGCCATGCGCTGAATCACGCTTCGTTTTCTTCTTCCTTGCCGATGTTGACAAAGACCGCCATTGCAATTGCTGCAGAAGCGACGACGAGCGTGAAGCCAGGTGTGTCGACATCGTCCATTGAATCATCCATGCCTGCTTGGAAATCTTTGCTCCACGATGATTCATCGATTGGCAGTTCAACACGTGCTTCTTCACCGAGTTTGAAGCCAAATGCAGCCGGAGTCCCACTACCTTGGAGTCCCAAAAATCCGCCGCTTTGATAGTTACCTTTGACCTTCATGGTCACTTCAACGATGGGGTTGTCGTTGGTTGAATCCCAGATGGTGTGACCGTCTTCTTCATTGATGAGGTAGGAGAAAACGACATTCTTCCAGTTCTCAGCAGGCCACGGTTGTTCAGTGTGTTGGTAAACCTTGCTTGCTCCGCGATAAACGGTGATGTTGAGGTATTCGCAATCGTTATTGCAACTTCCGTCGCCACCGTTGTCGATGTCGCCTTCGTAATAGACGTTGAAATTGCCGCGAATTTCCCCGCCAATGGTCATGTTGAGTCGCTTGTCGAGGGTTGGGTCCATCGTGAACCGATACTTGATATTGATAACGCCGTTGTCCTTTTCCTCGGTCAACTCGCCTTCTTCAACCGATTCAGTTTCGTTGGTGTTGAAGTGCGTCCATTCGGTAGCCATGCCGTTGCTCCACATGTACATCGTGGTGTTGTTGGCGTTTGGCTGCTTGGGGTCTTCTGCAGGTTCGCTTTGAGATGCGGAAACATCGCCTGCTTGAACAGGTGTCAGCATCATTGCAGTGAGGATAAGCGCCACAAGGGTCTTGGCTCGCATGGTTGAGATGCGGTGCTCCATACATTTGACGGTTACGAATCTGTGGACTGTTAATCAACAGCGTAAAAATCCGTTTTTTCAGTCAAAACGCTGGAATCCCAAGTTATCGTTTGGTTGATTTTGGCCTTGGTCTTGGGTGAGTCGAAGAGCGTCGCCGAGCAAGTTTGGTTGCATTCGAGCGGTTCTCAAATCAGTTCCACCAACGCCGGTAATGATGGCCATGACCTTGATGGTATCACCAAATCCAGCATCTTGTCGAGCACCCCAAATGACGTTGGCATCTTCGCTGACCTTTGAGGTCAACAAGTTCACCACTTGCGATGCGGTATCGAGCGTCATGTATCGGCCACCGGTAACGTGAATCAAAACGCCAGTTGCACCTGAGATGTCAACATCCAACAGCGGGTGATTGAGTGCTTCATGTACGACTTCTTCTGGCCCCCGGTCGCTTTCACCGTAGAGCATCATCGTGACGCCACCGTTTGCCATAATGGCTCGGACATCGGCGAAATCCAGATTGATGAGTGAAGGTAGAGTAATGGTTTCAACGATGCCTTTGACAATCTCTGCAACCAATTGGTCCATGATGGAGAACGCTTCGTCCAATGGAAGGTGAGGCACATAGTGCAGCAGGCGGTTGTTGTCCAACACCAGCACTGCATCAGCAACTCTTCGCAACGATTCCAAGCCTTCGAGCGCCTTGGTCATGCGTTGTCGTCGCTCAACATGGAACGGCGTGGTAACGATACCAACGACAAGAGCACCAGCAGCTTTTGCTTCTTCAGCAACGATTGGGCAGATTCCAGTTCCAGAACCTCCACCTAATCCGCTGGCAATGAACACGAGGTCTGCACCTGTGACAATTCTTCGAATCATTTCTCGACCAGCCTCTGCGCATCGGCGGCCGGTTGATGGGTCGCCTCCAGCACCGAGACCTCGAGTAATGTGACGGCCAACGAGGAGTTTTTGCAAGGCACGGGTGTGATCAAGATGCTGCTTGTCGGTATTGATGGCTACCGTAACAGCGCCTTCGACACCCAAATGAGTAATCCGGTTGAGGGTGTTGTTTCCAGAGCCTCCACAACCAACGATGAGAATGCGTGGATTTGGCACGCCAAGTGTTCCAACCTCTTCGTCCATGAGAGCGGTTGCACCGCGCTTGGCTTCTTTGGCCATCTCATTCACCATGTCGGCGAGTGTGCTGTTATCAGTTCCTGAAGTACCGGGTCCCATCCCTACACATCCTGATTCCGAGAGCCTACTCTTTCCCTACTTAAGCGCGCACATTCCCGAGTCAATCGAGAGGGCGATTTTGGCAGTAGATGTTCCATTCCAAACTCCTCGTAGGAAGCCATATACCTCGACCTATGATAAGGTAAGGGTTGAATTGAAGATTTTCGGTGATTTCAGCCTCAAAAGACACTTTCCCGCCTCCTGCCTAATTGATGAGGATTAAGTAGTGGAGGTTGGTGCGTTGGAATACCTCGCTTAGCTCAGTTGGTAGAGCACCTGACTGTAGTTGTGTAAAAACAAACGTCTCAGCAGACATCAGGGTGTCCCCAGTTCAAGTCTGGGAGCGGGGACTCTAATTCCATCAGTTAGGATAGTCCACGCTCAAGCGAAAAGTTGAATTCTATCCGCAGTGTATTCTTTAGAACAACAATACTCACTTTACGAGATCTCTTGCATAATTGCTGTAACTCGAGGGTTGAAGCAGTTGGTAAATCTTCCTTGTTTCGACAAATGCCTTGAGGATGTTCTCTTTGAGTTCATGGGCCGTCATGTTTCGAATATCGAGTAATTTCAAGATGCCAATTTGTTTGTTTTCTGAAATGATGTTGCACATTTCTAAACTCGTGGAGGGGGCATATTTTGTACCTACAGATTTGTTAGCATGATCTTGCTCAGATGTTTTTATGAGACGGTATTCTACTTTTTCTAAAATTTTCAATTGTTCAAAAATAGGTCCTTGCTCACGGATAATCTTTCTTGATCTTGCAGCCCATGATTTTGGTCCGGCAGCGTTCCATCCTGAATAAATCCCAACCCGAAGCCCCATCGAGGTTAGATTTAGAAAAAATTGAACATCTATACGCTTATCAGCACGTGCTGAATGAATTGCTCCCCAACGGTAAGGGAATGCAGCGCCTTTATTTTGGCTGGTGGGACGTCCTATGCATGCGTTTGGGTTCGTTTCAATCCCACCGTCAAATTTCGAAATAACTTGGATAATTGACCGAATGAAAGCCTCAAATTCCGGTTTGAGATATGCTGTGTTTATTTCCTTCTTTCCTCTCCACCATTCATTGGATTTCAAAAAATTTTGTGGAAAATCGTCGAAAAATTCCAAAGATTCTGAGGTGAACCCTTCAAAGTCCCAATTTCCTTCGGCTTCTGTCAAGAGAGAGCTCAGAAGTTCTTCAGGGGTCATATCGGGGCTAAGTCCTTTTACAAGAAAAAGGTTTCATAAACCGTTGTTAGAGTGAACATCCATGGGTCCGGAAGAGGGCATCATTCGTTGCAATGTTTGCGATACTGAGAACTCTAAATTTAGAGCCAAGTGTTTAGATTGCGGCTCCTATCTTAGCAAGCCTCCCCCGAAAAGGAATCCTCGCAGCAAGCAATCAA
Source organism: Candidatus Poseidoniaceae archaeon (assembly GCA_938075675.1). GTDB lineage: Archaea > Thermoplasmatota > Poseidoniia > Poseidoniales > Poseidoniaceae > MGIIa-L1. The sequence continues at coordinate 875 of CALJHE010000038.1, read as the reverse complement.
AAGGGCGAGATAAATACAAACGGCCCAAGCAAATATGCAATGGTAACAAGAATTCCTACCAATCGAGAGGGCACGCTAACAGAGCTGCAAAGAAAATCACGCAGGCTAAGGGCAGTCAAATGCGAGCATACAAGTGTGAGGATTGTAAAAAGTGGCATTTGACAAAATACCGGAGTTAATTGGAGTGCTAATTTACAGATGCTTCGATCTTGAAACTTTATCTTGCCTCCGTTCAAATGTTTGAACGAGCGGTACACAATTCAGTATATCCCACCAGGGAACTTGTAGGTATCCTTGTGCTTAAGCAACGACCTTTCTGGTGCCCCTTCTGGGCGACCCTCGGGCGTCAAATCGAAAATGTAGTCATGGTCGATTTTCCGCCATGGAAGGGTTTGGCGTGTTTTGGATTCAAGGGCAATACTCAAACACAAATACTACTGCTCGGACACAGACCCATGGAGAAGTCGGAAATGTTGGCCTTGGTCAATGAGAAAAGAGCCTTTTTCATTTCGATGGGCGTGCTGATTTTCCTTGCATGCATGTACGGTATTCTTGGCTCCACGCGGTGGGCTGTCGACCCTATTCAATCTGCCACAAACTTCTGCGAAGGCATCTCTGAAGGCCTTGTCAAAGAGCCGATGAATACGCTTTCGAATCTCACCTATGTCTTCGTTGGCCTCTTCATTCTGTGGAACATGCCACCGAGCAAGGCGAACACAGTCAACCCAATGCTCGGGCGAGGGATGTATCCAATCCTGTTTGCAACCGGCTCGATGTACATCGGCGTCGGTAGCTTCGCCATGCATGGAACGAACACCGACTGGGGCACGGTGATGGATTGGACAGGCATGCTGTTCTTCATTTCCTTCCCTGTG
>CALJHE010000037.1 GCA_938075675.1 Candidatus Poseidoniaceae archaeon | reverse complement strand
GTGGACGTGCCGAGATTTGAACTCGGGGCCTCTACCATGCCAAGGTAGCGATCTTCCAACTGATCTACACGCCCAAATGGGTGCTTTCGCAAACCGTCCACTTGCACGCCCATCATAAGCATTGCCAACTCGTCCTTCGTTTGCTGGTTTCGAGAATGACTTGAAATTCAACAGCAAAATACCGTTGGAGTCGTCCTTTAAGTATTGTTGAATGCTCTCTATTACGGTAAGAAAAATGCGACAACAGTACATAGAAAATGACCTGCAGAAAGCACTCGACAACGGGCACAATGTTTGGGCCATAGGTGATGTGCACGGATTTTCCAGAACGCTTGAACACCTCTTGGATGAATGTGAATTGAGCATGGATGACCGAGTGGTTTTGCTTGGTGATTTGATTGACCGTGGACCCGACAGTTTCGATGTCGTAAGAATTGCCCGCAGTGACCCAAGAATTCACAGCGTCAAAGGAAATCACGAGGACATGATGGTTGAAGGATTCGACATGGAACAAATCAGTAATCCTGGGAGTGACATGCGATTGTGGCTCTACAACGGTGGACAAGCTACAGTCGCTTCATACATTCGTGATTACACCGATGAATTGGGTCAAGAGGACTCTGAACAGTTGTTGCTGCAAATTGTTGACGATAAAGAATGGATGGAGCGTCTACCATCGCATATCGTCCTTGAAAAATGGCGGTTGGTTCATGCTGGATACGACCCCCGAAAGGAGCTCGACTCTCAGGAAGAAGATACACTGCTGTGGATTCGAAAACCATTCCACAACGCTACAAAGCCTGTTGATGAAGAGAGGACCGTTTTATTCGGACACACACCTACAATGAACCTCAACAAACATCTCGGTGCTGGAAAGTGGGGAAAACCTTGGTACTCTAAAGTGGAATTGAATGATGGACGACCGGCAAGCATCGGACTTGATACCTGTTTGTTCCATGAAGAGCGACAGCCAGCAACATTGACCGCCTTCAATTTACAAACTCAAGAAGTTCTGCACGTGAACCGAGTGGAGCGTTGGGATGAAAAAATTCGAGAACAAGTCAAGAGGGTTTAGCATGGACTCCTTGACTCGCAAGTGAGAAGTCATTGACAGATTTCTTGAGGGAGAGTATGCACGGAGTGCCATGGGAGATGCGGAGGGGACAAGTTCGCTGCCGCTTGCGGACACTCCAATCCCGTCGTATGAGCCGCGCGTCCCTCTGGAACTCGTCGACAACGCACTGCAAATGCTTTCAGGTGTTACTGATGCGACTTTCCGCCCTTGGATTAAAGACAGATTTTCAGTGATCTGGCTTGAGAACGAATCGAAGCGACTTGGAATGACTCGGTTTGAAGAAGGTCCGAATGAGCTTGCTCGAAGACGAAGACTTCGTATTGACCCGGGTGAAGTAACCATTGGCTTACATCCAGCATTGCTCGAAGATGAAGCTCTTTACAATCATACTTTCGTGCACGAGTTTTTGCATGCTGCTGGACTCACTGCGCACTCTGCACAGCACGACCAACTTACCCAAACCATCGCCCCAGCGCCTTCAATGAAAGAATCGCCATTGCTCCAAAGAATACGTGACGGAGTACTTGGAGAATCAAAGGTACAGGAGTGGAAATGCAAGTCCTGTGGCTATGAATGGAAACGAACCACGGTTCGCCGCCCGACACGTTGCCACAAATGCGCAAGACCACTTTGAGCACGCTGCCAATGGTTAACCTTCATGAAGTGTGAACCCCGCGCTCACAATAAGGACGTATAGTGTAGTTGGATATCACTTTGGCCTTCTAAGCCGAAAACCCGGGGTCGAATCCTGGTACGTCCGCCACCAACTTTGAGTCCGTACCCCGTGATGCGTAGACACCGATCTTGTGGTGATTTGGAGTTCCAATCACCTTCACATATGGAGATCTATGCGAACTCGCAACGACTGACGATGAGTCAAAAGTCTGCGCTGTTGGTTATGGGGGTGCATTCATCTAGCGTCAAGGGGCTGAAATCAAGCCGGTTTTATTCAGGCAGAACCCATTGTGGCCATTCTTCATGGTCTGAAGAACGACTAACAAGAACCAAAACGGGTCTTTGTACTGTTGCGAGAACATCGTTTAGACTGCGCTGAGTCGACGGAGTGATGACTCCATCCCTCATGTCAACTGCCAGCCATGCTTCGGGATACTGACCCTTCCAAGCCTCCAGTTCTGCCTCAATGCCTTCCGGTGGAATTCCTTGACGAACACTAGCGATAAATCCCCATTGTGAAGGGCATCTGCGTTCAGCATCTGTCCAGAGGAACACCCGGGGTGAAGAAGGGAGGCGGTCGAGTTGGGCCACCGCTTCTTCAAGCGTGACGCAAACGGGTCGGTTCGGCATTGGCATTGGCAGAGAGTGACGCCAAGTTCGGTCCAAATCGAGCGGTTCCCGTCGGCGCATGTAGAGGCTAAACGCGTCTATCGTTTCAATCCCTCGGAGTTTTGTTAATCAAGGGTGCAAGTTAAGAAAACAAAGCGAACCTTCATGCCCCATGTGCGCTGCCGATGAATTATGTCCAGTGGTAGCGCACCTCCGCCACCTCAGCCGCCAGGTGGTTCAATGCTCATGATGTTGGGTGTAATGGTGATGATGACACTGCTCATCATGAACCCCGACATACGTACTACACTCGGTAATGTAGCCGATCCAATCCTCGACCCTATTCTTCCCCAGGAAGCATACTTCGTGCTGACAGTACTCATTCTTGGCAGTTTTTCGATGACCATGAATACTGTTCTTCGAAATTTCTTCACCGACCCAATGGCGCAAGCGCACATTGGACATCGCCAAGGCCAAGTTCGGCGAATGATGAACGATGCCCGAATCTCACGCGACCCAATCTTGCAAGAGAAGGCAACAACCCTCCAACAACAAATGATGCCTGAGCAACTCAAGGTCCAAATGGGTGCAATGAAACCTATGATGTTTACAATGGTCTTCATTATCGGTATTTTCGCATGGTTAACCAGTGCTGTCGAAAGTTTTCGTGTCGATTATGTCTCACTGCCATGGACATCGGAATGGAACCTTTTGGATGACAAATTCTTTTTCTTCCCAGCATGGATTTGTGCGTATATCTGCATGAGCGCACCTCTTGGCCGAGTGATTGACCGTCACATCAAGTTGTTCCGATACAGAAAGCACCCTCTGGTTACAGCTGGCGAGACGCTCAAAGAGCCTCTGCTCCACTTGGTCGCATCGTCAGGCACGGCAAAAAGCAGTGACGCTCAGCGCAGGCAACAACGCAGCCAAAGAAACTCGAACTCCAACCGCCGCAAATCTAAATCCAACAAGAAGGAAGGTTCTGAGAAAGAAAACTCAGAAGGAACTCGCTCCGACAGCGTTTGGGATAAGAATTCCAAGGAATGTCCAAAATGTGGACTTACTATGGTCACCAAGATGGGTCCTCGCACCAAAAGATGCGATGTTTGCCGTCATGAGTGGGTGTAAGCATGCTACAGATCACCGTGTCAGGCCATCCTGGTAGCGGTACGAGCACGCTTGTCAAATCATTGATGGCGCATTACTCATGGACCTCACTCAACGGAGGAGATGTCTTTCGACAAGAAGCAGCAAGGCGAGGAATGAGTCTTGGCGACTTTGGTGAGTTGTGCAAATCTGATTTGAACGTTGATCGTGAATTGGACCGATTACTCCAACAGCAAATGAAAGCCGGCAGCTCAGAGATTGTCGAGTCAAGATTAGCTGGATGGTGGGCATATCGACTCGAGATTCCATGCATTCGGCTATGGCTGGATGTTGATGAAAAGGAAAGAGCGAGGCGCGTAACACATCGTGAAGGAGGTTCTATAGAAGAGGCTCTGCAAGCAAATAGGAATCGCTCTGCGGTCGATGCTGAACGCTTTATGGAACTGTACCAAATTTTGCCTGAACAGCGAGAACCCTATACCACAGTACTTGACGCGACAAACCTAGGCAGTGAGGAAGTCCTCGCTGCGGTTATCTCAATTTTGGAGGATAAATCATGACACTACACATTCTTGATGCAGAAGCAAAAACCAATCCATCCATCGGCGGACACCCAGATGAACGAGATGTCGAAGAGCGTCTCGCATCTGGATTCATACTCCTCGATAAACCGGCAGGGCCTACTTCACACCAACTCGCATCATGGGCACGGGACTTGTTTGGTCTCGAACGGCTTGGACACGGCGGCACACTTGATCCGTTTGCAACAGGCGTCTTACCGTTGATGGCTGGTAAAGCAATGAAAGTGACGAAGAAGATTCTAAGCCACAAAAAAACCTACATCTGCATCTTTCGTTTCGACGAAATCCCAGATGAAGCCGAGTTGCAAACCGCAATGAAGAGACTCACGGGCAGAGTATACAACGTACCACCAGAAGTCTCAGCAGTCAAAGTGCAAGTTCGCACACGAAAAATACATACTTTCGAACATATTGAAATGGATGGAAAAGACCTGATTGCACGCGTTTACTGTGAAGCGGGCACCTATATTCGAACAATGGCGCGTGACCTCGGTCTGCTTCTCAACATGAAAGTACAGTTGAAGGAATTGCGAAGAGAGACTTCTGGAGCATTCACCCTTGACCACTGCATCACCATGCAAGAACTCGCTGATGCTGTTTGGCTTTGGAAAGAATGCAACCAACCAGAAGCACTGCTTCGAGTCATCCACCCAATTGAAAAATTACTGCTCGATTTACCAACGGCCACAGTCAAAGACAGTGCTGCTGCCGCTTTAGCTCATGGCGCACCGTTGTTGCGACCTGGTTTGGTGAACATTCAGAGTGGAGTAAAGGCTGGAAAGGAAGTCATGATTCAGACCCTCAAAGGAGAGGCTGTTGGAATCGTAACGCTTACGCTCGGCACAGATGAACTGGCATTAATTGACGAAGGTGAAGTTGCTCGACCAAGTATGGTCTTGCTCGACGAAGGATTGTATCCTCGTCGCTGGAAGTCTCCAGAATGAATCAAAGATTCATGCTTCAACGTATTCTTCGTAAATATATTCTTCAGTTTCTATTCGTATTTTCAATACAGACATATGATTCCCACATCCACTTTGTCAACAGGTGTTGAACGGCCCCCACGGCCTCAAAGCAGTCTTTTGTGAGACGGTCTCCATATGAACTTTGAGGGCCTTTTTTGCGTTATCCGACATCAGGTGTTGGATTGGTGCTGTAATTCGTAAAGGTTTGTTTCACTGCAATTTCTTGATTTTTGGTGGAGTCAAAAAGACGAACGCACCAAGAATTGCCAATAGGGCTACAACGGTAAGTCCCCAGAACATGCCTTCTGAGATGCGATCCGAATCAGAGGATGTATCATCATTGTCAAGCGCGGCTTCGATTGATACCGCAATTTGGGCATCGTTGTTCTCTTCATCACCTTCTGAGATTTCCAAACTTCGGTCGATTACAGCACGCAATTGTGTCTGAGTGCTGTTTTCAGGAACTTGCCAGTCGAACGTAACGTATGCGACTGAGCCGGGCTGTAGCACCGGTATTGTGTCGTAATCAATTAACTGAGAATTTGCTTCACAGCGGACTGAAATCATCGTTGCTTCTGCTTGTCCGATGTTGCGTATGAACACGCGAATCGAAAGGATATCACCTGCACGGATTGGTTCGCTTCCAACATCGATCTCTTCGACAATGAGATCAGGTAACGACAGAACTTCAAGGTCCATCATACGCTCGTGGCACGATGTTTGGTCGCAGAGTGAAATGAGTACGGAGGTGAAGCCAGGTGTTGGTGGAACTACAGTGATGGTTTTGTTCAGCACATCAATCGATGCCCAAGATCGGTTTGTCGATGCAGTTAGACCGGTTGAATCCACATCAGAATAGTCAAAATCAATCATCGATGGAACGGATAATTCTACCGGGATGAGCGACTGGAACTCCTGCAAAACAGGAGTGTCATCGACAGTTGCCACATTTACAAGGAATGTTTCAGTCCACATGTTGCCAGCCTCGTCAACCACTGTGGTGACAACAGTAGCCTGACCATTTGCCTCAGGTTGCAGTGCGACTCGAATGTCACCTTGAGTGAGATCAACGGTTACCAATTCGGGGTTGGAATTAGAGAAACTGACGACGAGGTTTTCGCTGGCGGTTCGGTCATCCGTACATCGATACAAGAATGGGAGTATTCGGCCACCTCCATCTTCGGTGAGCGTTTGGTCGCCAACTGAGATGCATTCAGGGTCTTCATCCCATTCGATATCGTACCCACCGGAGATGCTCATCGATGTGATTTCAAGTGCAGTCGTACTTTGGTTCCCAAGCGAATCCCATGTGAACCATGACTTGAGTTCGACCTTCAAGGAAGTATCATCGGCAGACATGAATTGTCCGACAGGGAACGTGTGGGAAAGGGATGGGTTGAGAGCGACTGGTTCGTTGGTAACCAATTCATCGTTCACGAACAAAAGCCATCGTGAATAAACTGGATCTAAGCCGTCAACATCACCGAAAATTCGTCCTTGAAGTGACAGTGAAGGGTCATTGACATCAACGGTGATATCTGTAATGCACGCATCGGATGTGCTTACACGAATTTGTGTGAAACTCTCATCTGGAAGCAACATGTGTTCGTCCATTGCTGCAAATTCAGTGAAACTGATTCCGTCACCCGATGAAGCGTATTCCAAAATCACATCGTCAGCGGATTCATTGGCAAGTGCATAGTGAGCCCGGCCAATGCGTTGGTTTGGTGGAGTCTCAATAATCTCACTCGTCCACATGCCGCTTGTGCCACTGACACTCGGCTCCAGCCCGCAATCGGAAAGAGCCATGTTGTTCGATGTACCCTTTGCCAGGTCCAATCCGATGATTGGCATGGAATGGCCACTGAATTCTGCTTGAGCTGAGCCATATTCTCCACCGTACCAAGGCGTCTTCATTGTGACTCGCATTCCGACAGCGTCTACATTCAACCTTGAGTCATCGGTTGAGCCGACTGAAACATAATCCAGCGTGAGAATAGATGACTGAAGCGTATCCCATGTCCAGTCGGACAAATCCGAGACATCGTTCGACCATGTGTTCGAGAGGTAATCGAGTGAACCTTGGGTGTGAGAGAACGTAACCAATGATTGGTATTGACCATCATAATTGAGTGAGAACCGGACTGAATCTTGGTAAAGTGGGTCGGGGACTGAAAAGGCAACAACGACATCAACTGCTAGAATGTCGTATTGCGTTGAACCAAAGGCATTGAATGATGATAATTCAATCACAGGCCCTGTCGACCAAGAGACAGCACCGTCTGGTGTGCCTAAGGAATTGTTCGACTCCGTCGGTGTTGATTGAGCCCAGAAGGTCATGGTGTCAAGATTTTGAGGGCGCTGATGAACAATCGTCATGCGTTGATCTGCGACCATCGAGTCGGTGTAGGTAGCTGGGTCTTCGGAAAAGGAAGTGAATGCTCCGAGCGTCCAATTTGCGGGTTGAGAAAATGACCCTTCAGGAAACAAATCCACGGTGTTCGTTTGATGCACTGAGCGGCCTGCGACAGATGTATATGGCGCTAAAACCAGCATTGTAAGTAGAAAAACGACCGTTGTGAACCTTGCAGTGTTCGCTCGCATGGTATCGCTACACCACCGAATACACTTGAATGCAAGGGTGCATTGTGCCTTTGATTTGCTGATTAAAACAGGCATCCCTCTGCGGATTATTGAAATACCACGCGCATAACCGCGAGTTACCTCTCATGGCTGTGATGGTGTAGGGGTTAGCACGGCAGATTGTGGTTCTGCCAGCCCGAGTTCGATTCTCGGTCACGGCCCCTCTTACTTCAGACCAGTTTAT
>CALJHE010000036.1 GCA_938075675.1 Candidatus Poseidoniaceae archaeon | reverse complement strand
GACCGCCCATGTTGGACATCGATTGAGCATCGAACTCATCATGATGATCGTCGTGATGATCGTCACCGTGGTCATCGTGATCATCATCATGATGGACGTCGTGATGTGCATGATGCATTTCGTGAATGACCGAACCGCTTGCCATGAACAGCATTCCTTTTGCCATTGCGTGGTTGAAGAGATGGAACAGAGCTGCTCCAAAGGCGACGATTGCATACTTTTCCATTCCTGGCGTGTTGGCAAGCCATAACGCTGCACCGAGTCCAGTGAAGATGTATGCAAGTTGACTCATCGTAGAATACGCGAGGACTTTCTTCAAGTCATCTTGAACAAAGGCAATTGCTGCAGCCATAACGGCAGTAATACCACCGATTGCTGCGATAATGAATGCAAGATCAACCAGTTCTCCGGCCATTGCAGGAGCCCCGAAGAACGGGAACATTCGAGCAACGAGATACAATCCTGCGTTGACCATTGTTGCAGCGTGAATAAGAGCAGAAACTGGTGTTGGCCCTTCCATAGCGTCTGGAAGCCAAACGTGGAGTGGGAATTGAGCAGATTTACCGACTGCACCAATGAACATCATTCCAAGCGCCATTTGTAATTCGCCTGCATCAACTGCTGCAATGTTATCGGGATTGAAGACAACTGAGTAGTCGAGGGAACCGAACATATTCCAAAGCATAACCAATCCAATGACGAGGAAAACGTCACCTACACGGGTTGTTAGGAACGCTTTCTTGGCTGCATATGCTGCACTTGGGCGTTCGTAATAGAATCCAATCAAGAGGTATGAACAGAGACCCATTATTTCCCAGAAGATGAACAACCACAGGAACGAATCTGAAAGTACCATTCCGAGCATACCTGAACAGAACAAAACGAATTCCGCATAGAAACGGTGGTTTCGGTTGTCGTTAATTGGATCTGTGTTCATGTATCCAATACTGAATGTGTTGATGAGCAAACACAAGAATGCAGCCACAAACAACAACATGACGGTCACGTGGTCAACGTATATACCAAAGCCGAAAGAGACTGGAGTGACGGTACTGCCACCGTTCCAAACGGCAGAATTTACCCACGCAATCTTATCAGCAACTTCTGGGTCAAACACCTTGAGAGGGTTAAAACCGCCAAGGAACTCAGAAATAAGGAGTAAAGAGAGCACGAGGCTAGCTCCCATAACGGGGAGCGCAATGAGTCCGCCTTCCTTGAGGTTGTTTTTCCAGACCGGGTGGCCGTTGAACACTCGACCGAGGAAAAGGATTACTGCAAAGCTCACCATCGGTAGAAGAATAATGAGCGGAGCGAAATCGAGCCACTCCGATTGGATAGTTGTTGTAACATCTGCACCTGCCATTCAAACACCTCAGTTCTTCAGGACATCCACGTCGTCCAATGATATCGTTTCGTGCTGCCCGTAAACGGCAAGGAAAATCGCCAAACCAATCGCTACTTCACTTGCAGCGATTGCAATGGCAAAGAGTGTGTAAACCCATCCGGTCGTATCGCCGTGATGGACTGCGGCTGCAGCGAATTGCATGTTCGCAGCGTTTAGCATCAATTCGATGCACATGAGGACAATAATAGCGTTCTTTCGAGTGAATGCACCGCCGAGTCCAATGACGAACATCAAAGCTGAGAGGGCGGATACCAATGCTGGATCAATCATTCCTCTTCACCTCCAAACTCCCAAAGAAGGTTCTCCATTCTCTCGTCGCGGACGAGGTATGCAGCACCAATCATGGCCATCGACATGAGTATGCCGAGGATGAGCAAAGGAAGTGCCCAATCGTTGAGAAGTGAGTCGGCTAAACCGCTCGTGGTTGGGTACTCGTCACTGCTGTTGGCCCAAACGCTATCAGCACTCAGAACAGATACGAGAATCATACCCAGAGCGAGCAAGCCCACACGGGTGAATAAAGAAATGAGTTTCATTCAAAGTCCTCCTCTAGGATTTGTCGACGGGTCAACATGATACCGAACAAGACGACGAGACCAACGCTTGCAAGATAAACGAGAATCTGAATCGCAGCGAGAAACTCTGCACCCAAAAGGATGAAAATTCCTGAAACGGCCATGAATGAGAAAATCAAAGAAAGCATCGAATGGGCAACGCGCTGTGCAAGAACCAAACCAAGTGCACCAAGAATGGCGATTGTAGCGAATAAAAAGAAAACGCCAGTTTCAGCAACACTTGCGATATCCATCTCAAGCATCCCCCTTATCGAGCAGGACGTTGGCTGCCTTTGCTGCTTTCTTGGCACGCTTTGTGCGTTCCTTGGTAGCACGCTTAGCCAACTCGGTGTCGACTGCTTCTTGATGGATTCCTGGCAAGACACGTGTTCTGCTGGCATCCATCCAAAGTTCCTGTCGAGTGAATCCGGACATTCCGTCGTATTCGTTGGTCATGAAGAAAGAAGTGAAACCACATGCTTCCATACACAAACCGCAGAACATACATCGACCCAAGTCAATACGGCCTGAGACGATTTGGTCGTCTGCAACTCGCAGGTCAGATTGGTCCATTTCGACTTCTTCACCGGAATCATTCCACCGAACGGTCGCTGTACTTCCGGTTAGGTCAAGCACTTCACCAAATCTCCACTCGTTCGGAGTGTCAGTGTGGGCTGTGACGTGATTAAAGTCATCAAGAGTTGCTACGACTTCAGGGAGGAGGGTGGCTGCGTGTCCGCCGACTTCGAGTTCACCACCCATGCCGCCGTGTTCCCCTTCTGCTCCGTCAAGAACGTCAACACGTAGTTCAGTGGTCATGTGTAGACAATCGTTTGGACAGGCAGAGACGCACAACTTGCACGCAGTGCATGTTTCCCAAATAACACCGATTCGACCGTTGTAGTTACCAGGAACGAAAAGCCAAGGCTCCATTTCCTCAAGTCGTTCGTACGGGTACTGAACAGTTTGAGGCTTCCATAGCGTCGGGAACAAGTCCGAAGTGACCCGGTCTGGAGCGAATGTTTGAACAGTGATGTCGTTGAACTCAGAGGTTTTACTTGCGCGAGATTTACTTCCATCGTCAAGGAACTCAGGATGTTCAGAGTTGTGATAGCCCCAATCGAGTCGCTTACCGAACCGCTTGCCGAAAAACGGGAAGGTTCGTAGAGCAGTGATCAAAGTAATCTTGAACGGGTACCAGAATAAGTTTCTAAAATTAGGTTTTGCGTGTGGATGCATTGGCATAATAATTCACCTCAGTCCTTTCCCGGCGTGTGCGTTCCCGCGGGCTGTAATGTGTAAACGTGATACATTCTGTCTGGAGTTGCGTCCTTGTCTTCATCATTGAGAAGAACATAGAAGACGCCGATCCAAAATAACGTTGTGGCGAGAGGGACAAGCATTGGGATACCGAATGCATCCCATGCATTGCCGCCTTCAGCGGTGTAACTCATGTTTTCTGGTTCGAACAAGTACAATCGGTAGAGCACCGAAAGAACGACCTGAACGACCGAGAGCGGCAGAAGCATTCTCCACCCGAACTCAAGAATTTGGTCGGTACGGATACGAGCAAGAGAGAAACGCGCCCATACGAACACAACAAGGAAGACGAGCCACGTCTTGAGTAAGACAACTACAGCGCCTGGAATCAATACATACGCATCACCGAGGACTGGAATTTGACTGATTGTACCTTGGAATGGAAGGTGCCATCCGCCCAAGAAAAAGTGAGTGAACAGGAAACAAGCAGCGTATGTGCGAATATACTCGGCCATGAACAACATACCGAATCGCATGCCGCCGTATTCGGTCCACCATCCTTCGACCAATTCAGCTTCAGCCTCTGGCATGTCGAACGGAACGCGCTCAACCTCTGCAATCATGGTCACAAGGAACAAGACAGCACCCAAAGGCATCAAGAACAGATTCCATGAACCTGCAGCGTGTTGGAAATGAATACTCTCGATGATGTTGAATGTTCCAGAAAGAATAGCCACAGACAGGAGTGTGAGTAAGAGAGGGATTTCGTATGCAGTAAGTTGTGCTGCAGAGCGGATTCCTCCGATTAATGTGTACTTGTTGTTGGATGACCACCCGGCAAAGAAAACTCCGATAGGTGCAATTCCAAAGATAGCAATTGCGTAAAGTATGGAGAGGTCAGGATTGGTTGCATAGATGCCACTTGAAAGAGGAATTATTCCGAGGATAAGTAGAGTTGATGAAACGATGAGGAACGGTGAGACCTCGAAAATGAGTTTGTCTGCGCGCCGAGGAACCATGTGTTCCTTGAGAAGGAACTTCATTCCATCTGCAACGTTTTGGAAGAAGCCGGGTAGAATCGAGTAACCCATCCATGAACGGTTGTTCACACGGTCCACGGTTGCAAAGTTCTCGTCTCTGTTTCCGAACTTCTTGTTGAGGAATTTGTTGATGGCACCGACAATTCCACCACCGAATGGAAGCATCTTCCACCATTCACCAGCAGTAACGCCGTTTTCGCCAACCCAAAGGGAGCGGAGAGCGGTTGTTGCACCACGGCGGTCGTTCATACGAGCGACTGCCTTTCGTTCAATCCACAGAATTGCGAATTGGCTGAAGAACAGCATCAAGAAGACGATGTTCACAACGGCAAAAGTTCCCGCTAGGAAAGCCAAATCTCCTGAACTTTCTTCAAGTGGAGTGCCTTCAAGAGCCGATGTAATCAGGGAAGAGACGATACTGTCTTCTCCCAGAAAGATACTGCGTAAATCGTAGATGTCATCCATAGTCAATCACCTCAACGGTCAGTCTCTCCAATGCATGGGTCGAAACTGCCCATAATTGCAGGAATATCTGCAATCTTGTAACCAATCATCGTCTTTGCGACGTAAGGAATAGTGATGAACATCGGTGAACGAATCGATACACGGTACGGATTCTTTCCACGCCCTTCGCCACCGCCTTGGATGTAAAACTGAGATGCTCCTCGGGTACATTCGTAGTTACTGAAACCTGTAGCGCCTTCAGGGGCACGGGTTGGCGCCTTGGTGTAGATCATCTCGTCACCGTTGGCATAATTGGTGTTCTTTCCACCTGGGATCTTGTTGAGGGCATCCAGAACCATTCGGCACGATTGGCGCATTTCTTCCATTCGGACACGGTAACGGTCGTAACAGTCTGCTCCCTTGACCGAAGTTGGCTTCTCAACTGCTGGTTCCCAGTCGATTTCGTCGTAGACAGAATAGGGGTGAGCCCAACGGACGTCGTAATTTACACCAGCAGCTCGGACGTTTGGACCTGAGACACCTGCATCGACCATGGACTCAGCATTGGCATAACCTACACCTTGCAATCGAACGAGCCAGATGGTAGATTCGTCAAGCATCATTTCGTATTCATCGAGGCGCTTCTCGAACAATTTGGTCTTGGCAACAACGCGGTCAGCAAATCCGATTGGCATGTCGCGCTTTACGCCACCAATACGTGGGTAATTGTAGTGCATTCGGGAGCCACCGAGTTCTTGCAAAAGGTCAAGGAACATTTCTCTGTCACGCATACACCATGTCATCAGAGTGAGGTTTCCAATGTCTGGGCCGAATGCTCCAAGCCACATCAGGTGAGATGCAAGCCGTTGCAATTCCGCTGAAATAAGGCGAATGTATTCTGCACGAGCCGGAACTTCTGCTTCCAGAAGGTCTTCCGCTGCGTAGATGTAAGAATTAGCCCACGTCATAGCGCTGACGTAGCAAAGACGGTCGCAGTACGGCGTAACTTGAGTGAAGTCGCGTGCTTCGCAAATCTTCTCTACACCACGATGGATGTATCCAAGTTCGGCTTCAGTATCGACAACCGTCTCCCCGTCAACCTTGACGCGAAGTGTCCACAACCCGTGAGTCATTGGATGCTGAGGTCCCATTGTAATCCACATTTGTGCCATAATAATACCTCACTTAACGCGGCCCTCGTCCGCTGGCTTACGCATGAATCCCTGCGGGTCATCGTACATTTCGTTATGATCGTGATAGCGCAACTTGTGTTGCTTCTGAAGAGGATGGAATCCCTCTGGACTGTCGTTCGGGTTGAGAACTCGGTGCATGTTTTCATGGCCTTCGAACTTAATACCGACCAAATCCCAAGTTTCTTTTTCATTCCAATCTGCTCCAACCCAGATGCTTTGAATGGATGGAACAGACGGGGAATCACCTTGAGGAAGTGGGATGAACACTTCGAACTCCATCGGAATATCCATGCCCGAAAGTGCGTTTACATCATGGACAGTACACGTGTTTGGAACTTGGTCTTGGATAGGTTGTCGCAAGAAGTGGTACGCAACTTCCCACCCACGTTCATCGGGGCCATCAGGGAAATGCGTCCCTGTGACCATGGAGCAGTAATTGACTCCGAGGTCGTACTTCATCCATTTCGCCAAAGCCAACCAGTGTTGGGGTGGGCATATTGCCCGAACAAAGGCGTATTTCTTGGCGTTTGAATGGTTTTCGATGGATGCAATAATGCCGCTTCCACCAAATCGGTCGTTGATTGCAGCGAGGCAGGATTCAGCAGCCGAAGTATTCTGTTCTGCAGAAATTGAACCAACCATTTCAGTCCTCTCCCACAATAACTGGCTTTTCACTGGCTCTTTGAGCGCTAGGAGCGGCACCGATACGAATGATTTTTTCACGGAGTAATCCAAACCCGTCAATCAATGCTTCAGGGCGAGGAGGGCAACCTGGAATATAGACATCGACTGGTATAACCGTGTCGACGCCTTCGAGAATATTGTAAGATTGGAAGTAAGGTCCGCCAGAAATTGCACATTCACCCATAGCAATGCAGTACTTTGGCTCAGGCATTTGCTCCCATAGACGGACGACCTTATCAGCGAATTTCTTGGTGATTGGCCCATTGATGAGAAGAACATCGGATTGTCGAGGAGAGGAGCGGAACAGAACGCCAAATCGGTCTCCATCGAACCGCGGGGTAGCAGCAGCAGCCATCTCAATAGCACAGCATTTGATACCCAAATGGAGCGTGAACAATGATTTGCGCCCAGCCCAATTGAAATATCGGCCTGCAAGAACACCAAGGAACTTCTTGATCCGTGTTGCCTTGAGTGCTTCGTCGGTTACACCGCCGACCATCTCAACCAATGCGCGACTGTTGAATGCTGCGAAATTTTCTCCTGCTTCTGCCATGATATCCACCTCAAATGTAAATGCGACCTCGCTTACGGAACACGTACCAAACGCCAAGAGACATTATCGCAAAGAAAAGAGCAAGAAGCGTCAGTGCGCTCTTTGCTTCAGCCACTGCGCTTTCAGGAGCGTCAGCGGTGGTTGCATCGGAGGCAACCATTCCACCAAGAACCAAGAACATGAAAGCTACATCGAACACAAGGAAAATAATGGCGTACCAATAGTACTGAAAGTGGAATTGAATCATTGCGTCACCGACCGGTTCACTGCCGCACTCGAAGGTCGTCAAACGCCGAGGGTATAGGCTATGGTCACGCTCATAGCCTTCCAAAAGATATGAGCGTGTGATGTGAGGCCGAGCAGGATCAACACGAGGACGAACGACCCAAGTGATGAGGAAATTGGTAAGCGGCATGATGATTCCGAGAACCGTTAAAAAACCAATTGAGAGGTACGCACTTGGAACCGATTCGAGTCCGGACATATTTTCACCCATATGCAAAGCATACGCTCCGCATTCTTTGCGACTTGAGGGACTCACATAAGTATTCCCAAAACATCACGAGGAAAAGTGAATGTCTAGCATTCACGAAACCAGCACACTGCATGGAAGTGAAGAGAACTTCAGGGCCGTGAACCACCGATGAATGTCCTAATGACAAAAATGGCCAACGCAAACATCACCAAACCAAGCCCGTACATCATCACTTCCTCACTTTCCATGCCAAGGCTCAACCAACCGGATGGTACATCTCCGCTGACGGCAAACTCGACATTTTCTCGATCTACAACACCGGTTTCCACCGGTTGAGCTGAGAGTGTGAATTTGAGGGTATTTGCCTGTTCCGCACCAGTTGGAGGCCGAATAACGAGTTTAAGGACGATGGTTTGATCAACCTCAAGATCGCATATGAATTCCTTAACATCTGAGTCGCAGTAGTTCTGGCCATCAGGTTCTCTTAAGTCAACAGACCAACCACGGAAACTCTCCGAGGTGAAAATGAGCACCTCGCCCCGAATATTTCCAGTATTGGTTAAATTAACGAGTATAACTTCTTTGTCGGGGTAAATGAGGTCTCTTTCAGTGGGCGTATTCTCAAGGTTAAATTGGAAATCATAGAGGATTTGTACATCGAGTACTATGTCAAAATAACCTGAACGGTTTGCAGCGTTTTTGGTGCTGATAACGACCACTTCCAACAGACCTCCATCGCCTGTTTCTGCTCCTGGATTAACGGTTAGTTTCATTTCGAAATACAGTTCAAACGGACGTGCATCATAGCCTCCCCCGCACAAGCCGAGTTCACACATCTGTGTTTCAGCTGCATCTTTCGTCGAACCAATAATGGGTTCATTCGAAGAATCGATCAAGAACATGCTGTTGTTTTGATCCCATATCCCGTAACCGGCCGGAACATCGATTGAACCGTCAACGGGCAATCCATAAAGCGTCAATTCTCGCGTTGCAATTCCTTCAAGACCTGAGATGTCAAACACGGCTTTGTCGTTACCATCTCCAGTGTTTTTGACCCAGAAACCATATGTTTGTGTCCCAGAAGGCGGCAGAAGAGCGGTGCCTGAACGCTGGTCAAGTCCACCGTCAACGAGTCTGACATCCATTGCAAACACGCGGTCAGAGAGGATTGCCAAGAACTTGAACTCGCGCTGATTGTCCGGCAATCCATCGCCGTCTTGGTCGCCAGAGTTGGTTGAATCATCCTTGTTGATAATGCGAACAGTAATTCGTGACGAGGAGAGTTCTTCTTCACCGTCAATGCTGACAACCATGAACACTTGAACAGAGCTTTGTGCTGCTATAGCGATGCCTTGTGAGGATGAAATGATGTTACCATTGCTGTCTTCGCAGTGGACTTCCCATTCAGGCGAAGCTGTTTGGTCCTGTTCTATGCAGCGGTAGTTATCTTCGATATTGCCTGTGTTTTGAATTGTTACGGGGAATTTCACGAGAGAGCCGGAGCGCCCGGTTTGGTCAAGAGCTGTCGCTTGGGCTTCGAGACCATGTATGGCTTTCACCGAAACGGTAAGCGTAACCTCGGCATAAGCAACTCCGCCGCCAGCAGGGAGTACTGAAAAGGCGATTTCAACTTGTTCTGTAGCAAGAGCGTAGGAAGGTAGCGATACAACGACGCCCACCGTCTCGCTCTTGTCCGAACCATGCTTTGAACCAACTGAAACGGTGGTCGAGTCCAATTGAACACTCCATCCAGAAGGAGGAGCTGTAGATGATACGCGTAGATTGTCGAGGCCGTTACCCTGATTGGTAACGGTGAGTGAAACGGTGCCGTTCGCACCAGGCTCTACATTACTAAGGCTGGTCGTTGAAAGCGAAAGTGATGCCCCAAACGACTGTCCGACAATCACCCGTAGTTCTTTGGAACACTTCACTGTGTTACCATCTTTGCCGAGAATTTCAATCACAGTTTCGTCGCCTGCTGTAACCGAGTCGTCCGGCGAGACAATCAAGTCGAAGGTTCGACTTCCGTCACCGTCATTGTATGGAAGAAGTCCTGAAGATGAACCATCAAAAGAAACCCAGCCTGCACGGCTTCCTGTTTTTGCCATTGTTACTGACCAATCACTGTTCCCAGTGTTTTGAAGCGTCGCTGTCAACTCAGATTCTTCACCTGGGTCGACTGTCATACTTGATTTGGAGAGTTCCATTGAGCATTCGTGAAGTTCTGGAACTGTGAGGTCAAAGTCTTCGACATCTGAGGCTTCTTGCGATGGGTCATTGGTCACAGTGCCGGTGATCTCCCAGCAGTATTTACTCGCCTCTTGGCCTTCGGGCACTTCGACAGATACGGTGACCGTTTCTGTTTCTTCTTGGTCAAGCGCAACGGTCTCCTCACTCAACTCGACGGAGAGGTCGTCAACATTGCCAACGCAGCCGTTACCGTCTGCTTCGGAAAGTGATAAGGCGATGGTTTCATTGGTTTGACCGGTGTTTTCAACAATAACATCGAACTCCATTACCGATTCTCCAGCCCATTGTTGACTACGTTGTTGTTCAGAAGCCATTGACAAATCAACACCGAAAATTGCCGAGCCAGAGCCGTCTCCTGCATTTGTTGTAACGGTCTTGGTTTCGGTAGCGGGCTGTCCTGCTACACCTGGAGGAGTTGGGGCTTCAGCAGCCTGTGCAGTGATGGTTGTGTCACAACTTCCCTCCGCAGTCTGAGTAAGGGTGATGTTCATCGTGGTTTCACCGAAATCGCTTGATTCAATGACACCCGGAATCTGTTGGATGTTTGAGGTATACTGGCCGCATTCCTGAGTTGCCTCTTCACTGGTCGAAAGTTGAACAGTGATTGGTTCAGGTCCGTTGTTGTAGATTCGCACGGTATATTCGCCGGATTCGCCGGGATTCACTTCCAAGTTGTTTGCAGGGCTGGTTTGAATGGTGATGCTCGCATCACGTGCCTCGTCTGCAGCCACACCTGGCGCAACCATTGGCAACATTGAGAGTAAAAGGAGGCCAGTAAGGAAGAGTGCACGGCGTGAGGCGTGACTTTGTATCTTTTCTCGGGGGTCCATGACCCCCGGTGGAAGCCTTACTATCAAAAGGCTACCCACGCTTGTTTCAAGCAAATGAGACTTAGTTATCAACTCATGCTTGAACGAAAGTCGTTGTTGAAGCCTTGCAATTCACACAATGTTGCAGTGTATTGGAAGTACAAGATGAAACATCTTGTCGGTGGTAACGAGCACCACATCCCGGGCAGCCAAGCATTGGTCCATTGATCGCTTGGCGGCACGACCAGCATGTCGGCGACTGCACTGTTGCAGGAGTTTGCGCCACTGCAGAAGCAGGGGGCGACGTTACCAACGGAACGGTGAACCCTGGAGGTGAACCCAAAGCCAAACCAGATTCTGATTTACGGCGAGATAGGAAAAGACCGCCAATGAGCAGTGCCACGAGAAGAGCACCAATACCAATTGCACCAACGGACAACGATTGGCCGGAGGTACCTGTCGGTTCACCAACAGCGGACAGAGAGAAAGTAAACGAGCTGTTCGTCATTTGCTCGGCTCCTTGCAATGCAAGAGTGATTGTTCCGTCACCTGGACGGTCTGCACGTACGAGCAGACGGATTTTGGTTGATTCACCTGATTCCAAATTCAATACGTCGTTTCCGTCAATTGACGCCTTCCAATCTTTCGACCCTTCGGCAACTATCTTGTGTGAATATGCGGTATTGCCAACATTGGTCAGTGTCACCTGTACCTGTTCTTGAGCACCGGTAGTCAGTTGACTTGTGCGTTCCATCTGCCATGCGGATTCGACCACAGTAGCAACCAAGAGACCAATGTTTTGAGTCGATTCGACTTCTTCTCCCGCGAGTTTGAGAACAAAGGACGGTTCAGAGAAAGGCTCCATTGAGGAAGAAATGATGACCGTGCAGGTGACTGGTTTGAGGTCGCCCTGCCCAATTGGTTCGATGGTTGAACATTCGCCAAACAAGCCACTCGAGAGTGACACGGACGCAGTGGGTTGCCACTGGACGTTCGCCTCATTCCCGATGAGCCACGTGAATTGAAGAGGGACTCCAGTCGGGTGAGAGCCTGCTCCAAACGGCGTATCCCAGGTCTGGTCACCGTAGGCGAGCTGTACGAAGTTGATGGTCGGCTGAGCAAGGAGTTCCACGTTGAATTCGCCGGTCCAAGTTATTCGGTCAGAACTGCTGTCGAGATGCAATTTCACTTGACCAGAGGAACCGGTACCGTCGCCTGAAATTCCAAACAACAGATTTTTCGAAGAGGTCCAAGGGAGGTCAAAAGCCTCCATTCCCGAGGTGACGGTCCAGCCGGATGGTAATTCAAATGATGGTGTTAAAGAGAGGTCCACATTCCCCCTGTGCTCCAGAGCGAACAGCATACTGAACGATGAATCAGGGCGAAGAACGCCAAGATTCGATTCCAAGTCAATATCGATTGCTTTGACGGTCTCGACCTTAATCGGGATATCAAAGACCCAACTTTCCACAACCTCAGTTTGTGAAATGGCGGTCAAACGAACCATCCTTTCCGCACCGGCTCCAGTCATGACTTGTGGAGGAGTAAACGACATCCCAATGTCTCGATGAGTATCCTTCGTAATGAGGCCTGTCGAACCTGAACTCGCCCCGGGTACACTGGAAAGAGTATCAAAACCTGCATCCCAGCCAGCAGGGGCTTCAAGGAATAAGTCATAGCCAATGTTGGCGTTTCCAATGTTGAATAAACGAATATCGATACTGGTCGGTTCTGTAGGGGAGACTGGAACGATTTGATAATCGTACTCAAGGCGAAGGTTTGGAAGGTCTGGGACAATAAAATAGAGCATGTATGGATAAGTTACTCCGTTGTCAACATCAATGCCGAGCAAATCAATACGATATGTTCCGGGGAGTGGAGGGGTAGGATGAACCAGTGTAACAACAATCTCAGCAGATTCTTGTCCGTCTAAAGTAAAGTTGGATTCGTTCGATCCGATGTACCATGGCATGGATTGGCCCGTGTCTTCATTGAACACGGTTTGAGTAAGCAGGCTTGCATTGGTCGAAACAAGAGCAGTATTCGTCAACTCAAGGTCCCATGAGGTGGTTGACAGTGAGGTGTTCAGCAACATTATGGTTTGAGGTTCTGCTGAAAGTTTCACTCCAGGGGCAGTTACATTCACCAACACATCATGACGGTTGTTGTTTTCCAAAATCTCTTCAATGGCGTCGTTGGCATCGATAATGAATGAAAGCGTGGATTCACCTGCAACTTGTGGCGTCCACGACCATACCTGAGTTTTGGTTGAGCCGGCACCAAGGTCAATGGACTTGGAATCAATTGTCACGCCGTCAACCTCGAACTCCATATCGAAGAAACCTGAACGAACATTGCCCACATTGAATACCTTGGTTGTTACTTGTAATTCGTCACCAACTTGTGGGATGGTCACCGACATTGCGAATTCATCTTCAAGAACAACCGGGTCAGGTCGTAAGTCATTCACTCCATGGCCCATGACAGCCAATGCGAACGGTTGGGCTCGACTCCCCCCATGGAGAGCATCCTTCACTTTGACCGTCCAAATGCCGATTTCTGCGTTGTCGACCAAGACAACTTCGACGTTGTTGATGTCATCTGAAACTCCATTTGTCGTCGAGCGCCCATTTGCAAAATCGTTACCCAGGAATACTTCGCCGCTCGGATTGGTGACCTCAATATCGAGGTTATTGACCAACTGGGTATTGGAGAACGGCGAGCCTCGCTCGTCCGACCATGCGAGCACCGTCTTGAATCCTGAATTGCCTTGTGAAATATTGAAAGTATACGTCTTTGAATTCCCCGTTCCAGAGAGAACAGAACGGTCATCGACCCATATCCCCTGACCGGTTGTTGGAGCAAGAGTGTTGCGTAAATTGAGTCGCCCCCAGCCCTCATCGTCGTTCGGAATGTCACGCGTTCCAACATCTTCCGCGCCTAAGATGAGCAGTGCTTTCACCAACGCTCCTTGAGGAGATGGTCGTTGAGCGATTTCCTCAAGATATTCACGCACCATCACTGCTGCTCCAGCGGCATTTGGTGTAGCCATTGAAGTCCCAGTGTACTCAAGATAATACGTATTGGACCAAGTTGCGCTATCGGTATCTCCGGCCTCTTGCGCACGGCAAGAACGAACATATCCACCTGGAGCGATGATGTCAGGTTTGATGCGCCCATCGTCTGTTGGACCGCGGGAAGAACCAGACATAATCGAGTCGGGAGCACCGGAGTATCGGTTTTGATGGTTACCTACTGTAATTGTGTTCTTAGCAGTGGAAGGAGCACCTACGGTACCGGAATCCGGACCATCATTACCTGCTGCAAAAAGAATCGTAAGGCCATTTCGACCGTTGTAATACCGGTCGTAGTAGTTTGAACGATCGTCAACATCTTCACTCTCGGATGTGTATTTTCCTTGGTCGCTTTCAAGTGACGAGCCCCAAGAATTCGTGTGCGTGTAAGCTCCTGCGGAGTATGCAGAATTGAGGAGGTAATTGAGCGATGGAGATTGGAAGTTGCCGGTGTTGTCGTTTTCCATGGCCTGGAAATATAGTTCTGCAGATGTTGCAACACCTGAATATCCACCTTGTGACCCATCCCCTAGAACAGTACAAGCAACGTGGGTCCCGTGGCCGGAATGTTTGTCGGCGGTGGAACCATCGCCAATGACGTCGTTACTGGAAAGAATCCGTGTGCCAAAGTCTCCGTGGTCTTCGTCAAGTCCAGAATCTGCCACAGCCACAATTTGTCCCGAGCCATCCAAACCTGTCGTGAAGTAACTGGTCATTTGAGAGGTTTTCATGTGCGTGCGGGCTTGATTGTTGTCGCCGGAGAAGAGTGGTTCGAACCGTAGAGTTCTCAGTGAAGGTTGTGCTGCAATTTCAACAAGATTTTCTGAGGAAAGAATGCCTTGAAATCGTCCTTCGTCCCATTGATGGAAGGGTGAAAAAACGAGCGGAATGAATGTCTCAACCTCTTGTGCCAATGTGTTTCCTTCGACATCGGTAAATGCTATGCCGGAAAGAGGGCCGGAATCATCGCGCCATCCCTCTATCCGCATCGAAGAGCCAACAAGTGATTGCTCACCATCTTCAAGCAAGAGAATATCCAGTACATCTTCTTCGACGAGTAAGGCCATCGGAACTTGATGTTGTGCAACAATGCCCTCCGTCTGGCCCAGCATTGAAAGTGCAATTGGTGTACCTTGAACCAGAAGTCCAGAAGGAGCAATAAATTCACGAATTGCCAATCCCGGAACTGCATGAATATCATTGCGTACATCGAGTAACAAAACTTCATTTGAAACGATGACGAGACTCAAGTCCAATCGTGGAATAAGCCAATCACTTGGAACTGGACGCTGAAGTTCGAGTCCATGTGCATCGAAAGTACCGATTCGACTCATAGCAAGTTCTGAGCGTGATTCGAGTTGAGTAGTATACTCCTCGAGTCCAATTGCGTCGGAGTAGACGCCTTCAACCAAGTCAAATTGAACCCATTCGATACCCCCTTCGGATTGCATGGTCGAGGCTGGGGGTGTATTTGGATGAATGAGAGGTGATACACTCTGCAAAACAAAAAGAGTGACGAGAGCAATCGCCCACCTCACTGAATGATTCATCTTCACGGCTATCCCTCTCTACTTGATGTCAGTTCGATGATTCCAGTGTCATGAAATCGGCCACGTTGTCCTGTCAGCCTTATCGATAAATTGTTCAACAGTCCAAAAACCAACGGAATGGCTCCAAGTTTCAGAAACAATCTCTCCGTTGTAATTGGTGTATTGCAGATCCACTTTGATGACGTATTCATCCCAGACTGTATGGCCAACAACCATCATTTCCAGTTTATCGCCAGCCAAAGAAGAGTGACTTTCTATTTTGTCAACTTCAATGGACATGAAGTCAAGTATTTCACCATCGGAAGATTGGAATTCTATTTGTACTGAAACATCGGTAATATCACGGCTTCCGACGTTGTGAATTTCCGACATCATGAGATGCCCTCCGCGCTGGAGGTATTGGGTCTCAACGTTGACCGCATCACGTGGGAGAGCCCAGTACCATCCGCTGACAAGAACTCCGAACAACAACAAAACAACGATACCTGCAAGAGCAACACGACTCGGACTCACTTCTCGGCGAATCGTTCGAAGAGCTTTCGAGACACGTTGCATGTCTTCATACGTCTCGATTCCATCTTCGTCAAGAGTATAACCGAGAGATTCTATCTTTTGCAACCGTGCAACGTCCAGCAAACCAAGGGACTCAATATCCTCTTCATGAACGACCATGTCCCCATGTTCGTTGTATGAAATCGCTGAGTCGTCTGCCATAGAATCACCAAATGAGCGCCAGGCCACTGGCGATAACGGTCGTAATCGGTTCAACGAGCAAAATGTGACGGGTCTCTACAGTATCGTCAGTAAGCGTTCCGACCAAGGAAAGGTCGGTGACCATACCGTTGACACCAATCGATGAAGCGGTTGGTAAGATGCCAGTGAATTGGGCATCGAGAAGAACACCACGGCCACTGAATGAATATCCTTCAAGCAGACCTGTCGTATGGTACGGCTCAATGGTTGCCTCAGCGCTGGCAACGATTCGCCCATTGGTAATGTCATCAATGACAATCAGCGGATATTGGAACGGGCCTGTGTAAATGTGAATGGTTGCAGATTGGAGGTTTTGGCCAATGATTTCTACACGGTCCACCGTAACGCCCGGTGACGAAGGTACATCGGTTTGTTTGAGATAAAGGCGGCTTACACCATCACCTGAGGAAGCGACACGAACGCCCCAGTCATCGGTCGTCTCAAGAACGAACGTTGAGGGAAGGTCTTCGGCGAGCATCAAAACGTCGCCTTTGGTGTCAACAGAACGGCCGGTTGCTTCCAGATACAAATCCATGTCATCGGTGTTGGACCTGTAATCGAGTTCCATCATCCCCTGGAACGAGACCTCTGAACGGATGTCGAACTCGGTATTCGGTTGTGCTGCAAGATGCATCTCGCCCGGTAAATCACGCATGAATGCTGTAGCAGGCCACCAGAACCCATCGACGAACCGCATCTGTTGAATCATCAACGATTCTGCAGAGTGACCATCGATTTGATACTGTGACGGTACCAAGAGGTCAATGAGGAAAATATCACCAATCGTGGTTGAAAAATCGGTTTCCTGGGGGACGCCCACAATTAACGCTTCAACGCGGCTAAGTTCTCGACGGTCGATGAACGTGGCATGGGCAGAATCGAGACGAGTGCCAAGGTCATAATGCATGTCGATGGATACTCGGGGGACGGTGAGATTGTCCTGCGTCGAAAACACAGCATTCGCCTCTACATTGTTGGCTTCTGTTGTGTCCAATCCAGAGATGATAAATTCAAGGTCACGGCCTTCAAGTCCATTCACGATTATACTCAACTGTTGCCGTTTCGGAGTCCATTGTTCAAGATAAACATCGAGTTCGTAAACGGGGAGATCGCCGATCATTCTGAAATCATATTCCAAAAGTATTCGTCCCGTTGGAAGACTCGGCAACCAAGAGCGCATGTGCCATGAGCGGCGCAACTCAAAGGTAATCCCCTGCTCCTCCCACAGGCTCAAGTTCACTCCTTCAATTTCAGAGTCAAGCACAATACCATCTTCCAATGCAAGCAAAAGTGGGGTAAATCCTGAGATGTTGGTATTGTCAAACACTTCCAAAACCAGTTCGTATTCTGCTGGAGTGATTTTGTAATCACGAAGTGCCTCGTCAACAACTTCACGGCTCGACAATGTATAGGTTGGCATTCGTGAGAGGTTGAACGAAACGACCGTTGCTTCGAAAACTTCCATTCCAAGTCCGTGGGACCATTCAGGTTCATCAATCACATTGGAACCTTTTTCGATGTCTGCCGTGACATTGAACAATTCGCCTGTTATCAAGTCAAGACCAAGTGACATGTCTTCACTCCCGGTCTCAAGGCCGCCCAAGTCTACAACCGTTGAATAAACGAAATCATTGACAAGAGAACCGAAATTAACCAAGTCGCCCAAGAAGAACGATAACGCTTGAACACCGTCTCCTTCATCAAAAGTAGGCAACTCAAGTCCGCCTGAATCGACTCCGCTCGGGTAGGCGATGGTGATGTTTGCTGGAAGCGGGTCAATCGCCACACGGCCGTTCATTCCCTTGAAGGAATCATCGTAGATTGTGTCGTCTTCCATCAAAACGTTCATTGGAGCAGAATTGGCTCGAATCAATTCGATGCGCGAGTTCCCTTCAGGTCCTTTCGAACCGGGGTCTAAGGGCGAGAGCCGACGCAGGCTTGTAACATCTGAAATTGCGGTACTAAGGCTTGCTTCACCAGAGGTCTCGTTCACCCAGAAACGGAAGTGGTCGCCATCCATTGTCAGCGGTTGAGTCGAATTGGTAAGTTGTACTTCTATCGATTCCATCGGTGTTGCAGCAACATAACCAACAGTATCTCCAAGAATAAGTTGGAACGATGAGGGGAGGCCATTCAAGCGAATTGCATTTCGTTGATTTTCTCCGTTGCCACCGTAGGTAATGGTCCCGATTGGAGCTGATGCTGAGTAGGTAAGTGCTTCAGCAGTTTGAGTGACGTTGAAAGTACTGGGGCGGTTTGAGAGCGTAGCAGATTGCTGGTTGGCAGCAGCCAAATCTCCATCATCGTGCAACAGGTGACCAATCAAGAGCGGGCCGCCGTTAATTCCTCGAAGTTCCATTTGTCGAACATCGTTAATCGGGTCGTAATCATGGCTGACGCTGGAGATGCCACCAATTCGGGCACTCATCGCCACAGGAACAAGCGGTTCTTGAACCCCAAGACGGCCGTTTACCGTTTCGATATTGGTGTCCTCTGACAAAAGAATGTGGTCAATATCAGGCAACCATGGTTGGTCACTGCTCGAGATGGCAATCGAGACTGAACCAATTTCCATTGGACTTCTCGTCGACGCTGGTAGGCTCAATCGGACTTGGTTGTAGCAGTTCATTCGAACCGCTCCACCAGAAGAGCCAGCCGTTCCGACAATGGACTCTGGAAGACCGTTGACAACATCCCCCACATCAAGAATAACTTCAATGACGGTCAGTAAGGCGTTGTCGAAAATTTGAGCAACCGTGTTGAGGTTGGGATTATCGTAGGAGACTCGGCTCAAGCCACTCTCGGGAATTTGGAAACTGCCTTCAACAATGATGACTTTGGGGACATTTTCTATGCGCAGTTGAATGGAAGATGAATCAACATCATAACCACCGCGTTTGAAGGTCGATTTGTAGTCCAAAAGATCGATTGATTCGGTCGCTACAATGGCAACAAGCGTATTTGGGGGTGCAGCAGGATTCACCGGCAAAGTAGGATCGTTAACGTTGTTGGTGCTGTCACCTGAGAAGTTCTTGATAGCAATCATCATCGAAAGACGGCTCGGAATTTCTCCGGGTAAATCTGCGCTTCCTGGCTCCTCGCCAATCATGGTGAAAATCGCATTGATTTCGTCAGGATGAAGTGTTCCCGAAGGGAGGCCTCGTATCCAGGTTCGTGAATCCGTTGTGTTTCCGAAAGGCGAGTCTCCCTCTGTCGTGTTCGAACGGTCTTCGAAATAGTGGAAGTACATGTCTGAGCCGTAATCAGAGAAAATTTCTACGGTATCGAATGTGTTCGCTCCGAGGTTATCGTTACGGAGAGTGATGTCAACTTCGTTTGGGATTCGAGTATCGCCTTCTTCAGGGTGAAAACCGACATCGATGTAGGCGGTTTCCAAAATCGGAGCAGTCGTTCCTCCACCGTACCCATCAAATCGAATGAAACCAACACCGAGACCAAATCCGCATTTATGCAGATGGCTCTCTGTTTTATGGTCGGTGAGGGGGTCATAGTAACCAGTCCCGTCATCGCAATCGGATTGGCGGTCCGAACTGTCGAAATCTGGATTTGAGACTCGTATGGCGTAAGGAGCAGAGATGGAGGTCAGACTTAGTGACGATGCATTGAGTCCGCCGGTGAAGAGTGAAGTGATGAATCCAGCTGTGTTGGTGATGACCGCATTCACATTGAACGCCATTTTCTGTAGACCTACGCCAAGTGTAAATTCGTGAGGAGGCTGGGTAAATCGTGTGTCGATGACGATGGCATAGGATTCCGAGTCATCAAGCGTAAGATCGAAAGCCAGACCCTTCATCAAACTGACTTCAAGATGAGACATGTTGTTCCATAAGAAATCGTTTTGGTTAAGCGCAGTTACTTTCCATTGGAAGGTCGGACGCACCCAGAGTTCCTCAACACACGGTACGGTCACCGCAGGTATACCCGGGCCAGGGCTCGGTGTCAATTCACAATCGCCAAGTTCAATTCCAAAACCGTCGCCCTGCGTTATAATGCCTTCAATGGTTAATCCGACCGATAAATCATCGACTGAATCGCCGTCAATATCGATGTAATTGTTGAATAATACAAGATCGGTTCCAACCAAAAGTTCGCCAGTAAATGTGCCTTCAACCCACGCTTCATGGGATGGTCCGTTGTCTCTTGAAGTGAAATTAACATACACTGCATAGGTATTGATTCCGATGCCAAGAATGTTGTCGAGTCCAAGCGATTGCACCGAAAACAACGTCTCGAACAAGTTGTAGGGCCAACCGTCTGGTTGAGTGGATGCGTCCATTAGGAATTCATACGGCCGAGGATGGTCCACTTCAAACGGTGAAGCGTCTCGAAGTTCCAAACTGTCAAGGTAAGAACTCGCTTGAGAAAGTGGGTCAGTGGCATCAACTGGACGTTGAGCAAGGTCAACAGCATTGAGTGCATCTGCTGCTCCTTCGGCTGCTGCAATGGCTTCCCCGTTAGCGGTTCTCTTCGATAGCGTATCGTCCAATTCATCCAGCACGCCAAAGTCATTTCTGGAAACCGATAAGTCAGCACCTGCAGGTTGAGCCATCGAGATGAACATCAAGATGACCATGGCTACAGCCATTCGACGGGGGTCTGAAGCCTGAGGCAGACCAACTCGAATCAAACGCGGTTGGCCCTCTACCATGTCACAAGCAGGAATCCCCACTATGAGAACCCATCCCTTTCATGGGAGGAGATTCAGGTGTTCTCAAGTCCGCCCTACGGGCGGTTCACAATTCGACGGTCGAATCCTTCGAGCATGAAGGACAAGCAACTACTACTTTGTTAACACCGGCTGGCATCTGAATCGCAAAGACAGCAGAACACTCGCTGCATGTGACTCGCGTTTGCACAGGTTGCGGTGCTTGTTCAGGCACTGGAATCGGTTGTGGTGGCGAGGTTTTGGCCGGTTTCAAGACGCCGTCAGGCAACGAAATGCCGCCGCTCTGAACAACGGTTTGAATCGGTGCAGAGGGAGTGAGTTCGTTGAGTGTTTGAGGAGGGGGAGCCTGTAGAACTGGCTGTGTCGATGGTGCCGGCGAATCGTCGTTAAACAAGGCCATAGCGTCCGCAGCTGCTGCTTGACTACCGGCTGAAACGGTTCGGGAAGCGAACGTCGGAGGGGCGAACGCACTTTGCGCAGTTGGTGCAACTGACGGTTCAGTTCCGTAAATTGCAGCCATTTCAGCAGCCTTGGCGTCCTCGACTTTCGAAGATGTTGACTGTACTGAGGCGTTGGCTTCTAATCCTGCAAGTGCAGTTGCAGATGAAAACAAAGGAAGTTTTCGAGTGCTCGACACGTCTGCCATGTGAGCTCGTGCCTCAGCGGAACTCAATCCTCGGTCGAGAAGAAGTTGCATTGCAATTCCTTTTTGCCAGCGGCGATGGCCAATCAACGCCACACCCATGGTGATTGCCCCAATGAACAAAACCACCATCAAAATCCCAGCAATATCACCTTTTTCATCAGCGCTCTCAACGGTAATCGTGAAGGCATGGCTGTCAGAATTATTCGACTGATCGAAGACGGTGAGAACAACATCATAACTTCCCGCCTTTGCAAAGACAAGATCTGCAGTTGAACCACTCAAATCAGCATCATCTCGGGCATTTCCGTTACCGTCTGAGTCTATGTTTGGGTTCGTATCCCAATGGTAACGCAGCACTGCACTCGAGTCGTAGGAATCCTGAGCTGAAGCGCTGCACTTGATGGTGCCGTCAACCAAACCCGATGACGGAAGAAGGTCGAGAGAAACCTGGTCAAGAACGGGCAGACTGGTGTCGGTCACGGTGATCAGTGTCGAAATTGAATTGCTGTTGCCAGACGGGTCAGTGACGGTGAGCGTTACTGTATGCAAGCCAATGTCATTCCATGAAAGCGTAATGGAATTGTTTTGCCCGTACGGAGTTCCATCGAGGTTCCATGAGCAAGTGCTTACTTTGTCATCATCGGTGCTGCCATCGCAGTTGAGGGCAATGGATTGGTCGGTTACCAGTTTCCAGCCACCGCTAATGGGTTGTGCATTACCTCCGATTCGCGCTACGGGATCAACAACATCGGCAACGGTAAATGTCGAAGAGGTCGAGGCGACTTCGCCGGTCGGAGAAGTGACGGTGAGCGTCACTGTTCGATCGCCTGGTGTTGACCAAATGGCAAGGGCTTGCCAACCTGAAGCATCAGCGTCGTTGACTTTGTCACCGTCCCCGTTGGAATCCAAATCGGCATCGAAATCCCAAGAGGCTGATGCAACTTGATCGAGCCGATTTGGGGTCGCCATTGCGTCGAGTGAAACCGCTCTGCCAATGATGGTCGTTCCGTTCGAATCATCATTGATGACGGGACTGAGCAGTGGGGCGAATTCAATGCGTACGGTCATTCGGACTGGCAAAGTTCCGTCCCCTCCACCAACCGGTGTATCTGTGTTGTCAGCGATGAGGTAAAGCGCCTCTCCGTCCAATTCGTTTGGAACAACCCAAGAAAAAGAGTCGGACCCGTCGACTGAGCGCAATCCTGCACCGGTGATGAACAAAGAACCAACACCACCCGAGGTGTACAAATCATTCATCCCTTGAGTCTGAAGATAGACATCGCCGTTGCCTTCCAATGACCAAGCAGATACAACGACCGTTGTCCCAGCATCAAGTCGGAAATCATCACCTGAAAGCAATGTTTTGGAGGAGTCGTTTTGCATTCCGATGACGTCATGGAAAGGTGTCCAATACGATTCTGAAATTTTGGAAATGGTCAGACTGGCACGGCTGTCAGCGCCACCTTGGTCGCCCATGCCTTGGTCTCCGGAATGAGCAGTGTTGTCGAAAACAATGTACCATGACTTTGACGTGATGGATGGAGGAACTTTCCAATGAAACTCAAAACTACCGAGCGCTGATTCAGTCGAAGGCACTTGTTCGTATGAAGAACGATACGATTGACCCAAATCATACGGTTGCACAGAGTTTTGGTCAAACACGAGAACGTCAAGAGCGTCTTGACTGACAATGATGGAGAGGTCGTAAACATCACCAGGTATCAATACGCCGAGGTTGATTTTGATACAGGCTCCGTCGCCAATAACTGTAGCGCTAGAGAATGCCTCGGGTGTATCGTTCAAGCAATTCGGCTGCTCACGGCCTTCAGTCGCTATCGCAGTGGCTGGAAGCAGCATTGTGCAGAGGAGAAGCGCGACAAAGACGGTTGAACGCATATACCGCTGTGTGCCGTTATCCACTTCAATGATGTGGCCGTTTGCTCAAGAAGACCAGCCGTCGTCATGCCATACCAAATGATGGATTACTCCGTTCTCACGAATGACAACTCGGTCGCCATCGGACGCTGAAGTCACGGCTAGTTCCGAGTCGGATGCTTCGGTCACCGCTTCATTGAGCGACACGGAAGCCTCTTTGAGACGCGCACTGAAATGAGTCAAGACAAGATGTCGGGCAGAGCATGCTACCGCAGTTCTGGCGGCACCGGTACTGGTGCTGTGGAGGAATTCATCAGCCCATTGTTGTGCATCGTCTAGAAACGTCGCTTCATGAACCAGGACATCGACATTGTCGAGTGATGTGAAACCCTCAGCCATCTCAGCGGTATCACCCGAAATCACGAGGCGGGTGGAAGGGCGACGCATGCCCCGGAAATCAAGTGCTTTCAATACCGTTCCATCGGCTAATTCGAGGTCTTCGCCTGAGGAAAGATGCGTCTTTTGAGCATCGGTAAGTTTCATTTCAGCTGCCTTCAAACGATTGAATTTCCCTGGACTGCCTTTGGATTCAACCATCCACCCACACGATGGAACCGTATGACGAGTAACAACCGGTTGAATTCTGGTTTTCTTCCAACCGTGTGGCTGAGGCATTTTCTTGACTTGCACAGGCTGTTGCCCTGGAATCAATTCAAGCCACCGGTCGCCCATAACATCCCCTAGAATCCATTGAACAGGATAACCGAGATCTGCCGTCGTAGCACCTAGCGATTGCCAACTGCGCATCTGCCGAGCAAGTTCTGCGTTCGGAGCAGATTCCGGAATTTCGTTTGAGAGCAGGAGTGAATCGAAGACTTCCTTTGAAGTTGGGCCGAGAACAAGCAGAGGCGCCTCCCGTTTATCCAAAGCCATCGTATGCATCCAAGGCAGAAGCCCCCACGTGTGGTCAAGATGGCCGTGCGTGAGGCAAACAGCGTTGATTCTGGATGCGCGCAATGTTGTTCCCTTTTCGAAGTTCTTGAGGCGCTTTCGTTGTTCTGCATAACGCGTTTGAAAGCCTTCACCAGCATCAACGACGACGATACCCTCATCGCAATGAACTAAGCTTCCACTGACCTGCCTTTTTCTCGTCGGTCGAGCAGATGAGGTGCCGAGAATGTGTACTTCCATACTCATGAAATCAACTCAGCTTTGGAGCGGTATAGGCGTTTGTGGAAACCAACGCAGCAAGACGATTCTGTCAATGGCTCGAACCCATCTCCAAGGGACTGCGACGTGAACCGAACCTTCAACAAGTTCCTCTTCCGTATCACGGACAAACAGATGCGTACAGTTCAATCCGTTGGCATCGACCACGGCATCATGGACGATACCCAATCGACGGCCATCTGGAAGATAGACCTCAAGGCCAGTAAGACGGGATACTGAACCTTCGCCCTCGACCATTGGTATCCCTCAGTAAATCCACGAGTCGAGGGGCAATAAAAGAAACCCACGGTTTTGATTTTTTCAGCACAATCACGCAGTTCCACCATGAGAACTCGCCAGATAAATCTGAATCGGCACCTACAACTTTCTTGTACACTCTCGCTGACCGTCATCTGCATGCAGAACCTAGTCATGTGAGAGAGGTGTATGTCGCTCTTTACGAAAAGCACGCGGCAGAAGGGTGAGAGCTGGAAGACCTACGATGAAGTGCAGAAGGTTGAGCATGATGGCCGCTTCAGTGGTCCCCGAACCAAACGAGTACATTCCGTAAGCGATCAAAAACAGTACGCCGCTGACCCTCCACCACTTATCCGCGTCGCTGGTCACCATCTTAAGCAAGGTGTGATAGACAACCGTAGCCGCACAGAAAGCAACGGTAGCCACGAAACTTGCGAGTGTGAATATCACCGGAGGGAACATGATTTCAGACGGCCTTTCCCAAGGCGCCCAAGGAGTATCCATGCCCACACCTAGAGTCAACACACCCGCCCCTCCTGTAGCCAACGCACCAATTAGAAGCAACGTCCGAATGGAACCTCTAAGCGCCATCAGATGGGTGGTTATCATGGCTCATATTCCAGCATCGTAGTACATATGCTCATGTTTTCGAATGTAAACAAAATCCACACAATCGAGTTTGATAGAAATGAGACCATACCGAGAGATTGACACTGTTTGTTCTGGTGAACTGTAACAAATATTCTGTTAGCCAAGAGTGAGGTGTATGTTGCGAGGGGAGCGTCTGTATCGACCGACTGAACACCCATTGTACTCCTCCATAATGTCTTGAGGGTTTTGAAAGAACCCTCGCGATTTCATGGAAATGATATGTCGGTTGTCTGTATCTGCCCATGAGAGACGGTGTGATTTTTTAGCCTACACAAGGAATTATGATTTTTTCCGATAAAGCAAAACAAGTGGAAAGCCGAAAAGAAACGTTATAATCAAAATATCAGAATATTGAAGAATTTGATCAGACAATGATAATTTGCTCCCGTAAGAGGTATAACTTTCTAAAGACCAATCATCTCCATCCGTTGGTTGATGATCTCCATCAACAACATTGCCTGCTATGGTGAACCTTACAGCTTCATCACTGTAAGGAGCTTTCCATTCGATATCCCACGTACGCTGATTCGCTCCAGAATGATCATGCGTAATTTCACCGTTTTCGGTGATGTATGTTGCGGAATCTTTGGAAAAGAAATCTCCATCGGAGGCTTTCAGATTGAACCCTCCCCTGTGACCTTGTTCTGCTTCTTGAGGGCCACCAGAAAGAATGATCGTTAATTCATATATTTCTCCATGTGAATAGTTATCTGGAATTCCGATAATTTCAACATAGGTCTCAACACCAGGATTGGATCCATGGCAGTTGCAACCCGTTTCAGAATATCCCTCAATTCCATGTGATGAACCAAATACCTCCATTGATGGAGCAATCAGAAGACTTGATAACCATATGACAAGTAATAGACGCAATGTAATCTCCCCAATACTATTCTTCCTCTGAATGAATGCTTTTGCGATTCTTAATGAGACCAATAATCAACCCAATCTCAGAAATTTTAGCAGTGATTCCGAGGTAATCTTCCAAAATGTAGTGGATGTCATGGTTTGAAACAAAATATGCAATAAACATGAATAGAGATACTGATGCTAAAGAATATCGAGCAATTCTTTCTCTCGAATCATTTATTTTTATCAGCATTGGTGAAGCGATAATGGCTAACACTCCACCTCCTCCAAGAAGTAAGGTTCGATCATTAATTCCCAATAGAATGTGCACTAAACCAGTGAAGAATGCAAGTGAAAAAATGGAAGGAGTAAATACGGATAATTTCTCAGAATATTTTGTTCGCAATATTAAGAACACAACCGCAGAAATAGAAACTGAAATCAATAAAATTTGCATATTGCTCAAGACAGAAGAGGCTTCTGCTTCACCGTGCGCAGAGGCAACTGATACAGAATGAACAAAAATTGTCAACGAAAATAAA
>CALJHE010000035.1 GCA_938075675.1 Candidatus Poseidoniaceae archaeon | reverse complement strand
AGTTGGAGCGAACAACGTTCCACCTTCGAGCGTACCGCACAAACGTAGACCGGTGACGATTGGATTAATTCCAATCTTTGAGAGCATCATACCCATGTCGCCTTCGAAAACATCGCCTTCTTCAAGAACAACTGTTCGCTTCTGAATCTGAACCGAGCCACCCATAATCTTAGCTGGAATGCCTACAGAGTTCAATTCACCGACTATCGGGCCTGGAGGCATACCGGTGTCCATCTTCTCAACAACAATTTGGTGAGGTGCGACGTCGCCTTCTTTTGCGGCACGGCCTGCTTCGGTCTTCTTGAGTTCAGTGAACAATTCAAACGAGTTGAGGTTTGCAGACGAGACCAATGCTGGTTGGACTGCACCTTCGAACAATTCGTTCAAATTGGAGTCGTCGAATCCTGCGCGTTCCCAAGCAATGGTCATCAATCGCTTCTTTGCGACTTGGATGTTCATGTCGGAACGAAGTGATGCACGCATACCGAGCATTGCACCGGCAGGTACGCCGTGAACGTCGATGACTGCGATGGTGTCTCCACTCTTCAGCAAGTCCACCAGATCTTTGACGGTGTCTTTCTTCCACGAAACAACCTTTGGAATCAATTAATCACCTCGACCATTTGAGATGGACCCATTGTTGTCTTGATGTAAAGAGAACGAATGTTTCCGATTCCACGCTCAAGTTTGGAGATTACACGGTTGTAAACTTCCATTGCGTTTGCATAGAGTTCTTCTTCAGACTGGGTTGCAGTACCGAAGGAGATTTGGAATGTCATTTTGTCACCAGATTTGATAACGACGGTTGATTGAAGACCTGCTGCAATGATGGCAGGGTCAAGTGTTGGAGGTACTGGACGAGGCATCTTACCACGAGGACCAAGGACAACACCGAGGTATCGTCCAATCAATCCCATGTGAGGGACTTCAGAGAGGAAAAAGTCGAAAGCGTTTGCAATCTTCTTTGCCTTACCTTTGTTGCCGCCAAGGTCTTCAATTTCTTGAGGGGTGATGACGTGAATGCCAGCAGCCTTTGCCTTTGTAGCAGCTTCTCCAGCAGCGAACATTGCGATTTTGAGTTCACGACCGCGACCAGATGGAAGACGAATTTCTTCCTTGATACGGTTGTTTGGGTTTTTCAAGTCTACATCTCGAATGGTGAATGCAATATCCAACGATTCGACGAACTTTCTCTTTGGTGCACTTTCGAGTGCTCCTTTAATTGCCTGGTTAATTTTTTCTTCCATTTTTAATCACCTCTGTGGTCAGCGAGACGCTCTAAGACGCCTCTACCACGGCTCGTGAGTTTCAGTTAAACCGCTCGTCCCATTCTCCTTTGTTAATGATTTCGAGGGCGTCATTGGCCCAATGACCGTCAATCTTGACACGCATTGAAACACAGGTTCCAATGATTTCTTTGGTTTGTGCCTTAAGATCGGCTCCGGTCAGGTGACCTTGACCGTTCTTGTCACGAGCAACATCCATTGCTTTCTCAAGAGAGAGGTCTTCGGTCGCGGCATCGAGACTGCCGTTGCACTTCTTAACACCAAGAGCCTTCTTGATGAGTTCGGATGTCCAAGGTTTCGGCATTGTTTCAACTCCATTGCTCACTATGTGGGCATTCAGCCGACAAAACACCCCTATATAATCGCGCTGTGCGAAGAGGGTTGAGTCGCTTAGCCCAATCAAATCACTCGACACGCTCCACGACACGAACGTGGTCGCCACGCATATTGAGGGTCATTGGGATCGGTTGTTCGTACAACTCCATGCTCACTTCTTCCTTGGATTCCGCCACACTGAGGACACGAGCCTTCTCGCCCTTGAATGCACCAGTAACGATTTCGACGATGCATCCGACTTCGATTCCAGAGGTCACTGCCTTTGGTTCGAGGTACGGTAGAATGTCTGCGAGAGGTGCTTCTCCTGGAAGAACGGTCTTTGCGTTCTTGAGAGGCGTTTGGTTCAATCCACGGCGAGCTGCTGGGTCTCGGCCACCGGAGCGACCAATCAACTTCTCAACGTGGTGAAGTGCGCTTGATTCGATAAACAAGTATCCTCGCATTCCGGTAGGGTGGAGGATG
Source organism: Candidatus Poseidoniaceae archaeon (assembly GCA_938075675.1). Classification (GTDB taxonomy): domain Archaea; phylum Thermoplasmatota; class Poseidoniia; order Poseidoniales; family Poseidoniaceae; genus MGIIa-L1. Next base: position 10,268 of record CALJHE010000035.1, on the reverse strand, counting down.
GACATAATGTCTGGAAGCAGCGAAGTAAGAGAACCACTGCCATGCAGGCGGTTGTACATCTCGTCTGCAACTCGCTTCTCTGAGCCAATTGCTGTCTTCACGATGTAGAGGAACGAACCGACTGAACCGTACATTTCTCTGAACAACTTGTTGTTGTTCTCCATGTCGAGGTTTGAGAAAATACAGTTGTAGGACTGTAGAGTTCCCGGGTCAATCCATTCTGCTTCAGTATAACGGCCTGTTGGAGTCACTTCGTCAGTGCTGGAAACGACCAACACTGGTACGACATCAACAAGGGAACGGCCCATGTCAACACCACGCTCAGGGCCGGAGCCTTGGTAGTGGAGGGATTCGACTGGGATTCCAGTTGATTCTGAGACGCGTGCAAGTACTTCTTCGGGTGTGTCACCGATTCCCCAAACGCCGTCCCACAATGCTGGGAAGTCGCCATCGGACTTGCTGCGTCGCAGCAAGAGGAGTTTTTCTTCAAATCGAACGTATGCTACAAATGCTTCACTCATTTCATTCATCTCCTATTCTCACTCAGTTGCCGATGTTCAATGCGTCGAACATCCAAGGGAGGAAATTGTCCATAAGGACGAGCATAACAAAGCCAATAGCGCCCAAAACAAACAAGCCAATACCACAAATGATTGAGGTTTGCTTGAATTCTTGAGGTGTTGGCTTGCGGGCCATGCGAACGATACGAGCCCATGAACCGCGGGAAATTCTTCGGAATTGGGACTCAATCCAGTCTTGACGGTCCTGAACTTTTTCTTCAAATGAGCGGTTTTCTGTAGTTTCACCAGACATGGTACAACCTCGGGCTTTCAATGCCACCTACCCTTCGATTATAACCACTCCGTCGCGAATGCTGGAGTTTTCCGACTCAGAATTTCGTAAATTATGTTGCGAGGGTTGATGTGGGAGTGGCGCCGAAGCGGGCTCAATGGCGAAGCAAGACCCCTACTCTGTTTTGGGCGTAGGTCGAAATGCCAGCGATGTCGAAATCAAAAGAGCATTTCGCAAAAAAGCACGCCAGTACCACCCTGACCGGAACCCGGGCGATGCCTCGGCAGAAGCCAAGTTCAAAGAAGTGCAATCCTCATACGAGTCGATTGCAACGGCAAAAGATCGGAATGAGTACGAACAGCAGCAACGTATGTCTTCGATGTTTGGCGGCGGCGGTGGCGGAAATCCCTTTGGCGGTGGCGGCGGAGGAATGGAAGATATTCTCGGTCAAATGTTTGGTGGGGGTGGCCGGCCACGTGGTGGAAACCCCTTCGGTGGAATGGGCCAACCGCAGCAACGGCAACAACGCCCCAAAGGCGCAGACATCAGCGTTAGTCTCGAACTGACCTCAGAACAAGCCGAGCAAGGTGGCCAATTCCCTTTCACATTCAAACGGCTCAAGCCGAACGCTGCTGGCACGATGGAAGCGGCATCTGTAACCCTTCGAACACGTGTGAAGGCCGGAGTGAAACACGGTACAACCTCGCGACTCAAAGGACAAGGTCATGACCATCCAGAAGGTGTAGCTGGCGATGTCATGCTCACAATACGAATCCAATTTGGTGAAGGACGCTTCTGGGACGGGAACATCTTGGTGCAAGAAGTTCCAACGCCCTTTAGCACGCTCATGCTGGGTGGGAAAGTGAAAGTCCAACTGCCTTCGAACAAGAAAATAATGCTTACCGTCTCGCCAGAAACGATGGTTGGAGACCGTCTCCGCATCGCAGGTGCAGGCTATGACGGTGGAGATTTAGAACTCGAATTTGTTCTGCCCGATTACGATGAACTCTCTGAAGAGCAGGTCAAAGCTCTTGAGAATCTTAAGAACTCTGGATTGTAGGTGAGTTCATGAGTCAAGGGAAAAAGCGACATAACCGTGGTTCAAAAAAGAACAAGAAAGGCCCACAAATCTCGGACACAGAACGGCTATGGAAGCGCTTAGCAAGTCATTTTTCCAAACAAGAAGAGTTGTGGCAGAAAACTTGGAGCAGTGAAGAAATTGCTACATTCCTTATCGAGAAGGAAGACTTGAAGAGACAATATGCTGGTGATTCTCGGCCGGAACGAGTGTTTCGCAGTTCCATCGATGAAACGGTGGCGCATGCCAGAGCGAAAAGCGAAAACTTTGTTCAAGTTGAAGAGAAGAAAGTCCGAATTCGAAGCCCTGATGAAATCAAACGCATCAAAGATGCCGTGCTCGACTGGCAAGCTTTCAGCGCCGTTCACGCTACCAAAGGAGCGACGGGCCTACACGGTCGCCCAGCATTGAGTGGGCCGGATGCTCCGGAAAACACCAGTGAAAGAGATGTTGAAAGGTACACACTTCTCGAAGATGTTTGGCTCGCACATCTTGGTGGACAGGATTACCCATCCGCCTTCTCTCTGCTTCCCGACACAATCGTCCGCACTTGGGGCTCATTCGATCTGGTCAAGGAAGCCCGATTTATCGCCAACAGACGCTCAGGTCTACGGTTCCGTGATGCCGAGCCAAGTATGGCGCTGTTGCTGATACAATCCGGCCGGTTAAATGCACGTTCACTTCTCGATTTACGGCTCGAAAACAAACGTAAGGGAGGATGGAATCCATTCCCGCGTACCTACGATGAAGCGCTCATTGAATCCGCAGAGCGGCTGCCAGAAGTCGATGGTGAAGGGGAACTCTCCAATCACAGAATTGACTTACGGCACTTGCCACTGGTAACCATTGATCCACACGATGCGAAGGATTTCGACGATGCGGTTTGCCTGGTCGAAAAAGACGGAATCCGGACCCTATGGGTCGCTATTGCTGATGTTGCCCACTATGTCGAACCGGATACTCGTCTGGATGCCGCTGCTCGTGCCCGTGCAACATCCGTCTATCTTCCACATACCGTTCTTCCAATGCTGCCACCGCGGCTTGCCGACGACTTGTGTTCCCTGCGAGCGGATGTCGATCGTCTGGCTATGGTCGTCTCAATGGAAATTGGAAAAGACGACTCGATTGTTGAATGCAAAGCATACGAAGCAGTCATTCGCGTTGCAGAAAACATGGCGTATGAAGATGCGTTGGACAACCCGCGATTTGCTGAGATGTTCAAGTTGGCAGATTCCTGGCAGAAAAACGAAGTCCGACTCAACATCCAAAATGCAGAATTACGGCCACGTTTGTACGGCGAGGAGAACATTCGAGTGGAAATCAAATGGCCGAACCCCGCCACGCAAATGATTGAATCTTTTATGGTGGCCACCAATGCCTCAATAGGCCATTTACTCGGCAAAGTAGGTGCACCGCTGCCGTGGAGATGTCACACTCCACCTGACGCCATCGAGGTGGAAGAACTGAATGCAAAACTTGCTGCATTGGGCGTGAAAATAGAACTCCCACTGCCGAGTTATCGAACGCACGGCCAATCTGAAGAAGGCGAATTAGCTGACTTACTCGCTGGATGGGCTGGAGGTTCAATCGATGTATCAGGGATGCAAAGTGAGGCGGCTTCGGAAGATAACACGCCTGAATACCTCGCCAGTGTCCTGGATGCAGAAGCAAGACAGGACATTCTCGATGCCCTCGACAAAGCACAAGCACAAGCCTCAGAACTCAAAGGAACGATTCGAAGAGTCGTTGACCAAGGGTTGTTCCATCTTATGCAACGCGCCAATTACAGCGAAGAAAACCTTGGACATTTTGGTTTGAATCTCGATGCCTATGTCCATTTCACCAGCCCAATACGACGCTATCCTGACCTCATGGCGCATCGACAACTCAAGGCGCATTTACGAGGCGAGCGATGGGTTCATTCCCTTGAAGAGACTGCCAAAATCGCCAAGCATTGCAGCGAACAAGGCCACACGGCAAAGCGGATGGAGTGGGAACTCGTAGCCAATGCGTATCACCTGCATTTGTTACGAGGTGGAAAGATCGGCGGTGAAAGTTCAACAGAATCTACGCCTCTGGAACACACCTCATGGCCAGCTCGAATTACCGGCTTACGTACGCCTTGGGTATTCCTTGACCTCGCCGACGATGGAGCAATACACGGTCGAATGCATTTGCGACAAATTGGTGGTAAAACCCAAATGAGCATTGATGAGCACGGGCTTGCCGTCATACCTGCTGAACCGGATGTGCGTGGCGAACAGAATCCAGTTGTTCATTTGGGACAAAAATTCCCGTGCCGTTTGCGGGGCTTGGACGTTTGGGCTGGCTCTTTGGACCTCACCCCTCAGTAGTATTGTAGTCAAAACCAAGCGTTTATATTGACTACATTAAACGCAGTTACATGGCTCGCATCAAAGCAGAGATGTGCAATTGTGGTTGCAAGATGAAGCGCTTATACACTCGAGCAGAGGGCGGCAAAGGTTGGAATCAAGTTGGCTGGATGTGTACGTGCGGCTGCGGATGCGTTTCCATGGATGAAGGCGAATGGAGTCTTACCGGATGCCAAAACGAAGGATGTTGTTGACTCGAGGTGTGAAGATGTCAACCGAATCGTTCGTATTGGAAGTTACAGGAATGACCTGTGCTTCATGCGTTTCATCGGTTGAAAAGGTTGCTCTGGGAGCTGGAAATGTAGAATCCGTTTCGGTCAATCTCCCGTTGCAACGTGCGGTCGTCAACATCACATCCCAAGCAGATCTCGCATCGACGAAAAAGAGCGTGATTGCTGCCATTGAACGCAGTGGATTCGGCGCAAACGAAGAGCGTGAAAAGTCGATGATGATTGAAAACGCCAGAAAGGATTTACGCGTACAATCACGGAAAGTCGTTCTTGCCTTACTGATGGCTTTACCTACGCTTTATCTGAGTATGTTGGCCAAGGATTTTGGAGAGTTCAACGGTGTAAACACCCGTTTGTTGCTCGCCCTCATTGGCACAGCACCGGTCTATTTCTGGGCGGGATGGCAATTTCATTCCAATGCTTGGAAGGCAATACGCTCCGGTTCAGCCAACATGGATGTCTTGATTCATCTTGGAACCAGTGTGGGCTTCCTCTGGTCGAGTCTTGTCACCCTCTCACCGCTTCTGGACGCAACACCATCGGTGTTCTCCAGTTCAAGCCATGTGTTCTTTGACGGTGTTGTGTTCATCATCGGATTTGTATTACTCGGAAACTGGATGGAAGCTGGTGCCAAATTGAAAGCAACCGATGCAGTTCATGGCTTGATGAGTTTACAACCAAAGCAAGCCCGCTTCGTCACCGATGAGAGCATGGGTCATACCGATATGCAGCGTGTTGATTCAATTCCAATCGGGTCACTGATTAAGGTTTTACTCGGTGAAACGATACCGCTGGACGGCGTAGTGCACCAAGGTAAAGTGAGCATAGACACTTCCATGATGACCGGTGAACCATACCCTGTTCGCAGAAAAGAAGGCGAGGAAGTCTCTGCGGGTACACTTGTTCTGGATGGTACTGTGTTCATTCGAACCACCCATCGCTCGAAAGATACACTGCTTGCAAGAATCATTCACCTGGTCGAGGAAGCGCAGATGGGTAAAGCACCAATACAACGTTTAGTCGACCGCGTAGCATCAATTTTTGTTCCCGTCGTGGTCGGCATGGCAATTCTTGCGTCGATGTTTTGGTTGCTGTATCCCGATTCTGCATCGTATAATCCAATGAACTCTAATTCCGAATTAGCCGTGATGGTTTTGGTGTCCACTCTCGTTATCGCTTGTCCATGCGCTCTAGGCCTTGCCACCCCAACTGCACTGATCGCCGGCACAGGCGTTGGTGCCCGACACGGATTGCTCATCAAAGGTATCGAAGCACTTGAGCAAGCCCACAAAGTCGATACGTTGGTTGTTGATAAAACTGGAACATTGACATCAGGAAAACCTCGTGTGAGCCACATTGAATTACTTGACTGCGAAGTGAAAGAAATTCTCTCCATCGCTGCATCTCTTGAAGCCGAATCTACACATCCTCTCGCAGAAGCCATCCTTACCTCATGGTCGAACGTGACCTCAGCACGGCCAGAACTAACTGAAATCCAAACACTGCCTGGAATGGGAATGATTGGGGACAACGATGGGGTACTGGTCGCAATTGGCAACATTGAATTGATGGATGAAGTGGGCGTGAAAATCAGTGATGATGTTCTCGTAAAAATAAGTCAGGCTGCCACGAGGGGAGTCACTGTTGTCTTGGTCAGTCAGGGACTGAAGTTACTCGGATGGATTGAAGCCCGAGACAGAATTCGTGAATCAACTGAAAGAGCGGTTCGTAAAGCAAAGCAAGCCGGCTTCGAAATCATCATGCTAACAGGTGACCGAAAAGAAGCGGCAGAAACTGTAGCAAAAGAAGTAGGGATTGTGAATGTCGTTGCTGGAGTAAAACCGGACCAAAAGGCAGCCCACGTTCGAGAACTCCAAGAACAAGGGCGGAATGTTGCGATGGTCGGAGATGGAATCAACGATGCTGCAGCTCTTTCTGCTGCCAACGTAGGAATTGCAATGGGAGCCGGCTCTGATATCGCAGTGGACGCTGCTGATTTTGTACTCTTGAGAAACGATTTGATCGATGCAGTGTCCTCGTTGGACCTTGGACGAAGCACCATGCGCCGAATACGAGGCAACCTCAGATGGGCATTTGCTTACAACATAGTTGGGATTCCTTTGGCAATGGGCGTCACCCTTCCATTCACTGGTGTACTGCTGCCACCGGCTTTCGCCGCTGCTGCAATGTCACTCTCTTCGGTGAGCGTCGTCGCCAATTCACTGGTATTGCGTTGGTGGAGCCCCATTCGTGAATGAGTTCATAGCACAGCACTCAATCCACATACCATGGAGCAGACAGTGTATTCCATCACGATAGTTGGAATGACGTGCGATGGATGCTCCAGCAGACTTACCCGAGTCCTGGAATCTTCTCCTGGAATCCACAAAGCAATCGTATCTCATGCCGATGGCACAGGTATTGTGACGACATCACCCGAAATAACTGAAGAAACTGTGTTCCAGATTGTCAATTCTGCAGGATTTGAAGCACACGCTTGAAGCGTTTCATTCAAATCCGATAGGCTACGCCCTCAGTTTGCGCGGGGGTCGCCCAGCTTGGTCAACGGCGGTGGGTTTAGGTCCCATTCCTTATCGGTTCGCAGGTTCGAATCCTGCCCCCCGCATCTCATTCAGTCATGCAGGTGCCCATCTTTTTGCTGCATAGATCATCAACACTATTCCTACAACAAGCAAAGCGGGCCAACCAAAGGAGATTACTGCAATTAATGCTATTCCTGCTGCAATACCAATCCTTACTTTCACAACAGAATTATGAATATCTTGGTCAGGACGGAACCATTCCCAAGGCCTAAGCCAGGAATCGTCGATGTGTATCGAAGGCCAAAGCCAGTGGATAAGATGGCTTATGTCGATAAATGTTGTAATCAAAAGCACGGAAAGACTGACCACCCAAAATAAAACAAACTCCAGAGTTGAAAGGTTACTTCCCGCCCCATCGTTCGCCAACATACCGAAGAAGATGAAGATCAATGAGCAAAGCAGCAGTGTTCCAGGGGGTAAATTCCAATCATTGAATTTATGATTGACAGGCGTTGCAACCCCCTCGGAATTTTCTGAAGGCGGTGATACTGCATCGCCATCTCCGTCATGACCGACACTTGCCAATACTCGCCGGGCTTGCTCCTTACTTTCTTTCCAGTATCGACTTCGGCGTTGGTATTCCCAACTTATGAAAGGTACAGGCAAACATACAAAGAATATGCCGAGGAAGTAAGGAAACAACAACGTTACAGGGTACAAATATATCAAAACTCCAACTTGCAGGTAGATTTTTGACGCTGCCAAGTCTAACCAAGTTGGTCTGTTATGATCAATTTCCTCAGTTCTATCCCGAGTTTCTATGTCTGTGTGTTTCACAGTATCATCAAACTGCATTCCATCCTCCGGTTCATCGCCAAGGAAGAATACTAGGGCTCCCCCAATGAGAAGAATGAGGAACAAGATGACGACTAGAATGAAGTCCCAATATCCTAAGGTCCTGTTCAAATCGAAGAACCCGATTAGAAAATTCCAAAAGGATTCGTTCTTTGTAAGCGTATCAGGGTCCATCAAAAGATCAAAAATAATAACCCCAAGAAAAGATACCAAAAGGAACCAATTAGCAAACCATTCACGATCTTCTTCCACACAATTCGGGCAATCAATGGGTCCAAATTCCCCATCATCCAATGCCCTTCCAAAGTTGCAATTGGGACACTGGATGACAGCCATGGTATGGACTAACAAAGAATTTCCTAAATAAAATATTAGCCGGTTGCAGTCACTTACACAGTCACGAGGGTAGCGACGTATATGGCCCACTGCAAACCCATTAGTATGCATGAACTGAATGGAAGGGCTCAAACTACTAACCCTTGTATAGGTACCTTATTCACTTTCATTTACCATTGGAACTCTCTGAAACTTCTTCTTCATGTTCAAAAATATTTTTTCATAAAGGTGATATGAAATTGGGACGGTGATAACGAGAAATATAACGCTAAGCAGAGGATCGGACAAAGGCCATTCCTGACCTTTTGCCCTTGATGGCCCAGTTGCTAAATAGAATCCTTGCCAAATGTAGATTCCATAAGACACCTGTCCAATGTATCTTATCGGAGCCCATTCCATAATTTTGACGAGGAGTGATTTTTGGTTGGCAACAACCCATAAAATTCCCGATATAATACCAATTATTCGAAAATCCCTTACAATAATAGGATGGCCGAAAAACCAGAAATCAACAAAAAAACCGAAAAGGAATAGCGTTGTAAGTAAGAAGTTTAGTTTCAGCGTTCCAAAAGTATTTTTCCATATTTCGGCGTGAATTAAAATGCCACCAATACAACCTGCAAGCAAGTAAACAGAAGCACTCGTAGTCCACCGCTCAACGAAATATTCAGAGCCGATTTCAGTCTCGTACATTAGGTGATTGTTTATTAGTTCTAATGCTACGAAACTTAGAACAAGTATGACCAAAATTTTCTGCAAAGATACATTTTTTTTCAACATCAAAATAAGTATTGGCGGCCATATCAGGTAGAAATGCTCCTCTACAGCAAGTGACCATGTGTGCCCCAACATAATGTTGTATTCGCTACGTGAAACGAAATTAAATCCATAAATTGCCGATATCAAAGTTTGCTTTAGAGATGTATTTGTATTGTAGAAAAACCCGATTAATATAACGCTAAAAATGAACAAATAGAACAAAGGGAATATCCGAAGTGCTCTGCGAACCCAGAATTTTTTCAGGTTTATGTTCCCGAATTGACTCCTCTCTTTAACCAGAAGATGGGTAATTAAAAACCCAGATAGCACAAAGAAAATCTCTACTCCGTGCCACACTAGACTGTATAACGGAGAAGATTCGTAATACCAATGGATAACCAATTGTAAGTGAAGAATTACTACGGTGATTACTGCGTAAGCGCGGATTCCGTCCAACCCGAGAATACGGTTCGTCATAGATTGAGGCATTCCAGTACGCAAAAGAAGTTATTGCAAAGTTACAGCAAAAAGCAGTTTTGTCGGAATGAGGTGGCGATCTGTTTGTATTCTGTAATCATACACATGGGACCCCCTTATGTTCGTATACATGTACATGGGTACCGTTGTAGTCGCCTGCATACACAAGGGGTTCCCTTGTACACATTCAGGTATAATTCAAGACCGATCTCCGCTGTTTTTACCCGTTACATAACTTTGCATCGTGTTCGTTTTTAGTTAATACCTCTCAAATATATGGAGAATCACGCAATTGCATGGTCAAGCTAAGCAAGGATGAGAATTTTGTCTGGGATGGCAAAAAATGGCAGCCTTACGAAGAACCATTCAACGTGACTTTAGAAGAGACGGAGAAAGAGGAAGAAGGGCCATTCATACCCGAGAGAGAATTTTCACAACCGCCAGATTGGGATGCCTTGGAAACATCAGAATGGCTTGCTAAAAGAGAATTTGATTTCTCTAAAATAGCGTTGAATTTTCATGATTATGAGCATCGTAAATCCGCAATAAACAAATTCGTCTTTTCAGGCCTGTTGTTGTTGCTAATACCTGAAGCCGGAATTCTACTACTATTGGCTTGGTTTGTATTCTCACCCATAACGGTTTCAATATTTCTTCGAATAAGGAGCGAACGATTTCACTCTAAACGGAATAAAGCAATCAAGGCGAAAACGAAAGTTTTGTTCGAATTTTACCAAGTCGAGTTTAAGAAACAGATGGATGAGGCAAATTTAGAGATGGCAGAATTAGAATCTCAGTAGAAGTG
>CALJHE010000034.1 GCA_938075675.1 Candidatus Poseidoniaceae archaeon | reverse complement strand
ACAACAGGACTCGTAACCGCTGCATGCGCTCTGCTGTTTTTGAGAGATGGACCGCTCAAGGGTTGCGGACTTGGCCCAGGAGTCCATCCACCCGAGGCATTAAGCAGCGAGGCCATCGATTCAGTTATCGCGATGTTGGTCCAAAACGGCGTACAAATCGACGAAGATTAGAGCATTGTCTCCCCGCAACTCGGGCAGGGCAGTCCAGGAATGAACTCGCCCAAGAGAAAGCCACAATGCGGACAGAGAGAGGTCATGAAGTCTTCAACAATCATGCAGATACATCCTCGGCGATGTTCATCAAAGTATCGCTCATACAGATTCAAAATAATCTTCGATGAGGGTTGCCAGAGGGAGTAGATCTTTTTCTTCTATGACCATGCTTGCATGTTTTTTTGGACGCTCGTCCCATGGGTTAAAGCAAATTGGAAAACCCGATTCCTGAAACATTGCAATATCGCCGGCAGAATCGCCCACTGAAGCAGTATTCTCCTTTGAAACACCGAGACGACGCTGGAGCATTTTAACGACCGACCCTTTGCCATCCATTTGGACTTGGTAACGGCCAAAATCTCCGATTCCATACTCGCCGCTTTGGAACTGCTCACCAAGAAGCCAACCGTTTGTAAAAACGTGAAGACGCGTATCCTTGCCGCCACCAAAACGTTGTGCTGTGAAGCGATCAATCCCACCCCAGCGTTTTTTCCATTCTTTCTTACTTGGAAACTGTGCCGCAATATCACGCGCAGTTTGTTGCAAGCCACCGCTCACTATGGCGACATGGTATCCACTGTCGAGAAGTGACTGAATGAATTGCTTCCAATTCTTCATCATCGGCATACCCTCCATGTATCCGCGCAATTCGGAATCGGTAATCGGAGCGTCCTCCTCGGTTCGAGTTTCCTTGATTAATGCGATATCCAACTTAATCCAGTCCCACTCATCGAGTAGACCCTGATTGTACAATTCAAAAGACTCGTCGTTCGAAATCCCTAAATTATCGTACACGAATTGCCATGTGGACAAGTGGTCGACAAGCACACGGTCCATATCGAGGCAAACCAAGCGGGGAGTATCTCTTTCTGACATAAAATTCAATCCAACTTTTCTTCACAAATCTAAATTCAACTACTCACGTGTTGGCCAGTTGTACTGCGACTGTATTTGCTCGACTTGCTTACCCATGATATACAAGATCAAAGCAACCATGATTCCGAACAGGCCAACCAAGGTCATTGCAATGGTTGCGAGTGTGACTCCAATGGATGTAGAATTCAAATCTTCAAGCGTACCAATAACATTTCCTGATAATTTGTATCCGAGTATGAACAAGACGCTTCCAGGAATCCCAAACAACAACAAGGGGTGCTTACTCTCGAGCATCCAGTAAAACAACTGGGCAAAACGAGATGCTGTAGCAAGTGACTCTCTCTGTGGTACTCGTACTGATTTGCGTGCAGGCACAATCCGGACACGCAATGACTCATCGATTTCAACAGCTCTGGCCAACGGGCCCAAATAAGCGAGTGCCTCCATTCCTTCGTGCGTAAGCACGAGGTGCTGCAGTTGAACCGAACTTAGAACGAGTTCATCAGCAGATTCTGTTTCAGATTCATCGACTTGATGTGAGAGGTGAATGTCCCAAACCTCTCGAGCCCTGTTGATGGATAATGAGAGGTCCTGCAGTTTCCACTGGTCGGTGATGGAAAGAACAAGCGTCGAATCAATGGGGTCGAGGTTGCCATCCAAAAGGAACGAAGCAATACTTTGAACATTGATGTCGTGATTAAAATTCAAAACTTTGCAACCAACCTCAGCAGCATACTCGGCGGTTGAATCAGTCGAGCCATGGTCGAGAAGAATTACTTCATCCGAACCTTCCCGTGCCCGAACGATGATGGAAACAATCCTCAACTCAATGTCCTTAGCAATGAGGACAATCCGTAACTTTCTCCGAGCCACACCGTCGACTGTCTGCCACTTCATATCAAACCCTCGCCGAGATGGAGAGTCAAAGGGGTGTTTGAAATCCATCGGGAGAAAGCCACAGATTCATGTTCTATGACTCGATGCTCAACATATGAAGGGGGACTACCGAATCGGAGTAGTCATTCCTGCCCGTAATGAGGAGAAACACCTTCGCAAGGTCATCGATACGCTACCAGACTTTGTCGATGCTGCAATCGTAATCAATGATGGTTCAACAGACGGGACGAAAAATATCCTTGAAGATTATTCGAAATCTAAACAAATACATTCCATTGAACTTTCTGGCAACGGAGTTGGAGCTGCCATCGATGCTGGACACCGGTACCTCCTCGAATTATGGGGTGAAGAGGAATTTATCAGCGTCGTAATGGCAGGAGACGGGCAAATGAACCCCAATGATATGGAACTCCTCGTGCTTCCCATTACTGAAGGGCTATGTGAATACGTGAAAGGTGATCGATTTATCCATACAAAAGGTGTCCAAGGTATGCCAAACGACCGGCGAAGAGCAAGTCGAATATTGTCCTTTTTCACGACGCTTGCATCAGGCCAGACTGTAACAGACCCACAGTGTGGCTACACTGCCACAAAATGTGAAGTTCTTCGGGAATGGAATTGGAGTAAATCGTGGAAGGGGTACGGGTATCCCAACTTTTGGTTGATACATCTCTCGCGACTCGGCTTTCGGATTGCCCACATACCCGTTGAATCCATCTATGGAACGCAATCCTCTGGAATCCGTCGGCTTCCGTTTTTCATCAAGGTCGGATTCATGTTGGCGATTGAGCACCACAAACGAAACTTTTCTTGGTTACTCAGTCATCGAATTACGCCTCATACCATTTTTGCCGCCATCGCATACGGGATTGGATGGGCAGCACTGCTACCTGGAATCAGCACTGACATCGAGAGAGAATTAGTTCGTAGAGGAATTGCTCCAGTATTCATTACACTTGCAGCGTGGGGAGTGGCTCATGTTTTTGACAAGGGGGCTACTCGGACCGTACAGGAGTTGAGAGTAAATGCGAAGGCTCGACAAAAGACGTAAGCCAAGAAAGGCTCATGTCCGCCATATATTGGTTGCCAGTAAACCAGATGCACGAGAATTGCTCGAGCAAATTCAAAGAGCCAGAAACCCGCTCAAAATGTTCAAAAAGTTGGCAAAAAAATATTCCAATTGCTCAAGTGCCACTAAAAAAGGCGACCTTGGGGAATTTGTCGAAGGACAAATGGTACAGAAGTTTGAGGATGCTGTTTGGGTAACTGAGCCAGAAACAGTCCCACAAAACTTCATCAAGACACAGTTTGGATACCACATCTTGTGGGTTCATGAGGTAATTCTGCCCGAATAAGGACATCTCAAAATTAGTGGTGGGCGATCCAGGATTTGAACCTGGGTCCAAGCGTCCCAAACGCCCGAGTATAGGCCAAGCTAACCCAATCGCCCCTTGCAGTCCTCGCCACGGCGTCTTACCTATGAAGTTCACTCAAGAACTTGCCAGCGATTCGTATCAAGTCGAACAAGCAATCCTTGCGATTCTGCGATATCAATGAGATCTTGAACATCAAGAGATTGTCCACTTTTCTGAAGCACTGGCTCCAACTGTTTGACGGTAAAAACGCCATCCTCATCAGCAGCTCGATGGAGGATTTGCGGGAGGCCTGTAAACGAAACTTGGTCATCCGATTGAAACAATTTCTCATTTTTGACAAGTCGTTTACGCAACGAGTCTCGCAATTCATCGGGGGTGTTGGCCAAAGCCACTTCGATACGTAAATCAGCAGCGCTTTGTACCGTACAAACAACGATTGGGCTCTTACCCATTTTCTGACCGCAATGTGGGCATGAGTTCCCTGTGCCACGGTGGCCATGGCAGGTGTTGCAAGCACTGCAACGAAGAACGTTCCACCCACGACCAGACACAGTTTGCCTTCTTGGCAACGGTACTTCAACGCTTCTCACAGAGAAAAATCAGTGTTGGACTTGCGACCACCTGGACGTAATGCTGGTGCAGCAGGTGCTTTGACATCGACTCGTTTTTGAGGAGGTTCGGCTGCTTGTCGCGTCAAAGCCTTTCGTACAGGCCCAGTGCCAGTACGAGCACCAAGCGAAAGTGAGTTTGGTAAAATGAGTGCTGCCATTGCAACTCCGTAGTGGTCTGCTGCAGCAGTAACTTCGTCGACAGCAACGTCGAACGAAAGAACTTCGAGATCACGGCTAGCCAGTTTTCGTTGGAGGTGGCGGCGCAGCAGCAATGTCGTTTCTTCGTAATCCATCTCGGTAGAAACGGTTGCCACGATAGCACAATTATCGCCTTCAGGTGTCACGCACGCTGCCCAAGCCACCCCTGCGCAAGCAGATGAACCGTTCCAGGCATATGCAGTCGCTAAATGGCATTCTACAAGAGAGCCCATTGGTAGTGGTTGAGGGGGCGTAGCGCCAAAACCTAGAGGCAACATGGCACCTTTCATTTCAATTAGACGTGAATCACCAAGACCGAGTTCAACCAAACCTTGATCGTAAGCATCCTCGCTGTTTTCGCCCCACGGTGCTACAGCGGTCATCAGCCAACCAGGGCATTTTGCGGAAGAACCATGATTTCCATCGGCGGAGTACATAGTGTCACTACAGATGCAACGGGTTCTTGAAGAACATGGTTGTGAGATACCCATGGCGACGCTTTCTCGAAGGCTTCTTCCATCTGCAGCCATTTTGATTTTACTTGCGGCCATCGGGCTGAACATTTCAACTGGTGGAAGTGTTCTCACTGTAGCGATATTCGGTTTCGGACTCATTATGGTCGTGTTTTCATGGTACCTCTTTGAGGCGTCATCCCGTTCGAATGAGCGGGGTTCTTCACCGATTAAAGCAAACTATGCATCCGGTAAAACACTGGACAAATTTGCATCAAGCGAACTCGACAGCGAACTTCCGGACCCGCTCGAAGCTGGATTCGAGATTCCACTGATGTGAAATCACATCAAACGAACTGTTTCGAGATTCTGAGGCGCATATGTTCTGCACTTGTATCGTTCACGCAGGGTTTTCCCAAGTTCATTGCACTTGTGATAATCTCCGTGATGGCAGATAATGTTGCGTGGTGTCGGCGATATTTGGTCGACGAAATCAAGCAATTGACGACGGTCAGAGTGCCCAGAAAAGCCATCGATGGTAACCATTTCACAGCCAATTTTGACGATTTCAGTTTTGCCGTTGATGACCATTGGAACTTCGCCGAATCCTTTCTGCAAACGACGACCAAGTGTTCCTTCAGCCTGGTATCCGACAAAGCACAACGAGTTTCGGTCTTCGTGCGCCCAATTCTTGAAGTATTCCATTACCGGTCCGCCGTTGAGCATTCCCGAGGTTGCCAATACAATGCAAGGAGAATTGTCCATGATGATGCTTTCACGCAATTCACGGCCCTTAACTGGACGGAACCATTCACTGGTGAATGGGTTTTCTCCGTCGTCCTTGAGCAGCGACTTACGCAAACTGCTGGTGAGATAGTCGGGGTGCGAAGCGTGTATTGCAGTCGCTTCCTGTATCATTCCATCCAACCAAACTGGCACTGGTTTCACGTTTCCAGAGCGGAACAATTCATCAATCGCAATCATCACTTCTTGGCTTCGACCAACGGCGAAAACCGGACAAATCAGTTTACCGCCACGGGCAATTGTCCTTGAAACAATGTCTTGCAATTCCTGGTTGGCTTCTTGCCGAGAGGGTTGGTAGTCACCCGAAGCACCGTATGTGGATTCGATAACGAGGGTTTCGACACGAGGGAAACGGGTGTTTGCAGCATCAAACAACCATGATTTCTCATACTTTTGATCCCCACTAAACACAATGTTATGCTTTCCATCTCCAATGTGGAGGTGAACTGCAGATGAGCCAAGAATGTGGCCCGCATTCGAAAAGGTGAGCTTGATGTCTGGAGCAATGTCTGTAGTTTCATCCCAGTCCACATCAACGACGTGCTTCATGCAGGTACGGATGTCCTCCATGTCATAGGGTGCACGCTTTCCTTCCGCACCACCGACTTTGAGGTAATCTGTTTGGAGCAAGAGCATGAGGTCACGGGTTGGAGGAGTACAGTAAACCGGACCACGGTATCCATACTTGAACAACACCGGCAGCATTCCAGCGTGATCGAGGTGAGAGTGGGTCAATACAACCGCATCCAGTTTTTCCAACGGTAAGGCTTCTGGAGCAGTGAAGTACGGCATCGGGTCTGTATCCGATGCAATGTTTACGCCAACGTCAATCATCACGCGAGATTCGTTTGTCGTAACGAAGTGACAGGCTCTTCCGACTTCACGGTATGAACCAAGGGCGGTGACCCGAGCCCATGCAGAACCCGGACGTTGAGGTCGATGGATATTCAAGCCGAAATCCTTGAGCAACTTACGCCGCTCGTCTGCATGTGCATGTCGATATCCACGGATATCGTGAACCGTCTTGGAAACCAATGGAGGAGTTCGCTCAACGGAGACCAGCCATCCAGATTGGTCGCGGATTTGTTGCAAGTTAATTCCTCTGCGACCAACTGCCTCCCCAGGATTTTGACATTGAACCGTGATCTCACGGTAGCACGCATCGAAGTAGATTTGATTGATATCGGCAGTTTCCGGAATGATTTCTTTCACAATCTTTGTAGCCTCTTCTTCAGACTTCATGATTGAAGCATCAGGTCGAAGTACAATCTTTCTCTTTACTTTCTGAGAGAGCTTAGCAAGAAGTCCATCCGTAGCAAGGATTCTGTTGGGTTCTGGAGTGACCAGAGCAATGTTTCCAGCTTCGAGTTCAACAGTGTAGGGGATGTCCTTGGGGACAATCTTTTGCACTTGGTCTTTCAATTCTTTAAATGTTAAACGCATTATAATTCACCGTATCCCGAGCTCGCACAGCAAAGTGCAGAGACTCTCCCAAAGGGAGCGCAGATGAGCTGCGGGAATGTGAATCAAGAGAGAAGTTTGTCAATCTCGCCTTGGGAAAGGGCCACGTAGCCGTCTTTGGCGGTAATTACCGCCAAATCCATGCCGTTGCCTGAGGCGGCGTCGCGCTGCCCCGATGCGTGAAGGGCGCGGGCCGCGAGTTTCAATGCATCGGTTCGCGACATACCTTCGCTGAAGCCGTCTTCGAGGACACCGTACATGTAAGGAGAACCTGAACCAGTAGCACAATACAAGTCAGGAATTGAACCACCTGCGGAATCTATAGAGTAGACATGTCCGCCTTCATCATCAACGCCCACAATCAACAATTGAACCCAGTGTGGGCGCCCAGAGAGAATGTTTGCAGTGAGAGTTGCAGCGCCACGTACGGTCATCTGTTGTTGACGGCGCAGTTGGAAAAGAGCAACTTCTGCCGAAAGTGTTCGAGAAAGTGATTGAGCGTGTCCAACGAGACCAGCAGTAGTAAGTGCCAAGTTTTCGCCGATTTTGAAGAGTTTTTGTACACTCTTGTTGGCGATGAAATGGCCCATGGTCGCTCTGTGGTCTGCTCCAACGACGACACCGCCATCGAAAGTGATGCCTATTGTGCTGGTTCCGGTCTTCAATACATTCTGGTGTGCTTCCATTGTCATCAATCCTTCGTTTTGGTCGACACCTCTTGAACCTTGAGGCGCAAGTGCTAGGTATCAGCGGACCCTTATCAACCCCACGAGCCGACGGCTAGAGCCCTTAATGCACAAAAAAAGACCGCATTCGCTTGGATTGATGCGAGTCTTCTTGAGGTGGAGGTTGTGAGGGTGAGATATGCGCCGGAGGAGAAAAGCCAAGAAAGACGAAGCGCAGTCATCCCTCGATGCTTTCACCAATATTGGCCCAGACTCTGAAACAGAGGTGCCTACTGTTGTCCCTTCGATGCCAGACCTTGATGCATTGACACGTGCCGATGAAAAGGCTCGGGAAACAATCGGCGATGTTGAATCGTTTGCCCCAGAACCCGAAGGCAGACAACCATTACGAACATTCAACATGCCAAGTATGGAACAGCAGCCTACTGTTGCGATTCCTGAGGCGGAAGTCATCTACCACAAACTTGGCGAGATGTACCCGAATGCCCCTATAATCGATTCACAACATGGGCTGGTGTTGCACCGTGCAGTGCTCAACGACATCACAGGGTGCGGTCAACTCATGGATTGGGTGGCTGATGACCATGCCGTCATTGTCGAAATGAGCCGATTGATGAAGAAGACTGTCGAGTTCAACAGTGCCATTGCTCGACTCAACACCTTCATTGATACCGATTTAGGTGGCCAAATTATCCAGATGACCGACACACGACTCATGCTGCTTCCACCAGGATGCAGAGGTGTTCGAGGTGTCGACATGGAAGCGTTTGCCGTGGATGCAAAAGAACTCGGCCGGCAGGGATTGTGATGGATGAACAAGACATCAACATTCCTTGCCCAATTTGTCACCAAGAAGGCCAACTAAGAATGGTCGCTCACGTCGACGAAATCCCTTACTTTGGAGAGCATACCCAAGTAACGGTGATGTGCCACGCATGCGGATGGAGACAAACCGATTTCATCCCGGCTGAAGGCCGTAAAGCTGGTGCGTGGTCACTTCGAATTGACGATGTCAAAAAGTTACGAAGTCGAGTCGTACGCTCATCTTCATGCACTGTACGAATACCTGAACTGGATCTTGAAGTCATGCCTGGCACCAATTCTACTGGTTATGTCAGCAACATCGAAGGTGTTCTCAATAGATTTGTCGATATCATCAATATGGTTCGTCGAGATGTTGTCCGAGATTTATCCAATCCTGATGCAGAGCAGGAAGAACTCATGCAATCGCTGCAAACGCTCGACGGCCTACTTGAGTCCATAGAGAACGCCGGAGATACAACGCAATTCACCGTCGATTTTCTCGACCCAAACGGCCATTCTATGATTCTTGATTCAGATGCTGACGAGAGAGAACTAACCGCTGAAGAACTCGAAGAGTTGCCCATCGGCCCGGACCCAGCGGTGTTTTCTTCGGACGATGTTGCCAATTAACGGGCATCCGAAGCGAGGAATTCTTCGACGAGATGAGCAGTTTGGTCACGCATTTCGTGCAATTCACCAAGCCATGACGTTGCTCGTTCAATGCACATTTGTTTCATTTCACCTGCAAGAATCTTTCCTGAACGATAATCAGCATTGATTTCAGCAAGGAACGAGTCGTCATCTTCAAAGAAGTACATCATGTAACGGTATGCAACATCGATATCGGGATTACCGCCCAATCGTCTGTGTTCTTCAACGGTAGATTGCCCTCCGGAGAAAGCACGTTTAATCTTCTTTTCAACAACCGAAATGTCGTCACCGAGGAAAAGAGTGGTTTTGGGCTTGCTGCTGCTCATCTTCTCCCCTGTAAGTCCGACTGCGAAATGATGGTAAGTCGATGAAGGTGCAAGAAGGCCCATACCACCAAGTGAACGTTCGTAATCAAGCAACTTCATGCGGATTTTGGATTTATCTTTCGAAGTTGCACTTGGAACACGAACCGTTCCCTGCTTAGGATTCGACATAATATCGGAGTACCCAAGGTGTTCGAGACACTCAACAATTCCAGCGAAGACGGCATTCAAGCGTTCCTTGTCAAGGCGGCCGTTTGGTAACTGGCCAAGCACTTCTGCGTTGTCATCTTGAACCGATAGCGTGATGACGACACCGGATGAGTTGCCGTCGTTCACGTTAAACCAGTTTGTTTTCGACGCAAGACCTCGAGTGAGTCGCAAATGCGGGTCTTGGTCGACACCAACAGGCACTACGATTGGTCGAAGACCACCGTATTCATCAGTCTGTGGATGGAGTATATCCCCAACTTGAACCAAAGGAGCTTGTACATGAGCCAAATTGGTTTCACCGTTGAAACCGTATATCGATTCAAATTCATTGAGGTTCGTACGCTTACCAAGTTGGAACCCTAGCCTTTGGACGATTGGACGAGAAGACTGGAAGTACACATTGGTTTTTTCTGGGTCCAAACCGAGTGCTGCGTAATGAGAGATGTATTCTTCAAGAGCGATGCGTCGGCCCTTTTCTAAAGACACGCCACGGGTTGCTTGGCTTTCGAGATCTGCAACTGCGATTGTCACATCGCCTCCAAGCTGTTGAAACCATTTGACTTGATCAATGACCATTGAATGGCCCATGTGCATTTGACCACTTGGCATAAGTCCAGTTAGGACTCCAAATGAATCGCCTTGCCGTTGGGCATCGAGAACGGTTTCCAGTTCGCGATGTGCGAACACAATACCTCGTCGGTGAAGACGAGATGGTTGAGGGAGTGAGACCGAATCCATTGAGGACAGTCCGAACTGTTCGATAATGCGAGAATAATCCGTCGATTGTGCACTTCCCCATGGGTCAATGACGACATCTCTTCCAGCCATGTTCAGTTCCTCTCAAACTGCGGTGAAGACTTCATGGCATCAAGGCTTCGCCCTTATTCTGCTTCAAACATCGATTGCCGAGAACCATAATGCTTGCCAGTATCTGAATTTTTATTGCCAAACGGACCGAGGCCTTCTCGTTTGAGAATATACATCATCCCAGTGATCGTAGAAACCGTAATGATAACGGCCAAAAACGGAAGCCAAGGTGCTTCACCAAGACCGTCTCGAGGCTGGACAAGCCATGTAAACACGAGATTTGATTCATCCGTGAAGCGCTTTGACCACTTGAACAAGTCCGTCGTGTCGTGTGCAGCGATGGTTACGGCCGAGGAGTAATTATTCCAAAATTGCGAGCGACCCACAACATCATAATCCACCGTCCCGTTGACGACAATCGACACATTGTGACCCCTTAGGACCGAAAGGTGAAGATGTTCCGATTCGATGTGCGTATAACCTTCAGAAGTTTTCTTTACCCCTTCAAGCGACTGCAACGTACCGTTTGCATCACGAACATCGACTACAGATTCAGAGCCAACATCGAGAATCCACGTCATTGGAACATTCCAAGCCAAGGGTGCAACAGCAGTGCATTGCTCGGTCAAAAGTGACTCGAATTCAATGATTGTTTGGTTTGAGACAACCGAACTGGAGTGAGCAATTTCGTAACAGTCATGAACGTTCCAATACGACCATGCCTCGCCCCATGTTGTCATCCATGCTTGTGCTTCTAAGTCAAGGTATTCCGCGATATCCTTGTCGTGACGAATTGAAGCCTCGTTGACTCGACCCACCCAATACAAGTTGACAAGTCCACCCTCTTCCACTGCAGTTTGTACTTGCTCTTTCGAACCAATAATCTGCTCAAGACTTCCACCTCGCCGGCCAAGGTTGAACCAATCCCAATCGTCGACTGGAGAATCTTCTGATGTATGCCATGCCGTTGATGACAAACCATTCATGTCACCCTGAACCGGAAAGCCTTGACCTGCGATGGTCGTATGTTGACTCATTGTTAGGCCAGGTGGCGTAAAAGTTGAGACTGGGTTGGCGCCCCAGTGGCTGGCGTCGATGCGTCCAGTGATGTACTTCTGGCACTCAAGTGCAACGGCACCCGGGTCTGCCTGCCATGACAGGTGCGGCATCCCGTAACAGCCGAACTCATCGCCATTATCGAGTCGTTCTTGTGCAAGTGCTGTTCGAAGCCAGCCGTCCTCTTCCCAACCAACATCAGCCATCGCTACAGGACTGAATGTCGAGGACAAGAGACAAAGAAGAACGGTGACAACAAAACCACGAAGGAACAGTCCTTGGGAGGCTCTTGCCATGCATTGCGCTGTGGAAGGGATGCTTTGATGGTTTGTATGAGTATGACTGAGTTCAAAATGAAGCGAAAGGGGCTTCTGCGGCCTCATCGAAAGGGAACAGTCAAAACCCGTGGATGATTCCAAATTGCTATGACAGAGGCGTCATCACTCGAGGATGCATGGCAAGCCCTCGAATCGCACTGGTTTATTCCTCCTACCGGTGAGGTACTTCAAAAAACTCCTAGCTACAGTTTTCTTCGGATGTTTCTCTCCCCGTTCTTACGGCCAATTCTAAACGCTAAGTTGGACGGATTGCATAATATTCCACGTAAAGGGGCAGTGATACTGGCAGCCAACCATTTGTCACACGTCGACCCGATTCTTGTCATTGCTGCAGCACGGCGAACGACTCATTATTTGGCAAAAGACGGGCATTTCAAAAACGGGATGCTTCGTTTTGTTATGCGAGCAACTGGACAGATTGAAACCAAAAGAGATGAGGGGGGCGAAGGAGCGTTATCAAGCGCTGCAGATGTACTTTCCGAGGGGCAGGCACTTGGAATCTTCCCAGAAGGAACACGTTCGAAAAGAACGGATGCACCGTTCCTACTACCCGGTAAAACTGGAATCGCTCGTCTCGCTGCATCGTATCCGAACGCAGTGATTGTACCTATTGCACTCACTGGTACACGAAACATGATGAAACCTCAAGACCACAAGTTCCCAAGGCTTTGGAGAAGAATCGGGCTCTCAGCAGGTGTCGGCATTACGTGGATGCAATGGTTAGGTCATGAGAACGGAGGGGGCATGACCTCCACACAACTTCTCGGGTTGGCAGAGATGGAAGACCATGAGATTCGTTCGTCTCTTGCCCAACTCTATAGAAAATTTACAGACCAAATCATGTCAAGTATTTCGGCACTCGGTGCTCCATAGTTGATGTACTGTCGACCGCTTACCCCTACGTGAAGCGTATAGACACCCAACTTGGAACACTTATCCTTGGTGACATTGTTTGTCCAAAGCGACTGAAGTCAGAACTTCGAGGGCTGGAACTGTTGTGTTCAATTGTCAATTCGACACCAATCTGGAGTATGGAGATGGGTTCCGAAAAACCATTCATTATTTCCAACGACAACGGACCGACCATCCTCATCGATGTTTTTGAGAGCATTCGCAAGAAGGTATGCGAAGGAGACCCACACATCACGGTCTACATGTCCCAACGACCGGTGTGCATCCTGCGTGACAGTGATATTGTTGACACACCTTCAACAGATTCACTCGTATCACTTGTCTTGCTGGGAATTGCAGGGTGGCCATACGATTCAACACCCAAAACACTCAGACAGAAATCTCTCACTTCTTCGCGTGCAAAAATCGAAAACTTTGGCCGACTTTTGGAGTCTGATCACAATCAAATGCAATCTGCCCTTCATCTCCACCAACAAGGATTTACTCATGCTGGATTATCGGTACTCGCTCAAATGGCTCGGCGTTTGTATGTATGCAGGTGTTGGCATTTTGACAAAATACGTTTGGCTCTCCAACCCATCCTTGAAAACTTCACAGATGCTGAACTTCAAACCTATATTCAACATCCAGATGAAGAAACCGATGTTCTTTTCCTCGCTCCGTGAGATAGAATCACTCAAGAATGCTCAAGTGCTGCCGGTTACGACATTTGTTCGGTGAGTGAATGAAAGTCTATCATGACCTAATACAGCGCATTCTTGACGAAGGTGAAGAAAAAGGTGACAGAACAGGTACAGGCACCCTTTCAGTCTTCGGACACCAAATGCACTTCGACCTCTCCAAAGGATTTCCGATGGTGACCACCAAGAAACTTCACTTACGCTCCATTGTTCACGAACTTTTGTGGTTTCTCAAAGGCGACACCAACGTCAAATATCTACAAGAGAATGGCGTTCGTATCTGGAATGAATGGGCTGATGAAAACGGGGATCTTGGCCCAGTTTACGGCAAGCAATGGCGTAAGTGGGAAGCAAAAGACGGCCGAATCATCGACCAAGTCGAACAGGCGATTGACATGATCAAAAACAACCCAAACAGTCGAAGAATTATCGTATCTGCGTGGAACGTCGGCGAGCTTGATGAAATGGCCTTGATGCCATGCCATGCATTTTTCCAGTTCCACGTCGCAAACGGCAAATTGAATTGCCAGCTCTACCAACGCAGCGCAGATGTATTCCTTGGCGTCCCGTTCAACATTGCGTCGTACGCATTACTCACTGAAATGATGGCCCAAGTCTGCGGGTTGAAGGCTGGCACCTTTGTCCACACCCTCGGCGATGCACATTTGTACACGAACCATCTTGAACAAGCCAACCTGCAAGTCAGTCGAGAACCAATGGCTTTACCGAGCCTGAAACTCAATTCAGAATGTAAGACAATAGACTCATTTACATTTGAGGACATCGAAGTCGTTGGGTATGAACATCACCCGCATATATCTGCGCCGATTGCAGTGTGAGGCGATTCTATGTTCACGATGATTTTCGCTTGCGACCTCAATGGAGCCATCGGAAAAGACGGCGACTTGCCTTGGCGACAATCGTCCGACCTGCAACATTTCAAGCGCATCACGATGTCGAAGACCATGGTCATGGGCCGGAAAACATGGGAGAGCCTCCCCGGAAAATTGCCAGGACGAAGACACATCGTGCTATCCAGAACACCACGGGACGATGTAGAGGTTATGACGTACGAATCGGTATTGGAACTTGGCGAATCCGAGGAATTGATGATTATCGGTGGTGGGGAGATTTACCAACTGTTCATGGAGCACACGAAAGAAATCCACAAGACCATCATCGATACGAGGGTTGACGACGCTGATGCGTTTGCGCCTTCAATGGAGGGAGAAGGATTTCACATGATTGGTGAACGCTTCGTCGATGCCGGACCTCGAGACGAACATAACATGATCTTTCAACACTGGATTCGCTGATTACTCATCGGGCTGATATTCGGTGACTCGCAAACCGAGCCGTCCTTGGCGTGATGGACGCTGCATGATTTTGGCGTATTTCTTTTCAAAGGCTGCCTTCAAATCAATTTCCATAGCCAACGAGTGCCCCATCAGGAGAAGCAAAATATCCGCCATTTCTTCTGCGCATTCAGAAAGTGGTTTGCCCTTGGTAACTGCTGCTGCCAATTCACCCAACTCTTCGACGGTCAAGGCAATTCGGTAGCCCATGTCATGGCCGTTGTTTTCTTCGAAATTGTGTTTGTCATGAAAAACTGCGATTTTCTTCATCATAACTTCCCATTCGTTCGTTGCTTCATGAGCCATCCAATCAGACACTGACATTCCATCCATATCAATGCCTACCATCGCCAGACTTTGAACTTGTATGAATCTCGATAACCACCGCCAGAGAGATTTAAGAACAGTGGACTGCTACGTATTGCCATGACAGTACCAACCACAATACCTGCAACTGAACGAGATTTGTTCGTCGAGAACGACACCCATGGATTTGAAGCAAAAGACGCCAATGTAGAACCAATAATGCACAAGGTTCTGGTCGATGGATGGCCAGCAAATGC
>CALJHE010000033.1 GCA_938075675.1 Candidatus Poseidoniaceae archaeon | reverse complement strand
ACTGAGGTGTTTGAATGGCAAGTACAGACGTTACAACAACAATCCAATCGGAGTGGCTTGATTTCGCTCCCCTCATCATACTTTTACCAATGGTTGCATTTGCCGTCATCTTGTTCCTTGGACGTGTGTTCAACGGTAACCCGTTTTGGAAAAACACGCTCAAAGAAGGCGGTCTCATTGCTCTGCCAGTAATGGGTGCCAGTTTGGTGCTCTCGCTGCTTTTGATTTCTGAGTTTCTTGGAGGCTTCAATCCTCTCAAAGTGTTTGACCCTGCAGTTGCTGATAAGATCGCTTGGGTAAACTCAGCGGTATGGAACGGTGGCAGTACCGTCACTCCCGTCTCCTTCGGGTTCGGAATCTACGTCGACCACGTGACTGTTATGCTGTTGTTTGTTGCTGCTTTCTTGTGTTTGCTCATCAACACGTTCAGTATTGGATACATGAACACGGACCCAATCAACGACAACCGTAACCACCGCTTCTATGCAGAATTCGTTCTGTTTTGTTCTGGTATGCTCGGAATGGTTCTCTCGGATTCGTTCCTTTGGTTGTTCATTTTCTGGGAAATCATGGGTCTTTGCTCGTACCTTCTTATTGGGTTCTATTACGAACGCCCAAGTGCAGCATCTGCGGCTAAGAAGGCTTTCTTGACCACACGTATTGGTGACGTATTCCTCATGATTGGACTGGTCATGCTTTGGGACCTCTTTGGCTCACTTGACTACGCAGTTGTTTTCGACACCCACAACATCGAGGAAGTAGCGAAGCACTCAGCCGGTACACTTCAATGGGCACTTGGGTTGATGTTCATCGGTGCTGTTGGCAAATCTGCCCAATTCCCACTTCACGTTTGGTTGCCGGACGCTATGGAAGGACCTACACCTGTTTCCGCACTTATTCACGCAGCAACCATGGTTAACGCAGGATTGTATCTTGTTGCTCGAATGTTCCCGTTCTTTGGAGCAGAAGCACTTCACGGTGATCTCGAAGACCTCGCCTTCATCATCGCCGCAATTGGTGGAATTACCGCAGTTATGGCTGCAGCAATCGCTTTCGTTCAAATGGATTTGAAGAAAGTCCTCGCCTACTCGACCATGAGCCAATTGGCTTACATCTTCACCGGACTTGGATGTGCAATGTATCTGGCTAACACGCTTGACTGGCATCACGATGATGATGCACATTACATCGTTGTCGTCGCCTTCGGTGCTGCTTTGTTCCATCTCTTTAATCACGCCATGGCCAAGGGTATGCTGTTCATGGCCAGTGGCTCGGTGATTCACGAAGTTCATCACGCTCATCACCACCTCCACCACCATGACGACCACGGCGACGGGCACCATGACGACCATCACGACGATGACTTTGATGCTCAATCGATGGAGAACATGGGAGGCCTAGCCTCAAAGATGCCTATTACCGCCACAGCAATGCTTGTTGGTTCGGCCTCGATTATGGGATTACCACTCATTGGTGGATTCTGGTCCAAGGAAGGCATTATCGCCAATGCTTGGAGAGTCGCTCAAGACGACCCACGCTTCTTCCTACCGGCGACTTGCGTACTCATCGGAGCGGCCATGACTGGCTTCTACATGTCTCGAATGTGGTTCAAGACGTTTGCCGGTAAACCAAACAACGAGGTCGCAGCTCACGTTGGACCGACCAACACATGGATCAAGACACCACTGTTTATCTTGACGTTCGTTACCCTTTCTTCGGTAATTTTCGCAGGATTAGGCTTCACCCACTGGGCTTCTGATAATTCGTATGAACTCGGTGAGAAAGGTCTGCTCAAGGGACTTGTCTACGAACTGGAACACGCCTTTGCAAACTCCGATGCGTTCTTCTTCATCCTCACCTATGTTGCCATCTTCTTAGGCGCAATCGTCGGTCCTGGACTTGCTATGGCGCTTTACGGTGGTAAACTTGCTGACGGAGAAGAAACGAAACCATGGATGCGCCCAGTCATTCAACTCAGCGCTTGGGTTAACAAGCGCTTCCACTTCGACAACTCTGCTTTTGCAGAATCCAGTTTGGCAACTGCCCTTGAGAACCGTCTTTACATTGACGAGTACTACGACAAGGCCATGGTAAACATCGTTGCAGGATTCTCAAACAAAGCGGCAGAAGCAGACAGCGAAGTCATTGATGGAACAATCAAAGCGATTGAAAGCGGTTCACAATCGCTTTCATCCATCGTTCGCTCGATGACCACTGGCTCTGCACGTGATTACATCCTCATGGTGGCTGTTGGAACATTAGCGATCTTCATGTTAATCTGGGGGGTGGCTTGAATGCAAGATTGGATTTCGCTACCGCTCGTCGGTTTCCCTTTGATTTCAAGTCTTCTTCTCTTGGCATTCGTTTCGAAAGCAAGTGAATCGATGCGAAACAAACTTTCGGACCCGATCCGAATGGCTTGTTTGGTGTTCTCATTGGTTCTTCTCGGAATCACCACGGGTATGTTCTTCCAGTACTTCGGAGACGTCAGCTGGGAGGGTATAGGTTTCAATCAATACGAGTACTCTCACCGCTACACTTGGATTGAATCACTCGGAATTCATTGGACTGTAGGTTTGGATGCTCTCTCCTTCCCAATGGTTTGGTTGACTACTTTCCTCCTCCCTGTGACAATTATTGCTACATGGAACGAAAAGAACGGTGCTACCTACTTCCCAATCGTTCTGGCAATGGGCGGCGCTTTAATCGGTGTATTCGTCGCTCTTGATTTGTTCATGTTCTACGTGTTTTGGGAATTGACACTTATCCCAATGTTCTTCCTTATCCTCATGTGGGGTGGAGCAGACAGAAAGTATGCTTCTCAGAAGTTCTTCATCTACACCTTCACCGCTTCTGTTGTCATGTTGCTCGGTCTCATAACGCTCTACTTCTTCCAAGACCCCGGAAATCCACTGGATTACGCAGGCAGCATGACCGGTCGAAGTTTCGATATTCCAACCATCACACAACACGCACTTGCAGAGAACAGCAACGGCAACTGGTACCTTGGAGCCAACATTCAGAAGGTTCTGTTCGCAATGCTTATGCTTGGATTTTTGGTGAAACTTCCAGCAGTTCCTTTCCACACTTGGCTGCCTGATGCTCACGTTCAAGCGCCCACAGGTGGTTCAATGCTGCTTGCAGGTGTTATGCTCAAAATGGGCGCTTACGGTATGTTCAGATTGCCAATCAGTTTGTTCCCGCATGCTTTGGAGTATTTCCAACTCGCCTTGATGATCATCGGTATGGTTTCGCTTGTTTGGGGGGCTATCGTCTGTTTGGGTCAAACCAATCTGAAGAAGATGGTTGCCTACTCATCCGTTTCTCACATGGGTGTTATCCTCATCGGAATCGCTACAATGCAACCAATGGGCTGGGCAGCAGCACTCTTCATGATGTTCGCTCACGGAATCATTAGCCCAATGCTCTTCGCCGTGTGTGGCGCTTTCAAGCACCATTACCACAGCATGGAAATCGGTGCTATGCGTGGTATGGCAAAGCACTCACCTTGGATTGCCACATCAATGATGTTTGCATGGATGGCTTCACTTGGTCTTCCTCTTTTGGCAGGATTCGTTGCTGAATTAATGATGTTCATTGCCTTGTGGTATTTCATCGATGCCAACGGATGGAGCGTCTTTTGGATGGTTGGACCGGCTCTCGTACTCGCTGTGACCGCTGCATACTACCTTTGGTCGATGCAACGAACAATCTTCGAGGGTGGAGACGAAACTCAGCCACCTGCTTCATTGCATGGAGAACCAGTGCCTGACCTTGCATCGCCGGAGAAATTGGCTATGCTCATTTTGGCTGCCTTCACAATCCTGTTCGGTGTTATGCCGTGGATTGGTCTCGATATGATGCATGATTGGACAAAGCAAATCTTTGACGGTTTGATTTTGCCAATTCTTGGCGACTTTAACGGAGGTATCTGAAATGTCGAACCTAACTGAAATCGAACCGTTTGGCAAAGGATTTGTCGAAGCCATGGGACCAGAATTGATTCTGTTTGCTGGCATGCTTCTTCTTATCATCGTACCAAATCTTGGTCAAGGTACATTCCGCATTCCTGGAACTCAAGTGAGACTACCATGGCTTCTTGGTGGTAAAAGGTTTGAATTTACCAGTGACCCACGTCTGCCTGCTTGGCTGGCAACCCTCACTCTTGGTGGTGCGTTCTTCAATGTCCTCTACGCATTCAGTCAGGGACTCGACCGAGTAGCTATCGTCAGTGAATCCGGTAAGCAATTGCTTCTTGTTAACGGCTTCAGTCGGATTTTCGAACTGATTTTCTTCGGCGCTCTTGCGCTTGCTGCCTTTTCCAGCATGAACCGACTACCTGTGAACGGTGTCGGTTCAAAGGTCTCAGAAACTGAATTGTTCAACAACCGACGGCAAGCAGATTTCTACATCTTGATGGTTACCTGTGCACTCGGAATGTCCGTAGTCGCACTTGCTCAAGATCTGTTTGTTTTGTTCATTGGACTTGAACTTGCATCGTTCTCCACCTATGTGCTTGTTGCTTTCCTCAAGGAATCCAAGGTTGGTGTTGAATCCGGTATGAAATACTTCATCGTCGGTTCTGTTGCTTCTGGTGTCGGACTTTACGGCCTCTCGATGCTTTATCTATGGGCAGGTTCGCTGCAATTTGATGTATTGGCTACTGCTTTTGCTACGACCAGTTCAACAGAAATGGCTCTACCGTTAATTGGAATCGGCTTTGTGCTGGTTGGATTTGGTTTCAAGGTCAGTGCAGCACCGTTCCACTTCGCAGCTCCCGATGCTTATGCTGGTGCAACAAGCCCTGTTGCCGGTGTTCTTGCGACTGCAAGTAAGGCAATGGGAATGATTGGATTGGTTCGCATGTTGCTCATTGTTGCGGCTCCTGAAACCGGTGACGGCAGTGCTATCTGGCTTGCTTGTCTTGGCGTTCTCGCAGCGGTTACCATGACTTGGGGCAACCTTGCCGCTCTTGGCAGCGACAACCCAAAGCGAATGCTCGCTTATTCTTCAGTCGCACACGCAGGTTACATGCTGGCTGCTCTCACAGCAGTTGGTGCTTGGAACTGGGACGCAGCAGTGTCAGGTGATGCGGGTGCAGCAGCGGTGGCAGTCTTGACGGCTGTAATCTTCCACCTGCTGGTTCTGGTTGCTTTCAAACTCGGGGCCTTCCTCGTGTTGTCCATTCTTGAATCCGAAGGCGACGTTTCCCGCTTGTCTTCACTCGGCGGCCTTGCAAAGCGAGAACCGCTCCTTGCAGTTTCAATGTTCATCTTCATGATTTCACTTGCAGGTGTCCCTCCAATGGCTGGATTCCTTTCGAAGTTACTCGTCATCATGGGAATCGTCCGTGTCGCCGTAGGTGACATGGGTGCGGAACTCGCTGATGGCGGCATCTATGCACTTGGCGATATGCACTGGGTATGGTGGCTTGCGTTGTTGATGGTTCTCAACTCAGCCATCTCGATGTTTTACTATCTCCGTGTTGGTGTTGTCATGTTCTTTGACGAACCTGAAGAAGGTCGTGAAGGACCACTTCCGACCGGCTGGCAAGTCCGTGCAGCAATCTTTGCTTGCGTCCTTACGACACTTCTCATCGGTGTTGCGGGAGACGCTGTGCTTCGCCTCTGTGAAATGGCTGCTCAAAGCCTCAACTACGATTGGTGAGGCCGTTCTTTCGGCTTAAACGCCTTATTGCGGGACTTTTACGACTGATTCTTGGGTGCTGTATTCAAGAAGGGTCGGCTGTTGGGATATACAGGTGAGACTACTTGGGTCGACGTTATGAAGAAAAAGTGGATGTAGAAGAGCTTGCTCGACTCGAAAATCCAGAAGACGCGACAGGTGGCAAAATCCGTGTTAAGATGCCGAACCGCAAAATCAACGAAATGTTCGCATTTGCTGAACAAATCCTCGGTGGTCGACGTGTTACTGTTCTCTGTGAAGACGGTGAAACCCGTATGGCCCGCATCCCAGGTAAGATGCGTCGCCGTCAGTGGGTTCGTGATGGAGACTTGATCATTGTCTGGCCTTGGGATTTCCAAGACTCGAAAGCAGATGTAAAGCACCGTTACACAAAAACTCAAGCGATGTACCTTTCACGCAAAGGTGTTCTTCCTAAGGAGTTGGATTTCTTTGGTATGAACACCTCAAACGATGATGACGACGATGAATTCTCTGACACTTTCGGCACAATGGACGAGCCTGAGGAACAACCAACTGAGGAGTTGTTTGGTGACGACGGAGATGACGATGATGACGATTTGTTTGGTTCAGATGATGACGATGACGACGATGATTTGTTCGGCTCAGACGATGATGACGATGACGACGATGATTTGTTTGGTTCCGATGATGCAGAAGAGGCAGCACCGGCTGAAGAAGTTCCACATGTCCCTGTTGAAGAATATCCAGCAGAAGACGATGACGACGACGAGGACCTCGAAGCCTTGTTTGGTTGAACTGGTGCAAGACCCTGGGTGGGCGAATGGCGAAAGGAAACGACTGGGAAGACGAGTTGGGTTCTAACAAACGCCAGCGTAAACGCCGTCGCCAGAATAAACAACCCCGGAAGAAGAACTCTTCCGAGCAGGGCATGGATGAGGACTACGCTAAGAGTGAACAAGACCACTTTCTCAGCAATCTTGAGGCCAAATCCGGTGCGTTCAACTGGATGAAGGAAGACCGTCACAAGCGAATGTTTCGTGACATAGAATCCAAGATTCAAGGTGCGTTGGGGAAAGGGACGTACGATTGGGTTGACCGACGAGTATTCGACCAAGTTTTTGACAGAATGACCCTTATGTCTCTGTACAAATTAATGAAAGCCGGTACGATTGATACTCTTGACTTTCCAATCGCTCGAGGTAAGGAAGCTCACGTCTTTCACGCCACAGATATCGACGGTAAGGTCGTTGCAGTGAAGATTTTCCACACTTCAAATGCAGTTTTCAAGAATCTTATTCAATACATCGAAGGCGACCGCAGATTTGGTGGTCTTCGACGCCGACACCGTGATCTTGTAGACATCTGGGTTCGAAAGGAGCACCGCAATTTGTCACGACTCTTTCGCTGGGGATTGAATGTTCCTCGCCCTCTTGGCATTCACAAAAATGTCCTCGTGATGGAGTATGTAGGGACCGATGTCTCTGCTTCGCCTAAACTTCGTGAGGTGAAAGTCGATGCTCCAGAAGATGTTTTCCAAGATTTGCTGGAGTTTTTGGCCATTTGCTGGCAAAAAGCAAAGTTGGTCCACGGCGATTTTTCACCGTACAATATTCTCTGGCATGACGGAAGAGCCATGGTCATCGATGTCGGTCAAGCGGTCATTCAAACCCACCCGAAAGCGCAGGAGTTCCTCGTTCGTGACGTCACACGGTTGGTCGAGTGGGGGAAGAAGAACGGAATAAAAATGGAACTCGCCGAAGCAATGTTCGAGGTACTCAACATGAATCTCGATCATGTACAGCAGCAGATGTTTTCCGAAGAGGAATAATCACTCTTCGCCCCAACTGACTTCTTCGTCTTCGGCAAGTTCCATCATTTCGATGACTGCTTCTTCGTCTTCAGGGTCAACTTGGGCCGCACGCATCCGTCGGTTGCGGCGCTCTGAAAGGTCAGACAATCCCGGTACAAGTCCTTCAAATCCAGTGGATGGGACTGCTATGTCTTCGCGTATTTCGATGCTGTCAAGTTGACGGTTCACGATTCGAGAGCGCCTTCGGTCACGCTCAAGGAAGTTGAGTACGGTGCCGTGTTCTGCTCCACCAGCAATCATTTCGACAGCTTGTCGGGCTGCGGAAAGCCCTTCTTCTTCTCCAACCAATACAACCGTCGAATTGTAAATGGTGATTTGAGTGTCGGTTAATCCTTCGATGAGTTTGCGGATTTTACCCTGGCTTCCAATAATTCGGCCGCGAATTCTTCGTTGTTGATTCGATCTTTTACCAACGAATTTACGGATATCAACAAGTTCGAAAAAGTGGTTGTCTTCAAGCAATTGTATTGCTGCCTTAGGAGCCATGCCTCTGCCGATGGCCTTGATGACGTTTGGAAATTTCATTGCCTTGACAGGATCATAGGTCCCTGGGTCACCCCAAACAACTTCAACATCCCCGGTTTCGGAATCGATGTTGAATTCCTTGCATCCTGAGGCGTTTCGAAGGGACTTCGCAGTCGTTCCTTTCGAACCAATAAGAACCGCAACGCGGTTCATCGGGACACGAGGCAGAGGCTGGCGCATGTCTATTCCTACAGCCGACCTCTTTTCAATCTCTTGTACGGCGTTGGAATACACTGATGGCAAAACCAGCTAAGAGAAGGAGCAATACTGACGGAGCAAAAGACGGCACTAATCCCGGTGAACCGATCGAAGCACCAGTTACCACCATGTGGTTGTAGTTGTTCCCTTCATCGTACTCATCGATGACGTTGACGTAGTCGATGACCAAGCGTAGGTCGAACTGTCCAGTTTTGGGTACTGTGTAGTTCCAAATCAGTAATTCTTCACGATCGGCAAGCGAGTTTGATTCCAGGGTTCGTGATTCCATAACCGTCCATGCCACGGTTGAAGTTCGGTCGGCCGGTGCTGATTCGAGCCGTACAACGACGCTGCCGCCGTAATCTTGGTTGCTTTCCAGCAGGCTTGTGATGGTAACATTCCCATCTGCTTCTCCGGGTCGGACAATTTGTCGGTCAAGGTTGGTCTCTGTTGCGTTCCAGTACAGGTCAAGGCCTGGCAGGATTTGGTAAGCGCTTGGATTTGATGTGTATTCATTTCCAGCATTATCAACTACAATTGCTCGGAACATCAAGTATTGACGTGATTTTGTGGCCCAACTGGCCAGTCCAATGGAACCGGTAAGTCCGGGAGAGCTCATTTGCAACCAGTTACCCGAAAGGTCAGGAGTTTGCCCAACACCGTTCGAGTCGAAACCGAATTGGATGTATGAGTTGGAGGAATCAATTCCTGAGCCGTCGTCTACCGCATTGAATTGAACATTCGCTGGACCAATACGACTTGTGGTTAACTCATCGACGGTCCATCCAATTGACAGGGGAAGTGTGTCATCGATACGGACTTCGACCAAGGTTGTGGCGCCAATGTTGCCGACTCTGTCTATCGAGCGAACTGAAACGGTGTGGTTGCCTTCTGCAAGGCTAAGTTGGACGGAATCGGAAGTTGTTGCATTCCAGACCACACCGTCCAGTGAATATTCGGCGGATGCAACGCCGCTGCCTTGACCATCATCGGCGTTGTTGATGAGGCCACTCAGGGTTACATCGGTTGATTTTTGCCAGTTTGATCCGTCTCCGACCGTGACCGATGAAAGCGTCGGTCCTGTTCGGTCGATGCCGACAAACATTGTCTGAGTTGCCGATAGACTCGAACTGTCGTAAACGGTGAGGCGAGAGTTCCACGTTCCTTCCTCCATAGCACCGCTGCTCCAATCCCATCCATAGGCTAGGTTTCCTGGTCCGTCGTTTGACGGTGCACCTGGGCCAGGTACGTTGGTGATTGTTGCATAGCTGAGGTCGTCATCGCTTGCGCCCCAACGGTAGGCCAATGTTCCGTCCGTTGCGATACCAAACCATGCTCTGTCCGAAGCCGAAGTTCCGGTTCCAGCAGCAGCATTGAGTGCGGTGAAAATCGTGATCACAGGTACTTGATTGACGATGTTGAATGTGCCTGATGTTGCAATTACGGATTCGTTGACATCATCATCCCATGCCGTTGCTCGAAGGGTGTAAGAGCCGTTGGTGTAACTGGTTGAGTCAAAATAGGTCAACCATGGCGTAGTCGTGAGGTTGGTGACCGTCGTCCAACTGTTTCCATCACTGGATAGTTCAATGAGAAGGGATGATACATTGGCCTCTCCACTCATCGAAAACGACAGGCTGAGCAATCCAGTAACATCTTGATTTTGAGTCGGACCGTTTGAGAAGCCCAAAGTTAGGTCAGAGTTGGTGAAAAAGTTGGTTTTCGAATCGTCGAGTTCCAAATTAACCGCTGGAGTTGTACTCAAGAAGAGAAGTAGCACGACCAGAACCACACTCGGCCAACTCCTTCCCATGAGACTGTGACGGGTGCGGTTATCCTTGAATGCTCCCCTTGATACGGGTCGTTTTCAGGTCAAATGAGTTCAGTCTTTGCCCATCAGTCTTGCATCACCCCTTACGGAATTGACGAATCCTAGCCTTGAAGTGTTTTTTTTCACGGCTCGTAGAGATGGGTTCAAGTGCTCCGCAGGTTGTCGATTACCTACATGGCAAGCGCGTGGAAGCCGATATTGGCAATTCTTCTCCTCTGTATCGCATCTGTTCCGATGCCTGCATCAGCGGAGCAAAGCGGTTCAATTCAGGCAAGTCCGAGTACGGTTGCCCTTCAACCGGCCAATCCTGTTGCAGGCGGTTCGGTCACGATTAACCTGCAATTGTACAACAGTGGTAACTATGCGACAGATGTCGAATATTCGTTTTACCGTGATTACATATCTTCAGATCAACTCATCAAAAAGGCAACAGTTGACATAGATACGGACACTTCAGAACAAGTTTCAGCAGTGTGGAACGGGCTCACTGAAGGTGATCATGAAGTCCATATCACCTTCGAACATCCTCGAGGTTCTGGAACAGTTGCAGAATTTTATGTTGATTTTACAGTCACCGGACTTCCAAACCTTAAGGTGACGCAAACTGAACTCACGCCATCGACTGGAATTTTCTCTGGAGACACAGTTACACTTTCTTCACTTGTCCGAAATGTGGGCAGTGAACCTGCAGTCGCCAGCACCCTTCACATCGATTTGCCCGGTGCAAGCGATTTGGACCTTACAACACCGCCACTTGCAGCTGGCGCAACCGAGTGGATCAACACGACTTTTACTGCTCCAGAAAGTGGCTCACATACACTCTATTTGACGCCGGATTACCAAGATGCAGTTGAGGAATCTTCTGAGTTCAACAAGGTGGTAGAAGTTTCTTTTGTTGTTGATACTCGAATGGATGTATTCCACGTTGGGGAACTTACTGTAGACATTGCAGAAGGTGCTCTCCAAGGCCCTTGGGTGGTTTCAGGAAAACTCGGTAGAACCAACGGAACCGGTGTGTCTGAAGTACCCATGTGGCTTCAAATTTCAAGTCTAACCGGTCAATTGGTGACAACGGCGCCATTTAGCGTGTCATTGAGCGGAACTGGATACGCTGAGTCAATATGGAGCCATACCCTCACTGCTGCTGAACTCGATGCTCTGCCGGCTGGTATGCACACCATCACGGCCAAAATTGACCCGTTCTCGAATGCTGACTTTACACAAGAGTCAACAGATAACGACGAGCTTTCAAGCACCCTCTCCAAGTTTGAAGTACCTGACGTTTTCGTTGATGCAAACGCTATCGCTTCATCCCCATCGGTAAACTCTGGTGATTCTATTGAATGGCGTGTAAGTATGATTAACACCGGCGATATTCGTGTTTCTGGTCGATTGCACTACACGTGGGAAGGCACGACTGAGACTTCTCCAATTATCTACCTTGATTCTGGTCAAGATTACACTTGGATTGTTGAACTCACCACTGCTATTGGTGCACACCAGGCTGATTTCGAGGCTCAATGGATCGCTTCTTCCAACAGTTGGGATTCAAACCCTTTGAACAGCGTCGCAACTGGCATGGTCTCCGTAGAAGCAGAACTACGCCTCAACTGGGCTCTCTCAACACTCGAAGTGACCGATTCAGAAGGTTCGGCATTCACCCTCCCGATGACGCAAGGAATTGACTATTCCCTTTCCATCGACTTGACCAGTACTGCTACTGGTTCACTGACCTACGATTGTGTAGATGGCAACGATGAAATCATTAGCACGATCAATGCTGAAGTCGTGAACCTCGGTGACAAGGTTACTCTTGCGTGTGACTTTACCGCTGTAGCCCCGTCTACTGTTGTGAGATTGGTGCCCTCGGATTCAACGATTTCGAACACCTTTACTCGGACATTCGCTACCGTACTAAGCGGAGAAGATATTGAAGATATGAATTCCAATTCTGAACTTGGGACGTTCACGCTCATCGGGCTGGTTGCTGCTATTCTTATTGCAATCCTTGCGATTTCAGTGTTCTTGACTCGCGAATCAGAGGAGGAAGTTGAACGTGACATTTTCGAGTACTGTCCAGCATGTGACGGCGAACTTGAGGGTGATGAAGACCGATGCCCACATTGTTCATTCAATCTCAAGAAGGCGAGAAAGCAATTCCACGATTGCAATGAATGTGGCGAATCAATTCCTGATTTACTCGATAACTGTGTCTATTGTGGTGCAGAACAAGATGTCTCATCGTACTTTGAAAAGCGTGAACGAAAGGAGCGTACAGCCAAAGAAACAGTTGCTTTGCCTGACGAAATTGACGAAGATGCTATCGTGACTGGAACCGAGAACTTTGCTCAAACGGTGAAGGAGTTTGGCTTCGATGAAGATGATCTCGAATTTGAATGGGATGAAAACATCGTATCTGCTGAGGCAGAGGTGGAAGCCGCTTACGATCGCCGAAACGCTGACGAAATTATGCGTGAGGACATGACTGAAGAAGAACTGGAAGCGTATCAAAACACGGTTACAACGACACTCAAGAGTATGAAAGACCTCAGCGAAAGTACGAACGACATTGATGCTATTCTGGCTTCGAAAGGCGAGATCATTGCCCACAAGGACGATGGAAAGGACCTCTCAGCAAGCGATGCAGATATTCGTGGCCGATTGTATGAGATTACCGGGGAAGACGGAATCATGCCAGGTGACAAAGTCAACGTAGGTATGCAACTGTCCGATTCAGCATTTGCTGGGAACGAAGTATCAGAACCCACTTCAGATTTCACAGTGATTGACGACGAAAAACCGCTTTCAAAGATTGACGACTTAACACCTAAGGCCGAGAAACCTGCCCGTAGAAAAGGAGCTCGTCGTAAGGCTGCTGAAGAAGCGAAGCCCGACGTGGCAGAGTGCGGTGCATGCGGCGCTGACTTGCCGGTTGAGGCTACAGAATGTGGAACCTGCGGCGCTAAGTTTGAGTGATGTCCGTCGGCTTTCATAGGGTTCGTCATCGCAGGTGCTCGGCAACCACAAGCGTCATTCGGACAGACGCTGCTGCATTCATTAGCCTTCAAACCCTCGTATCATTCCGACATTGAATTGATATGGGGGGCGCTCTTGGCATCATACGATGAAGAGCAGTTGGAGTTTACCATTTTTATTGGTCATGACCCTCCTTCTCGGTTCCTTCTCTGGGTGTTTAGGGCTTCTCCAATCGAGAGAGTGGTTGGAAGACCGGAGAGATGCCCCAGTCTTTGAAACTAAAACAGACAGTTACAAAGAAATCAAGGTGTTTAACAACCTGTTTGAATGGGAAGCATATACCAATACGACGTTCATTCCAATCGATGACTCGGTCAGCGAAATTTCGATTTACAGGAAAGTACAGATAACCGGAACAGAAGACATTGGATGCTTCGAGAGTTTTACCCGCTATGTGCGTGCTGAGTTGTACACACCTTCCAATAATCTTGCTTGGTCGATTGATGTGTGTAAAGACCTCGGGGCATCGACTGACCCGCTTAGCATGGAAGAAGGCTCAACTACCTTTGAAAGCGGAAACTGGCGACTGGAGATTAACGCACGTGGCGGAGGATTGCAAAACACCGCTCTGCAAGACAATTTCCAAGTCGACATTAACATCAAGAGAACATGCTTGACGTATCCAATGGAAGATGTCTGTGAGTGATTCAAACAAGCGAATCATTGCAAGCGTAGCGTCGAGAACAATTACGACACTTGCCAGGGCGATCGTGGTTACGCTCTGCACCACCTTCTACCATGAGCCTTTGAATTTCAAATACTGCATCGTAAAGTTCGCTCTTTGCACTATCAGTCCAAGGTATCTGGTGCAAGTTCTCGCTCCCATATCGCAACACGCCATAGGGTGAACTTTTGTTGGTACTTTTTTCGACTAAATGCAGGTAGGCAAGGAGCTGCATTCGGTGGCTTGAATGTGGGTTTTTAGGTACTTTACCCGTTTTCTGTTCGACCGGAATAAACTCGCCATCAACGATGACAATTTGGTCGGGTCTGCCGCGGAGTCCCAGTTTTTCATCGCTGAGAAGGTTCGAGTCGACATCGTTATCCGAATAGGCAATTTCAACATCCTCTTCAAGATCAATATCCTTTTTCATCGATTGAAGTTCGCTGTCTGAAAGCAAAACACGCTGGAGTTGCCATGATGCAGCCAGTGTCCAAGTCATTGCCGTGATGAACAGAATAAAGGTTGCTTGTTCACGGTTATCAGCTGCTGTAAGGGCAATTGCGTGGAGACCCAAGACAATGGAGCCAAACAGCAAACTTGCTTCAACCCTGCCTGCTTCAAACCAACCGCCGATGAATCCTTTGGGCTCCCAGAACTGTTGCAGGTCATCACGTTCTTCCAGAAATTTCGTTTTCTGCCGAGGCACGGTTTCGTTGATGCCAATCCATGAACGCCATGGGACCGATATGGCAACAAGTCCAGCTATGAGGGTTGTAACGCTCCACAAGGCGAGGTATCGAGCCATATAGAGTGGAGTGACCACGTCGTCGATGTAATTGAACGCCACAGCATCGATGGACAATGCAATGATTACGGAGAACCACCAAGTCCAGATGGTGACGGACCGACGCATCTGAGTTTGAACGTGTTTGAAATCTTTCATTTGGGAGTGGATTTCCGCGTGTCTTTTGATTCCGGCGGTGATGGCTTCCCCTTGTCCGGAATTTCCTTCTCGGGACAGCGACCATGAAAGCGGACAATACTCGTGGCGCTCTAAATCGCTGGCGCTCACCGGTAAAGCGACGCCTTGAGAGTTACGCCAAACACCATCTTCGGATTGAGTTGCACTCAGTACACCGATTAGTCCAGTATTCTCAGTCATTTACAACCCCCCTCTCATTGAACACCTTGGCTTTACCTCTTGAGTTCTTCCTAGGCAATCCCGCCCAAATTACCCAAAGGTTGGTCTAATTTTCGTTCCGATACTCTACGAACCGCTTTAATATGGAGTCCAAGTCGGACGACTGCTGAGGAATGACCATGTCCGAAGAATCGAACTTACTCTTGCCCTTCGAATCGTATGAAGAGAACGCAGTCAACATTGGTACTCAACAGAAGAGTGCTGACATGGCCCGTTTCATTGAACGTGTTCGTGAAGATGGACTGTACCTCCTTGATGTGAACATGACCGACTCTCGTATTCGATCCATCGCACAATTCCTCAACAAGTACGACGCAGGACGAATCATGGTTGTTTCTGCTCGTCAATACGGCCAACGCCCTGCTCGTCTTTTCTCTGAAGCAATTGGAGCAAACGCTGCTGTAGGCCGCTTTATTCCTGGTTCTTTGACCAACCCAGTTCTTCGCTCATACGTTGAACCGGATGTCCTTTTCGTTACTGACCCAGCTGCTGACCAACAAGCACTCCGTGAGGCAGTTAACTCCGGATTACCAATTGTTGGCATTGTTGATGCAAACAACAACCTTCGAAACGTCGATGTTGCTCTACCAGCAAACAACAAGGGACGCCGTTCTCTTGCACTCGTTTACTGGCTCTTGGCTCGTGAAGTCCTCAAGGTTCGTGGTGAAACAACCGACGAAGATTGGGCAGCTTCCCAAGATTTGGAAGACTGGCAATCAACCTTCTGAGACATTCTACACCTGCTCCGCAGAGCAGAACATCACTCGTTTGCTGCTAGATATGTCGATATTGCATCAGCGAACGCTTCAGGCGTTGGAGCACCGTGCATCAAGTTTCGAATCTTCTTCGCACCAGGTAGCCCCTTGGTGAATGCGACAGCATGTCGTTGCATCCATCGTGGCTGTAAGCCAACGCTTTGATGAGAATAATCGATGTATTTGTCCCAACACCATTTGCGGGTGGCAAATGCTTGGCCAATCGCTGAGCGTTCATACCATTCATCGCCAAGGTCTTGGATCCAAGGTAAATCCTCTTCTTTCATCCAACCAAGTCCCACCTTAATGTCTCCAAAAACCGATGGCCGGCCTATTGCCCCTCTGCCAATCATCAGTCCCGCCGCATGCGTTGTCTCCAGGCATAATTTTGCGCTCTTGGCGTTGACAACATCACCGTTAGCAATGACTGGAACTTCGACGGCTTCGACAATGCGTTTGATTTCATTCCAGTCAGCCTCACCAGAATAACGCTGACGCAGAGTTCGGCCGTGAACACACAACCGCGAAGTGCCGATGTCCTCAAGTTCCTTACAAATTTCAAATGCATTGTTTGCACCTTGTCCAGTACCGAGCCGCATTTTTGCAGTCACTGGAATGTCCACGCGTTGAATTATTCCGTCAACCATGGAGACGAGATTCTTCGGTTCTCCCATCAGTGCTGCACCCGCACAAATCTTGGTAACTTTTGGAGCGGGACAACCAAAGTTGAGGTCGATGATGTCAGCGCTTGCAGCAAGCATTTCTGCGGCCGTAGCCATGTCTCCAGCATCCCCCCCGAATATTTGAGGAATGAAAGGAACTTCCTTTTCGTGCGATTCCATTTTTCTCCATGACATGGCGGCTTCACGCGACAGGGCGGTGCTGTTGGTGAACTCCGTAATTGTGACATCAGCGCCACATTCTTTGGCAAGTAATCGGAATGGAAGGTCAGAGACTCCAGCCATTGGAGCGAGAAAGAGGAGTCGAGATTCGCCCTCCCATGTGCCTGGTTTAGCACCGATGTGTTCACTCATATTCTCACGACCTGCTGATTCACTCGAATGGTTCTTCTTTAGGACTCATTTCCTTTTCATACAATTGAGCAACTCTTCGCATACGGCGAAGGATTTTATCAATTCGAGCAGCGATTTCCCTATGCACTTCATCGGAAGAGAATCCTGACATTTGGTGGCCAAGTGGCAGCCTTCCACCGAGTAAATTGAGCAACAGCATTTGTTCTTCATGAGTATGTTCTTTCATGTTCTTTTCCACGTCTTCGACTTTCAATTTCCCAGCCTTTAATTGTGAAAGGAGTGAGGATTGTTGTTTGGTATTGAGTATGCGCTGAAACCCTCCTTTCTTCAACATCCAATCTTCACCTCGCCGTTGGTGCTGCGCCGTCATTGCAGTCCACAAGGCGACGTTCAATCGGTCGATACGTGGCACTCTTTGTACCATGCCAGTGGTGCGAAACCGCTCCAGTATTCGACCCAAACGAGGTTTCTGTTCATCGAGTAATTCTCCTGCTTCATCCAACGATAGAGGTATGTCTCTGCTCAGCAACAGTTCAAACAACTGAACCGATATTGACTCGGCATTGGCTTCTTTTCCAGGCCGCTCCCCAAGTAGGCCGAAATCTCCCATCCATTGGGAAAGGGCGTTTTCTTGGCTATCGGAAAACAGTGGTCGGTGATCGACAATACCGATGGTGAGAGGAGGTGTCTCAGATGGGGTGGCTTTGACGACCGAAGGCAGTTCCTTTCGATTCCAATGCGCATCGAGAAGAGCCATGCGTTGTTTGACAATGGTTTCGCATTGGAGCGTGAAAAATTCTACAGCATTGGGCAGCGAGCCACCTCGCAGAAAATAGCGTCGCCATCCTTTACCTTCATTCGAAAAACCAATGATTCCAGCCTCAACAAGACGGGTGAGATGGTGATTGAGCGAAGCCGGAGTCAACGCTAATTCATCAGCGAGCATTTTTGCATCCCAGCTGATATCTGGTTGTGCGAACAAGTATTCCTTCAACAGGCGATGAACGGGTCCTGCCCTGCCAAAATCCGCAGTTGCCTCTCCTCGTTTTCGAACAAGGCAAAGTGTCTCAATGAACCATCCCACGAGATTGTCCAAATCTCGCTCGCTTGCAGGCAGCGAAACTTCCGATAATCGGACGCTAAACATGACACTCAGCCTTCGTTTCTGTCGAAGGTCTTTGAAGGCTGTGTATTATTTGCCTCTCAAGCGGCGAAAAATAGAGCGGTTATCGTCGCTCGTCGTGCCACTCGTAATCAACGCCTTTCGAACCATGCCATTCGATTTCCATGTCGATATGTGGCATCATTTCGATACGATCTTCTCGCAGAATACCTCTCCGACGAAGGACCTTGACCGCAGAGTGGACGGTCGCACGTGAGCGACCAATCCTGCGAGCGAGCGCGGCTTGAGAGCGAGGAACACCTTCTTTCTGGATATCTTCGATAATGAGTTTCTGAACCAGAGAGAGTCCAATTGGGAGTGCGGTAGCCGCGCGTTCTTCAGTCACAGCAATTCCGCGAAGGATTTCGACTTGACTTGGTGCTCCAGCAAAGTAGCATGTTCTACCGTTTACGGGAAGAACAGTAACGCTTCTTCGGGTTTGCAACACATCCAAATGGTGACGAAGTGTCCCATTCGCTGCATTAAGCGTTGATTGGAGTTCACGATAACATAGGCCAGGATGTTGCTCGAGTGTGGACAAGATTCTTTGCCGTAATGGGTGTTCATAGGCACGAGATTTACTTGAAACACTGCCAACAGCAAAGGCTCCAACTGCGGTAGCAGCGGCCGCTACACCACTTGCAATGCCAACAACGCCACCAGCTGCACCCACCAGGCCTGCAGACAACCAAGGCCGTTGTCGTACCCATTGTGCAAGCAGAGGCATAACGTGAACTCGAAGTTCTCCTTTCTTAAGCCATCCCTTTCATGTTTGAGGATTGGTTATTCGTCTTGAGCAATTACCGTTCCAAGATGAATCTTCAAGTGGGCTACAAGGGGTGAGAGGAGGCGGCCACACGTTCGTCCGTGTTCGGTAAGAAGGTAGGACACTCTGATTGGTGGCCCTTCAGTGACCTGCCGGTGTACGAGTCCTTCCTCGGCGAGATAGCGTAGTTTGTCCGAAAGAGTACGAGAGGAAATCCCTTCAAGGAGGTTTTTCATTTGATTGAATCGACGCGGTCCAGCAATGTACAATGCTGAGAGTATTTCGATGGTCCATCGAGAGCCGAACACGCTGAGGGCCTCTCCAGCTCTGCACACTTCGTTATGCAAATCGTTGGTTGGGTTCAATTCCTTTTGTGATTCAAGAATACCTCGAATATCTCC
This sequence comes from Candidatus Poseidoniaceae archaeon, assembly GCA_938075675.1. Classification (GTDB taxonomy): domain Archaea; phylum Thermoplasmatota; class Poseidoniia; order Poseidoniales; family Poseidoniaceae; genus MGIIa-L1. The sequence continues at coordinate 14,668 of CALJHE010000033.1, read as the reverse complement.
ACCGAGTGAGATGGCGTTTTCGATTGAACTTCGAACATCGTTGTAATCCTCACGAGAAACTCGAAGTGGTGGTGTAGTCATATTCTCATCCCAAACAACGCTAACTGTTCGACTACTTAATTCCATTTTAACACTGAATTGCGAAACGAAAAGAGAACAATGCCGAAGTTTGAGTCTCACCTTTCAAGAAGTATCGACGCTAGGCTCACGCATGCCCAAACAGGTGTTGCTCGTCCGAGGCGGCGCCCTCTCGAGCAATACGGGTATCGGCGGGGCCCATCATAACCTTGCAACTTCACTTGCAGAAGGAGAGATTTCTGGATGGTCAACTCCCGAAGTTTGCGAGTATCCGTTGCGCCGCCGCATGAACCCGCTCTCCCGTCTCTACAAACGATGGTTTTCTCATCCGAGAAAAGTTGACAAAAAGATTCGTGGTGAACATGGACTCACTCTTCTCCACATCACCGATCAAGAACAAGCCCACCTCATTCCAGAAAATTGCTCTTTACCAGTGGTTGTTACCGTTCACGATTTATTCCATCTGTATCCACAACAAATTCGAATTGGTGACGAAACGATCGATGTTGGCGAACAGAAACCGGGCTGGTTTCGCCGCAAAGATTTGCAAAAATTACGAGATGGAATTTCGCGAGCGAACCTCCTTGTCTGTGATTCACAAGCAACACTGTCCGCCTGCAAACAACATTTCCCTGCGATAAAGTCGGTTTGCGTACCGCTCGGACTCCGTGTTCAATCGTTTACTCCAGTGGCTCAAGATTCCGTTGATGTACTCACTCCTGCTCGCGACTTTACGAAGAAATGCCATCTGCTCATTGTCGGGAGTCACGCTCCTCGAAAGCGCCTCGAATTCCTGTGCAAGGTTCTTGGCGAATTGGATGAGGAAGTCAAAAACAGCATTCAGATTCATCATGTTGGAAATGAGAACTGCCCGTACGGAGGCCCATCTGCATCTGCGTATGCCCGCGCTCACAAGGTTCTCAATTGGACCCCTCACGGTGGTGATGTTTCCAGTGAAGCATTGATGCACATGCGGTTCGCCAGTGAAGCATTGCTTTTCCCGAGTGCCAGTGAGGGATTCGGCTACCCCCCGCTTGAGGCGATGGCGAGTGGTACTCCTGTGCTGTGTTCGAATCTTCCTTCTCACAATGAACTGATGCCCGATGACACATGCCTAAGACCTGATGACAAAGAAGCATGGAAGGAAGCTATCCTTTCAGTCCATTCAAATTGGAAAAATCGTACGAAAAACGACGATGAACATTCCTGGCCAAAACCTCGCTCAGGTTTGATTGAATTTGCTACACGATTTGACCAGAGCAGGTTTTGCGCTCGAATGGCTGAAGTGTACGATTCCTTGTGAACAACACGCTCGTAAGGGAAACTTTCCGTCAACAAACATCAGGGTCGTATGCCGTCCCATACCTACTTTGAGAGTCGGTATTTTTGCTCTGGAACGTAGGGTTGCATTAGAGTTGGAAGAGAAGGATGAGCAACATTGAAACAGCGAAGACGGCGTTTACGGTTCGGAATCTGTTCCAACGGTTCCATGGATATTCAAAGTCCATACGAGATGCTGCAGCCTCGGGATCATCAAGTGCTTCAATATCCAACGCTTGTAACGAATCATTGAGGGGAATATTGAATCGAAATGTCGGTAATTGAACACCAAATAAATACAGAGTTGATGCAACCCATAGAAGATAGAGTTGCGTGCCAGTTAGGTTCATTGTTCCTAAAATCAGTGTCGCAAGAACTGTGAGAATTGAACCTGCCCAGACGAGAATGAACAAAGGATGATTGTTCTGTATTATTTCATCCATGTGTTTGAATGCCAAAAGAAATCCTTTGTCAGTGAGTTTAGCAATACCAGGCATTACAACCACTGCGAATCCAAACAACAGTCCTGCCACTAACGAGCACAACAAAATCGATAACATGAGAGCCACATGAAGAGGGGTTAAGTCCATCTCAAAACCTCCTTGGTTGCAACAGTTTCTGACTGGACATGATTATCGCCATGCAAACTGGTTGACAATACTTTCTCACGTGGTTTACACGGAACCAAAAGTTGAACTTGAGGCAAAGTGCCCTTCAGTTGTCCAGCAGCAGGTTGGCAGTCGGTACCCACTGCTTGAATATTGAACAAAGAATAACTTTGGTTGGATAGAAAGAGTTCGTTGTCTTATGTCACTGTGTTTGAAAAGGTGTACAGAAAAGACTAATGCAGAGTTTTGTTTAGTAGTTTCATGACTATGAAGAATTTAATGATTGCTCTTGTGATGGCGTCAATGGTTTTCGTTGGTTGTATAAGTGACCTAACACCCTTTGGTGGAGAGCATGTGGGAACTTTTGACATCGACACCCTCGGCACAGGAACAGCAGAAACAGGTGATATGATTGTAGAATTGGAGTTGATAAACAGCACATCTCCAGTTCAGTTCCACGATGGTACATCTACACAAGATGGAGCAGAACACTACAGATTCCGGCTTGTAGTAGGCGATGCAGATGACGAAAACAGCCCCACTTACGAATGTAGGTTAGCATCCGATTCACCAGATGCTTGCCTCATCATAGAAGCCGTCGACGACGGAGTGTGGGTGCCTGATGAAATTATTACATTGCGAGAAAACAGTGTAGACATCTGCAGTGAAGGTTGTCTTATTCAATTGACAATAATGAACGGAGACATAACGACCGAACAAGAAGAGAATCTGCAATATATCGCTCAAGAATCAATAGGTGGCCCTGTTGGACACACGACGAATTTTTGGATGAGTCAATGATTTAAATTTCAGCACCGCAGTTCATGCAGTGCTTACCTTGCGAGGGTGTCTGCTCATTACACGTGCTGCAGGTGATGTAGCCATGCAGTTCGAGGACGGCCTTTTGTTTGATCATCAACCAAGCGACCCATGCATAGGCCACAGTCAGTAACAGAAACAGTCCAAAGACGGCACCGGTGCTGAGAGACAAGAACTGAACACCTAGAGCAAAAGCGAGGAATACACTGGCAGTAAATGCATAGACTGGCCATTCCAAGCGCATGTTTGACCCACACGATGCATGTATTTGATTTGTATTCAGAGATGTGTCCAACACTTCTATGCCTCAGCCGGGTTGATAAGAGCCCACAACGCTCAAATGGGTCGGAGCGAAGGCAGTTGTATGAGCACCCGCCGTCTCTTTGCCGCAGTGCGGGACCTCGATCCACCTGGAGGTGGCGCAGAGCGTTCTCTGGCGGCCTTGCTGAACGGTATTGCGGTACCCGGGCCGACGCTTGAAACCGCACCAACGTTCGTTCCAATGTCACCCGCGGCGAATGCTCCAACGCATCCTGCGTGGACGGTTTGCGCGTTTGCAAGCAGCGATCTAGGCGAACAAATCGGTTTGCTTGAGCCGCAAGTAGATTTCTCCACAACGGACCTCCGCATCGAAGGTTTCTGGTCGAAGGTGGCCTGGGGCTTGCGGGAACGAAAGGGTGAGATGAGACGCAGAAAGTGGGCCCATGACCGGCACATTGGTCGACGTAGCTCCCAGTTCGCTGATCGTGTAGGGACATGGTTGGATAAGCAGGAGCACGCAGGTGGCATCGGATTGACCCAACTCGAATGGGCGCCAGGTGCTGCTGAAGCGTTCACAGCCCGTGGGATGCCTTACATCATGTTCGTGCGCGACGACACTGTGTTTCGCCTTGAGGAACGGTTTCGACCCGTGATGGAGGGAGCAGCCCTCGTGTGTGCGGCTGGAGAAGGTTTGCTTGCTGACATTCGATCTCGATTTGCCATTCAACAAGGCCACAGCGTACCTCTGCCAATCGATTTTGGCGGTCGCTTTGGGGGCATGGATGATGTAAACGCCTTGCGCGCTGCCGAGCAGGCAAAGCGACCAGATGGAGCACCACCTGTGATTGGTATCATGGTCGTCACCCCAGAGAAGGGGTTGCGGATGTATCAACGCCTTCTGCCGAGATTGCTTGAGCTTTGGCCGGAGGCGGAAGTTCACGTTGCTGGGGGTAGTGCATACCCGCAGGAACTCGCTCATCACCCGAACGCGCGCGTCGTCGGCCATGTGGATGCAGGGGCATTCTTCGCCAGCATCGACCTCCACCTCATCCTTTTCGAGACGACCGGTTCTTGGGGTCGGGTCATCGGCGAAGCGGGTTTGTTCGGGGTGCCAAGCGTGACGTCGGACGTGGGGTCGCAAAAGGAAGCCTTGGGCGAAGGGGGCATTCTGGTGGACGATGGCCATGACGCTGATGCTGTCATTGAAGCCCTGAGGGCGGTGTATGACGACCGTGAGCGTTACGGTGCATTAGCCCGCGAGCACACCCGAATGGTTGACCATCGACGTTCTGTTGCTGCTTTCCGCAGTGGGCTTGAGAGCCTGTTTGAAGGCCTTTGAGCCAGGACCCTTGAAGGGTTCGAATCTTGCAATGGGTTCGGGTGATTAAAGCAACTGCATAATGCGTGATTTCTACGAGAGTGTTTAGGGCAGTCAACATACACTTACTGTGGGCTCACATCTGAAAGAATAGGATTAGAGCATCGTATCGTATATATCCAATAATTGCCTGCGGTTGGATGCTTTCGTATATCTCGCTACGACGCCGTCCCGCATTGGTTGTGTGTCCCATTTCATCCAATCATATTTCGCATTGCTTCAGATAAACCGTCGGCATCATCGACACCGACAAGAATGCCATCTTCGCTTCGGATGATGCCGTTTAGTCAACCTCATCGCCACTTAACGCTCAAATCTGGCGGTAATTACCTTTGGGGACGTCCATACGCCTTACCAACATCGTTGTTTGAGTCAATTCTGCGTGGGCTCATCCTTCCCCCAATATGGTATTTTCTTGAAAACGATATACTGCTGGACGAATCTGAAAGGCACATCCTCTGAGGCCCAAGTAATTCATACTGCAGTTCACATCATGAGGCCAGTATCTGTTCTGGATCTTCTTCCACTCCGAGCACAGCGAGAACTTCTGAGCGGAGTATTCATGGGTGGCGTTTTGCTGGCACTGCCATGCAACCTATTCAGCGTGTAGCAATCGTCGGTGCAGGGAACATGGGTTCCGGTATCGCTCAGAAAACGGCTCAGGAAGAATTCGACGTCCAGATGGTTGACAGAGAACAACAGTGGGTCGACCGCGGTCAAGGCATCATTCGTGATTTCCTCTCTGAGGCTGTAGAACGTCGCATTTTTTCGCCGGCTCAAGTCGAGGCGATCCAAGGTCGAATTACGGGAGTTGTTGGCGTAGAAAACACTGCCGCAAACACCGACCTTGTTATCGAGGCAGTTTTCGAAGATTTTGACATAAAAACAGCAGTTTTCAACACCTTGGACTCAGCATGTGGGCCTGAAACAATCCTTGCCTCCAACACGTCTTCGCTTTCCGTGAATGCCCTTGCTGAAGCAACCGGTCGAGCGGACCGATTCGTTGGATTGCACTTCTTTTATCACCCGGCAAAGAACCGCTTAGTAGAGGTTATTCCAGCTGAGGCGTCAAGCGCTGAAACGGTCGAAAAGGTCGTTCAATACTGTAAGATGCTGGGTAAAGTGGTCATTGTTTGTGGCGACCGACCAGGGTTTGTCGTCAATCGATTCTTTGTTCCGTGGCTCAATGAAGCATGTTTACTGCTTGAAGAGGGCGTTGCTACTGCTGCACAAATAGACGCAGCAGCATGCAAAGCGTTCCGAATTGGTTTGGGACCGTTTGGCCTCATGAACCTTACAGGCCCACCGATTGCTCTGCATTCTACGGATTACCTTGCTGAACAACTCCACACTCCTCGCTACAACGGTGCTCAAAACCTTCGGGACCTCATCGAAGCGAATGAGCACTGGGACGTGTCTGGCGAGCAAGCCTACTCTCCTGAACAATACGCCGCAGTCGCAGAGCGACTCTATGGCGTCGTCTTTGGCGTTGCAGCACAGATTGTGGAAGAGGGCGTTTGTTCGATGGAAGATGTGGACAGAGGCGCTAAGGTCGGACTACGCTGGGCGCGAGGACCTTTCGAGATGATGAACCGAGTCGGGATTCAAGAAGCACATCGCATGGCTCAATCCTACGCTGATTTGAGTGCTGAAAGCGACCCTGAGCGTTCATGGACCGTTCCTGAATACTTTTCCAAGCAAGCGCAAACGAACCAAGGATGGAATTTTTCATACGTCGATGTAAGCATAGAATCTGGAGTTGCTACGCTCACTATCAATCGGCCCGAAGCCATGAATGCGCTCAATGAAACGGTCGTTGGACAACTGAACGATGCTCTTGACCTTGTCAATGCAGATGCAGAAGTTCACACCATTGTACTCGATGGTGCTGGTAAGGCATTTGTTGCCGGTGCAGATGTCAAGTTTTTCGTTGATAAAATTAGAGCAGAATCAATCCCTGATATTGTCACGTTCACCGCTGATGGACATACCATGCTCAACAAATTGGAATCATCAAAGAAGACCACTGTTGCATTGACCACGGGTCTTGCTCTTGGCGGTGGTTTGGAATTGGCTCTTGCTTGCGACTATCGAATCGGTACCCGGCGTACACAATTCCGTTTCCCAGAGACCTCCATCGGTATTTACCCCGGATTGGGCGGCACACAACGACCTGCACGTATTTGCGGCATTCCTGCTGCACGCTGGTCTGTTCTCGCTGGTAATTTCATGGATGCGCAAACTGGATATGATCTTGGTCTTCTCACACACTTGGTGGATGTGGCTTCAGTTGATTCATGCGTTGCAGAATTGGCATCGGCCGGTAAACCGGACAACAAATACCCCGGTGCACCTACAAACCCTTCCAGTCCAGCAGCTGCTTTTGCTGCCTCGTTTTACAGCGATGAGAACATGACATCCATCTTGAACGGAACATGTCCAGAAGGGTTTGACTCCGAGGATAAGATTGTTTCACGTCAATTGAAATCTCTCTCTCGAACGGCACCAATCGCCTTGAAGATGGCCAGTGATTTGATTGACGCCACTTCGACTACCGAATTGCCAGCAGGGCTTCAGATGGAACTCGACCAGTTGACTGATATTTTCTCAACTTCTGATTCTCTGGAAGGTTTGTCTGCGCTCATCGAAGGTCGAAAACCGTCGTATTCAAACTCGTGATTAAGCCCATTGGTTCTGGAGTTCTTCCATTTGTTTGATGAGCGCTATGATGTCCAGTGTTTCTTCCTGCTCGTGAGCAAGTTCGATTCGATTCTTGACTGCTTGAACGAATTCATCTTCTGGTTTAACACCAGTGATGTTTTCGATGAAGTCTTCCAGTGAAGTCCCTTTTCCTTGGGCAATCGCAATACGCGCTTTGATTTTCTCTGCGTCGTCCTTTGGTTTTCGGATTCCACTCATGCTCTCACCTCTTCGGTGTTGAGGTTGCTTTCATACCAATCTCCCCAGGGTATAATTTCTTCATCTGACCAATCACTCAGTGGGCCGTTGGTTGCAATTCTTGCAGTATCTTCAGTCAACGGAAGCATTGTGGCGTTGTGAGCGCACTTGACTCCTGGTGAACCGAGAACCATTGCTTTCGCAACGATGCCCACTCCGATGGAAAGGCTTCGTGTATCTGTTCCGGACCAATACGCACTGAATCCAGGGTGTGTATGCACCCAGAGTTTGAACGGTGCAACGCATCCAACCGGTGGTGAAAGTTGGACGAAACCGGAGGTGCCCCAATCGATCGAAATGACATTCTCTGCATCGATAAGCACCGATGTCTCAAGGCCTGCGAGAACGGATATGGCATAGACGACATCCCATCGACCGTTCTGTGCTGCACGCTGTTGCACATCGAGCAAGACTTCGTCATCCACCTGCCGTTGTTGAGCCATTTCAGTCACATGAGACCACATATCTTCATCGACATTGAGTTGCTCAAGTCCAGGAATGAAAATCACGGCTTCACCTCCATTACCGGACTGCTGACCTTCGGGAATTCGAAACTCCCGTATGTGAGGCTTCCAATCGATTGCAACGGCGCACGTCTTTCTCTCAATTGTTGCAGAATCCACTGAGCGCCGAATGTCCCGGCGATGGAAAATCCAAATTCGAGGTTTCCTGCGTCGAGCGCTCCCTCAACTTGGCAACTCATCGGTTCATGGTCGGGTGTCATTTGAGCCACTAAGTTTGGATCGGAGTCAGAAGTGAATACCATCCAGCCATCACCAGAGCAACGCAAGTCAATCCACGGCACATCAAGGGCGTGAACGAGGCGTCGTGGTTCAGGTCTGTCGACACAGACCACAACCAAATCATATCCATCAAGTTGTTCCAAATCTCTCAGGTTTTCTGCAACAGAGCGAACTTGTAAGCCATTAGCTTTGGACCATTTGTTCGCCAGAGCATCCACTTTGAATGCTCCGATATCGGCTGCACTGTAGTTTTGATGGCCGAGGTTTGAGGCTTCAACGGTATCGCCATCCATCAAAGTGATTTTGGCGCCGAGTTGTATTCGTTCAAGTGCGGGAACAAGCAGGTCTACAACGGTTGTTCCGATGCCTCCGGCACCAATTATCAGCAGCGATTTTTGCGGCAAGTCTTCTTCCATGTAGAATCAAGTATTCTACTGAATATATACTCTCATCAGGAGAATATGCGCTGCAATACATCAATCTGCACATCGACATTGAAGCATTCCACATCGCTCTTCATTGCCATGGCCCTCTATGCCATCCAGTCTTTTTCTAATACGCCGACATCTGAAAGCCATGTTCCTTTTTACACGCAATTTTACGCGACGATTGAAAAAGGGAGGCGCTAACGGAGATACATGAACGGCAAGACAGCAATGATTACCGGTGTAACGGGCCAAGACGGTTCCTATCTTGCTGAGTTACTCCTTGACAAGGGGTATACGGTTTATGGATTGGTTCGCAGGGTCTCTCAACCGACCTCCGGCCGCAGCCTCATCAACCACTTGATGGAGAACGAGAACTTCCACCTTCTCAACGGTGACCTCGCTGATCAAAATTCCATTGACAACGCTGTTTCTCGTGCTCAGCCTGATGAGTTCTACAATCTCGGAGCAATGTCCTTTGTTCCTGAATCATGGCGTTCGCCAATGATGACAGCAGACATTACCGGTCTCGGGGCTCTGCGATGCCTTGAAGCAATTCGCAAGAACGCTCCTGAGTGCCGATTCTACCAAGCTGGTTCATCCGAACAATACGGCAAAGTTCGTGACGTTCCTCAAACCGAAGCGACTCCATTTCACCCACGTTCGCCCTATGGTTGTGCGAAGGTGTTCGCTTTCGAAATTACTCGTAATTATCGAGAATCCTACGACATGTTTGCTTGCACTGGCATTCTTTTCAACCACGAAAGCCCTCGACGTGGACTTGAATTTGTTACACGTAAGGTGACAATGACGGCTGCTCGAATCTCTCAAGGATTTGATGAGTGCCTATGGATTGGAAACGTCGATGCAAAGCGCGATTGGGGATTTGCAGGGGACTATGTTGAGATGCAATGGCGAATGTTGCAACAAGAAACTCCAGGCGACTATGTCGTTGCCACCGGTCGAACACACAGCGTTCGTGACATGATTACACTCGCTTTCTCTCACGTTGGTATGGACCTTGTCTGGTCCGGTGAAGGCGTTGACACCATTGCAACCGATCAAAACGGTAACGTTCGGGTTCGCACGAACCCCAAGTTCTTCCGACCAGCAGAAGTCGACTTGCTGATTGGAGACCCTGCTCTTGCAGAGAAAGAACTCGGTTGGGTGCCAGGTACTTCGTTTGAGGATTTGGTCCAAATGATGGTCGATTCGGACATGAGTCTTGTCCAAGAAGCCGTGAACGGTGGTTACGCTCCACCGATTCCACCTGAGTGATGAAGGAGGCCATAAGATGGCATATCCTCTTCTCTATTCGTTCCGAAGATGCCCTTACGCCATGCGTGCTCGTATGTCCATCGTTCGAAAGGAATACCAGGTTGAACTTCGTGAAGTCGTTTTGAGGGATAGGCCGGCTCACATGATGAAAGTCTCGCCTAAGGGCACGGTTCCTATACTCGTTTTGGAGAATGGAACGGTCATTGAGGAAAGCCTTGAGATTATGCAACATGTACTTGATTGGACGCTTTCTGATGAGGAGCAGCATTGGATTTCACGTAACGATGAGGAGTTTAAATTCCATTTAGATCGCTACAAATATCCGAATCGATATGAAGATGTAGATGAAATCGAACAGCGAACTGCTGCCTCGTCTTACCTTTCGGATTTGGATGCTCGTCTTGGTGAGACGCTCTCGATGAGCGAACCGCTCAGCGATGCATTGTTTCCTTTTGTTCGTCAATTTGCGAATCACGACCGGGAGTGGTTTGATGTTCAGCCCTGGAACAATCTACATTCGTGGCTCTCAGAAAACCTTGGAAGCGAGGCATTCGCTGCATGTATGAAGAAATTCCAACAATGGGAAGAGGGCAATGAGCCAGTTGTCTTCATCCAATAACGGCATCACCTTCATACCATATGTCGGTATATTTTCATCTTATGAGTGGAGTAAGCGTCTGGGATACTGGTACCAAAGAAGACATCGGAACGTTAAGACAACGTTTCAAGACCCTAGAACGTTCAACTTATGCCAACCCGCGTATGACTATGCCGGATGATTCAGTCGGCATGGTTGCTGAAAGAGCACCGCCACTCTTAGGAGGAATCATCTTCATTGCAGTTGGAATTCTTGTACCTTTCTTCATAGCATCTCAAGAACCTTTGGATGGACCTGTATTGATTTTAATGATCTTGGTGCCACTCGCCTTTTGCAGCGTGGGTATCTTTGTACTTAGTCGACATTTGCGAGGCGATAAATGGCTTTTCATCCATCAAACTCATCTTGAGTTGCGTCATGAGAAAAGTGACAAAGGGATTCCAGAGGCCTTCAAGCATATTCCTCTCTCAGATGTTGTCAAAATCCTCAGCCACAAACGCATCTCAGAAAGTACTGACGAAGATGGCAGTACCCAAATATCCGTGAGTCATGTGACAAGTATACTGGTGTACAACCCTGATGACCCGGAATCGAAGAAAAATCAAGAGTTGTGCCTGTGCGCGACCGATATTGGTTCTCCAACGAGAGATGAATCCGATGCAATTTCAGCAGCACTCAACCTGTTGATTCTTGGTACACCTCTTCCTTCAAGTGCTGAGTGACCCGTTTGGTCAAGGATTTGAAAAGACCTCATTGCCTCATTGCGCAACTGTTGAGTGCCAATTCGAGCACTGCTCAGTTCGCCATCTGTAGGTGCTTGACAGACGGTGCGATTCCTAAATCATCAGGGAAGAACATGGTCGGTTCAGGAATTGGAATTGGTGAGATTTCTTGCCCGACCAGCGCCACACGACTTGGACGTGAATCAGATAAAATCTTACGACCTGTCAAAGGTGCAATTTTGGCAGAGAAATCCATGATGTCTTCATGGCTTGGCATGTTCTCTACACCGAGATTTTCTCGGCTGTGTCCAACGAAAACATAACCTTTGTTTTCGATATAATCGGGGTCTGCTCGCATGTCAAGGGCAGCAAATTGCTTGATGTGTTCATCGGACATATTGATTCCTTTCATCAGCGTGTGCCTGCATACAATTCGAGTATCAAGAGACGGCAACAAATCCAGTGTTTCCGAGAACTTGTCCCACGCATTGTCGTTCCATTTTGGCTTACAGACTTCATCGAAGACCTTCTTGTTTGGAGCATCAACGGAAACATAGAGCTGTGTCGGCAAGGTATCCAATTTTTCGATAACCTTTGGAAGTGTGCCGTTGGTTACAAGCATGGTTGTCATGCCGTGCTTGTGGCACAAATCCATGTATTCAGAAAGGCGGGTGTAAAGGGTTGGTTCACCGTTCAGTGAGATGGCAACATGCTTAGGATTTTGAGCATCCAGCCACTTTTCCCGAGGCACTTTTGGATTTCCTCCGAACCCAGACAACAGTCTGCGCTGGGCGCGAACGGACTCGTACAGCAGGTCGAGGGGATCTTGGTCGGTGAGTTCCAATGTGTCCATATGCGGTTCACGCCAGCAGTATGTGCAGGCAAGATTGCACTGGTCGACAACCGGTGACATTTGCATGCAATTGTGACTTTTAACACCGTAGAATTTCCCCTTGTAGCACTGGCGGTCACGGAGAAGAGATTCTTTGGTCCAGTGGCATGTTTTGACGCCGCCGTGTTCACCAACGATATGGTAACGTTGCTTCTGCAGTTTTGCTTTTAACGCGAGGTCCATTCCAGCCATGAGGCTCACTCCTAGTCCGATTTCCACTGTTGTGCTGGGCACGGTCGGGAAGGGGCTCTGATAAGCGGTCGTCGAACTTCTTCGCTATCAATGCCTCGCTCAGCGCTTGAGGATTGGTAGGAAGGCATTAGCAGCCTTCTCGCAGGCGTTAGCGACATCGTCAAGCCGTTGTAAGACACGGTACATGTGCATAGCAGCCAGGGGTTCATCGTCTCCATTCGTGAAGACATAGCCTGCAGCATTGGCTTCGACAACATCCGCTTCGTGTTCCTTGAGGTTCACTTCTCGGATGAGTTCAGCGAGTTTGGTCTTCGCTGCTTTGGTCTCTCCACTGATGGTGTACTCGCGCAATGCTTCGACAGCATCTTCGTACTTGGCGACAGTCTCTGCTACTGCGTTCGCCATGTCCTTGAGATTTTGTTTTGCTTCCTTATCATCAAACAGTGGTCTGAATGCTAACTGCTCCGCCACATTTTGAGCATAATCTGCGATTCGGTCTTGCCGTGTAACCATGTAGAGGAAGTCATCGTAACTCACATGGACACCAAATCGAATGTCTTCACCAGCTAAGCGTCGAACTTCAGTCTTGACGTTATCAGCCTCGAGTTCAGCTGCAATTGTCGCATCAATGGCTTCGGATGCATCCTCGCCGTCGCAAGCGGTGTTTACGGCTTCAAGCATGTGTTCAACAGTCTTCTCGACAGCCTTGGCGTGTTCGTGGAACAACTCAAACGGTGTTGTATCGCTGTTTATCTGGCCTGCTCCTTCACCGCTAGCACCTGCATCAGACAGGGCATCTTCTACATGGATTTCACCACTGCTCTTCCAGATAGCAAATCCAACTGCGATGAAGGATAGAGGGAGCAAGACGATCATGTTCAGCGAATCTCCACCAGAGGCGACAAACAGCACGATTGCTCCAAAGGCGGCAGCAGGAACGCTGGCAACCCATGAGGCGGCAATCTTTCCGAACACTCGGAAGTCAACGGCCTTCGCACCACCGGCCAATCCTACGCCTACAACAGCACCGACAAGCGTGTGTGTTGTTGAGACAGGTACTGCCAAGAACGGCATAGAGAAGATGAGGATGGTGGTAGCTGCTCCGAATTCAGCAGCAAAGCCTCGGGTTGGTGTGATGTCAGTGATTTTCTTACCAATCGTTTCCATAACTCTCCAACCCCAGGTCATCACACCAATTGCGATTCCAGCAGACCCTAAGAGAATCAGCCAAACAGGAATAGGTGCTTTTTCCATCAGTTGACCACCATCGCTGCTGAGGACTTGCCAAACAGCAGCCATAGGACCGATAGCGTTTGAGCGGTCGTTTGCACCGTGTGCGAAAGCGACGTAAGCAGCGGTAATAATCTGCAACCAGACGAAAATTCGCTCGACACCACGGAATCCTCGCTTTTCTTCATTGATATCGATTCGACGAAGAACCAAATACAATCCGAAACTTGCTATTGCTCCGATTACAGCTGCGAGAATAAGCGAATTAACTGGGAACCAGGCATTCTCTGCAAATGGGTTGAACACTCCGTTCTCTTTGACGGGTAGCCAATCGTATTTGTTTTCAAGATTGATAAAACCGATTTTCCAGTTTTCTGAATCTGCTTTTGAGAAGAATCCTTTCAGCGCCTTAAATTGAAGTGCGAGTCCAAGAATGAAGAAGGTCGGGAAAGCGAGAATCGGAGCCAGCCATTGTGACCTGTCAACTGGATTCTCGGAGTCAAGAATTGTTTTCTTGATGATGTAATAGGAAAAGAAGGCGAGTAAAGCACCCATCAGTGGGCTTGCAACCCAAGACATGACGACTTTCTGGACAACTTCCCAGTCAATAAGAGACGTGTCGTGCTTGACTTCAAGAATCAAACCAACACCAATAATTCCTCCAATAATGGAGTGAGTTGTGGATACTGGTAGACCGTATCGAGTTGCAATAGTAAGCCAAGTCGCTGCAGCCATCATAGCGGCAATGAAGCCAAAGGCGATGTCCTGAGAGAACGCCGCATCAACCATTGGATCTGAGAAATCTACCGAAAGAATACCCTTCCGGACTGTATCAGTGACTGCATCTCCCGCGAAGAAAGCACCGCTAAATTCGAAGATTGCTGCTATGATTACCGCTTGCTTGAGCGTTAATGCTCGTGAACCAACAGATGTGCCCATTGCGTTTGCTACGTCATTCGCTCCGATGTTCCATGCCATGTAGGCGCATACAACCAATGCTAATCCAATCAAGACCATTGTTATGGGTTCCATGGTTCTACTGACCTCAATTCAGTATATATTCAAAATCATGTATATTCTATATAGGTCAATTTAGACGGCGGTGATGATACTATGGCGTTCGGACCTGGGGAACATGAAGTAAGGAAACTACAGAGCACAGGTGG
>CALJHE010000032.1 GCA_938075675.1 Candidatus Poseidoniaceae archaeon | reverse complement strand
CTTGATGCATCGTCTCTCTGGTGTATCCTTGCTTGTTTGGAAGGTTTAACCAATATTTGACAATTGGAGCCTCGTTAGCCTCAACGTATTTGATAATCTCTTCAACATCAGGTATCTCACCGTCTGAAAGTATAGAGGCAGCGTTGCATTTTTCTTCATCGCTACCAGTTTCAAAAATCGCTTTTAGGCGTGTTACCAAGATCTTATTCCAGCGCGGTATGATGTCATTTAGATGTTTATCTCTCAGGTTATAGATATCTGATAGGACTTCGTGATTTGTTCTTTGGATATCGCCTAAGAAGAAAACTTGGTCAAGGATTTTATCAGTATATTTTGCCTTACGGTTTCCAGAGTAGCGTGTCAAAGTTAGATCGAGAATCCTTTCCAACTCCTGCGGAATAACCAACCTCAATATACATTCAATCTCTTGCAGGAATTCTCCATGATTCTGAGCAAATAACAATAATTTCTCCGAGACAATATCGATTAAATCCCCTACTGGAATGTCATCAGATGAAATCCAGATACCACGCATTGCTCTATTACGTATTTGCTCATTTGAATCGTCCAGTCTACTGGCGAGTATCAATGTATAAATGGAAAATCCAGTATCACCAAAAGCATGATTCATACTCGATATGGCTCTGTCAAATTCTTCATAATCATCGGTTTTTATTGCAGATAACATGTCTTTCAGGAGTTGATTACCTTCATCATCAGGTGTGTTCATCCGATACTCATCAAAAATTTTCATTCTTTCTCGCTTGATGTACTCAACTAAATCATGCTTCTCTGTAAGTGAAGTATCTGCTAGTCTATGCGGAAAAACCAGTATCTCGAAGCACTTTTCATCCCATTCCCTCACCATTTTATTCATGTCGGTCTTTGAAATCAGCATTTTCATTTGTTTAAATTGCTTAAAAAATTTGTCACTATATTCGTCACTATATGTTCCTCGATAAACACTCTCATCAACTTTCGTTAAGTTAATCCGTGTTAAAATAAGTTCAAGACGTGGATCCAGTTCGTAACGTGAATTACTCTTTCTGTTGCTCATCCATGCTTCAATCACAGGTTCACTAAATTCTTGAAACATCATGAATGCACCCACTCCTTCCATGGCCTCTTCAATAATTTCATCTCTGAAAACTACGGGCGGGTATAGCATTAAGAGAACATCAAGTAGATTGTAGTAGTGGTCACATGCCATATTGATTATGTTGAACACGATTTTCTGTCGTTCTTCATCCATATTTGCTAAATCAGCGATTGCATGATTTAGCCAAGACTCTTTGAAATCATCAATCCCTTGAGAGGGGAACAGACTTGTTATACTGAAGTCTTTCCAGTCAAACGATTTTGGATTAAGGCCATAATCGGAACAAAATAACTTGATTGTTTCAGAGTTAAATTCATGATTACTATCCATCTTGCTCATAGTTACCAACACTCCAGATGTTTTAATGTTTCATTGTTTTTTGAGTAAGTGTACACAAGGGGCCCTGTTGTAGCCGTATACAGCCACAAGGGTACCCAATCTTGAATTTCTCATACAAGGGTGTTGGAAGGGTTGTTGCAAGAAAATTTTATTCGCTTTTACTATTAGCAAGAACCATGTCAGCAAGGAGTTGGTGCTTTTCGCGCATGTGTGCTTTCCACAGAGGTACAATGCCAGATCACAGGTGTGGAAATACAGCAATGTGTGAAAGAATGCAAGATGTGATTGACCACTTGGAGGGAAGAAAACTTGATTGCGATACTCTTCGTCTAAGGCTAAGTTGGTTCAGGATGACATATAGCCATAACCCACAATCCCAAGAAACCATTGAAATCCTAACTCAAGACCTTGCAAATTGCAACAATTAATCAACCGATTTGGACATGTTGAATCGGGTTATCCGAATCCCCATCCAACAGGAAGAAGTTGTTGGAAGGGCTTTGCGTGGGTCTGTTTGTTCGCTACCCTCTGCCTACCCATCCAATCAGAGGGGCCCCCTCTGAATAATCGGTGGATCTATTTGTCATAAGGCAGTGGTTGGACCGATCAGATGGTAGATGAAAGGAGAGATGTCGAATTTCCGCTTTGGAGAAGGAAAGTTGACGGAACAATGCTTGAAAACAGCCAATTTGTGATTCCTGACTGGGTAAAAGAAGGGACATTTAACATCAAGGATTTGTTTGTTGAATCCAGTAAAAAAAATCCTTCATCGAGAATTACAATTGAACTGAGCTACAACAAGAAAACCTCAATTCATGAAGGCTGGATCACTACTACAAAGTTTGGTGAAAAGTGGGCCAAAGTGAGGAAACCAGTCATGAGACTTTTTTTTGACAATGAATTGAAATTAGAACTTCAAAAAATATTCACAATGTCTCATATGCGAGATTTAGAAAGAAGAATGAGAGCAAACAAATCTGAAGATTCAAAATGCACTCCTGCACAAATAGAAGCAGAATTTCCATTCTTTGAGTTTCTAGATATTGAATGGGATCTAGAAAACCGTCGTATGTTATTCAAGCCTCATTACATACAAGCGCCAATTTATGCAGAACTCTTTTCCAAATTACAGAGTAAACGTATTCTGGAAAGGATAGAGGATGAATTAGATGGTAAGCAAACTTCCAGAATCACAAAAGGAGATTGGAAACCAAAATCAGAGTTGAAAAGAGAGATAACATCAGAGAATGTAATTTACACTCTCATTGACACAAATAACTCAGAGATATATGTCGGCGAAGCAAAGAAATTAGTAAATCGATTTAGTCAAGAAAGAAATGAGATTCCTGGTTGGACACACTACAGAGTGGATCATCTACCCCCCGAATTTGATGACAAGATGAGACTAACCCTAGAGCGATTGATGATTCGAGCGCTTGCCTCATTATTGGACAACAATGCTGGCGTCGATTCTATGGATATATCTGAATACAAACTGACAAACAAAAGAATCGATCGCTGATCTATCCGTTATTCTGATGAATCATAGGGTCAATGCACAAACCCACTGATTCGTTCTGACCCAATCAGAGGGCTCGCAGTGGGCTTTGTCATAGCCTACCCTTCCATGATAAGCCTATACAGTGGGTATACACAGGGGCGATTAGTTTACGGATACTATGAATCCAAGATTACACGGGTATTTGCGTGTAACTGGTTTGCAGTTAATTTTCGCTCAGTTTCTGCATAAAGTACCTTTTCTCGTGGTATCTTCTCAATAGTAATAGAGGTTATTTTGTAGTATTGGGTTTGTCTTTTTTCGCTCGGAAAATTAGCCGAGTTTTTTGGTCTATTCGAAATGAAATCAGATTGAGATATATTCTCTGCATTAACTAGGTCAGACACTTCCATAATCCCATGGAATTGTTTTGAATCTCCTTGGGTTCGGACAATAATCTCGTGTGCTATAGATGCATTTTTTCCAGTTCCCCACCAACAATATCCATTTTCATCAACACACTTCTTGGCTTCTGATAATTCAACACTAGCATTTATCGCTGAGGCTATTCGCATTGTTCGCATATACATTCCTTGAGGCATGGAAGCATTAACTATTCGTTTCGGATAGATACAGAGAGGTTATCCGAAACCCCTTTGCATTTTATTTTCCGATACAAAGGGGATTCAGTGGGCCGATACAGACGCTACCGATGAATGCGTATGCGAGCATAAGGGGGCCCTTTGCAAAATTGAGTAATTATTCTTCTAGTTTCTTGAGTTTCTTCTGTAAAGCAGCAATCTTCTTTTGATAATTTTCTTTTTTATCTTTCTTGATTTTTTCCCGTACACTCTCTTTTTTTGCTTTAGTTGAGATTTCTTCTTCATCAATCCACTTATTGCAAAGTTCGACTGCCCTCAAGATTTCACCTAAATTAGTTTGAATTTTTTCACCAGACCCACAAAAATTGCAGATGTATATCGAAACCTTTGGACGGGTGAAACAGAGATCCCATACTTTATCCATATCCTGTTTGTGTTGTGGGGTGTCAGAATAATAGGTTTCAGTATACGAATACTCATCTCCACCATAAAATACTTCAATCAACCGTTTCCTGAGTTCTGTAGTAGCCTTATCTAAATTAGCTGGTATTGGTATGGATAATTGCGGATAATATTCTCCGCTGTTATCGCTATTGTTTGACTCCAAATCAGTGAGTACCATTTTCTTGTCACATTCTAAGCACTTCATAAGTCTCCCACATGGTGTCAACTATAATCATTTTCCAAAATATTAAGTCGGATAAATCATAACGGTTTATCCAAATACCCATTGCTCAGTTTTTACCAATTCAAAGGGCTTTCAGTGGGTCGATGCAGACGCTACCCTCTGCTTGGATGCCTAATCAGAGGAGCCCCTCTGATTCAGACAGTTTTGGAACCACGATGAAATCATAATAATATGTTGATGATAAAACCGTCCGTCTATGTCAGATGGACTTGGTGCAATGGTTTTCCTTTTTGGGGCCATCATTCTACCGATTGTTGGAGTGATTGCTCTCGTTTTGTGGATGATATTGCATCAAATCAATTATTCAAAGAAAATGAAAGAGGAAGCAAAAAACTATGATGTGAAAATTGGGGAGGGTGACACCAAACGTCATCTCGTCAGAAGCCTAGCCCTCATTGGTGGAGGTTGGTTGCTTTCCCAACCTTGGAATGTACAAAATAGAATCGAGAGTCTAGCAATCATTGGCATCATCCTGTTTTTGCTCGGCCTTATCTTGTTGGGGTATTGGCTGGTTTCCGACGACGATAACAGTTCACGCAAAAAGAAGGAAATCCTCGCTGCTGCGAAATCACAATCCAAGGGTAAGGGAGAATCTTGAGAGGCTGTGGGTTGAATTTTTGTCACAAACGAACAACCTCTGATTCAATCGTTATTCCAACGAATCGAACCCAGTGAAACCACTGTTGAGCCCTCTGTAGACTCAGGGTCAGCGAGGGTATGGAACCCTAGCACGCAAGTGCGTATTCAAATAGTAACGGAGTCCGGTAACAATCGAAAATATTCCTTTTTCAATTAACAAGAAGTGACTCGATATTTACTCAGGCGCAAGCGTTCGCAGTATCGCCTTTTTGAGGAAAGTGCCGGGGGCAGGATTCGAACCTGCGAAGCTTTACGCAGAGGATCTTGAGTCCACCCCCTTTGACCGCTCGGGAACCCCGGCTTCTTGTTGAGCGTGGGACAATCTGTTTTTGACTATTCCTCTTGAGTTAACTCAACTAAGTCTTTCGGACGGGGTGGTGGAAGGCTACTGCGGTCAAGGGCTGAATGTACTTGCTCTGCAATAAATCGGTTCGATTGCTCTCGCCGACGAAGAATCGATGCGACGAATATTCCCCCTGAGAGCAAGACAACGAGCACTGCGAAACCAACCGCAGTCGTCGTCTGGCCACTGTTTTGGTCGTATTCATCCACGTTCGCCATGGAAACTGGAACATTGCCCGTATGGTTGACAATTTTCACTGTAAGGCCGAGGCGTCCTGTTTTCCATGCCTCAACTTCCCAAAGATAGTCAACCCAAGAACCTCCTTCAATGAAACTTGAGTTGGTTTCGAGAAGAATGCCTTCGTCG
The DNA here is from genome assembly GCA_938075675.1 of Candidatus Poseidoniaceae archaeon. Classification (GTDB taxonomy): domain Archaea; phylum Thermoplasmatota; class Poseidoniia; order Poseidoniales; family Poseidoniaceae; genus MGIIa-L1. Next base: position 16,643 of record CALJHE010000032.1, on the reverse strand, counting down.
TCATAGCATTCAACGGTCACGTTTCCGGGAAGAACGCCAATGTTCGACACACGAACAAAGATAGAGACCTGCTCGCCGACTTTAGCACGGTACGGAGTGGCTACAATGTTCTCGAACTGAGGTTCAAAGGCAATCCAACGGAAATTTGGAGTGACAGGTTCAACTTCCGTTCCGAACCCTGAAAGAACATTGCCGGATTGGTCTTTGCCGCTGAACCATACAACCAATCGGTCGTTTTTCATCAGCAGTGAAGCATTGGAAGGTTGGATATCAATTTGAGAGGAAAAAGTAGCCGTGATGCTGGTTTGGCTCAAGAAGCCAATTCCTGCCGCCCCTTGTGAGCCGTCAACGAGCATGCCTGCTCGTGTGAAGTACCAGTGCATTTGAATCGAAGAACGATTTATTCCGACCTCATCGTTCACCATGAGTATGACGTCGACCCCGTCAAGGGCATTCGAATCAATTTGAGAAAGAATCCCTGGCGGGATAGAAAGCCGTGGCGGTTCACTGTCAAAAGTAATGTTGAATATCTCGCGCTGAGAAAAGGTCGGCAAGCCCATTACCTCAAACTCCAGCGTAGCCTGTTGAAGTTTCACGACAGATGGGTCGAGATGAACCGTCATTGCTGCCTGACCTTGAAGTGAGAAACGAACGTTAGAGTTTGAACTGCGTTCACCATCGCTCAACACGGCTTGAAGTAAAACTGAGTCAGGTAATTGTTCAGCAGCAATGGAAGTGTTTGCGTGATACAAAACGACATTCACTGAAAGTGTGTCGTTCTTGTGAACCCAAAGTTTGGACTCTTCTCGGGTTCCCAAGGGGGACGTTTGGTCGCGAACGTCAAACGTACTCAATTCCAACTGCCTGGACAATGTCCAATTGAATACGCTCATTCTCGATAAACCGAGACCAAGGTCTTGCCCTTCATCGAATATTTTCAACGATGGCGTCCCATTCATCGGGTTGCCAAGTAAGTTCCATGACATACGGAAGTGGATTTCAACCTGCCATTCCGCAAGCAAAGGGTGCTTGGACACATTGATGACCGGGGCTGCAACAAAGCATTCTTCATCGTATTCGACCTGTTGGAATCGAGGTTCATACTTGATTGCACACACCTCGCTTTGTTCACGACTTAGCAAAGCAAACTCAATAAAATCAAACGACTCGATTCCGTTGCCATCGGTCACTGTGAATGCAAAGGTGTGCTCGTTTCCGGGCAAAAGTTGCGATTGGAATATATCGAACGACACGGTTTCAGTATCGATGGTTGTATCGTACCGTTCCTGCACCTCAAAAGTAGCGAGGTCAAACGCTTCTCCAAATTGGCCTCCACCTTCGAGCGGATTTCCTGCTAAATCAAATCCTTTGACGACGATGCTTGCTGTTCCAGACGGTTGTCCGGCAGGCAAAATCTGTTGCCAAGGCAACAAAGGCAGGTCAATCAGAACCGAGGTTAGACCTGAGTTGAATGTCACCGTTTGAACACTGTATTCATTCGCTTCCATAACCCCATTACCGTTGGCGTCATGACTGGATTCAAGCCACGTGTAGAGTTGCAAAGAGTTGGACAACCCTTCTGGGTCTTGAAGAGTGAGTCGTAATGCAATATCCTGTTGTGCTGTCCAAATGAGTCCGTCAACTGGCACATAATCACCCGATTCAAGTGCGTCGATGGAAACAGTTGTTGGATGCACTTTATCGAACAAAAACGGAATACTGATGAATGGATTGGTTCGATCTTCACTCGATGAAGTGTCTTCGTCAACTGGACCTGTGCGATGGACGTGTGGAGAAAGAAGAATGCGGGTGTTGCTTGGAACCGCATCTCCCATACTTGGTGCTTGAATGTCAATGGAAAAAGCGCCATTGGAATCGACATCCCCGAACCACGAAGTGCTCCAATCAACAGCATCACCAGGCCATTCATTTGGACCTCCACTGAGGTTCATTGGAGGTACTGCAGTGGCATCAATTCGGATTTCAGCATCGCTCGACTCGATAAATGCATTCGCAATCCCTTCAAATCGGACTTTGCCAGTTGCCACCATCTCTTGACTTGCGTTCAAATGAAAAGGCCATTGAGGGTTTGACCAGTCGTCAAGAACTCGATTGAGGTCATCAATAACGTTGAAATCAACTACTTCCAAATCATTCTCGACTTCGTTGAATGAAGTTTGCCGTACTTTGACATCAGGACCTGTCGAAAAACCATCAACGTCTGTCGCTTTAGCAAGTACATACAAATCATCTACGTCATCCATCAACCAGTGACTGGTCAAAGACCAATTGATTGAGCAGGTGTTCATGGTGCATTGTGCCAAAGATTGCGACGCCTCCAATGAAGCGTATCCAGCTCCAGAAAGTTGTCGGAACTGAGGCGTAGAATCAAGATTGTACACCTCAACCTCAATCAATTGCCCAGCGTAATTCGGTTGTGCCGAAAGTGCGAGAGATACCGAGGAAAGGTCCGGTCCATCAAGATCCATGCTGTGAGCATCACCTCTCCAGTGATGGGTTTCAAATTGGATGGTTTGTTTGGGCAACCAGCGTACGTGGACTGGAGTGAGAACCCTATCGACAAGTTTGGTTTGCATCGTATAACTAAGATTGACCATCTGAGAACCGCTTTCCGATTGTACATGAAGAGGTAAGGCTACAAGCGGAGCGGGAGACTGAGCATAGGATTGATTCAGGAGGAAGTTGAGGACCTGATGAGTCAGTTGTGTTGTCAGAACTTGTTGATGAGGAATGAAGTGTAATTGAGAGAAGTTCGCAGTAAAGTTTCCTTCTAATTGTAAATCAAGAGTACAGATGTCAAGATGTTCTGTATATTGCATTTGAGTGGAACATACAGATGTGAACTGAATTCGATGGTGCTGCTGAGAAGTAGTCAATTGCAAATCAACGGTTTGGAGGTTGCCGTGCCGTAACAAGCCAGCTGAACCATCGCTGGTGATTGCAGCCAAGTAACTGATGTCAAACCCAGACACCAGCGTAGAGTCTCGATTTCGAGCGACGAGAATCGATAATTGTGCTGAACTTATTGCCCCTGAATGAGAAAAAGAGATGTCATCAAATCCATTTACAGCCGGAGACTGCGGCTGCTGGAAAGCGTGGAAGTGTTGATTCAATCCAAGTGTGGAACTCGCTGTAGACTCCGGCCATGCGAACAGCGAAGTGGGTGGAGTTCCCAGTCCTACTTCTGTTCCAATTGGGGCAACTGAACAATACGGTTCGAAAAGGAATCCTTTCGAGGATTGACCTGGTGACCAAGTTAGAGCGAAATCAACAGACATTTTCGGCCTGCCTTGACGCTCAATGGTCTGAGACAAAACGGGATACGGAGCAACTTCCCAATTTGATGCCACGAGAGAATAATCACTGTGTGCAGCGCTTAAGTTACCCGCAAGAAGTTGATATTGAGCCATTTGAAAAGGGCAGAACGCCTTAGTATCCCACATCAAGGAGACATAACTTGCCGTACTCGGTGTTCGCAAAGTGAAATCACTGCTCGTCTCAAGTTGCTCAAGATTGATACCGGTGAATTCCGCCGAGTGGGCAAGATGGTAAGCATCGAAATAGGTAAGCACTCCAATCGAGAGTCGTTCGATGCTTGGTGTAATCAAACGATCAAGACTTGTCATATGAACACGGATATACAGTTCAGAATGTTGAACCACATCAAAGGGTAAGTCAATTGGTAGAGTTCTGTTTTGAAATCCAGCGATTGCTGTCCCATTGGCATCAAGAACATCGAATCTCACTGTGGTATTGGATGGTTCAACTACGAACCCATCGAGTTGTCCCCAACCGAACAATGGATCTGGTGTGAGGACTTCAGAAGTCCATGAGCCGTTCGGTTCGTAGACGTCAATTTCAATACCAGCATCGTCAATATACCACCCGTCAAGTTCGACCAATTGATCTGAGAAAAAGGTGAACTTAGCGCGCACCGTAGAACCCGTAAGATTGGACAAGTCGTATTCTTTCAAATCAAATCCTCGTTGTACATTGTGGCATCCGCCCACCACTCTTGAACCGTCGAAAATGGCTTGATTGTACAAAGGAGAGTAGATGTTCGTGGTCGAGAGTTGGTCGTGGAATCCGTTGTAGGTCGGAGGGATAAACCACCAATTTTCGCCACCATCCGTCGATATCGAAACGGCTCCGCCGTCCCAATTCGCTTCGGTACAAATCCAACTCCTGAAGGTGAGGCGAGAGGTGGAATTTTCGGGTATGTAATATTCTGGAGTGAAGAGTTCTGTCCACATGTCACTGCGATATTCATCATCAAGGTAGATTCCTGCTCCGCTCAAACCAGAATGCCAAACGCCAGGCCCAAAACCGGAGGAATTACTGGTTGCTCCAACATCCCAACGCCGGTTCGTCTGCGACCACAAAGACCAACCAGCAGGTAAATCGTTTCCGGAATCAAAATCAAAAACTGTCGCCTGAGGAGAGTTGTGTTCGAAAAAGGTCAACCATTGCCATTCGTTGGGAGCGGCCCGAGACTCAAGCCAACCGTCGACTGAACCGTTGATTCCGGTTGGTTGTGCGGTGAAATTATTGAGCAGCGTGTAGGATTGGTTGGTTGTACCGCGATTCACCCACACACCCAAATCATCGATTGCAATTCCTTCCCAAGCAGATGAAGTTGAACCGCCGTAGTTGATTTGGTTGTTCGTTTGCACATTGAATCGGAGGTAAATGTTGCTTACATTTGCTGGGGTACTCGTCGACCACGGTAGAACGAAGGTGAACGGGCACCATGTGTTCGCTGAATCACCACCGTTGAACCATTGTCCATTACAGACAGCGCCGACTGAAGGAAGTCCAGGGTAATTGGAGAGGCTGTTATATGATAATCCATTGTTATACGAAATTTCAATTGTCAATGTATCAAAGGCCGCTCCTTGGATGTCCCAATTCGACCAAACTTCAAGCTCGACGTTTTGGCCCGTCAAATTCGAAAAATCAACTGGAAGGACAAAGTCTCCATCGGCGTTGGGAGCATAATCCGCGGATAAGTTTCCATGAAACCAAGCTCCGGGGCTATCGCCCTGATTCCGAACTTCGAAATTATCGATAAACCAACCTCCACGCAGTCCAGAAGAGGAACTCGTTTGGAAGCACAACCTGAATTGGACAGTGGGTTGGAACTGGGCAACCAGCGTGTCAAGTTGGAAGGAAGCCGAGTTCCAAGCCGAATCTTCACCATTCCACACACTGCCTGGTGTGGAATTGAGTACTGAAGTGGATGAATAGCCGCCAAGCGGAGAAAGGGTCGCCCAACTTCCATTCATGTCGCGCATTTCAACCCATGCAGCATCATCGTCATACAAAGCAGTCCAATGTTCGAATTGAAGCGTATAGTTGCTGATGCGAAAAGGGGTTTCTACAGTTGGAGAAACAAAACATCCATTCATCTCAGGGCCGATATCTCCTTCGGCTTGGGTGGCGAGAAAGCCGATGGAATTCGAACCGTTCGTAGGAACTGCCATTCCCGAGTTCGACGAAAATGGAACGATACTGGGCCTTTGGATGGACCAAGCCTCATGGTCATCACCGCTCCCAAGCCATCGTGCTGGTGCAACGACAGTTGATTCGAAATCGGTAATTGTGCCCAGTGAAGAATTGGTCGCAAGCGTCAATTGGCCACCATGGCCGATGCCGTTGGTCATTGAATGGGTTCCATTCCACTGGTTCAGTGCGCCAACGCCATAGTGAGTCCCGTTCGAAGCAGAGCGATTCCAAAGCGGCTCAACCTCAATTGAGCCGTCCATGAATGTATGATTTGATGGAACTTGAATCAAGGAAGACAGACTGGAATTCACGCTGGATTGATTCGGGGCGGGATGGAAGAACAATTCACCGGTCGAATCGTAATCTGGTTCAGGAAGTAAACTGGCTCCGAAATCGGAATCATTTGCCGCAGAGAAGACACTGCCTAACATGAGAAACATGAGAAATAAAGCGGTGCCTGCAGACTTACGTCTTGGCAAAAATGAATCACTCATCTTGGACACAATCAAACACCTCGCTCTGCGAGGTGAGCCATTGAATATGAATGAGCGCGCTCGTTGTTTGATAAATCGGGAATGAAGGGTTCAAAGTATGTCGGCCATAGGAGTGAACGATGTCGAACCTTGGCGACCTTGACAGTGCTCAGTCGCGAGAGGTAGAAGAACAGCTGTTTGCGACGCATCGGTTGCAAATTAACCGCCATGTTCCAGTTCCACTTCCTCGGCAAGATTTCTGGAAAATGGTTCACCAACTTCTCGGGAGTCTCGACAATGAAATTCAAAGTATGCTCATGAAAGGTATGACTGGGATGCGCCTCCAAAACCTTCAGAAGAGACAAGCGAATATCCGACTTATTGCTTCAGAACTCGCTCGAAAGAGATTGGTTGCCATGATGCAGCACGTATCGTCTCAATCTTTGCGCACATCGACCCAACCCGGACAAGACTTGCCAGCACTGGATTGGCAGCGACATGATCCTGCTGAGAAGGCGATTTACCATATGATGCAGGTGCAGATTGACCGATTCAAAATGGAAGTTGATTGGAGCTCCATGCAAAACGGTATCGCAGGAGAACTTCGCCCAGAACAAGCGAGGCATGCTCCAGGCACAATGCAACTCGATTCGTACATCGATGCTAGTTTGACCGGTGCAGCACCGCCAGATTTAGCGTTTGAAGACAAAGAACCACCAGTACAGGCCATGGAATACAACGGTGATGACGAAGAACGGTTTGTGGATGAGGAATGGCCAGATCTCGATGAATACATTCACGCAGACTTAGCGGATGCTCCACCAGCAATGAGTGCTGTTCAGCCCCAAGTGGCCCCGCCAGTAAACGAGAGTAAAAAGCACGCAGCAGCACGAGAACTCGCACCATCAAAGAAATCATCCTCTCCGATTGAAATGTTCGACATGAATCCCGAACCAAAAGAGCAACAGGTCAATGTTGAAGAGCAATCATCTGAAGAGAACGAACTACAACGGATACGGGTTTTGATTTCAAGCCCAGAACCCATCGCAACCAAGAGCGGAGAAGAGCTGATGCTTGAGGAAGGCGATGTACAATTTGTTGACACTGAAACTGCTGCGTGGCTCATCGAGTCGGGCGTTGCAGAAGATGCTGCACTTTGAAGCAAAGCAATCTTTGCTTTGAAATCAATTTAACATAGCGTCTGTAGGAAACAGCCTATCGGCATGCCACAGTAACTGCGAGAGATCATTCGTTCAACGAATCAGTTGACAGAGCGCATTGAAAGTTCAATGCTGACGGTGTCAGGAATTGGAATTCTGGTCACTTGTCGGAGAGCAGATTCGCCCTTACCGGAGGTGATGTCCATCTCGAGAAGACGCTTGTGAACACGGAGTTCCCAGTGGTCGTATGTCTCGACGCCTTCGCCATCAGGTGCTTTGCGCACAGGGACGACGAGGTGACGTGTAGGCAACGGGATAGGACCTCGAAGAGATATTCCACCGGTGTCACAGATGGTCTTAATTTGGCTAGCAACGTTATCGATGTCTCGATGGTTTTGGCCGGTGAGCTTGATAATCGTGACTGCTGCCATAATGATTCCTTCCGATTCCTTCCGATTTCTTCAAGTGATGAATCACTTCTTGTCAATCTTCAAACAAACGCCTGCTGCGACGGTCTTACCCATGTCACGGATAGCGAAGCGAGAGAGTTCAGGGAACGTGTCCATTTGCTCAATAGCCATTGGCTTGTTTGGTTGGAAACGGATGAGACATGCGTCACCAGTCTTGAGGAAAGACGGGTTAGCTTCCTTGCCGGATCGGTTGGTCTTCTCAAGCAGTTCGAGGAATCGAACAGCGACTTGAGCGGTGTGTGCGTGGAACACTGGTGTGTATCCGACGGAAACAGCCTTTGGAATGTCCATCAATTGGATTTGACCGACGAAGGTTTCGTCGTGACGAACGAACATTGGTTCGCTGTCTGCGTATCCAGCAACGTCACCACGGCGGATGTCGACTTGTGCAAGACCACGGACGTTGAAACCAACGTTGTCTCCAGGCTCTGCCTTAGGGACCATAGTGTGGTGCATTTCGATGGACTTGACTTCAGCAGACTTCTGTGAAGGGTTGAAGACAACTGTCTTACCAACGTTCAGAGTTCCTGTTTCAATCTTACCGACTGGGACTGTACCGATACCGGATATCTTGTAGACATCCTGAATTGGCAAGCGAAGTGGCTTGTTGATTGGCTTTTCTGGCATGGTAATCTTGTCGATTGCTTCGAAAAGTGTTGGTCCGTTGTACCATGGGCACTTGTCGGACTTGGTGAACACGTTGTCGCCGTTCAAAGATGAAGCAGGAATCATTGGGATATCATCCGGCTTGAAACCAGCCATCTTGAGGAGGTTACCGACTTCAGTGCAGGCAGCCTTGTACTTGTCTTCTGACCAGTCAACACCGGAAATATCCATCTTGTTGACGTGAACAATGAGTTGCTTGACACCAAGCACCTTTGCAAGGAAAGCGTGTTCCTTGGTTTGTGCGTTGACACCGTCGTTAGCAGCACAGAGAAGAACTGCTGCGTCAGCTTGTGAAGCACCAGTAATCATGTTCTTGACGAAATCTCGGTGACCTGGAGCGTCAATAACGGTCCAGTAGTAGTTAGGGGTGAAGAATTCCTTGTGAGCAACGTCGATGGTAATACCACGTTCGCGCTCTTCCTTGAGTCCGTCCATAACGTAAGCAAGACCGAATCCAGCCTTACCGGATTCAGCAGCGAGTTTTTCGTTCTTTTCAATAACGTGGCCTTCAATGTGACCGGAGTCTAGTAGTAGACGTCCGACAGTTGTTGACTTTCCGTGATCGACGTGTCCGATGAACACGATATTTAGGTGAGGCTTGCTCTTATCTTCCCATTGACTTCCCATGGTAATTACTCCTTAGCGAACCCTCCGAACAACCACCCCTATTTGAAAAGCGCGACGCGGCATTGCATGGAGGATTCTTGATGAATGTCACGCAGTGCACCCTTTACTGTAACTTTGAACCAAAAGATAGAGAAAAACGGCCACTTCTTTACTCTGCACCGTGAATAGAGCCGTCCTCGGCGATTTTGTACAATCGGATGGTACTGGTCGCTCCTGAAATCGCCTTGGGACTGCCTGAGATTGCTACAATTCTATCGCCAACGCCAATTGTTCCGAGTTCCATAAGAGTATGAAGAGACGATTGCATTGTCTGAGAACCACGGTCAAATTCCTCCACCATGAGCCCTTCAACACCCGGGATGAGTTGCAATCGCCGCATTGCACGAATACGATTACTGACTGCGGTAACTGGAATACCTGGACAGTAACCCGCAACCAATCGAGCGGCGTTACCGTGCTGCGTTGCAACAACAATACGCTTGGCTTTGGAAATCTTAGCCAACTCGACGCCAGCATGAGCGACTGAACGCGTTGAAACGAATCGAGCGAGACCACTTGGACGCTGGTCCGACGAGTTCAATCCTTTTTCACTGGCTACAGCAATCTTCGCCATAGTTTCGACTGCTTCAAGAGGATATTGCCCTAGGGCAGTCTCACCTGAAAGCATCACTGCAGTTGCTCCATGACGGATAGCACCCGAAACATCGCTCACTTCAGCACGTGTTGGCCGAGGCTGAAGCGTCATGGATTCAAGCATCTGCGTAGCTACAATGACAATTTTCCCTCTTGTCAAAGCCCCATCAATGATTCGTTGTTGTGCTTCTGGTACATCCTCAAGAGGAATCTCAACGCCCAAATCGCCACGAGCAACCATGACCGCATCTGCTGAATCAAGGATTTCTTCGAGATGCTCGAGAGCGACTGGATGCTCGATTTTCGCAATCAAGGGCACGTGAAGACCAGCGTCGCGAACTGCTTTTTGGGCCGGTTCAAGATCCTTGGCGGTCCGAACATAACTTACCGCAATGTAATCCGCACCGGCCTTGAGAGCGTGTGCAAGTGCCGCTTCGTCGTTTGGTCCAATAGCTGGCAGGTCGACCATTGTACCTGGAACATTAACACCTTTACGCTCGCTTAAAACGCCCCCATCTTCAACGATGCACTCGACAACACTGTTCGGTTCACCTGGTGAATGAATCACTTTGAGTCGAACGAGCCCATCAGCAATGAGAACTGGGTCACCATTGGTCAGTTCTGCGGATAAACCGGCGTATTCGACGGGGATGTTGTTGGCATCAACCCCTTCCATAAACGGCTGACCGCAATGGAGGTTCAGGGGTTGCCCTCGTTCCAATACAACAACGTCAGCAAAACGGCCGAGCCGTAGTTTTGGCCCAGGTAAATCTGCGAGAATACATGTTGGCCTACCGAGGGCGCCCTCAAGGGAACGAATGCGTTCATACAACGGTGTTTTGTCGTCTGGCGCGCCGTGAGAGTAATTGAGTCGGCAAACATTTACTCCGGCTTGCAGGAGAGAAAGCAGCGTCTCGGCATCATCACAGGCAGGCCCAATCGTGGCCACTATTCGTGTTCGTCGCATTCGATTCATCTCCGAGGTCATCAATCGAGAATTCAACGATAATGCAGACGAATCACGAAAGACTCAACCAGTAAATCATTGACTTTCTCATTACGAATTTGGAAAATCCATTCACCATCACCGTAGGTCGATTCAGTGTCCGTGAACATGTAAGAACTCAAGGTAAGATGAATACAGTCGTTGGAATCCTCATCACAATTATCGCCATCTGTTCGCTGGTCTAAGCCGGTATCGGAAGTATTGGCTGCTTCTTCATCTTCTTCATTGATGGCGTGAATATCGAGCTTTGCTCGGCAATTTGAGGCGCCCGGGACATTCGTACAATCACCGTCTTGTTGTGGATAAGTGAGTTCTCCCACCGCTTTGCGAATTGTATTGCCTTTGTCTTTATCGTAAACGATGTTGACATCAAAATCAAGCGTTTGAGCGTTTCCAGAGGTGTTACCGCCCATTTCAAAGTCAGACCACTGTCCTGCATAACTGACGTAGACTTTGATGGAATCAGAATCCGTCATTCCAGCACTGTTCAATACGTTGAGGTTGACTTCGTATTCACCAGGTGCAACATTCGTCCAATCAACAGATTCACCGGTCAAATCCGCATCGTTTTCAGAATCACCGTCGTTATCGTTGTCGGTTTCCGAATCAAGGTCCCAATGCCATTCAGAGATGTATTGACTTGTATCACCTGCTGTGGAGTCGGATGCATCCAAGGTAACGGTCGTCGTTGCTGAAACATCTCGGTCTGTCATCGATTTATCCATTTCACAAATCCAGAGCACAATGTGGGTATTCTCGTCGAGATCATCGTTTGAACAATCCTCATCATCGGCATATTGAGTGATTTCTGCCTTCGGTGGCTGGGCTGTTGCTTCAACAACATTGAGCGTCTTTGATTGAGTGGAGGTTTTCGAGCCATCCGAAACGGTGAGGTCAATGGTTTTCTCACCAGTGGAATCAAAATTCCATTCAGCGGTTCGACCGGTATCGTCGATGGAGCCATCTCCATCAAAATCCCATCGGTAGGTCAAACCATTGCTGGGAGTCGAACTGGAAGCATCAAAGGAAACCACATCGCCAGTTCGAATATTATTCGAAGGAGAGAAGGTAAACACGGCGAGGACTTCAGCATCTGAACTGCTCGAAGTGTCTTCAAAAACACAACCTGCAAGCGTGGAAAGGACCATCACCGAGGAAAGGAGTATTGGCAAAAAGGCCGACTTCATGGAGGGTCTGTGAACGGCCTTCATCAAAAGCCCTTTCTCTCCATTCGTCATCTTAGAAGGAAAACAGCGTGGTTTGCTTGTTGCCGGAGACCAGTTCTTTGGCAGTCCAACCAAAGGCCTCTGTGATACGGCCCAATGCAGCAGCCAAACGTTCAGCATAGAACTGACCATCGTAGGCACTAATGCCACCATTTTCCTCATTTTCCAACCACGGTTCAACTCGCATCGGACGTTGTGAAGCGTCGGCTACGATATAGGAGACCTTCATTCCAGAAGTAAAACCGAGACCGAGCGCGATTCGGGCTTTAGCAACTCGGACTTGCGCCATACTGTCTGGGTTGGCATAATCTTTGGTGAAATCAATATCGCCGTTGGAAGATACTCGGCCCTTGCAGGATTTTGCAAGTATCAATTCCGATGCATCAATTTCGGCGTTTTTCACCGCTTGAACTCTTGCTAAAGCGTATTTGACGAGTTCATTGCCCTCATCAGCCAAAGCGTGGCTAAACATTCGTTTCATTGTCGAAGTGAGATAATTGAACGAATCGGTTCTCTGTGTCTCGTAACCGCGAATCAGCATTTCTTCTGATGGCCACACGACTTGCCCCACATACCGTTTCTTCGCACCGTGGCTGAAGAAGACTGAAAGTCCCTTTTCAAATTCGAGGACCGCAGAATCACGGCTGTAGCGTTCTGCGATTTCAAGTCCGAAGTCGATCATGGATTGCTTGGCAATGTTCCACTCCTTCATTTTCTCAACAGCGTCGGCCTCGTCGTTCTGGGCCGCAAGAATCTCTTCCTCCCTCATCGAGGAAGGAGCGGATGCATCAACCGGTGAGCGAACAAAGATGGAATCCGTATCTGAATACACAACTCCGTGGCCCTCTTCCTCTAACTGCGCTATGATGGCCTTGATGTTGTGGCGAGCCCAAGCAGTGATGGATGACCCTAAGTCTCGGTGTGTGAAACGGTAAAACCCACTTGCAAAGACACCGTAGAAGGTGTTCATGAGGATTTTTACCGCGTACTGCATCGCGTCGTGGAACGACTCTTGCTGAATATTCCCTTCCTGTTTTGCGACTTTGAGTGCAGCTTTGTGAACATCACGCTGAGCCATAAGATCTTCAAGCAAACGGGGAACAAGCCCTTTCCGTACAGACTGATGCCGAAAACGTGCTCCAGTGGGTGCAGTGTAAACCGGTTCGTCCTTGGCAGGTTGGTCGGGTTGAGCTGGGTCGATTCGAGTGGTGTAACAGATGTTCTGGCCAATCATGATTGAAGGATACATACTCTTGAAATCCAGTACAGCAATCCACGGATGCAGGCCTGCGTCCACCTCGTGAACGTATCCTCCGGTAATTTGGCCTTCTTTGGCTTCAGCCGAACCGGTGAGAGGCACGGCGACGTTCTCAGCGTCTGCTAAGCGTATGACAAGTGAGTCGACAAGTTGGCTCGTGCTCCCAATGGCTGCAGTGTCAAAGGTAACTTTAGCGACAGCAGCAACCGCTTCTTTACGACGAATAACTTGCAATGCGCTGAGAATGTCAAGGGGAAGGGCTGCGTCTCGAATACAGTATTCCATGACTTCCTCGGGACGGTTCGCCCATTCCATGTCCATCTTGGAGGCATCAACATCCATTTTGTGCTTTTCAGCATCCTCGGGAAACAACAGATTGCTGATGAAGGAAAGCGTCTCTCTTTGCGGGCGCAAGGCCATTCGAGCCTGCCACCACGCATCCACTACGCTTCTACCTGCAACGTTCCATGCACGAGTTGATTGCCGGCGAGGAAAGAGCCCTGAACGGTTTCGTTTAGATTCACTTTCACTTTGCTCAACACGCCCCCAACCGAATAATTGTGCTTTTTTCCGCCACTGTTTCGATTTGGTTTGGGCTTGCATGCGGTCGTACATTCGTGGCAAGTCGAAGTTATCGATGTTGTAGCCAGTAATGATGTCCGGGTCCATGCTCCGAACAATCAGAGTAAGGTTTTCCATGATACTTGTCTCTTCACCTTGGAACGAATACGATTGTCGCGTCCCCGTTCCCATGTCTTCAATCCAAGCCGCAGCGCAAAGAATCGTTTCATGCTCGATGCTCGTTTCAAGGTCGAACGAGAACACTTTGAAGGGAACTTGAAACGGTTCACAGTCGTTCAGTTGAGACACATTACAAGCAACGGTAACATCGACAGAATATCGCCCTGAGCCACCAGCCTGTACTACGGCATGCGTTCGCTCAAGATTCTCGTTTGAGTCATTGCGTCGGTCAACAACCGTTCCTTCGACGGACATATGCATCCTTAGGTCATAGTCAAGAAATAAACGGTTGAGAAAAGGAATGTCGCCGGAATAGATTTGCCACGATTGCTTGGAGAGTAATTTTCGAAGATTTGGAACCAAAAAGGGCTGACGTACCGTGACCGACCAGACGGGTCGAACACCGAGATCGGTCAATTTCATGACTGGCCCTGATACGCTGACGACGTCTTTCATCGCCTCGACATCTTTGATGCGTTGCAGAACAAAGTCGCTGACCCCGAGTTCTTCGTTCCAGGCGCTTAACGGGGTGATTTCGAACGACGGACTCAAACCAGATACGAGCAAACATACAGACTCGCCTGATTTACTGCGCCCAAAGAGTTCCAAAACCGTCGATTCTGGGATTCCCTTTTCGGCGTTCGCTTCTACCGAATGATAACGGCCGCTGATAATGCCGATGTCGTCCTTGTACGTCATCGCCTCACCTCATGCCGAAGTACGGTGAGCCACTCTAAGGGTATTGCCATCACCGCCATGTAACTATTTTTGAACCACAGTCCAAAAACTCATGTTTCACTCATCAAATGAAAGAGGAATGATTGAAAGCCGGAGCACCTTGGATGAAACGCTACGGCAGGTTGAGCAGTATGTCCGAAGAAATTGATTGGGATAGCCTCACGTTTTCGCTCACGCCGACCGATACGATGTATTTGACCGAAACCACCGCTACTGAACCGTGGATGCCAGGCTCATTGCGCCCCTATGGGCCAGTACCAATGTCGCCTGCTGCCGGAGTACTGAATTACGGTCAAGGTCTGTTTGAAGGAATGAAAGCATTCCGCACTTCGAAAGATAGAGTTGTCTTCTTCCGACCCGAAGAGAATGCCAGAAGAATGCAAAGAGGAGCAGACCGACTGAAAATGCCACCAGTTCCAGAATCAATATTCATTGACGCCGTCGAACAATGCGTTCAAGCGAACATCAAATGGGTCCCACCAACCGGTCGAGGCGCACTTTATGTCAGGCCACTCCTCATGGGCTCTGGACCGATTTTAGGAGTTGCACCAGCGCCGTCGTACACATACTTGGTCTATGTTACACCCGTTGGCCCATATTTCAAAGGCGGTGTATCAGCGATTGATCTACTGATTTCGGAAGATTACCACAGAGCCGCTCCCGGCGGCTCTGGTGGCGTGAAAGCGATTGGAAACTACGCACCGGGTATGATGCCGAGTAAGAAAGCAAAGGCAGCCGGCTTTGCTGAAGTGATTTACTTGGATGCTGAAACCCATAATTACATCGAAGAAGTCGGGGCTGCCAACTTCTTCTGTGTCAAGGACAATAACTTGTACACTCCTGAACTAACTGGAACAATTCTTCCAGGGATTACCCGTCAATCAATTATCGAATTAGCCAGACACAATGGATACGATGTCGTCGAAACCAAAGTATCTGCTGAATTTGCCATGGATGCTGATGAAGCGTTCTGCTGCGGCACTGCTGCGGTCATATCACCAATTGGCTCAATCACGAAAGGTGAGGAGAAGGCAGTATACGGTGATGGAAAACCAGGACCAATCACTGAACAACTTTACAGCCATCTTGTTGGCATTCAAAATGAAACCGAAGAAGACCTCTTCGGATGGTTGCACGAAATACCGCTTTGATCAACGCTTTTTGAAGCCGGAACGCTTCTTGAAACTCGGCTTCTTTGCAGCAGATGGGTCGCCTGAACGAATTTTACGTTGTGAACGAGCGCGCCGGTCCCCGGTTTGAGGACCTCGAGCGATTCGGTCTGCTGTGGCTTCCTTTTGATCGCGTTGCATCTGTCGCCATTCAGCGCCGATGAGTTGCAGTAATTCTTCTTTGGATTGCGCCCCAACCGATTGTTTGGAGCCGCCACGAGAAACCCACATCCTGCCTTCCTTCATATGAGGGCGTGAAGGGTGTGAAGTTCCTTCTTCTCGCTTGATTTTCTTCAATCCTAATTTACGAGCTGCGAGAAACAAGCCCTCCAAATCAGGCTTAATGACAGAGGAATCTTTGGGAACACGCCGACCGCTGCGTCGAGAAAGACGTGTGTCAAAGTAACCCGGCCATACGCAAATGCGGTCAGGGTTGTGGTCCATAATCAGTCACCATTTGCACCGTAGAGCGCGAACGACTTGAATCCTGCGGAGGGATTTCAATCGAGGAGAACGCCGTTGATAACGCCGTCCTTACCTGGGCGGGAAGTGATTCGAACACGGCCTTGGTCGGTTTCGATAACTGCACCCTTTACGAGAATGTTACGTCGGACGTAGTTAGGGTCTGATTCGTTCTCGATAACGTTGTGAATTTTACCAATCTTGGTTGTACCCTTCTTTGGGTTGTTGATGGAGACACGGTTTTCAGCCATAACTCGGACCAGAGTGTTTCCACCGGTTCGGCGGTAAATCTTGCGCTTTGGTTCTCCAACGAGAGCCATTTGCTTCTCAGAAGAAATTTCTGTAGAGCGCTTGCTGCGAGCCTGAACTTTGCGTCCGCCACTTGGTTTACGTCGAGAGATACCGTGCCATTGAGCCATAATGATGCCACCTTGCAGACCAAAGCCACCAACAGGGCATATAAGAAATCAACCCTAATCGCACCGTGC
>CALJHE010000031.1 GCA_938075675.1 Candidatus Poseidoniaceae archaeon | reverse complement strand
CGCGAGTTACCTCTCATGGCTGTGATGGTGTAGGGGTTAGCACGGCAGATTGTGGTTCTGCCAGCCCGAGTTCGATTCTCGGTCACGGCCCCTCTTACTTCAGACCAGTTTATCTTGGTCGATTTGATGACCCATTCGTTCAACTTTCGTTTCAAGGTAGGCTCGATTTTGGTCACTTACGCCGACGACCAGTGGTATAAGTTCTACAACTTCTATACCATGATTTTCGAGTTGCTCTTTCTTGTTCGGATTGTTCGAAAGAAGATTGACTCGAGGCACTCCTAATGATGAGAGCATGCTGGCCGCAATACTGTAATCTCTACCGTCTATTGGAAGTCCGAGCATAAGATTTGCATCCAAAGTATCGGCCCCTCGATCTTGAAGGTGATAGGCTTGAATCTTGGCGTGTAAACCTATACCTCGACCTTCCTGTCGCAAGTACAGCAAGCATCCCCACCCGTGAGCAACGATGGTCTCCAATGCTGATTCAAGTTGAGGGCCGCAATCGCATCTCAAGCTTCCAAGAACATCACCTGTGAGGCATTCAGAATGAAGACGAATGAGCACAGGGTCCGGTCCACTCATCTTACCTAGGGTGAGGGCTACGTGGTCATAGCCAGTGGATGCTTCATGAAATATACGGATTTGGAAATCGCCATAGACGGTCGGCAATTGTGCTTCACTTGGAATTGAATCGCGTTCAACCAGTTCGATAGGTCGTGTAGTATCGGTCATTGTTTCACCTCTAAGAGAAATCGATATTCGCCTGCATGCTCTTCAACGGAGAGTATTTCGACATGGCCTCGGTTGGCAAGCAGTGGCATGTCATGAAGCGTTTCGGGGTCATCCGCCCACACTTCGAGGACTTGACCAGTATTCATGTCTGCAAGCGCCTTTTTGGCTTCAGCCACGGGAACTGGACAAAAAAATCCGATAACGTTCAAGCGGTGTGTTGGTTGGGTCGCAGAGCCTTCTCCAAGCAAGACGACCTCGACCATGAGCATTCCAATACATCATCCCTTTCAAGTCCTCCGAGTCATTAGCATCGCTGCAGATTCCCTATCATGGCATCGAGTTGAACCGCACCTTGATGAGGAAGGACACCTACGCAATCCCATGAGCACGAATGCCAAGTCATCTTCTTCAAAAGATGATTTGGAATGGTCCGAGGTCGGACAACTCGGTCTTCGCTACGCTCGCATACCTCTTGCCTTGCTTTTCGTAGAAGCCTTTTACTGGTTTTTGACTCAACCCTCAGACACGCTCGCACCTCTACAAGTAACTGAAGCGTGGCTGTGGAATGAAATCACGAACCTTCTTTACAGCGATGGCGAATATATTGCGTCCACACTTTCGACGCACAACGGTTGGATGACACGAATTGACTTCTATCACCCAAAGTTCCCAGGAAACTACGACACCGTCGGATTGTATGTGTCCGATGAGTGTGCTGGAGTTCATGAAATGATTTTCCTCTCAACATTAGTCGCCATGACTGAAGGCGTTCCTCAACGGATTAAAATCCGCTCGATACTGGTCATGTGCAGTATCGTCTATGTTCTTAATATTATGAGATTGGTGATGTTTTATCCAATTGCGCGCAACGATTGCATTGCAAACCCAAACCAAGCCGAATGCCTTGCAGGTATGTGGAACTTTCACACTGCAGTGTATGAATGGGGATTTTTGTTGGTCCTCATCACCATGTGGGTACTGTGGTTTTGGAGGTTCGGAGGACCTGCTCGAACCCTCGATGCCAGCAGTGCTGGAACTGAGAAATGGAGACTCAAGTTTCGCCAATCTTGGTCGCAAACACAATTCCTCCTCATCGCAGCAGCAGTACTTCTGATGGTTTTCGCAGTCCATAACGTCACTTCGAATGAAGAAGCAATGTCTGCAAAAGAAACCCTCGACTTCTGTTACTTCTCTGAACTGGTGACATCCGAATGTGGGCAAGCGCAGAACCGTTGGGACGATGCAATCGGCTATGCATGGTCGCTGTCAGCTCTTGGAATTGTTATACTCGGCGCCACTTCATTCGTGATTCAACGACCTGATGAAGATGGGAACTGGCCCGTTAAGAAAAACGACATTGCTTCTGAAGAGAACGAGATTAAACATCTACCGACATCACGTCATACGAGTAAAAAGTCAGGTTCGTGGAAGAAAGGCAGTGCACACGAAGAGGAATAATCACTCTGCGACCGTGCCAACGACTTTTTGACCGGCCATTTCATGCTTATCGAGAGCCTTCAATGCGAGTCCTACCTTGCTGGTATGGATACTAATGAAAGTTGAATCTGCATCGAAATGAACGTCACCGATTGCCATTTCATCGCATCGAAGCGAATTTTGAAACCAATTTGCTACAGAGCGGGATGAGCCAGCATCAGACTGGGAGATGTTCAATTGAAGAGTGACAAAGCCGAACACGTCTGCCGTTTCTCCAAAGTCATCTTGACGCTTGACTGGATCTCGGTCAATCCCTTCAGGGAGTTCTGGAACTTCGGTTGAAAGAATATCAAGACCATAGGTTGCCATTATCTTTGAGAGTTGAGGCGCATCGTCTCGTGAGACAAGGCTCCATGCTGCTCCTTTACGACCAATTCGGCCCGTACGACCAATTCGGTGAACGAATGAATCGGTGTCAACTGGCAAGTCGTAATTGACAACCAAAGTGATTCCATCGACATCGATGCCACGTGCCGCAACGTCAGTTGCGACAATTGTCTTGACTTCGCCTTCCTTGAAGCGGCCGAGAATCTTTTCGCGTTGGTTTTGGCTGAGGTCGCCGTGAAGCCCTTCGACGACGAATCGATGCTTGTTGAGACGTTGTACAGCCAAGTCAACCATTCGCTTTGTGTTGCAGAAGATGATGGTTTGGTCTTCATCGCTCATTCGGCACATCAAACGGCCCAATGCCCACAATTTGTTAGCACGTCCAATCTTAACGCTGAACATGTCAATCGGGGGGATATCGAGTTCTTCTGAGTTGGTAAGAACGAATTCTGGGTCGTTCATGAACTCGTGTGCAGCATCGATGATTTCTTGCGGGAAAGTGGCGGAGAAAAGGAGCGTTTGTTCACGGTTTTTCATTCGTTCTACGACCCACATGATGTCGGGGAAGAAACCCATATCGAGCATACGGTCGGCTTCATCAAGGCAGAAGAGCGTGAGAGATTCCAGGTCAATATGGCCTCGCTCGGTCATGTCCATGACACGGCCAGGTGTCCCAACGATGATGTCGACTCCACCAGCGAGATGCTTGGCCTGCTTCTCAAGGTCCGTACCACCGTAGACGGTTTGAATGGAGAGTCCGGTATCGCCTTGAAGCGTTTGGAATTCTTGAGCAACTTGGTTGGCTAGTTCTCGTGTTGGGGCAAGGACAAGAGCTTGTAGTTGGCCGGTAGGCTGACACCGTTCAAGCAAAGGCAATCCAAAGGCTGCTGTTTTTCCCGAACCCGTACGGGCTTGTCCGATGACATCTCGACCTGAGCGGGCAAGTGGAATTGTGTCCTTTTGGACTTGAGTTGCGAACTCCCACTCGATTGAACTTAGGCTGTCAAGTAGGTGTTGGGGAAGGTCCCAAGAGTCGAAGCGGGTATTGGTGAACATTTGATCATCTCCGTCTCGGTGTGTCGAGTGGGTCGCCGAGACGGTGGCAACCCAATCGATTGGAATCAGTAGTTGTCTCGCTCTTTGATTTCGGCTTGGAGCTGTCCCATCCAATACTTTCGTGCATTGTCACGGGTGAGTGGTCGACGCATCTGTCGAACGTGTTCCAAAATGTACTGTCGGAACTTGAGAGATTTGTTGCGATTGATGCCTTTCGGGGTGATTCCATCCCACAAGCGTTCGAATTGCTCAGCCTTATCATTGAATGCCTCATCCATCTTATTCACCTCTAAGCAATCGGCCCACCGACACTCCCCTCTTAACCATACCGACATGGACGGTGAGTGATTTGTGGCCGGAAAAAGTCATGATTTCAGAAATAATCTTCATCTTCATCCGGTTCGTCGTCTTCAAAATCATCGTCGTAGCCCATCATTTCGTCTTGGCTGACCGCACGGTACACAGGCGCAGCAACAGGTTTAGAGTCATCTTGAGTCGAAGTAGGGCTTGCAACACCACCAATTGCTGCCGGGCCCGGTTTCGGACTCGGCTCTGAATCTGTGGAGCGGATGGGTTCTAGCCCAACGCGAACGCCTTGTGCTTCAGCCACCTCACGGTCGAGAGCCGGCACAGGTGCAGATGGCGCAAGTTGAGCGTTCTTTTGTGCTTCAGTCCCGTCAAGGGATGCGTCGAAGACCATTTCCTTGAGAGAGGCAATAATTTTCTCGTTGGTCTCTGATGTGAGGAGTTCAGCAGCCATCGTTCGCAGTACATCTTCTCCGAACAGCCTTGGAAGCAATTCGATACAAGCAGACCGAACCTTGACATCTTTCGACTTTGTACCCCGAACGACAAGTTCACGAGCACGCCCGTGGTCTGTGTCCATCACTTGAACGGCCTTGATGGCGCTGAGGCGGACTTCTGAATCCGAATCAACGAGTGCACGTTCCGCAAACAGTGTCGCCATCCTCGATTCCTTACGAGCCAAAGCAGGGAGGTTTTTGGCAGCAATACGGCGGACTTCAACTTCGGCGTCGTTCAGTGACCATGAGATAAGATCCCATACTGCAGAGTCACCTTTGTTTACAATACGCTTGAGAAGGGCAGTGGCCTTCTTACGCAGTGTAACTTCTTCTTCAAGAAGCAAGGAATCAACGTGGTCGACAACCACTTCAGGCCAAGTATCGCACAATCCCGCAAGGCCAGCCCATGCCCCGTCGCTACGATAGCGAACGGTTGAACGAAGTTCGTTGGCGAGAATCGAATGAACCCCCGAAGGGAAAATGGGCGAGGTTGCCGTCAAGCAGCGGCTTGCGGCTTTGCGTACGTTGACATCCGAATCATCCAAAAGAACCGAAAGCCAGTCGAACAATTCATCTGACTTGAGAACTGCAACTTCGGGCAGGACATCTAATGCCGCAACGCGTTCTTCAGCAACATCTGACTCGAGATACTGCAGCAGCAGAGCGTGAGCTTGGTGGATTCTTGCTCCGTGGAATCGCCCAAGTGCTCTGAGGGCGTCAATTCGACTCAGGGTCATTGAACGGCTGTCCCAACGGATGACTGCGGAATCCGTCTCCTTGTTGAGAAGTGCAAACACATCATGGTCGGTAAGAGAAACCCATGGTCCTGTCTGCGTCTTAACTTTTTGAGCCGCTTTTCGAGGTTTTGCGACGTTAATTGGAAGTCCAGTGCGCGGGTCTCGGGCAATATATTCACGTGACATTCTTGACTCCTCCAAAGGGTCGCATAACCCCTAACCGAATGAACCTATGGCTTCGGCCACCAAGTACATCAATCCACCCTTCAAGTACTCTACACGGTACATAACGCGAGTGAGTAAAGGTATTGAAGCCAGTCCGTTACCAGTTACCATGGACAGCAAGATGCCATATGCAATGTTGATGATGTTCATCATGCTTATCGCTCCGCTGACCTCTATGATGGAGCAACCGACTCCACAGGATAGAGTTCTTGAATCTGATAAGGAGAGACTTCACGGTATTCACAGCGATCACGATTTCAACACAACCGATGGATTTGCACTGAGCAATATTACCATTGATGCCTCGAACGGTGAGGCAGAACTGAGTCGACCAGTTCTTTCATGGAATACAATAGCGAATCCAAGTCTTATGGTGCCACGGACCGGGGGTTGTGCAGCATACGTCGAAGATACTCAAAGCATCTATTTGATGGGCGGACGCTCCGACCCAGACCCAACCCTTTCTGGCGATGAGGAAACAACCCGTTCCGTAGAAAAGTTCACTTTAGAGAGCACTGCATGGGAGTCTGTCGATAGTTCAATGCCAGTTGACCAAATGTATTTTGACTGTGCTGCAATAGGTTCTGTAATTTATTCAGTAGGAGATTACCACCCTTATACCACACCCGAAGTCCGAGCAGAAGGATTGCTGCAAATATACAACGTCAGTAACGACACATGGTATGAAGGTGCCTACATGCCAGGAAACACTGGAGTCGGGTTGTCTGGAGTTGAGGATTTAGGTGGTTTCATTTATTCCGCTGGTGGCGTTAGCAGAAAGGACCGTTCGGACATCTCGAATGTTACATTGAGGTATAACCCACAGACAGACACGTGGGATCAAATGGCTGACATGAACGTTGGAAGACATTCATTCACCCTATCTGAATTCCAAGGTAAACTGTACGCCCTTGGAGGAATTGTTCGGCAATACGACCCAATTTCAGGGCAGTATTTCATCGCTCCTTCAAACCAAACTGAAGTTTACGATGCACAGGCCAACACTTGGACGAATCACACTGATTTGCCTTTTGACATTGCGGCGCACGATTCGACTGTGTTCAACGGTGAGATTCTCATTGCAGGTGGTGTAACGGGCTCTGGATGGGGCGCTCAGACCAAAGAAGTTCACGGTTACAATCCTCTCACTGAAACTTGGTCGTTGCATACGGATTTGCCGTTTGACATGTACGATCATACCATCACTGCCATCAATGAATCCGTAGTTTACGCCTCAGGCGACTCATCATCGTACAGATTTTCCACATGGACGTCGAACTACAGAGACGTAACTGGAATCCACAACAACTCCGAGACTCAAGCCGGATGGATTACCTCGGATATCATCGACCTTCGACAGAACACAAACGGCGTTGCATCACCTGTTCGTTTGCAATTTGACGGGAGCACCTCTTTTGGCACAGAACTTCAACTTCAATATCGGCTCGCCACGGATTCAACAGACATGAGTTCTGTTTTGTGGCGTCCACTCGGTCCAGAAAATGTATCTCAATTCCACCTCACTGGAGACCACACTCTTGCCGCCATTGGAGAAGGTATGTCGTACCTCCAATACCGTATCAAAATGAGTACCTCCGAATTGCTTGAATGGTCAACGCCTGATTTAGACTCAGTCGTCATTTTTTCCGAGGAAGCGACACTCCTAACCCCCCCTCCAACATCGATGCACCCCAACGCAACTCAAGTGACGGTTCAATCGTTCCACTCTTCATTTGGCACCATCTCAAATTACAGTCTTTTGTTGCACCAAACCAATGCGGATGGATTCAATTTACCAGCGGAAGATTCAGCCAAAATCACGTGGAACAACATCACTTCTTCGTTTACCATCGATGACCAGGGAGGTATTCTTCGACAATCTGGAGTGAATGTCAACGTCCATTCATCAAGTGAACAGGGAGATGTTATGCACTGGGGACTCTCGATAAATGAAGGTTTGAGCGCCCAATATCTCGTGATGGAAATTCAAACAGAAGGCGAACTGTCGTCTGCGTTTAGAACCAATTCAACAATTGAGATTAAAAACATCCTCAACATCGACATCACAGATTACTCGTCCGATTTTTCGAGTATGGGTGATACTTCAGTTTCAGACTTTGAAGTCTTTCCAGACGGTGCTGAAATCCAAGTAACCGTCGACCATGCATTCGATCAATCAGGAACACGATTACTGTTTGGAACAATCGAAGCACGTCTCCACATCGATATCGAGAACCCTCAGTCCGGTTGGTACAACTCATCAACGGACTGGGAGCAACTCATTACTGGGAGTGAAACCGAACTGAGTTTTCACATAGAAAATGTGAGTTCAGGAAGCGCTAATATTTGGATTGAAGCACGTACACAAGACGATTTTATACTCAACGTAGATTCGTCAGTCAAAGAAATTATTGTCAATGTGAATGCCCCGATTCAAACCTCAAACTCACCTCAGAACAACGATTACATCAACGAAGATTCTGAGCGCTCAGTTGAATTCAACTTCTATGATGTAGGCGGTTTTAGTACCGACACTGTACAAGCCTACGTCTGGATTGAGGCATTGCATGATGCTGACAGTGATGGAGAGTTTTCGTCATCCGAGCGTGTATCCACCGAGGTGTTCATCTCGAACGTCGAGAACGATTGGTTACTCAATCTCACAGTCAACGACACTGCAAATGAAGACCACCAAATGGTCCATGTCGTCTTGGAAGGAACCAACATGGCTGGAAAGAATATTCGCGAGGCTTCGCTCAACTCGGACAACGGACTCGTCTCATGGATGAGCCGTACTCCGGAAAATGCCAATATTTCATCTGTTGAGCCGTTGACAGGTCAAGCGGAAAATGAAGTGCAGCGTATCGAGCCGACCGGAACAGTCGGTTGGAAGGTCGTCGTCTCAGACTCAAACGCACTCACCGATATTTCTGAAATACGATTGATTCTTGGTAAAGATGAGTCGCTCGGCATGCGCTATTCACCGACTCAAAATGTGTGTGAATCCATGGATGCACGCCTTTTGATTGAAAATTCCTGCTTTGCAGAAGTCCTCAACAATTCCTATTCTATTTCCTTTGCAGCAAGCATCGATTGGGCGTTCACGGAGTCGGGTCTCGACATAGGACACCTCGAAATACAGGTCGATGATTACGATGGAATCCAAACGTTGGAATTGGACAGTCAATGGACACTCGAGCGAGAATTAAGCATCGAATTTGATTCACTCATGGACGTTGAAGGGGCCGTTCAAGGCGAACTTGAATCCGGATGGAGCATTGTGACAGGTGACTCGATTCAAGTGAATGCGACGCTCAAACATTTGACTTCCAACACATCGTACAACGGCCCAATGTCCGTATTTTGGAGAGGGAAGATACAAGACCAATTTTTCTCTGAAAGTTTCTCCGTTCAAGTTGAGGATGGGGAATTATCGGCAATGATACAAGCTCCAACTGGTTCAGGACTGTGGCACCAAACGGTATTGGAAATTTGGGATCCATATAATTCCGAGCAATTTTACTCGATGGAACTACCGAGCATGCTCCTCGACGACAGCCCACCTTTGCTTGTCGAATCAACAATGACATCCGGCGTATCTCGGTATCATCTCGAGGCAGTCGAAGTTGGAGTGAACATTGACGAGAGTATCTCATGGAGCGGTAACCTAACGCTTCAATGCCAAATTCGTTCTTTGGAGTTTGAATGGCCCGTCCTCACACAAACCCGTGAGCCGACCACAGTATTTGACGGGAAAACAATGTTCAGTTTCATGTTTAATTTCGCAGAACAGGGAGATCCATCTACCCTCTCAACCCAATCGAGCATGGAATGTTGGGCATCCGGAATGGATGATGCAGGATTGGAACTGTATTCCCCAGGTGGAAATTCGGAGAACAGTCCATGGTTGTCGACATCACTGAGTAACATTGGCCCTGATCTCGCCATTCAAACCGTGAACTTTGAAGGAAGCGCCTCCGAAGGCTCGAAACTAAGAATTGCTGTTGGAGTTGTCAGCCTTGGTGAAACGATTGAGACGAGGTTCAATGTCACATTGAGTATTGTTCAAGATGGCCAATCCACCGTCGTTGGCCGGGAATTGATTCCAGGGATGGATGAAGATACCGAGGTAGAAATACGCTCAACGCTTGAAGTGCCAAAAGGAGATTGGACGCTGTTCATCGAAATCGATGCAGAACAGAGCATCTGGGAATTGAGTGAGACAAACAATGTTTGGTCGAAGAATTATTCACAAGACAAAGACAGTGTCTCCTTTGCCACTCCAGCAATTGCAGCAGGAGGTGGAGTGCTGGGACTTGTTGCACTGGTGATGTTTGCTCGAAAGAAGAAAGGTGCTCAGTATGATGATTCGCCAGCAAACAAAAAACCACTGAAGGGCCCACCGTCACGCTCACAGAATCCCTCAAACCCAAGTTCACTGAAGGGACCGCCTCCGAAATCTTTGGTCGAAATTACCACGTCACAGCAAGAATTGGCGGCTGGAGGAATTGAAACTGTAGAGAGTTATGCGAATTTACCCGGTGGAGGAGACTACGACTACAGCGGTGGACAAACAATCTACTCTGGAAACGGCATTGGAACTTGGAAACAAAACCCTGACGAATCCTTCACACGGATTGAATGAGGGAATGCTTAACTTCTTTTACAGGGAACAGTTGTTTGAACCGTGGCGAGAGAAGATATCGAGGATGTACGGCGAGTGCTCGCCATATGTTTCCGGGATGGCCAATCGCTCGATGCCCTTGACATTGAGCGAATACTTTCATTCGACATGGAGTGGATTTCACCGAATGAAGCTGAGAAAGCAGTTCAAGCACTCATCGGAAAAGGGTGGCTTTCAGGAGAAGAAAGCGCTCTAAGACCCACGGTCTCACTTGAAGGTGTTCAATCACCTCTCGGTTGGTTTCCACGCCCTTCACGGCTTCTGATGCCAGTTTCACCGTCTCAAGAAGAGCCGACATCTGAAATGGATGCTCCGGAAGCGGTGAAGGCCGATGCTCCCGTACCATCGACACCCAAAGAACAAGCAACTCTCGAAGCATCGAATGACCCTCGTGCCAAACTCGTGAAACGCTTGACGAAATTCATTGCGAAATCGTCTCAGATATCTGTTGCAGAAGTCGAACGTCGTGCTCAGCGAAAGCAGCAAGCGCTCGGATATGCAACCCTGTGGATATGTTTAGCACTTGTTGCAAGAGAACAAAACCTTTCGATGAACGAAATCATCGAAGCGCTATCGACGCTTTAGTTAGCCTTCAAACACGATTGCCTCAGGAGTCTCGACGACTTCCTCTTCATTGCGCGCTGATAATTCAATCAGCACTGGAAGCAAGACAAGTGCAAGCAGCAAGGAAAAGAAGACTGTGACCGCAGTAATCAGGCCGAAGTCTTGGATGACCGGCATTGGTGAGAACATCAAAACGAGGAAACCAAATGCCGTAGTAAGTGCACTCATGATGAGAGCCACACCTGTCGTTGAAAGCGCAGCACGTAACGCCTCCCAATGGGTATCTCTTCGTGCCAATTCAACTTCGATGCGGCGCCACATGTGGATGGAATAATCTATTCCAATTCCCAGCGTGAGTGCAGTCACCATCACCGTCAAAACGTTCCATTTGAGTGCAAAAACAAACATCGAACCTGCCACCCAAAGCGATGCAAGTGCGACCGGGAGAAGCACAGCGAGTGCCGGTACGACACGGCGTGTTAGAACGAGCAAGACAAGGAAAGAAACGCTCAACGAGATAGCGGTCGATTTGAGTTGAGACGAATTCAATCCTTCGAGAACGGTCTGTAGAATCACCAAATCCCCAGTGATGTGGAGTTGAGCATGGCCATCCAAGTTGTGCCTCAATGTACCTGAAAGTGAGGTCGAACCAAGTTGTTCCTCAATATTCGAAATCACGATGTTGGATTGGTCGGAGGTTGATGCTTCCACACGGATTTCGTTTCGGAAGTAGGTGATATCCTGACCGTCCAAGTGTACAGTTTGATCGATACGCTCAGCCCATGTTTCACCGGACAGTACATCAGCCACCGTTGTGTTGGTCGAAAGAGCTGCAAACATCGGCCCGAGGTTACAGCCTTGGGTGGTGTTAACGACATAGACATCACCTGCATAGATTTCGAGATTGTGTTCTTCGCCAAAACTTGCGTCACGTAGAATGGCGTCTCTCAGAACCACATATGGTCCTTCATAGGACGGTGATGACGGTGAATCATCGGTTCCAACGACGTAGTGATTGGTTTCCAAATCTTTGTGCAGACCTCGTAATTCATCGAGCATAAGGGCATCACCAGGTATGGATTCTTCATCTGTTGCAGGTTCAAAAAGAATGTAAATCAATTTCCAAGCAGCACTGTCGTAACTTGTATCCATGTCATCACGAACTTGCATAATTTCCATTTCGGGGTCAACGAAGTCCGCAAGATCAAAGTCGGTTTCGAGGGAAACGACTCCAAAAATCGAAACTCCTGAAATCAATATGGCAGCAAGAAGAACCATCACTTGCTGTTTTTGCTGAACACCAACAATTGTGTTGACAAGGCCCGGCATTGTGATTGCAACTGCGTTTGTGGTAATGGAGATTTTATTGCGGGCAACATGCAATGCACCGACGACGATGGTCGATGAGGCGAAAGCACAAACTACGCCAAAGGCCAGAGCGTATCCAAAGGTGGCCAAAGGTGGCAAGGGAGAGATGATGTTGGCTAGGAAAGCAGCAACGGTCGTCACAACTGCCAATGACAGCGGGACAGAAAGGCGGGCACAGGCACGCAACCACGCTTCCGAAGGATCGTCAACCTCTTTGCGAATCGCAGAGAAAGCCCTCTGGAGATGTATGGCATAATCGATTCCGAGTCCAAGAACCAGAGGAGCGACTGCTACCTCTAAAGCTGTGAATCGGACACCGAGTGCGTTGAGAACTCCGTATGTCCAAATGAGAGCAAAGGACAGTCCAATCAACGGGAAAGCGACATCATTAATCGAGCGAAAAGCGATGGCAAGGAGTACAACCACGACAACCAAGGCGAGGACAACGAGCAGTGCCAAATTGTCAAAAGTCCCTTGGTCAATATCATAGGAGATGAGGTCGAGTGATGCTACACCGTACTCCAACTCGGAATTTTGAGAGAGTTTAGAAAATTCAGTTCGGAATTGGTCTTGGATTATTTTTCGTTCTTCTTCATCCATTTCAGGGTCTATTTCCAAAACCCAAAGCGTTGAATTCGCAACCGGCGCTCCATCACCTGTTCCGTCGCTGAGGTAGGTACAACTTGCATCGATGTTCAAGTCCGAATTGAGCAGTGCAGAGGATGCATATCGAGCAGCAGAGAGGAGTTGGTCGTCGGAAGTCAAAGAACAAACTGTGTCTTCATCAAACAGCGCATCAAGTATTTCACTCCACGACTCAATTGATTGCAAATCTACACCTCCACCCTCTTCGTCGAGGGCCAATT
Source organism: Candidatus Poseidoniaceae archaeon (assembly GCA_938075675.1). Taxonomy (GTDB): domain Archaea; phylum Thermoplasmatota; class Poseidoniia; order Poseidoniales; family Poseidoniaceae; genus MGIIa-L1. The sequence continues at coordinate 9,684 of CALJHE010000031.1, read as the reverse complement.
GAACGATGCCCGGAGCGGTGGTCCAAACGGCAACTGCATTTTGCCGTTTTACAGATTGATTTTCCATGTAATGCAGGTGCTCATCCATCGTCTTCAAGTGTTCTATAGAAAGAACGTTACTGCCATCATCAGCGGTGACATGGATGAAAAGCGGGCGAGCCTCGTCAGGGAAATGTTCGTGAATTCGATCGTGAGCATCGCGTGAATCTGATTCCGGCGCAAAATCTCCTAAATCTGTGTTGAACGTCGGTGGCGATACGACCAAATGTGCGCTAATGCCAACAGTAAACAAGACGACTACGACCAGTATTGCTGGGGTCCACTGTTTGAAGCGTGGTGACCAAAGGGCCATCCGTTCCTCCAACGCAGATGTATCCATTGTTCGTGCGATGTCAAGACAGTAAAAAAGGGGCGTGGTTGATTTGTACGGCGAATGGTGTTCTCACAAAGTATTCCGAGGCTGACGATTTCTTTTTGGTTCAACTCGGCGGTAGGAGAAGGTTCAAAACAAGTAGGCAGGTGGCAAGAACGATCGCAATGCCTGTCAAAGTCCTCCTTAAAGAAAAAAATGAACTTCGATTGAGAGTCATCGGCGAGAGCCACACCGCTTTGCAAATGCTACGGGAACGACTCAACAGCAGCAGCAAAATCGACTATGCAAACTACTTCCCAGGCCACCCTGAACTGGATGATCCTGAATTCTACATCCGAACCTCTGGAAAGAACAACTCAGAAAAAGTTCTGAGAGAAATCGTTGCCGTCATCTCCTCGGAATTCGAAAGCATCAACCTCTGAATGGGGTGTTGCAGTGACAACTTGGACGGATTCCTTAGCAGAATCCATCGGCCTTGATGGCTACGCTACCGCAACCAAGGGCATTGGTGGTGTTCTCAAAGCACGAGTCACTGACTTCCGTGTTGAAGAAATATCAACGTCTGTCCACCTGGATAACAAAGGAAGATTTACTGTTGCCAAAATAATGTTGACAAACTGGGAAACCAATCGGTTTTGCAACACATTGGCAAAAGCGCTGTCGATTCCGCGTAATCGTATTTTCTTTGCTGGAACGAAGGACAAGCGTGCTGTAACCCAGCAATTGTTTGTAATCGATGCGCCGAGAGCTAAAGTCGCAGCCGTCGAAATACCCGACGTAGAGATCGAGGTCATTGGCCGCACCCATCAGAAAATCGGATTTGGAAACCACCGAGGAAATCGCTTCACCATCGTTGTACGTGGCTGTGCAAATGAAGACGGTTCTCCAATGTCGGTAGAAGATGCGCTTGAACAGGTGAAGTTGATTCAAGAAGAAATGGCTTCCAAACTCGGCGATAACAAATTCCCGAATTGGATCGGACCACAGAGATTTGGCTCTGGGCGTCCAGTTACGGCAGAAGTAGGACGGCACGTCATCGCTGGCGATTGGAAACAAGCTGCTCTCACCTACATTGCCATGGAAGGGGAATCAGAAAACGATGATGTGGCTGCATTTCGAGCACATGTCCGCAAAAACGGACCGACTGAAGAAGGCCTCGAACTCGCTCCACGATGGTTGGGCTTCGAACGCAAAATGGTCGAGCACCTCCTCCATCGCCCAGATGATTACATCGGAGCATTCCGTAAACTCCCAGGCAATCTGCAATTGATGACCGTTCACGCACTTCAATCGGTTGTGTTCAACAAATCTCTTCATGCAAGGCTAGCCGCCGAACACCCCATCAGTTGGCCTGTCGCAGGTGACATGGTCGGACGAATCGATGAGAAGGGCCAACTGGACGCATCGAGTTGTGTTGTGGTTGAAGAACGTACCTTACCTCGAATTATTCGGAACTGCGAACTAGGAAGGCTCTCCCCGACTGGCCCGCTCCCTGGAACTGAGATCAAGACCTGTGAAGGCAAAAGCGGCGATATCGAAAAGCAAGTCATCGACAGCATGGGCTTGACCGACATGGATTGGAACGTTGAAGCAATTCCCCGTCTATCGACCCGTGGAACTCGGCGTTCATTGGTTACCAGTTTCAACGAATTGAGCGTGGACAATGTACCTCTCGCAGATGACGAATCAATGGGTGAGCGGTGGAAGGCCGGACCAAATGAGAACAGCAGATGGCATCCCGAAGGTGCATGCATTCGTTTCCGATTCACACTTGCATCTGGAAGTTATGCTACAACCTTGTTGCGTGAGTTCATGAGATGCCCGCTGCATCAATTGTGAAAATACATCCGTCTCGTTTGGACTCCAAAGAGAGGCTACGCAATTCATTCTTACGAGATTTCATCCGGTGCTGGTTGCACCAATGCAAGTGTTTCAAAGAAGTCCCATCGAGAGAACTTCAATTTCTCCAACGCCACTGATTTCGGAAATCTTCGCTTCCAGTGCGTCAGCGAGACCTTCCCCATCGTTCATGACGACATGGATTTGAACGAATTTGAGTCCGAAAGCCAGAGGCTTAACTTCGACAGATTGAATGTTGTAGATGTCGTCGCTAAGTGCTTGGACTGAAGCCGCAATAGCGTCAGCGTTGACGTCCTCTACATCTGCATCAGGATTGATTTTGTAAGTCATTGCTACCATACCCATACAATCACCTCAGGGTCCCTGATATTTGCAACTTGGGCAGGTGTAGAGAACACCTTGGTTTCGGCAGCGTGGGCTACGGCCAATGGCTACATCGCAGCCAGGGCAAGGGAAGGAAGTTGAACCGGTTTCTTCAAGGGGTACACCGGATGATGTGCAATTTGCTGCTCGGTCAGTCATGATAAGTCCTCAGGAACAAATGGCCCACGCCCTCCCCTTCTTTATGGTTGCGTGCCAAATCACCTCAGGTGAAGGTATCGATTACAATGTAGCATACACGCATCCAGAAACATAAATCCCGTTTCAACGCAGGACAAAAAGGCGACCGTTTTTCCCCGTACTAACGACCAGTTCGCCGTTTTTCTCACGACACCAACCGGATTCAATGACGAGAATGTCTCCAACATTGACGCGCTTAATTTGCTCGTTCCAAAGAATTACCCCGACAATGCCTGTCTCGTCGCGCCCACATGCTGCAGCCACCGGACCAACATATTGTTCGGAATAGACCATCCGTCGAGGATAGATCCGGAGCATAACCAGTTCAAGCCGCCGAACGGGTGAATGAGCGGTAAGGTCGGTTACTTTCTGACGTGCATGTCTGATTTTTTGTGCAGTATTCACTGTATTGGATTCTTCCATAGAACGAAAAAACCCTTCAAACCTCATCAATCTATTCGATTGACTTCTTTTTACGCACGGAAAAGGAAGATGTCACTATTTCCGGTGCTTCCTCAATGTCATCGCCACTAAGTTTGACGTTGAGTGCGGTCTCATAATTTTCAAGAATACTGGTTTTCTTAAACTTCCAAGGCATGAAGTTGCGACAGATCAAGTACACTTCAGAAGAAGAGTTGCGAGAAGCGTGGGGAGAGAAACGACGGACATCCGAAAAATAGGGTTTGACCACTTGAATCAGTTCCTCAACCCCCACGCCTTGGAACAGTTTCGTCACAAAAGAGCCACCTTTACAAAGCAATGGAAGTGAAAAATCATAGACGAGGGCCACCAGAGTCATAGCGACTGCTTGATCCATGTCCCATTTCCCAGTAATGTTTGGAGAGATGTCTGAAATAATCGAGTTCAATGGCCGTTCTTTCAATTCTTCAAGGACTCGTTGTTGAGTATGCGGGTCGGTGATGTCTCCAACGAGTAAAATAGAGCCCTCGACAGGTTGGCATGCTTCCAAATCCACACCAATGACCCAGCCGCTATCACCAACGATTTCAGTCGCTACTTGTGCCCAGCCACCTGGGTGACAACCGACATCGAGAATGATGTCGCCCTCTCTCAGTAAGGTAAACCGCTCTTGAATTTGCTTTAATTTGAAGGCTGAACGAGCACGGTAGCCGCTGGCTTTGGCTTGACGGCGCCATGAATCACGTTTGTGATTTTCAATCCAGTGGTCTGCCATAAGAAGCCCTCTAATGCCCTCTCGCAACACACTGTTGAAGAAACCTCCCTACAAAATGCGACTGCAACAAAGGGATGAAGGGGGTCGGCATGTTCGCTGGTTACATTGGGGGGTACTGTGATGAAATCAACAGCTTTTGCTTTGTTTGCTCTGCTGAGCCTCTTGGGTGCCGCCAGCGGTGGAGTATTGGTGCAAGCAGAAGTCGTTGAACCGTCTATTCCCTTGGACGTAGCGGTTCAATCAAGTCAAATGGGACGAAGTCTCCTTGTGGAAGAAGTGACAACCACCTGGTGTCCAAGCTGCGCTGAAATTGATCCGTTCCTTATGGGAGTCGCTGACGCACATGGTTCGAGAATTGCGATGGTTGCCTACCATCCATCGGACGGTGAAGATGCATTCCAGCCGGAAGCATCACAACACAGAATTGACCGACTGAGTTTGGTTCATGGTTCATCCCTTTCGACACCGACGTTCTTTGTTGAAGGAGAAAATCCACGCACTGGACTCGATGCTTGGAGCGATGTCCAACGCGACATCCTCGATGCTGAACTCAAGCGGCAGGGATCCACAACGCTCCAGTTTGAAGTGATTAAAACAGAAAACCATACCACCGCTCAGATTCTATTTTTCGATACAGAATACGAACAACTCAATAACACTCAGTTGAGTTTTCTCGTGATACAACACGGCAAACCAGTGCCTAAAGATGCGATAAACCCCGGTGGAGAGACACGTGACCATGTGGTTGTTGCTACTGCTGAATGCGACCTTAACACAACAACCCTCATCAACCAGTTCGGAATGATTTCCGCATCAGTCAACCAATCCTGCTTAACTGATTTCTCCATAACATTCGCCAACCTCGATGAATTTAGCATCGTGTTGATTCATGAGCATACGGTTGAAGCAATCTCAACCGGAGCGGCTGGACTCGGAACTATTGGCACTGTTGAGTTGGCTTTCCGTGCGAGAGAAACTCAAGATTCAAACTCCAACAGTTTGACCTTATTGGCTCTTGCAGCAGGTGCAGGAATCATCGCTATTCTACCTCGTAAAGGTGCGAAAACCTCTAAAGAATGATTTTTCCATACCGAAAATGGCAACTGTACACCCTATACCGGAAGTATTGTGAGTCAATTCAACCGAGGATTCATAACCTACCGTGACAATGTATTACCATGGCAGAGTCATGGGAAGACGTAACATGGGACCAAGGCAGACCACTCAAGGAGTGGGCTGTAGAATACACAGTCGTTGTAGACGATGAAGAATACCACCACCTCAACATACTGTTTGGTGAAGACGAAAGTGCAGTGCAGAAGAGTTTGCTTGATGAATTACGACAAACCTATGTTAGCAACGAACGTATTGACGTAACACTTCACAGAATGGAAGAAGTCAAAGAGACTGCAGATTCAAACTTCTTTGAAGGATGCTTCACACCTTAAGCGGAACGAAGCCGATAGTGAATTTCGATAATCTCTCCGTTCTGGACCAAATAATCGTCGAAACTGGATACGAGATTCTCCTCGGCGGCAGACTCGTCTGATGCAAACACGTGCATTGCCATCTCGTGAGTGGAGTTTGTCCTGTAATCAAAAATGCCTGTCTCATCGAAATGGTGTCCCCAAATGTCAAAGAAGACTCCAAGAGATATTTCTCCGGGTTCGTTCAACTCAATGTGCAAACGACCTGAGTCATCGTGGGTGTGAATGGCGTGCATGTAGTTCTCGTTACCGTTGCAGACATCTGTTTGAATGCCAACTGCAGACTCAACGGTGTATTGTTCTCCGTCGATGAAAATTCGCAGTGAGACATGATCATGCCGGGCTAAACCATCGTGGTCGAGGCATTCCAATGCCAGCGGGTCAGGAGTGTCTGCAGTGGAGTTCAGCGCAGTTTGAGAGCCAGAATCATCCGGTTCATCTTGGTTCGAGGTCTGCTCACTGGACGATTCAACTTCTTTCTCGAACAATCCCTTATCGTTTGCGAGAAGGACAAGAAGCGCAGCGAGGGCTATGGCCGTTACGACACTCCAAAATGTAGTTTCTCGATCCATGTAAATCAACTGTCTTCGTTCCATTCACCTGAATCATTGAGTTTCATGAGTCGATAAAAACCAACAAATGCTGCTACATTCGCGATGTGAGCAGTGGTACAGTATTGACAAATCTTTTCCATTTCCAACTCGTAAGAGATGAGCAGTGCAATGACAAAGAATCCACCAAAGGTGAGAGCTGTACCGAGTTTGAGGTAATTATCGACCCATTCCGAGTTCGGTTCTAAAGAAGACGAGTAGGCAAGGTAGAGGAAGACACAGAATGCGGTTGCCCCGATGCCGCCCCATGGAAGACCAAAAATTGGGTCCACATTGTAGTTCGCATTTCCAATAACATCATCACAGGAAAAGACAGTATTTGAAGCACAAAAATTGCCACCCTCACTGACTTTGGAAGAGATCCATAGGGTTTGAATAGAGACGGCAAAACCAGCCACTCCAGTCAAAATGAGCCCAGAAAAGAGGCGACCGCGTTCAGTTGCAAGATAGGGGAGCGTTTGAGACAGAGGGTTTGCCAATAACTTTCCAATCGGAAGGACAAGGAAGAAACCAATAAGTGTCGGTACAAGATAAAGCATGAGTTGGATGTTCGAATCCATTTCAGGCACCATCCGTTTGTGCACTTTCCCGGGTGACCAAACCAAGGATTGCGTCACGCAAATCTTCTCCAGGGTTTTCGGACGAACTCCAAGCAATGATGCCGTCCGGTTGAATGAGGTAATAACTTGGAGTACCTCCTACTTTCCACTTCTTCATGTTGTCCTGATCGAGGTCATCAATGTAAGGGAAGGCGTGTGCTGCTCCAGGGCGACTACCACAATCTGAACTTGCACAAGATTGACCAGTAGTTTTGTCTCTAAATGCTTCGATTTCAGCTCGACTAGAGTCATGGCCCTGTATGTCGAGTTGAGTCGCACTGGCGACAAAGTTCACAATGGCTCCGTCCCATTGAGGATTGCTTCCATCAAAATCAGCAGCGTTTTGTGAAACATCTTCAGCGGAACGAACACAATATGGACAATCGGTGTCCATAAATTCCAGAGCAACCCACTGCCCCGATGCATCCCCTTCTTTCCAGTTCGAATCCCAGTACGATTCAAGGTTGAATTCAGTCCAACCTCCGCTTCCGTTGTAGAATTTGCCTTCCAAGGCGGGCGCTCTTTCGCCGGCTTTGGTTCCGGTCGAAACTGGACTGGTTGTGGCTGCAATTATGATGAGGCCAACAAAAAACAGGCTCATGACCCGAATAGCGGCTTTCGTACGAATATCAGCTTCATCATCGTATATGTGTTTCATTTTTTTCATCTCCTTGGCATTCCAATTTCTTCAATGAGTGCGCGAGCAGTGTGACGGATCGCATCTTCGCTGTTGTACCGTACATCGTATCCTGAGGAAAGCATCTTATCAATCCCAAGCATTGCTCGGGGTATATCTCCTGCCCATCCACGGTCACCACCGGTATAATCGATGGATGCGTCGTGACAACCAGTTTCTTCAACAACTATTTCTGCGATACGACGTACTGAGGCAGTATCATGCGAACCGAGGTTGAATAGGTTCAACGGCTCATCGCTGTGTTTCATAACATGAAGGATACCGTCAACACAATCCTCGACTTCCATGTATGATTTCTCTTGTAGACCGTTACCCAAAACTTCGAGCCTCGTTGGGTCTGACTTCAGTTTGTGAATGAAATCAAAGATGACTCCATGCGTACCACGGGTGCCAATGATGTTTGCAAAACGGAAAATCCATGCCTGCAATCCGAACGTTCCAACCCAACTGCTGATGAGGCCTTCACCGGCCTGCTTGCTTGCACCGTACAGAGAAATTGGCATGCAGGGTCCATGGTCTTCTGGTGTTGGAAGTGGAGCATCCTCTCCATAGACAACCGATGATGAGGCAAAGGCAATCTTCTTGACATCGCAACGGCGCATGGACTCTACGATGTTGTATGTAGCAAGTGTACCCTGCTTCAAGTCCGTATCTGTGATTCGTGTACCTAGGCGAATATCAGGATTTGCTGCGAGATGAAATACGCAATCGATACCTTCCATGGCAGAGAGTACCGTCTCGAAGTCGGTAATATCTCCGTGAACATGGGTGACTGCCCCTGAGTCAAGATGGGATTGGATGAAGTCAAGTTGTCCACTTGACAGATTGTCAAGAGCGACTACAGTATCTCCTCGAGCGACCAACCTGTCAATAAGGTGAGAACCGATGAAACCTGCACCGCCCGTAACCAATGCTCGCATGGCCTTTTCAAGAAACACACATGTATGAGTCTTTGGTAATGTTGTTGATACCGAGTTCGTGATTCGATGAGTGATTGGTTTGATAACGGTTAAGCAAATGCTAACAAATTACGCCGAGTAATTCGGTGATGGAGTTGAAAAAATGCCAAAAAACAACACAAAAACGATGCCTGAAAACCAAAATGAAACAACCAATGTACTGGTCGGATACGTCCGGAAAAGCAATGCAGGTGGAGCCTTGAAAGTCTCCATCAATACCGATGCTTTTTCAGATTGTTCGACGTATGTTACGAGCGATGGACAAGCGTATGTTCCACTCGTCATCTCCCTAAACGCCCTTGAAAAAGTGCTCAATGGAGAGCGAGCTGTTACAACGCTCTCTCAATTGCAAGACTGAATATTCTGAGTCCAGTCGAACGCCAACGTAAACAACATACGATGCCGCTTGCTTGGGGGTTTCGACCCCTGAGCAAGCCCCAACATTAGCAGTGGCGACTGCAGCCCTTTGATTTGTGAAGAACTGGGCAATGGGTACCCTCTAGTTCGTCCCACTTAAATCAAAGGGTTATTTTTCTAAGAATCCGGGAAACGAAAACTACAACTGAAAATAATTGCTTTTATACATGCTAACAATAACCATCGCACATGAGGAATCAAGAGGAATGGGCGCCTGTGTTTGGATGGCGAGTTAGAGATGTCGCACATCTAATACTCAATAAGCCAATAAATGACTTACCTTGGACAGATGATTCGGGTGCGAACCTGGTTGTTTACCCTTGGTGGGACGAGCTTTTTGAAATCGTAGATCAGTATGAGGGAATTGATATCTATGACGTACCATTATTTGACGATGGTTACGGAGGGCCAAATCCTTCATCTCAAGTGGGATGCGTTAATGCTGTATTTATTGGGGCATTGATTCGCCTACCCTTTGTAGCAAATGCAAGAATTCCGCTGCATTACAATTCTGAAGAAAGAAGATACAGAAGGAGTAAAGGCGAGGTGCTTGAGCCCGATTTAGACTGGGCGAAAAGACTCGCTGATGATTGGTTTGTAATTGAAAAAGCACGAATAGATGAAATGAATATTGGTTTTGATAATCTCAAGAAATTTATGAACGATTATCCGAATTTTCCATCTTTAATTCAGGCAGATGGCAATCATCACGAATACCATGAAGACATTGAGCCCACTTGGCCAATCAGATTTCTAATTGGTAACGATGGCTGGAATGGAGAAATCGTTGATGCGAGGTGAATATATGGAAAAGTCATCATTTATTGAAGAGAGATTAAAGGTATTAAGGAAATTAAAGCGGCAAAGCAAGCCATCGCCCAAATCCGTGTTGAATTCCAACAGTGGATGGATGGATTACCCTCCA
>CALJHE010000030.1 GCA_938075675.1 Candidatus Poseidoniaceae archaeon | reverse complement strand
TTCACGGAGCAAAACAATGCTGTCGCGAAGTTGCAACGCAACCGCTGTATCTACAATATCGTTGGAAGTTGCTCCAAGGTGAATACACCAACCAGCATCACCGGCAGCTTCAGCCATTGCCTTGGTGAGGGCCATAATATCATGGCGTGTTTCGGCTTCGATTTCCGAGACCCGCTCTTTGGTAACAGAATCTGGATTTGCAATCGCTGCAACAGCATTGTAGTCCTCTTCAGTGACACGACCAAGTTGCATGTGGGCCCATATCAAAGCACGCTCAACTTCGAGTTGGCGTTCGTGACGTCCGACTTCGGACCAAATGCGTTTGAAATCTTGGCAACCGTATCGATAATCCAGCGGGCAGAAGGCCATGCTTAAACTCCACACGCCACGCTTCATCAACATTGCCGTAGTTTACGATGCACGTCGAACTCAGAAATTATTCATCTACATGGACTGGACTCATTACTGAACGAATTAAGATGATGGCCAGAGAAGTGGACAGCAGGAATGCTAATCCGACGTAAAGAGAGATGTTGTACCACATCATTGCTACGCCGAGGAGTGAAATGTACGCAACGATTTGGCAAACTGCTGAAGCCATATTCAACCGTTCAATACGTTCAGGGCTAAGTTCGCCATCGTGCTCCATCATGAACGTGTAGATGAGGAAGTAGATGCCTTGAAACGGAAGTGACGCAGCAATAATTGCAAGAGCGATTTCCCGAATTTTCTGAGGATTTAATTCCTGCTGCATGCCTTGAAAAAGCATAAACGCTGTATTTGTACCTAAGAGTGCGGCCATGATTGTCCAGCGCTTATCTTGAGATGAGGTTCGGCTTTCAACGTTGACCGACTGTTCATCCATGAACGCTCGTTCAATGGAAAGGGTTTGATGTTTACCGTCATCAAAAGGAAAAAAATGTGGTTTTGTTCAACACCAGAGGGGGACGGATTCAAAGAAATGTGGAAATCAATTTAATGATAAATCCTGTCACTGTGGCCACACCAAGCAAAACAAAGAGCATCGACAATGGCCCGTACTGGTTTGCATCACCGAGAATCGTTCCGACAATTCCGTCTCGCTGAAGAGCTTCTCGGAATGAGGATGCCTCATTGAATTCTGGAAGAGGGCGTCGAGGAATTCGTTCACCCTTGCGCACTTCGAGGTCGCCGCTCATGCTGCTGGGTCGTGCCGGTAAGGCATGAAGGTTGCTGAGGATATTGTCGATGGGTAAGTATCAATGCTGTGTTCCATCCACCCCGTCCCATGGGGAGATTCCGTTTCAAGCAAACCGGCGAGAATATCCATCTCGCTGTTGAAGGAAGCGTGGGTGGGACAACGCTAGGTTTGCATATGGCAACCGATGTTATCGAACGAGGAGGACGCGTACTTTGGGCATCCCCTTTCATGCCTGACGGAGTTCGATTCGGACAACTTTTCTCTCACCTTTCACTGGCGAATTCTGCTAAGTACCATGCGATGAATATTGGAGGGGATTTCGAGCAGGCTGTTGAGATTTTGATTCAAACATCGAACTCACTACCGAGTGTTGAGCTCATTGTGATGGACGATTGGTGCGAGCGTTCTGGGCGAATCTCGAAAGATAAAATCAGTGCTGTGCAAAAACTTGCTGAAGAAACAATGGATGAAATTTGTATTCTCCTTATCAGCAAGGGCAGTATCGATGCCAGTGGGGAAGCGAAAACAGCAGTCGTGGCACGAGCGAAAGATTCGATGGAATCTGCCGGTTTTAAAGTGTGGAGACTTGAAAGACCCAAAGATGGACCTCATCGAACATTGAGTACCGAAGATGAAGTACTTCATCTACGACTTGAAGAGGAAGGATTCTTCGATTAATCTTCGTCATCTTCACCGAGCAACTCTGCCATTTCTTCGAGTGCGTCTTCGTCCGGCTCATCAAACTGACTCGGGTTCTTTGCCCCGCCATCAAGCGTATCTTCACCTGCAACTTTAGGGGCTGCAGCATCAAGCATTGATTGTCGGTTTTCCCCAGCCCTCTTCGCAATGATCCATGCCATACCCACAAATACGAGAACGAGAACAAAGTATGCGAGATTCTTGGTTAATTGTTCGTCAGCCATGTTGGTCTTATCAACACACATGATTTATTGCTTTCCCAAATCGAAGCCTAGTTCGTATCGTTGTCCCATTCAACTGGTTTCGCCAAATGGCGGCGAGCATCCAAAGGTGGCTGAACCCAAGATGGATACGGCGGGATTCTCGGCAGTTCAATCCACTTATCATCCGTACGAACACGGCACTTCGGGCATCTGCATCCTTGTCCAGAACCCATGGACTTCATTCGCACATTGCAGTCAAGGCACATCGGGCGTTCATGCAACGGAACTGCTGCGATGAGGCGTAGTTTCTCGAGGTGCATAACTCCTGTTTCTGGAAAAAGACCGTTACCAAGAATCACATCACCTGCTTCCAACCATTGTGCCAACAATTTCACTGGACCCGATTCCCCAAATGCCATCCAACTTCCGTGTTCAGTGGTAATGCATGTACTACCCCTTCCGAGGACCGAAGTTGAGAGAACAGTCGTTTGAATAGGTTCACCAAGGTGGTCATCAGTTGCCTGATTGGTAACAAAGACACGCATCGCAATACTTTCTTCAGTTTCCTCTGCATCTCGAAGTGCAGAGCCGGCAAACTTTGCCGTTTCAGCGTCTCGAGCACGCACGCCGAAAAGAACTGGGCAGGGTCCGCGAGGAGCAATGAGGGTTGTACCTCTTCGTGGGTCACGTGAAAGGAAAGTCGAAGGAAGAGCGTCGATTTGTTTCAACGTCGATTCGCAAACTCGTCGTTGATTTTGACCGTGCCGCTCTTGAGTGCGCCAAACAATTGCTTCCCATGTTGGATTTCTTTCACGCCAAGACACTGCTGCAGTAGCCCCAATTCGCCCCATTCCACCCCAAGAATACGATGCTGGTGGAACATCACTAAGATTGACTTCACGGCGGACTGAATCCAAATAAAACGAATCATCGGGGCGTTGAGAAGAAAACCATACCATTCCTGGGTCAGATGGATGCTGTGCTCTATCATCGTGCTCTGATTTTGACACTCGGCCAGCCAAATCAGAGATGTTCATGCTCCAAAAATTCTCCAAGTACTCGAGAAGTTGAGGCTCATCATCGGTAATCAATTCGACGGCCACTGCGGCGTTTCCTCGTGTGCGTTGTTGGGCAAAAGGCCACAATCGTACAAGTCGCGGAGTTTGAACTTGAACGGACGAGGGCAGGCCTTCGAGAAGTTGATGGAATGTATAGGTCGTACAACCTTGTTCCAAACTATCGGTATCGTCTAATCCGAGCCAACCCATTCCGTCACCTCACTGGATTGAACGAATCACCCTCGTCCGACAGGTCAAGTATTCGGGAGATTTTGGACGCTATACCTACATCGGCAGCGACTTGGAAGAGTCGCAATCCCGATGCCCATCCAGCACCCATGTCACTGTTTCGATCACCAACCATGCAGTCAGCCGGATTGCTCGGACTTGGCTTCTTACCCCACCAATCTACTTTGCTATCGTCATGCTCCAGAACCCCTTCGGATTCTCCAAGAGGGTATTCCGAAGACTGCCGTAATATTCGATCTCCAAACCTCAGCATACCCGGCATCGGTTTTCGACATTTGCAACGGTCTCGATGTCGGTGAGGACAGGCCAGAATCGCATCAAAATGAGCGTCTTCATCGATGCCAAGGAACTCTTCACGCATGTGGTTATGAATTTCATGAAGTCGAATGCTGTCCCACAAGCCTCTCACGATAGCCGATTGGTTGGTCACAACGCATACACGAAAACCGGCTCTTCGTAATTCACCTACGGATTTTGCAGCATTGTTCAACGCTACAAACTCTTGAGGAGTGTTGATGTAATTCGGGCTACCAATGTTCAGTACCCCATCACGATCAAGAAAGGCAATTCCTCCATGCTCTGGAGCATTTGCCGGCATGGGGGCTGGTGTATGCTGTACCACAAACCCTCGCATAACACACCCAAACGGTCGAAGGTGAAGTGATTTTGCATCGAACCATAACAGTGTTGAAATGGAATCATCTCTTGGAAGTCAACATGCTGTTCAATGCTGAGGTTGGTTCTCTCATTGGAGCAGTGGGTATGATTTCCCTTGCCATTTCGTGGCATAATCGAAAAAATGATGGGATACGATTGGCACAATTGGGCTGGATAATGGTCGGATTAACATTCTTTAACGATGCATCAAAATATTTGGCCCATGATGATGCTGTGCTCACAATATTTTGCACAGCAGCCTTGCCAATGGGTATCGGGATGGCAGCGTGGGAAGGGAGAGTTGGCGATGACCAAACAAAGAAATCTCTGCTTTGGGCAAGAGGTGCCGTAGCATATGCCGGTGGGCCGTACTTACTCATCGCCCATGTGCCATGGCTCAATGTTCTGGCCATATGGTTCGTTGCCAGTCAAGCTGCGATGTTCCTCCGGTTTTCGGGCTCAGGAGATGTTGTCCTCGGAGAAACAACGGTGAACACGGTCAATGGAGAAGTGGCTTGGAGTGCATGGGACGGAAATCGCTGGTTTATGGGTGAGTTTGTGGGCGAATATCCATTCCAAACGGAATTACTTTTGAGTGATGGAACTGCAATTGGAATAAATTTTGTTTTAGCATGTACCGCTCTCCAATCGATGGTCATATTCATCGGCGCCATTGCGGTTTTGGACATTGATTGGCGCCGTCGCTGTCAAGCGCTTCTGCTGACCATTCCAGTGATTCATATCCTCAACTTGTTCCGTAATGCTGGGTTAATCTGGATGCACATGACGTATACAGAATGGTCGTACCTTGGAATGTCTGTATTCGAATTTGGCCATGCTTATGCGGCTCGAGTTGTTTCTCTTGGTGCTATGTTCCTCATGGCTCTCATCATGTTTGACATTCTACCAGAGTTGCACAAGCACATCGTTCGGTTGCTGCGGCCTTTCGGATTATTGCAGCCCAAGAAAAAAGCAGAAAACTGAATCAGTCCTGAGTCCAAGGCTGCATTGCATCGCTTCGAATCCAACGAACTCCACTGCCTGCTGGGTATTCGATAACTTCATTGCCAGCACCATCCAACATCCCCATCAATTCAGACGGTGGCGCAGACTGCATACTGTTGGATGAAAACAAATCGCTCACCTCACTGAACGCAACCGATGATTCGGTCGGTGGAGCAGTATAACTCTCGAAAAGGTTGGGCTGTTCTGAAACTGGAGCGTATTCAGATGGTTCGATTGATGGAATCGATTTTTCCTCAACTCCCATCATTCGCTCATCAAATGCTGACATTGGTTGTGGCGTGTCCCACTCATTGGTCGCGTTGCTGCCACCGCTGCTGCGCAAGAAAAAGGCGAGAACGCCAACGAGCATCAAAAACACGACCGCTCCGGCAGAGTAAATGACATCGTTCGCCACACTCGGAGCAATATCAGAATTATCTCCAACTCCGTCACCATCGGTGTCAACCGATTCATCTGGGTCGTTCGGGAAGGCGTCCTTTTCATCAGGGACTCCGTCGCCATCGCCGTCGAATGCATCGTAAGTCGTCACACAGGTCGCCGCAGCCTTGTCAAGTTCATCGTAGGTGAGAAGACCGTCGGAATCAGCGTCCATTTTCTCAAAATTGTATGTATTCGCATACGACTGAGACTCCATGACTTCAACAGAAACTCCGTTGAAAACCTCTACCTGCGAGTACACAATCATCAGTTCATTCTCGCACGAGCAGACTTCTTGAACAACCTCACGGTACTCAATTTCGCCGTCACCGTTGAGATCAATCTCGTCAAAATCGGTGGTGTCATCAAAAGAACGTTGGTATTCTCTTTGTGAGATGACTCCATCTTCATTTTCATCGATGTACTTGAATTCTTCAGATGCAAATTCTTCGCACGATTGAGCATCAATTGGGTCAACTGGGTCGACAGGGTTTGGATCTACTGGAGGAATGTCGGATTCAAACCAATTCGCAACCAATCCAACATCGGTCACATCTTCAGTCGCAATCAATGTGATGTCAAAGCGTCCGTTTGCTGGCATAGAGACAAACATGTACTGGTCAGTTCCTTCGCCATATGAGGTCTCAAACACTGGAGAGGTCGTGAATCCAATATCGGGCATACCGCCTTGACGGCCTCCAGTATTACCATCATCTTTGTCTTCTTCAAGCACCCAGCCATCGTCCCAATCCATGAAGAGTTGGTTACCCTCGCCTTCGAGATAGAGTGAGCCTTCGCCTCCAAACGTGGTAACCTCAAGGTATTCAGCAGGGTTTTCGAATTCGATGAAGAAATACAGTTCCTCGCCAGCTGGTGCATCCATGCCAGTAATTTCTTCTCCGTTGAACAATTGGATTGGTGTTCCATCGTAACTCCACACATATCGATCTTCAAACGAAGCAGTGATCATGGTATTTGCAAATATTTCATCCGTGTACACCAAAATGTACCATATGCCAGGGGTAGGGTCGTTAAATCCAATTTTGTCTCCAGCACCGGGGCTTCCCGAAAGATGGTCGTAGTTACCGACGTCAGGAGCCTCGAGGTACTTCATGAACAGCGTTGCTTCACCGTATCCTTCGGAAAGGTCAACTTCGAGTCGTTCGGTATCAACTGGGACATCGATGGTGAAGTATTGGTACAGTCCATCGTACCCGCTCAAAGGCCCGTAGGCAACACCCGGTGTCAATTCAATGGCTTCTTCCGGCTCAATGTTATCTGGCGCATAGGTAAAACTGGCTTTAATTGTGAAATCTAAGGCTCGTTGGTAAGTGTAGGCTGAGGCATAATACAAGCCGGGTTCGACATCGTAAATCGTAGCAATTTCCTCGTTACCCTGCCCATTACTCCATGACATTTTAGAATCCATACCGATGCCTTCTTCGATAAGATTCGAATCAAAGGGTAAGAAGTCAATCCATTGGTCAAACGGATCAGGAACGGTCATCCAAGAAAGGCCCAAATTGATATTGCCAGTTCCATCATATGTTTCGACACTCAAACTCGAAAGTGGTTCTGTTACATTGACGTAATAGTACAGTATTCTATCTTCAAATGGCGTTTGGCGATTGCTGTCAATTGACTGTCCAGTCACTGGAATTCCGTTGATGAGTTCAGTCATTTCAGAAAGGGCTGGCGGCGGGTCAGCAACAACCCAGGTCAAGGTGATCGTAACATCTTCCACATCTTCTCGAGGAACGAGTACTACCCACCAGTTACCCTCTTCAGGCCAACTCCAACTCTCCCACATGTAGCTGAATTCAGCCTGATAGTATGCATCATGATCCCATGAACTTGGAATGCGGTCGTGAGCAATGTAGACATCAATGGTGATTGGTTCTTTACCAAAATCACTCCATGAGAACATATTGAAGTACATTTCTTTGGTCATTTCATCAACATCGCCATAAAACAACAGTTGGTCACCTGCTTGTGCAGATTCAATATAGTGGTCGATATCGTTGTCAAGTTCGATTGCTTGTGCAACAATCGTCCCATCCGGCATAACCCAATCAGCACCGAAAACAGTACCCTCTCGGTTTTCATGGTCCATTGTGAAAGACCCTTCCCCTTCACCAAACGACCAGTTGCTTACCCAGACAGTTTCCGATGTATTCTCGGATAAAGTTCCGACGGAGATGTTGTCAAGCATACCCTCAAAGTAATTACAATCGCAACCTGCACCCATGCTACCGATAAACAGTTCATCGCATTCATCGCCAGATGTGAAACAATCGTTGGAGCCAAAGTCGCCGAGTGGGATGAGTGATTCTTCGGCAGAGATGAGGCCTGCAGGTTCACCGTTGATTCTAAACTCACCACCAATCGATTCTACAAACTCAACCTCTACATGCGACCAAACGTTATCTTCAATCGTCATGTTTGACATTGGGTGTTTAGCAAGGCTGTATTCAGATGCATAGCCAAGGATACCGTCATTCAGATACATCCCCCAACCGTAGTCACCTTTCATGGCAATGAACTGGATTCCTTCAGTCGTGAATGGGTACACCATCGCAGACAGGTACAGGCCGTTTGAGATGTTGAGATTGTCGTCGTGAGGTACGACTATGTGGTCGCTTTCGCCATCAAATCGCAGTGAGAAATCTGCACCTTCTCCGACTTCCACAACGCCGTAAACAGGGAAGTATTGAGGGTCGTTTTCCAAGTCGTTCCAAGTGGCTGGCATGATGTTACCCATGTTCGTGCTAGCGATGTGGACGTAATCTTCGTCACCACCTTCAGATGGTTGGCTGTCACCCCAGTTGTTGTAATAGAACGGAGAGCCGTCATGCCAGCGGTATGAACCATCTTGATTTGCGTCTGAAAGACCCGTCCAGAGGTGACGCGACTGGTTATCGAAAGAGGAAAAAGTATCGAACAACCACTGATTTTCCTCTGCGTCATCAATCGTGGTCAAAAAACCATCAAGGCCACGGGCTGCATCGGCTGCATCTTCCCACGAACTTGCACTCAGCAGGTGATATGTGTGATTGTTCGCAGGGTTAACTGCAGTGCTAAGGACATCAATTTCTACAGGTCCTTGAGCACTACTGGAACCGAGGAGTGGTGTCATCAAACTGAACATAAAAATGGACAGGACGAGCAATGCGCGAGATTTCATGGTGAGAACATTGGTCGATACCTTATCAACCAATTGGTAAAATGATTGAACTACTCCATCACTTCAATCGCTTGCCGCCAATACGTAGGTCTGTTTGAAGTGGCATTTGATGTTCCCAAGCAAATTCCTTCACGATTCTCCAAGCCTTTTCAGAGCCCTCATAATCTTTGATATCAATGATGTTGTTCCGGGTATTTGCTTTGAATGCAGCAATAGGTTCAGCGTTTTTAAACACCAAATATGCTGACCCGAAACCGAAGCGTTCCTTCAAAATATCAGCGAAGTAGGGAGCAATTGGGTCGCTTGGTGGAAGGACAAAGTCGCGTATTGGAGGGATATCTCTCGCCTCTTCAAGCAAATTCTTACGGCCCCAGCATACTTGGTCGAGATCTTCGATGAGGAAGCCTTTGACGAGTGTTTCATCTTCCTCAAAGGAAGTGAGAACGGACTTAATCTCCTCTGGTTTGAATGGAGTTCCGGCAAGACGCAGAAGTTGTTTGAGTGTAATGACTGGATACTCTTTGACCAAGTTTCGTAAATACTCTCGCCGTAGTTCGACTCGGTCTGCATTCTTATCCAATTTGACCGTTCTAAATCCTCCACGGTAGTCTTGAACAATGTGACCCGTTCGAATAAGAGGTTGAACCAATTTTCTAAACTCGGATTGAGTAAGTGCATGTCGTTCCTTGAACAAATTCGGGTCGGAGTTGGTACTGAAGAACTCGACGATATCCCATAACTCTTCTTCATGCGGCTCCCCACGGATAGCAAGCAGGTTTTGGAAATGTTCGTATGTTGACCATACTTGATGGCCTCGTAGATTCACACCTTGATGCAACCGATTCGCACTGGCCATACTCTTGAGGTCGACACGGTACAATTCGCAACGTCCACGGAGCGCGAAATCGTCTCGGATTTCATCCACTTTCCGTACTGCAGCGCTTTCGTGCTCGTGACGTGTTTTCTGGTGCAAATGATGTTGATAGAACAAAGCTCTTTCTGCAATCTCTCTCGGCTGTGGGTCAACAACTCCTCCACGAATCATGCGTTCTCCAGCCATTTTGAAACCAATCGATTCGAGAGCAGAACGCGTGGTCTCATCCAAATTAGCCACTGGTTCACTGTTGAAATTGGACATCACTGCAACATCGACCAATTGGTCAGCGTGGTTCTCAAGAAGAACCTCAAATGCTGAACAGAACTCATCGAGGTATGCAGTTGGAACATGAAGGTCCTTAATGACAAGGTAATCGTTGACTTTGAACATCAACACTTTGCCGATGGGGTCGATGCCCTTGAAGACCGGAAGATACCAACCACGGTCAAGAACGCTGCGTACTTCCCAAATGAAACGTGAAACATACGGGTCAGATTGCGTAAGTATTCGCATTTTTCGGTCTTCTCTGCGAGGCCGTTGCAAGAGTTCGACTTCATCCGGCATGCAGTAGAAGGCTTCAGGGTCCGGTACCAAAGCCATGACTTTAGCGATGCGTTGGT
Organism: Candidatus Poseidoniaceae archaeon; assembly: GCA_938075675.1. Classification (GTDB taxonomy): domain Archaea; phylum Thermoplasmatota; class Poseidoniia; order Poseidoniales; family Poseidoniaceae; genus MGIIa-L1. Next base: position 26,658 of record CALJHE010000030.1, on the reverse strand, counting down.
CCTTCTCGAGATTCATCAGTGCAATGGTTAGATCTTCAAACGAACGAGAGACATAGAAACGAAGCGTACTGCCTTTGACAGGACCCATCCGTTTAATCAAATCGACCAATGAACTCTCAAAATCCATAGTGTCGTAGACACCATGAACACGGTGGAAGAGAGAAAGTCTTCTCCTTCGGCCAGAAACATCCTCAAATTGTTTAACGACAAGCATCTGCCGCTCAAGATTTGACAATGCGTACTTGATGTCACGCTGAAGAGCACGGTGCTCGTCACCCTTCGGGAAATCAGCCAGTATTTCTTGACGGGTTACGTTTTCACCAATTGGTATTCGTCGAAGAAGTTCTTCTTCCATTGGGCCAATCCATGGTTCAGGTTTGAGACCAAGCAACATTGGAATGGTTTCTTTGGTCGTGTAACCCATACGATTGTGCAACAATCGGCCCATGATAACATCCGAATCCAATTGCATGTCTTGCCAGTCTTTGAACCTGAAATCATTGACTCGGTACAGGAGTTCTTGCTGCTTTTGGAACAAAACGTGTGAATCGAAGGCTGCGAAACCATCCTCATATTGCCTGAATGTTTTATCCAACACGAGGTTTTGCACCCATCGATATTCAACAACATCTTCAGAACCATCTATGAGGCGATGTTCATCAATTTTGAGAATGTATTCTGCATCGTCGGTCTGTTTGTAAAACCCGACAGAAAGAACATTTCGGGTTTCCAATTCCAAAAGGATTCGATCAACCATATTCCGAGGGAACGGTAAGCGATTGCTGAGAACATCACCGGTTTGCGGACCTTCGCTTCCGAGCATTTCAATAATTTTGACACGCAGTGCTTCGTGTGGGTCACCAAGTTCTTTTTCGTCCCATTTTGTGGGAGTGCGGCCGTCAAATTTAGTAGCAACCCTGTACGAAAGACCACGAGTGTGCAACTCACGCAAATCATCGACATCTTTTCCACCGTTGACGGAGAGACAACCGAGCGTTCCGTGAATTTCAGCCATGAATGTACTGAACCATTTGCCATCGAGTTCTGATGCACCGGTTCCTTCCAACTTGGTAATTTTTCCTGCCTGGCACAATTCTTGAACCCAACCTCGGATTAAATCAAGGTCGATGTCCTTGAGTTTGTCGTGATAGAGCGGATTTTGGAACGATGGATCTAAGCCGCCGCCGTGCGACATGAGAATGAATAATTGGTCTGCATTTTCGGGAATAGGTGCTTTGTCGAGGTAAAACTTCGACAGTTGTTCTTCGCTGAGTTCTGTCGCCAGACTTCGTGTTCCGAGAAGCCGTTGAAGAACTGCAGGGTCGATGTCCTTGACCAAGAACGCCCGTGTCTTCATTGCCATGAGGTCCTCAAACGCTGACATGAACAATGACATACCCAGACGCGACGGTACTGTCACCTTGTTGTGAACAATGCGAGCATCACCCTTGACACACAGTTTGAGGAATTGTTGTAGACTCTTCATGTCAATATCGCCGAACATAATTTCGTTCTTGGCCTCTCTCATCAAGAGGCTGTCATCGATGGTTCGGTGTTTGTTGAGCAAAGCATCAGCTCGTTGCTGGAACTGTTGAGGGCTGATTTCTTCAGCCCCAATTCGCTTCGGAATAATCATTGAGCGTCCAGATACTTCTCTGAATCGCTTGGCAAAAATCTGTGTGTTTACGATGTATCGTTCAATGACCTCAATGTGGTCGTTGTTTCTGAACGCTTGATACATTTGACCCGGGTCGACTTCTTCTGATGTACGAATGAGTAACCCATTTTCATCAAAGGAGAGTTCGATAACTGAAATGTTGTTGGATTCAGCAAGTCCAGCCATGAAGTATCCGAGGGCCGTGTTGAAGCCTCTTCCTCGGCATGTGGTAATCATGTACGTCGGATGTCCGCCAGAGATTACCTGCTCTACCAAGATTCGGTTTGGGTCGGGTACTTGGAACGAGTCAATCGAATGTTCTTCGAGGTGGCGAGCAATGGCATTGGCAACATCGGATGACAACCCATACGCATCACGGAGGAGAATGCGTGGGTCTTGCTCTCGGCGTAAAGCGACAATGCAGTGCCCGATAAGACTCAAAAGTGCATTGGAAAGTTCACGTGAGCGAGAGCGTGCTTCACCCGACCAAGACGGAACTGTTGGTCGATGTCCAGTCACGGAGGCAACGTTCACTCGAGTGCCCTGTATGTTTGTGACACGGTAGGTTGAACCACCGAGTAAAATAACATCTCCACCACGAAGATTCGATACGAAAGAACCCGAAAGTTGTCCGAGAATTGAACCCTCGGCATTGAACACGAGATAGGAGTTATCCGGAGCGATTGTACCGATGTTGGTGTAGTAAATCATTCGAGAATAGCCACGCTTACCGTAGAGGTTTTCTTCCCAATCGACCCATACACGACGTTCTTCCTCAAGCATATCGAGAACTTCGATAAAATCATCGTACTCAAAGTTGCGATAGGACCAAGCATTGACAATAACTTCGTAGGCTTCATCAATATCTATATCATTGATAATCACCAAACCAATCATGAATTGAGCGACTACGTCGAGACAATTTTCAGGGAAATCAAGTCGGTCCATATCTCCAGTTTGGATAGCGGCCTGTAGAGCAGCTAATTCAATCAAATCGTCAACACTCGATGGCAGGAAACGTGCTCGGGGAATACCTCCAACGTGGTGTCCTGCTCGGCCAATTCGTTGCAAGGCTGTTGCGATGTCACCGGGACTGCCAATTTGCAAAACTAAATCGACCGAACCAATGTCGATACCCATCTCGAGCGATGAAGAAGTTACAACAGCACGCAAATGGCCGTGTTTGAGCTGCTTCTCTACATCGAGGCGGATTTTTTTGTCCATTGAACCGTGGTGTCCAGCGACCAAATCACCAAGATAAGGACGAAGTTTTAAGACAATATTCTCCGTCATTTTCCTCGTGTTGGCAAAAACAAGTGTCGTAGTGTGCGCAGCAATTAAATCGGCAATGGCTTCGACGTTTTTATCAAATATTTTGAGAACTGAGAGGTCACTGAACTTCGGGTCTGTAATCAAAATGTCAAGATCAAGTTCCCTTGAACCCGAAATTTTAGCAATACAGACTTTGGTGTTGTCGCCACGGCTTTCACGGTCATCGCTCGATACGAGATACTCAGCCACCGTTTCAAGAGGCTCCATTGTCGCAGAGATACCGATGCGCTGTACTGGCCGGTTGAGGAGGGTATCAAGATAGGAGAGGGTCAGTGCGAGGTGAACGCCACGCTTTGTTGGAACCAAGGAGTGTAATTCGTCAACAATCATGTATTCAACTTCACTCACAATCGGCTGGAATCTTGGCGATGTAATCGCAATGGCCAGGCTTTCAGGTGTCGTGATGAGAATATGCGGTGGATTTCGAAGCATCTTCTGACGTTCGGACTGGGGAGTGTCACCAGTTCGAAGCCCAACACGTATTTCTTGAGCACGGCTCGGCAAATAGGTTTCAGATATCTCGGTAAGTGGCCCAATCAAGTTTCGTTGGATATCGTTCGCTAGAGCCTTGATTGGTGAGATGTAGACGCAATAGACTCGCTTGTCCAATTTATTATCGAGAGCGCGACGAACCAGTTGGTCAATGATGGTCAGGAAAGCAGTCAGCGTCTTACCAGAACCCGTGGGTGAACAAAGCAACAAGTGCTCTTGCTCCATGATTGCAGGTATTGCGAGTTTCTGCGGGTCTGTGAAGTCTGGAAATTTGTCTTTGAACCAGTTTCGAACGGGTGGACACAACAACTCGAGGAGTTCCTCTGTTTCCAGAGGGTTGTCCAAGTAGTGAATATCTGCCATTTTTTTTCACGTTCCCCGTGGTCGGAGTCGCGTGCAAGGAGTAAATCAAATTAACGCTTCAAACCATTTACAAAATATCGGTTAAGCCCAACCGATTCCGCCTTTTTTCCAGCGGTTCACAGGTTCTGTATCCGGCGAGTTAGGCATCAGTAAAAGAGGTGACTGCGAGGCATCAATTGGAATCGCCACCTCGTGGAGAGCACCCGTTGGACATGAGCCAATGCATGAAAGACAGCCCACACATTGTTCTGCAACGACAACGACAGGTCTTTTGGAATGTTTGCGATGTTCGGGATTCGTAGCCAGCGGCAGTAAGGCCTCAAACGGACAATGAGAAATGCAAAGGTCGCAACCGGTACAGTCTGGCTCGACGATAGCCACCATTGACTGCCCCATGGTTTGCAATATCGGCGGTTCTTCTTAACGCTACGCTTGGCAATATTGAGCCTTACATGACGGTGAGGTTGAAAGGCCAGTTCTTACAGCGGTGAATAGGTGTGACTATGTCCGGTGCAAATACCGCTCGATTGGAACGTTTGTCTGGAATGCTCAAACGCAGAGGAATTTTGCTCCCTGCTTTTGAAATCCACGGCGGAGCCAAGGGATTGTACGATTTTGGACCAGTTGGTGGAAGGCTGAGAAATCGCGTAAACCAAACATGGCTCAACCACTGGCTATCACTCGGAAACATTGTCGAACTCTCCTGCCCAACGGTTACCCCATACGCAGTACTTGAGGCATCAGGCCACGTCGGTGAGTTTTCGGATTTTATGACCATGTGCTCGGCGTGTGAGGAAGCAAGCCGAGCGGATACCTTACTCGAAGCGTTCCATCCGAATCCAGACTCGCTGACAAAGGCAGATCTGCAAGCGCTTTTGGACAATGCACAACCACCGTGTCCGTCCTGCAATGCAGTAGAATGGACAGAAATTACAGCTCAAAACCTCATGTTCAACACAACCATTGGTGCTGGACGCTCTGGTCGCCCAGGATTCTTGCGACCAGAAACTGCTCAGGGAATGTTTACTTCATTCCCAGCATTGTATCGTCACAATCGAGAACGCCTTCCGTTCGGAGCAGTGCAAGTTGGCAAAGGTTACCGGAACGAAATATCTCCTCGGCAGGGAATGATTCGATTACGAGAGTTCAACATGGCTGAATTGGAGTATTTCATCAATCCTCATGAGCCTCTAAAGCATGATTTCACCGCTTGGGACGGCCATGTGATTACACTGGTAGCCGATGAGCAAGGTGAAGTCAACATGACGTTCAGCGAAGCGGTCGAGAAAAACATCATCCGTCACGAAACGGTTGGATATTTTATGGCCAAAACATTCGACTTTTTGACGAAAGTTGGAATTGATGCTCAAAGACTGCGGTTCCGTCAACACGAAGCCGATGAGATGGCTCATTATGCGACTGATTGCTGGGATGCTGAAATCCACGGCTCCTACGGATGGATTGAGTGCGTAGGAATTGCACATCGAGGCTGCTATGACCTTGAGGCGCACGAAAACGCTACTGGGAAGACATTGCGAGCCCGGCGCGAATTTGACAAGCCACAAGTCGTTGAGATTGACGGTTGGACCATTGATGGTGCAAAAGCAGGACCTGCATTCCGGGCACTTGCAGGAGCAGTGAAAGTCGCCGTAGAAAACCTTCCATCAGAAACCCATTTCCCACTCGCACTAACCCTTGAAACGGGTGATGAAGTAATGATTGAGCAGGAGCATGTGAAACGAGACCAGCGAACTGAAACCCTCTCGGGAGAATGGTATATTCCTCATGTCGTTGAACCAGCATTCGGGATTGACCGAATCATTTGGCACATCCTTGACCATGCCTACGATGAAGTCGGCAAAGATGGAGAAGAATACACGACTCTACGCCTTAGCGATCACGTTGCACCTGTCGATTATTGCGTATTCCCATTGTTTGAAAAAGACGGCATGGGTGAACTTGCCAAATCGATTCATGCCAAGTTGTGCATGAAACCTAATGTTGTATCCATGTACGACTCAAGTGGCTCGATTGGTCGACGCTATGCACGGGCCGATGAAATTGGTGTCCCAAGATGTATAACGGTCGATCACCAATCGCTTGAAGACCAAACTGTAACCGTTCGTTCAAGAGATACTGGTGAACAACACAGAATTCACATCGATAAGTTGTAAGTCAACGGTACTCCAAGTGCTTGTCTGCAGTGAAGGTTGAAGAACCCTCGGAAATATCATCGAACTATGGCTGAGGTGAGTGATTGGACAGAGCGTCATCGCCCATCGTCCGAACGCCAACTCGAAGGTAACGAAGTTCAACGAAGAAAGATTCGTTCTTGGCTCGATGAATGGCAAAGTGGTATGCCTCGAAAGAAAGCCTTGCTGCTTGTCGGCCCACCGGGTGTTGGAAAAACCTCTGTGGCACGGGCCATTGCCCAAGACATGGGATGGAACGTCATCGAATTGAACGCATCGGATGCTCGTAACGCTGCCGCTATCCGCAAAGTAGCGACGCATGGATCGACCCACAGGTCGTTGTTTCACAATCCTGATGTCAAGAAGCAACGTACGCTCGTGTTGATTGATGAAGTCGACCACCTTTCAGGCGGTCTGCGCAAGGTCAGTCAAAGTCGCATCGAAAATGCAATGCAGGGAGAAGATTCCAAGGGAAATGCTGTGACGCTAAAGGGCGACTCAGGTGGTAAGGCCGAGTTGCTTAGCCTGCTGGCTGAAACCCGACAGCCGGTTATTCTTGCTTGCAATGAAATCATGGGACTTTGGGGCAGTGGCTCTTCTTGGAGTTCAACACGCGACCGCTTCACTCGCCACCTTCAAACCATTACGTTCGAACGTGCAAGCAACGAAGCATTACGGCGTATTGCTCGCCGTGTTTTGCGTGAAGAACAACTCAAGTTCGATGATGCGGCCATCGAAGCATTGGTTGCATCGAATCCAGGAGACTTGCGAGCACTAGTTCGAGACCTGCAGGTTCTCTCATCCACAGCGGATGGTGCAATCACCAAGGAAATGGTTGACAGCCAAGCGTATGCTGGGCGTCGAGATACATCAGAGGGCGTGTTCCCTGGCCTTGACAAATTATATCGCTCCAACGATGCACAAGAAGCAGTTCGAATTGGTCGCTCTATAGAAAAAACTCCACCGGATATGATCAACTGGATTCACTGGAATAATTCGTCGTTATTCCCACGTAAGGAATCGATTCAACGAGGTAATCGGAGTCTTTCAATTGCTTCCAAAATGTACATGGGACAGTTTCGAAGCACTGCTCATCGATCTTGGTACTGGAGTGGACAACTGGCAAGTCTATCCGCTTCGGTCACGAATACTGTACCGTTTGAATCACGAATATATCCGTCCTATCCAAACTTCCTTCGAAGAGGCTCCTCGAGAACAAGACCCTCAATATTGAAGAGACTCAGTGAGCAAACAGGAATGAGTAACGCTGCATTACGAGACGAAATGCTACCACTCTTGACTGCAATGCTGAAGGATTCACCCGTGCTTGGAGATTCACAAGACTTCGCTCTATCGTTCAAATTTGGATTTACCAGTGAAGAGCATGCCTCACTTGCTGGGCTTCCACTTACCCGCAGGGCGACAAAGAAAATGATGTCAGATTACGATGAAGCCTATGAACTACTTTTGAGCAGTAAAGAATTTCAACCAATCGAGCCCGAACTAGAGCCTGAACTTGAAATTAAAGAGCAACTGGATGAAGAAAATGACGATTCAAGTTCGCCACCTGGGCAAATGAAATTATTTTGAATCGTCTTCAGAACTTCGTTCTTCTTTCTCTTCAATCAGCCTTCTAAACAGTGCTATTGCAGACCTGTCGGAATGAACCCTCTTCTCTCTTCGCCACGTACGGGGGTGCAGCAAAATAACTGCAGTAAGCAATTCGAGACGACCAAACCACATCAAAATCGAAGTGACAATCAGTGCACCGGAATTCATACTATCCCATGTCTCAGCTGGGCCGAAATCACCGAGTGTCGGCCCTGTGTTTCCAAGCGATGAAGCGACTACCATGGATACACTTTCAAAAGAATCGTTTGGCATGAAAATGGCCAATATTAAACTTGAGAGGAAGAAGAGGCCAACCCACACAAAAAGCATTCCTACAATGAGCCCGATTTGGTTTTGTTCGACAACCTCACCGTTCATTCGAATTTGTTCCACTTTTCGGGGTTGAGCAATTCGCACAAGTTCTCGCATTGCCACTTTGAAAGCGAGGTTGATGCGTAGCAACTTCAACCCACCACTTGTCGACCCAGCGCTTGCTCCAACAACCATCAGTATGAAGAGAATAAGATGGGCTACCAATGGCCATGAACCGTCCATATAATTGCTCGATGTGAAACCGGTTGATGTTGCAAAGGAAACAACCTGAAACAAACCATCCCTAAATGCGTTCGTAATCGAGTACCCAGAGGCAATCAGTGCTATGAAAACAGCAGAAGCTGCAACAAGTACATAGGTCAAATAATTACGAAACTCCTCGTCACCAAAGGCGCGTTTATAGTCGCCTTCTCGAATAAACCACAGCAGAGTGAAATTAACTCCAGCGAGGAACATGAAAACAATAATTATTGACTCAACAAGGAGCGAGTCGTAAAATCCTATGCTCGAATCACGAGTGGAAAAGCCACCTGAGGGCATCGTTGTTAGCGCATGGTTCACAGAATCAAATAGATCCATAGCACCTGTAAAGTAAAGCAATGAAAACTCCAACAAGGTGAGGAAAATGTACAGACCCCACAAAGCAATAGCAGTCTGTTTTAATTTAGGGCGGAGGCGTGACAGAGAAGGACCTGTCAATTCAGCTCGGGCAAGTGCCATTCCTCCACCAATCACTCTCGACAAAATCATCATACCAAGCATAATGATACCCATTCCGCCAAACCATTGCGTGAGTGACCGCCAGATGAGTAAACCTCGGGGTTGGGCATAAATACAATCAAGTGTTGTTCCTGGAATACAATTTGGACTCATTCTGTGGGAAATAATCGTCGCACCGGTGGTCGTGAAACCAGACATCGATTCAAACCATGAGTTAACTCCACCGCGAAGAATGTCAATCATTAATGCATCTGGCGTAAATGGGCCAACAAACATTCCTCCAAGCCAAAAGGGAAGAGCACCGATGAGTACAGCAATAGGCCAAACAAGTGCTACCGCAGCAAATGCTTCACGGTCACGAAGGCGTTCTGTCGTATCGGTACGTGTTCCGAGACTAAGCATGAGAGTACCAAGTAATGTAGAAAGGCATGCGGGTATGGCAAAAGAATACAATGCCAACTGCCAATCATCCAACCATACGGTTAGCAGGCCGCACAGAACCAGAGGCAACGTCAGCGCAATAAGCGTCCAACCAAGTATGAGGTTCAGCACATCGAAACGCATAATCACACCTTGAAACGTTTTTCGAGGTCAGCGACCCGATCAGGACTGCAGAAGATGATTAATCGGTCATCGACCAGCAAAGTTTTGTCCGGAGAGGGGCGGAGTGATTCCCAAATACCGCTCGTGTTTTGACGTTGTATGAAGGCAATACGCATCCATTCAGGGAAGGATGCTTCAAGAATCCGCTTACCAGAGAATCTTGCTTGCTCTGAAACAAGCATACTCACGCCAATGATGTTTGGGATGTTCGACAAGATGGCGTATCCACCTGCTGTTTTGGTGTGTATTTGGGCCAGCATGTTATCCACTGCAACCCGTTTTCGGTCGACTGCAAAGGTGATCCCCATTCGCTGAGTAACCTTCACCAAGTCAGCGTCGTACAGCAGAAGGCCAGTTCGTTGGACACCCATATCGCTGGCAAGTAAGGCCGCAGCGATGCTCGCCAAGTCATCTTCAAGTGCTGCAATGGCAATGTGGTGCTCAGAAATTCCAATTTCAGTGAGAATGTCACGGTCGAGGTGATCGCCATGAATGACTTCGAGATTGGGGTGAGAACCAATGTTTGTACCCGAAAAGGAATTTGCCACCTGCAAATCTCGCTCAATAACGGTTACAGAAGCACCAGATTCTAGCCAATCGTCAGCAATCCTTTGACCGATTTTGTTTGCACCAATGACTGCAACACGTGGCTGTGCTGGAAAATCAGTAGCCTCGTGGCCAAAAATGTTCAGAATTCGATTGAAACTCGAAAGTCCCGTAGTCGCCACGGCGATTCGGTCGTTTGGCATCAGCATGAAGTCCCCATCTGGTACGAGACTTTTCTCACCCTCACGCTTTAATCCAACGATGAGAGGCATACCGCCCTCGATTTTTTGCGAAGCCTCGCCCAGTTTTTGGAAGACAACCTGTGTTGCTTCGGCGGTAACGTCCAGTTCAATTATGAAAGCATCGTGACCGAAAGGAACGACTTCTTCAATTGCAGACGAACGCAAACCAGAGTGAAGCCGTCGAATGGCCCCTTCTAGCGGATTAACGACATAGTTCACCTTCGCCCATGCCTGAAGTTTCCCATCGTTCTGCTCGTTAATGTAGTTCATGTTTCGAACACGGCAAATGGAAAGCAATGGCTTGGCCTTCGGACCAGCAAGTTCGTTGTGAGCGTGTTCAGCAAGTGCGCATGCAAGCAAGTTACGTTCATCAGAATTGGTTGCAGCAACGAAAACTGATGCTTCTCCAATTCCCGCCTCATAGAGTTTCTCACGGGTGGTCAAGTCACCATGGATCACAAGTACATCGAGATTTTGAGCGTTCTTGACTGCTCGAGAATCTGAGTCGACAAGGACAACATCCATGTCTTCAGCTCGCAATGCACGAGCCATGTCCGTACCTACTCTTCCTGCGCCACCAATAATTATTCGCATGGTATCACCCAAGGTCCTCTGCAAGGATTTTCACCTGATATTTTCCGCCGATGAGGTCGACTTCCCCGAGAGTGGTGTACATCGGCGGCATTCGAACTGTACCTATGGATTTTGAAAATTGTCCAGGTGAGTAATAATTATTGAGCAATGTACCGGTGCTGTCGGGTTGTTCAATCCAAGAAATGTACGCATTCGGAGTGTGCAGTAGCCACTTGTTGTTGACAACATCGACGGATGCATCAACAAAGCATGAATTCAAAGAAATATCTCTGGACTCACACCACGAATCACTCATTGGAAGTTGAATGTAACCCCAACCGTGGCCTTCCCATACGTTGTATTCCATATCTGCTAATGCACCAAATACATACCATCCAGGTATATTCTTGACCCTCAAAAGCGAGAGGAAGGCGTTGGTTTGCTCGTCACAATCTCCGGTCTTCGCTTCAAGACATTCTGGGCCACTCCGGGCGGTCACTGGAGCGTTTTTATCGTACGATACATATTCGTGAAGATAATCAAAGGCTGCTCTTGAATATGCGTAGGCATTATCCTTCTGATTTTCAGGAAGTCCCGCACTGATAAGTGCAGCAGTTTGAGCCACCTGTTCGTTTTGAGAGTTAATCGCATATCCATAGTAAACACCATCCCTGTTGCCACGGTCAAACCAGGTAGCATCTGTGAAGTCACGAGACTTGTCACCATCATTTCGAGACATCAAGTCTTCAAATGTACCACTGTTTTCGAGGTTAATTCCATCATCGATTCCAGCAATACGAGAATCGACCCTTGTGGACTTGTCCCACCAAGAATATGATGTGCTTTTGACAGTGGCTTGGAAGGAAAAGATGGCTCTTTCTCCCGGGCTAAGGTCCAATTCAAACTTAACACACTGCGAGACTCTGCACGATTGATTATCGCTCGCATCGTATCCTGGCCACCAGACATGGTGGCCTTTCGAGGTCGTAATACGGTCAGCATACGATAAGGTAGAACCGTTAATCGGTATTTCTATGAAATCGTCTACAACCTGATCATTCGATTTGAGTACCACATTCACTGCAATTAATTCCTGTAGAGTTTCAGTGGGACGGGGTGGATCGCCGTTTGTATATTTGAAATCAGAACTTTCCCCAACGAGAGATTCTACATCCAGAGGGATCAAGATGTCTTCATACGCCCATCCAGGTTGACCTGCGTTGACAAACTCAACCGTTCTGTCAAGCGTGAAAACCGCTTCATTCGGATAGATGTGAAATTCTGCAGGGAGGAGCATGATGTATTCTTTGAGCCCTGGCGCCCATTTTTCAAACACATTTTCCCTCACTTGCGGAGCCAACATGATGAACGTAACCAGTACCAGCAAAACCAGATGACGCGTCTTATTTCTACGGTTTTTCATGATATCGACGCGGCGTCCAGTATGGGTTTGAACGACACCACCGGCAGTCGGACTTTTGGTCATTTTGTACGTCGTGTCAAGGCTGCCCTTGTGGAATTGCTGCTCCATTGCGAACTTGTTCGAACGCATGCTGGCAAGAATCCTGCCGCATGAATAGCAAATTGTGTCACCCGTGTAGGTCACACTTTGACAGTAGGGGCAGGTACCCATGACGGTTGGTTTGGCCGACGTTGTATAACGCTTGTGTGCGGAAAACCCCGGCAACGCTTATTTGTAATGGAACAAGGAAAAGGGTTGAAATAACGATGTATGCATTAAGTGAGTAAATATTTACATCTATTCCTCTGCATCAGTACCGCCGATATGTTGCGATATTGGGTCTTGTTCTTGCTTGAGTTGAGCATCTCTGGCGTTGCGAGCCCAAATCTTTCGCAAGCGTTTCTTCCCTTCTTTCGGTATCGATTCCCAAATCCAAGATTCAGAATACCGGTTGAAAACAAGTGCGGCAGGAATGATGAAAATCCATGCAGATACGTTGACCAAAGCAAACGCAAACATCACCACATAGGCACATCTCCAAAACGTACCTCGAAGGACCGCCCCCCAACGTCGTCCTCGGAGCATCAAGTGTCCTTGGAACGAACAAATCAATGCCTCACACCGGGGTCCAAACAAAGCTAAGCAAAGAACGGTCACCATGAGACGGACGCTAATATCGGCAGACTGTAGACTCACAAGTATCAACACCATGGCCATCATTCCTCCGATGGCAAGACCTAACGCCCAACCACTTGTCGTCTGCGAACTTCCCTTTCGCACCCGGTCTCGACGGAGCAAAAGATGGACTGCTACGGATGCGAGCAGGCATAAAATAAGAAGATTAAGAGGGTTCACAACCGCTGCTTGTTCATCGACCAGCAACTGGTCGATATAGGGGACGACAATGAAATTGTGCGTCATAGAACCGTAAATTCCACCGACCAAAATACCCCAAAAAACATTGCTCCATGCGGTTGGCAAGTCATAGAACCCCGAATAACGTGTCATCACACCGCGCCATCCGAGTGTCATACCGACCAAAGCAGACACGCTGGCCAATTGGAACAACAAGAAGTCCGAGGCCATGACCGGTGGGTTGCGTTTTCATTCATCAAGTCGTTGCATCGTTGAGGTGTAGGCGTTGGATTCAAGGACTACCTCACATTGGAGAAGTTATGGCACGACTTTTGTTGTTTGGTGGAAAAGGTGGGGTTGGTAAAACAACAACTTCTGCAGCGACAGCGGTCTGGCTTGCTGATTCAGGACTTCGTGTGCTTCTTGTATCAAGCGACCCTGCTCACTCTACATCAGATTCATTGGGTGTTGAAATCGGTTCTGAACCAACACCTGTCGATGGCGTGGACGGGCTTTTCGGACTGGAAATGGATCCTGAATCAAAAATTTCTGCCGTCTTGCCAAAACTTGGCGATATGATGAACGGTATGGGCTCAAGTGGCGGAATGGGTGGCCTTGGAAGTTTGAGCATGATGCTTGATCCCAACGCAAAGCAGGAAATGGATGAGATGCGCTCAGAGGTTCAAGCCTCAGACATGGTCATCCCCGGACTGGATGAGGCACTGGCCTTTGATGAGTTACTGCGGCATGTCGAGGACCCTACTTGGGACGTCATCGTGTTTGATACCGCACCAACTGGCCACACACTTCGATTCCTCTCACTGCCCGAGCTAATCGAAAATTGGTCCGACAAAATCATCCGAATGATGCGCGTATCAGGAGGTCTCCGCTCAATGTTGTTTGGGCGTAAGGAAAGCGATTCCATGAAGGAGGAGTTAGAACGGTTCAGGCGACGTGTGTTGCATGTACGCAGAGTTCTTTCAAACCCAGACATCACATCGTTCACCCTCGTAACAATTCCCGAACGCATGGGTATCAATGAAACATTGCGAGCACATCAATCGCTGTGCGAATATGAACTTCCGGTTCCAAACTGCCTGGTCAATCGAGTAACACCCGAATTTGAACATCCGTTTTTGATGAACCGACGCCAATCCGAACTCGCTCGAATTGAAGAACTGAGTTCACAGTTGGAAACGGTCGACATAGCCACAATGGAATTGCTCGATGACGAAGTGGTGGGACTGGAACAATTGCGTAACGTTGGTAACAGGCTGTACGGTAAGGTCAAACAACTGGATGATTCGCTTGGCCCTCACTTGATTGGCAGCGAACTGAAACATTCTATACATCGAGGTATGAAGCGTGAAATTCTCCGTGATATTGAGCGCATTCACCTTCACTATCCCGGCATCAACCGAGATGAACTTTCGCTTCGTAGCAATGAAGGAATCCTTTACGTAGGACTCAACGGAAGAGAACGAGAAGTCGAAACATCCGTACCAACCAAAGCAAGTCAAGTCAAAGCCAAACTTGAGAACGATGTTTTGCAACTCGACATACCTCTTACACAGAGCGAGAACTCATCTTGATTGATGGGTGGGTTGAAATGGGATAGCCGTTACGGGAACACATGGCACTCGAAGGCCTTTCCAGAGGTATTTTTCGTTCTATCGGGTTGCTCAAGAACAAACGCAAGTTAGATGAGGAAGAACTTCGAGAAATGACTCGAAGCCTTCGACGTGCATTGCAAGAGGCAGACTTCAACGTTCGACAAACCAAAGACTTGGTCGAAAAATTAGAAGCACGGCTGCGAGAAGAAGAGCCACGTCCGGGACTGACGCTGCAAACGCATGCCATGAACATCCTCTACACTGAATTGGTGCGAATGCTTGGACCCGCACATCAATTTCAACCGCATGGAGCAACACTTCTTCTGGTCGGCCTCTACGGTCAAGGTAAAACTACGACGACTGCTAAACTTGCAGAATGGTACAGGAGAAAGCACGGTCTTCGTGTCGCTGTAATCGAAGCTGACGTCCACCGACCTGGCGCATACGCCCAGTTGTCGCAACTCCTCGAGGATTCCAGCGTACAAGTCTACGGTGAGCCAGATACCAAGGATGCTCCAACAATAGTCAGAAATGGACTCGCCGCTTGTGCTGCTGCGGACCTTGTTATCGTGGATACTGCTGGAAGACATCAACTCGACCAAGAGTTGGTTGACGAACTTGAACAGATATCATCCATCACCCGTGCAAGCGAACGCTGGTTGGTGATTGACGCTCAGGTCGGACAGGCTGCAGGCCCTGTTGCTGCATCGTTCCACACGCTTGCTGGAGTCACCGGTATCGTCATCACAAAACTGGATGGTACTGCCCGTGGTGGTGGCGCTCTCTCCGCAGTTGCTGCTACAGGTGCACCAATTGTTCACATCGGAACTGGAGAAAATGTTCCGGATTTGGAAAAGTTTGAATCCGACCGATTTATCTCACGCCTACTCGGAATGGGTGACATTCAGGGCCTCATTGATTTGGCTCCAGAAGACATGGATGAAGAAGAAGCCATGCGCCTTACGCAACGCCTGATGAGTGGTCGATTCACACTGAATGACATGTACAAACAAATGGAGATGATGTCAAAAGTCGGAACCATAGACAAACTCATGTCGTTCCTGCCGGGAAACATGCTCGGCGGAATGGGTGCCATGTCAAAAGGTCAAAAAGAAGCCATGCAAGGAAATCTTGACCGCTATCGAACCATCATGGACAGCATGACTGCATGGGAAAAGAACGAACCTGCTAAGATCAAGGCTGACCGAATCCGCAGAGTCGCTCGGGGTGCTGGAGTTCGAGAGAAGGATGTTCGAGAACTTATCGCTCAATGGAACCGCTCTCGAAAGATGATGAAGGGCATGGGCGGAAACAGAAAATTGAACAAACAAATGCGCAAGATGATGAAAGAAGGCGATATGGACATTGACCCATCATCGTTTGGAATGTAGTCCCAACCCCTTTTAGCCACCACCCCTTAGTGTACATGTGCGTCGACATGTACTCGTTCTTGTTGCCCTTCTAATGCTTCAGGGCACTGCAGGCATGGTATCTGCGCACGGCAGAGCAACCTCAACCGAACTCTCAACAGAGAAATACGATTGGCTTTCAAACGAAACAATAGAAATTGATGTGGAAATAACCAATGCCCCTTACAATACCGCATTGAATGGTAAGTGGGTATTGTATGATGAGAATGATGCTGTTGTCAAAACGGGAAACCATTCCTTTTCGGCAAGCGGCACCGTAACGAGTTTTGTCATACCCTTGAAACAGTTCTATAACGGCGCTCATTTCTACACCTTCCAAATCGAGATTATTGGAACATCCCAAGCCGTTCTATCAACTGCTGAGCATTCTTTTACGGTGTTTGAAAACACGCTCTTCCCTTCAATATCAAATCTGATTGCGTTTGGAGATTCTCTTAGCGACATGGGGAATGGTAAGAATTCTATTTTGAATGTACCCGATGTTCCACCTTACTGGCAAGGACGATTCTCCAACGGCAAGGTATGGCTGGAGTATGCATCGGATGCGTACGGTGTTACGACAACAATCGGCTCTGGAACCGCAGCAGGAGATAACCGTGCATTTGGTGGTTCTCAAACAGGCCAGGGTTTTTCTTACCTCCTGCTTCCAAATGTAGGCACGCAAATCACGAACTATCTCGGTAATGTTCAAGCAACTATTCCGCAATCCACCGTCGTTTCATTGTGGTCTGGTGGTAACGATTTCCTTTACGGCACTGCAAATGCTGACACGATAGCGACGAATATGGAATCCCATATTCGACAGTTGGAAGGCGCTGGTGCGACCGAGTTTATCATTCCCAATTTACCACCCTTGGAAAAAACACCTGAAATCATGAGTCGAAGTCAAAACCAGCAAAACACGATTGCCTCGGAAGTCGTATCGTACAATCAAAAATTATCAACACTTGCTAGCGATCTTCGTGCTGAGTTAGGAATTACCATACACTTTATCGATGCATGGTCCATCTTCAATGACATATTGCTCAACAATCAAGCATTGGGGATTACCAATACTCAAGATGCAGCCTGCTCGGGTGGAGTCTCGTTGCTACCTCTACCAATATGCAGCAGTGGAGACACCGTTGTATCCAATGTCGATGAGTACCTCTTTTTTGACAAAGCTCACCCGACACGGGTTATGCATCAATTTATTGGAAGATATGCCATTGAAGAAATAGGTGAGCCAGACACAGACGGTGATGGAATCATCAATCTGTACGACACCTGCAGTTGGACAGAGTCAGGAGCACCCACCAACATCACGGGTTGCTCATGGACTCAACAAGATGATGATAATGACGGAGTGAACAACCTCAACGATGAATGCCCGAACACATTACCTGGTGCAGAGACCAATACTGCAGGATGTTCAGCAGAACAACGTGACTCCGATGGCGATGGACTCAACGATGCCAGCGATCCATGCCCGTTTTCACCTTCACTCATCGACCACGATAACGACGGTTGCAGTGACGGCGAAGATTTGGACGACGATAACGACGGTTATCCCGACACAGAAGATGAATGCCCCCTGGGCATGAAGGGTTCACATGAGTTTGATTTGGACACAGATGGTTGCCACGATATGGAAGACGCCGACATCGATGGTGATGGACTTTCGAACGCCGATGAAGATCTTGCAGGCACCGACAAGCGTGACAGAGATTCTGACGACGATTTTTTCATCGATGGCGAAGATGCTTTCCCAACTGACGGCAGTGAATGGGCGGATGCAGACGGTGACGGTTGTGGAGACAATTCCGACCTGTTCCCATTTGATTCGCTCGATTGTTACGATGTCGATGAAGACGGTTACGGTGACAATACCGATGCCTTCCCACTCGATTCGAGTGAATGGTTTGACTTTGATTCTGATGGAATTGGAGATAATGCAGATATCTGTCCGCTCGAAGAAGGTTATGCGCATACACCGCTCGGTTGCATCGATACAGACGGTGATGGATACGGCGACAAAGTCGATGCGTTTCCTCTCGACCTCGATGAGTGGAACGATTCTGACGCTGATGGTGTGGGTGACAATAACGACGTGTTTCCGTACGACGCTAGCGACTGGAATGACAACGACAACGATACCTATGGAGACAACAGAGACGTATTCCCTTACGATTCCAGCGAATGGAACGACACCGACCTTGACGGTGTAGGTGATAATGCCGACGTCTTCCCCAACGACAGCACAGAATGGTTGGATTCCGATGCAGACGGATGTGGAGATAACATCGATGTTTGGCCAAACAATCCTGACGAATGCCTCGACCAGGACTTTGACGGCATCGGTGATAACGAGGATGCTTTTCCACTCAGCGCCTATGAATGGCTCGATTCGGACGGCGATGGCCTTGGCGATAATGCGGATGTTTTTCCCTTTGATAAGAACGGCAAGTACGATTCAGACGGTGATGGAATCGCCAATGCACTTGACCCATTCCCGAACAATGCGAGGTACGATTCGTGGTTCGATATCGTTTTGCGAGCAATGGTGATGATTGCACTCATCGCAGGCGGAATTCTCGCTCTCCAACGAAGGAACAGCCCCCATGAGGTTGAACAGAACGACTACGAGGCCCAAACTATGCATCACATGGAGGCCCAAGAGACTCGGAGGCCGGCATCGGCTCCATCGTTCGAAGCATTCCAGCAAAACCAATGACTTATTCTTCCTCGTACTTGGAAGCCAGTTGTTCGCTCACCAGGGATGAACTGCAGTATGGGCATTCGTCCTTCGAGCTCAGTAAATCAGGTCGAATGGCTAAAATCGCCATACAGTGTGGACATGCTGCAAGCATTTCACCAGGTTCCAGTTCAATTTGCTGAAAGTTCTCTGAACGTCCAAAATAAGCGTTTTTGTAAGCGGGGTGAAAGTGAGATAAAGAACGGCGTGCGGAGCCAAAAGTGGCCCAAGTGAACAAGAAAATCCACAAGAGAAAACTCATACTACCCATAATGAAACCGTAAAGTGACATCAAAGCATTGATTCCAAAGAAGCCACCTGCAAGTCCAATGATAGCTGCTCCAGGCCAGTAGGCAACTGGCGAACGTCGACGATAGGCAAGGCAGACTGCGATCAGTAATCCTGCAAGAACTCCAATTGCAATACTGGACATGCCATCCGGCAAATAGGCACCAAATTGCGAGCCAATGAACAACAGTACAAGACTGTCGATGAAGAGCACGAACGTGATTCCTCTGTGCAGTCGGAGGTATGGATTGGTATCGTCAACCATTTGATATGGCCGCATGCCGGCGATGACCATTTCATCACCACGGTCTGCCATACACTCCCCACTGCCCCATTGCGTTTGAATCATTGCTCGTAAAAGCATACTTTGTCCAATGGAAGAAGTCATGATGGTGGCCATACTGGCATTGCACATGGCGATACGAGATACCGATGTCGAAATGCGAGGCGACAGCCTTGCAGGACGTACAATTCTCCTCGGAGTATCGGGGGGAATTGCTGCGGTTGATACGGTGAGACTTGGCCGTGAATTACGCCGCCACGGCGCAGAAGTTCGTGTCGCATTGACGCATTCAGCCCAACGCATCATCACTCCGCTCGCCGTCGAATGGGCGACTCAAGGTGAAGTGATTACCGACTGGGATGGCAATATGGAAGTGCTGAACCAGGTTGATGGAGTATTGGTCGCACCGGCGACTCGAGATACCATGGCGAGTTTCGTACACGGTTTACAGCACGGCCCGTTGATGATGGCACTCAGCGTTGCACGTAGTAGGAATTGTCCGGTGATGATGGTTCCAAGCATGCATGTGGATTTGGCAAAAGATCCAGTTACAGATGACATCGTTCACGAAGTTCGAAAACACGGCATTTCAGTGCTTTGGGGCGAAGAGGAAGAGGGGAAAAGGAAAACACCTCATCATGAAGAAATCGTTGCGCGATTTGCTCACCACATGAACAAGGACAAAACCGGCCGTAAAGACGTCGTCGTCACCTTGGGTTCAACACGTTCTGCCATTGATGATATTCGATTTGTACAGAATACGAGTTCAGGTGCGACTGGATTTGCACTCGCAGATGACCTTTATCGGCACGGTCACGATGTGACTTGCGTTGCCGGCATCACCAGTACTGCTGCTCCAAAGTGGTTACCGCTGATTCTTAAAACGCCAGAACCAAATCAAATGTTGAAAGAATTGAAAGTACTCGCCAAAGACAATATTCACGCCTGGATTCACACCGCTGCGGTATTGGATTACTTGGTTTCGAATCCAGCAGAAGGGAAATTAGCCAGTCAACAAGGCTCACTTAACATCGAATTAGTCGAAGGTGAAAAGCACATCGAAACCCTTCGTGATTCTTGCCAGGGCGCAGTCCGTATCGGATTCAAATTGGAATCTGGAATCAAACAAAAAGACTTGATTTACCGTGCTTCAGCGCAAATCGAAAAGGCTGGTATGACCGCTGTTGTCGCCAATCGACTCGAAGACTTGGGCAAGGCTGACAAGCCTCGCGGATACCTCGTCGATTCACTTGGAAGCCACTTCATTCTTGAAAACCAACAAAAATTGTGTGAAGCAATTCGCACCTTTGTCGAACGTGGCGTCTAAGGTGAAATCAATGCGAAGATTTGCGCTCATCGGACATCGTGCAATGTCACAAGGCAAACTTCCTCTCAATGACATGGCTGGCGGTGCTGGTCGTATGGACGTACTTGTACGAGCTTTGATGGCTGCAATGCTGACCAGTCACGGCTTACGCCACGATACTGAAGTCGTTCTGCACTTAATGGGAGGGCCAGGGCCGAGCCGTCGAATCAAGTTTGTAGGCTCACTGCTCAAAGGTGTTCATGCTGAAGAACGAGCCGTCGCCGGACACATCGGCAAAGTTCTGAAACTTCCAATCCCAGCTCGTGGACAATGGGTTGAACGATCATCAGGCATCTTTGACGGCGGAGGAGACATCAACCATACCTTGGCGGAGTGGTCGGAAACGACAATCGTATGTCTTGAGGCAAATGCGCCACGATTATGGATGCAGGGTGAAGCGATTCCCTCCAAGAGTCAACCCCTCTCAAACTACTCTGGTGCGCATGGTGATTTCTCCATAACTGGGCTCGACATTGGATTCGTTGTCAGCGATGACAAGCCACTTCCAGAAGACATCCCCACTGAAAAAATGCTCAAACGGTCTGTTGGGGATTTGTGGTTGCAAGGCCACATGGCCATTGGCATCTGCCACTTTCTGCTCGATGAAGGCGTACAACTCAATCTTGTTCAATCGTAAAGCCAAGCAGGGTATCCGCCTTCACAGGATTCCAACGTCCATGTAAGAAGCCTGTCGTCCAAAGCAAGAGGATGGGTTTGAGGCCAAACAGGTAAGCACGATACGCTCGCCTTACCTTCTTCGACGACATCGCAATCGCTCTGGGCTACAGGTGAGTGGTCGATTGATGATGCACCGATGGTAAATGTTGCCGCTTCATCTCCATCTATAGAATTGAAAGTGATGGCGTCACGGTACCATCGCATGCCAAGCCGCGTGGTGGAAACTTCTCCGTTCCAACTCGGGGGGACGTTGAGATTCAACATGAGTTCACCTTGTTGGAAGGCGGTACGTAGGGCCGCCTTTGGGTCATCTTCCCACGCCGGGTGTTCTGGAATAATCGGCCAACGCGACAAATGAGTGGCAGACAAATCAACTGAGGGTCGACGAAGGTTGACTGGTTCAACCGGAAGAATGCGTAGAGCCACTTCAATGAGTTCGACCGTCGCCTGAATCGATGATTCCATCCCTTCCGGGTCAAACGACGTGAACGAAGAGGCGATTGAAGGCATTCCGTACAGTCCAGCCTCACGTGCTGCCCCCATCGTGCCGCTGTGGTACGAATCTTGCGACATGTTTGGCCCAAGATTGACTCCAGACACGACCAGTCGAGGGTGAATACCTGGCACTGCGTGCTCCAGACCACCGTCGAGTGCGACGATCATTGTGTCGCAAGGTGTACCTTCAAGTTCGAACAATCGGGTCTCACCAAGGGATGAATCAAGACCCCATTCGGTGTTCAAATCATTACGCTTACGTAGTTCCATTGGCGTTCCGAGGTTGATTCGCATGCCGGCAGCAGAGTTGTTAGCATGCGGAGCGAATGCTACGAGGTTATGTCCTGCAGCGTTGAGAGCTTGAACAAGCAGTCGAAACCCTGGCGCTTCAATACCGTCGTCATTGGTAAGCAATATCCAACCTGTATCGTCCGACATACAATCCCCTTACTCCTCACCGAGCGACGGCTGTGTTTGAGTGTTCGTATTCTCAACATCAACACCACCGTAGATTACCATCAGCACTCCTAGCACCAAAACCGGCCCACCAACCCATGTCCAACGGCCAGGAATACCCGCATCAAAGAACGCCCAACCAATCAGCGAGCCGAGAACTGGTTCGAGTGTAACACTGGTCGAAATGACAAGCGGAGAGATGTATCGTAAGCATGTATTGAGGCCCGTGTGACCGAGTAATCCTGCAATAAGTGCCAACGCTAAAAACCATGGGAAAAATTCAGCATCAGTCCAACCCGATATCCCGAATGACGCAAATTCTGGCTCCATGAGCCATGAAGCAGGGAGCAGAAGAAGTGATGCCAACAAGGTTACGGGAAACGCGTAGAGAAAAATTGGCATCCATTCCCGTAAAATGCGACCACTCACAATGTAGCCAACGACAAACACAGCACCAAAGAAAGCCAGTGAATCGCCCCACAAAGTCACCGTATGACCGCCCTGTTGAGAACCTTGATCGAGAAGCGTCACTGCAGCCCCCGAAAATCCAATCATTGCGCCCAGAACCTCAAGGCGTGATGGCTGACGAAAGCCGATGTAAAACGTACTGAGTACGCCCATACCCACGATAATAATGAGTGGATGTGCGGTGACGAACAACAGTGAATGGGTCAATGATGTTGCATCAAGACTTGCAACCCATGCCCCAAAGTGGAGAGCGAGAGCAAAACTGCTCAGTGTTAGAATCAAGAGCGTCTTGTTTTCAAACATTTTTTTCTTCGTCACCTGATCCTGCTGGCGCCATTGATAGAAGAAGAAAGGAGCAAGCACAATCGAAGTCAATTGCAGACGCCAAGATGCCCTCAACAAAGGTGGAACGGCATCAACATGCTGGAATAAGGCTCCGGCGCTCGAAACACCACATACTGCAGCAACCAACAATCCCCAAACCCAAACGGGGGCCTTGGGAGAGGAAATCATACATTTCACGCTCAGTTCTCAAGAACAGCATCGACGCTTTCTCCACCGATGACTCCAGCTCGCTTGAACAGGTAGTAAATACCGCCACCAATTGCCAGATTGAGACCAATGAATCCAATCATTCGGCCAATGTACCATTGAGTGGATGAGGCGAATTGTTCGATTCCAAAGAATGTACCAGTTTCATTGTCAGGCGTAGAAATCCAAAGTGAGTCGATAAACGAAAGAATACTCGACTCTGTACCAAAGAACGCTTCTCCGGTAAGAAGACCTGCAGCGACCATGAAGGTGCTGAGGAGGATTAATGCACGCTGCTTTTCCGCAGCAGTAGCACCATCTTTCTCTTTGATGGCGTCAATTTTCGGCGTGAGTCGCTTTTCTTCCCACTTATCACGGGAATACCCGCCAATGAGCATTGGCAGCGTGTGAGGAACGTCAAGATACATTCCGAGTCCGAATGATGTACCCATTCCAGTACCCCATTCCACAAACATTCCGAGCAAGAATCCGAGACCGAGAAGAATCAAATCGCCTTCACGCTCAGCAAAAATCACGGAGAATGTTGCAAACGCATTGGCTTGGGGCGCCATCAAATCGATGGTCCCGTCTGCAAGTTGCTTGGAAAGGAAAATCGCAACACCTGCGCCGATAATAGCGCCTGGAATAACTCCCATGATGTTTCCTTTCGAGATGTGGTAGGGTCGATTTCCGATGTAGAGACTGTTCTTGTAGTCGCCGATGACGGTGCCGGACATGGAGATAGCCGAGCCAAACACTGTGGTACCGACTAGACCGAGGAGAACTGCGTCTTGAGTGTTCAATTGCAACAGGTCTTGTGCGTTCAAGAACACACCGAGCAACATCAAGAGAACGATGAATGAAGTGCCAGAAACAGGCTCAATCCCCGTTTCACCCATTACACGAACGGCAATTGCTCCGAGTAGGAAAGTCGTGAGAATGAGAACGGTAGCAAACACCAGTGAAGCGAGTACGGAGAAACCTCCGACGGTGAAGATCAAGATCATAGCAAGGAACGTGATTCCCATGAAGATGGGTATATGTTTGAGCGGCCATTCGTACCAGCCCTTACCTTCCATGTACTCTTGGCTGCCTTCACCCTTGAGAGCGGAACCAATGTCGCCGAAGATGTTCACAAAGGTCTTCCACATTTTCGCAAGTCCAAACATACCGCCACCAACAATCGAACCGATAGCGATGGTACGAACCGACTTCGAGAAAGCAATCATTTGCAACGAAGCAGAACCTCCGGCAGCATAGTCTTGAATCGGTATACTGGACTGTAGAGACGCATCGTAAATAGGGAAGTTGAAGTAAACGACGGCTGGAACTAAGAAGAACCAACCGACAAGTGTACCGAGATTAACAAGGAACGCAACTCTTGTCTTCATGAACCATCCAATAGCGAACATGGAGGGAGTCAAGGCCACACCAATGTAGGTGTAGGCAAATGGATTCCAAGCTGTACCTTCCGACCATTCAGTGTAGTTGAGAGATGCACCGGTCGCTTCATCGATTCCACTGGGCTGATGGATTTTGCCTTTCGAATAAAAAGTGGCCAAACCATATTCACCAATGTGGCCCTTTTCAGCCAAGAAGTCAAGCAATGCCCACTTCTTTCCATTCATCCAAACCAGAGGGTATTCGACGAGGAACAACCCTCCCATGGTAATGGTGGTCCACCATCCGATGGTTTTCAGTGAATCACGAGCATGCTCTACCGCACCGGTGTTAACATCAGAAGCGATGTCGAGCATCTTGAGCGTGGCCTCAAAACCGGGCAGTGGAAGTGGGTCTTCGACCAACCAAACTCTTCGGAAGATGATGAAATACATGATTCCAAGGAATCCAGCAAACATACTGGCAACAATACCCACGAATGCTAAGTTAAACGTATCCGCATTACTGATAAGTGGACCATCTGCTAAGAAGTACTTCGGATCAGAAGCCAGCAGAAAGATTGCAGGGAAAGTGAAGATGAAACCGGTCGAAGCGTGGGTCGCACCCGTGGTAGCGGATGTTGCAATGTTGACTTCGGATGGCGACCACTTGAGCGCCATGCCCAGAAGATAGGCGATGTACCAAGCTGCCGAAATAGCGAGACCGAGTTTCAAACCGATATAGGCAGTAACACCAGAAAACACTGCACCAATGGCGATTCCATAGAACACCTTAGGTGTACTCCAGTGAGATACTTCGAACGATTCTTCGAGGTTCTTTTCTTCTAAATATTGTTCAAGAACACCCGTGTTGAGGTTGTTGTACATGTCATCGTCAAGCCAAGTCAAAGTTCCCTTTTCGATGGCCTTGAGACCTTGTGGCGTGACTGGTTGGCGGTATGCAGATTTTTCGACACCCAATTGAAACACATCCTCGATACGCTACGCGTACATGACAAGGTAAAGCAATCCGCTTGAATAGGTTGCTGTTCTCTGTGATTGAATTGAGCACAGTTTGAACTCAGGAGTCATTGCGGGCTGAAGAGGAACGAATCAGCTTAGCAGGAAGCCCACCCCATACTTCGCCTGCAGGAATAGTACGATATTTTGGAATCAAGGCTTCGCTTGCAACCACTGCATCGGCACCAACGGTGACTCCTGGCTGGACAATAGCCCCCGTTCCAACCAGAGAGCCTTTGTGCATGTGAATCGGTGCGAAGACCATCTGGCCTTTCTCGACCAAATGGCCATTGAATGTGGCTCCTCCACCGATGACGCAATCATCATCGATACGAATGAGGAAAGGGTCATTGAGTCGATGCGTGTTAATTTGAGTGTTTTTACCGATCTTAGCACCGCAAACTCTGTAGTAAATGTTGGAAACAAAGGACGGTACAAAATGCTGTAAAACCGGCTGTGTTGAGCGGAGAATTTGCCCGCAAAACGCCCAACGAATGGTGCTGAAAGAAGCCAAGGGGACTACTGTTTTCTCTTTGATACGAACGTGGAGAATGAATTGAAGTGTTGCAGAAAAAGCAAGTAAGGAAAAACTGTAGACAATCACAGAACTCGAAATCGACAGACCTGTACCTAATGCATTCAACCAATCGCTTTGAAAATCATACAACCCCGTAGCCCAGTCATAGTACATGATTGCCGGAGCAAGTGGAACTCCCCAAACCAAAGCCATGACCAGAATGACGACCATTGAGCCAAATGTTTGTACCAATTGGAATGCTTTCATGTCTGTCGCTCTGCTCTTCGCTCGATAAAACTACGCATCGAAAAGACGGAAGACGAACTGTTGTCAACTTCAGTCCATTTGTGGGTTAGCAAAGTCTGGATTCTCTCGTGCCAAGCGGTCTTCTTCAGCAGCAACTCGCATACCTTCTTCCA
>CALJHE010000029.1 GCA_938075675.1 Candidatus Poseidoniaceae archaeon | reverse complement strand
GCTTCGACTCCAAAGGGCGTCTACAATACCGCTATCATCCTGAATGGACTGATATCACAACTGAAATGAAATACGACGATGTGGTTTACTTTGCATCACAACTCCCTCGACTGCGAAAGCAGGTTGCGAGAGACCTTGAAGAGAGCACAATGGAGCTTCACACTGTTGCTGCCCTTGTCGTCCGGTTAATCGATTTGTACAACATTCGCGTTGGCAGTGACGAATACGCCAAAGCGAACAACTCCTATGGGCTAACTACACTCAAATCAATGCATGTCAAGCACATCAAAGGTGACGAAGCCGAAGGACGTCATGATGCTGTGTTCACCTTCACTGGAAAATCCGACAAGAACTGGGAGATCACCATTGAAGACGACAATCTTGTCGACCTTATACTGCGAACCAACCGCTTAGGATCGAAGAGTGCTGACTTGTTCATGTATATCTCTGAGGCGGGCAATGAAGTCGACCTAAAGGCTGAGCACATCAATCAGTATATCCGTGCCAGCAGTGGGGAAGGTTTCACGGCCAAAAACTTCCGAACATGGGCGGCAACCTACCGTTGTGCTGAGCGTTTGGCATTTCTTGCCCGAGCACAGAAAGCAGAAGACATGAAACATTGGCTCGGAAAATTACCCGATGTTGAATCGATCAACAAACTTTGGAATGAAGGCGGCTGGACCGTACCAACAACCCAATTTGAGAGAAACAAAACGATGTTAGCGGTTATTGACACGGTGGCGGCCAATCTTGGCAATACTCGTGCGGTTTGTCGTTCATCCTACATCCATCCATGGTTCCTCAATGCCTGGATGGAGGGGCGACTTCTTGAGACCTGGAGCGAGTTCGAGAGTATGCGTAGAATATCTGGTCTCTCTGCCGGTGAAAGTTCAACACTTCGAGTCCTCAAACATCTGCGAAAAGTTTCTCGGTGAAAGCCGAGTTACAATCCGATAGCAGTAACAAAACACAACGATTGTTCACTTCACCCAATCTGAACCCTTGTCAACGGCGTTACTGGGTCCATTTGGTCCATTCACCTGTGGAATGACTGCGGTAGAACCAGAAACCGCTACCTGAGGGATATTCGAGATATTCCTGCCCGTCTGTTTCATTGATTTGGCCGCGCATCTCGTTCGATGGATGATGGTTTGGAATTTGAGGAGCTGCAGCGTTTGCCATGTGGATATCATCGCTCTCATCAAATCGCATCAGCGCATCTTGAGACAGGTATTCTGAGCGTTCTTTAGTATCGAGAGAGCCACCGAGACCGAAGTAAGCGTCGTTGTGCGCAATGTGATTCAATTCATGGGCCTGCATGCTGAGTAAATCAACGATGAGCGTGTTCAACTTCTCAAGGGTGATTTTCTTGATTTCACTGTTGGTATAACGCGCAGTGAGTTCGGATTTAAGTTGATACAACTCATCGTGCATAACTCCGAGGTCTTGGTGATAGGTTTGAACCAACGATCGGAGGTATTCCAACTCACGCGTTTCTTCCTTGTTGAGTTTTGAGTTCTTACGGAACACTCGAAGCCAGCGAACGGAATCTGGGAGAATTGCAGCCACGATGTTGGTCTGTAAGAATCCGAACAATGCGAGAATGACTGCTCCGAAGCCCACCGTTTGAATAACTGCACCCTGATCACCGGAACTCAGTGAATCAAGGAAACTCGAGCCTTCATCGTTTCCTACAGCGCAGCCGTTGGCGTTAACAGAAACTCCTGAAGTTGTACCTGGACATGCATCTTTGAGGTCATCGACTCCATCGCCATCCTGATCCAAGAGGCAACCATCCACGCCGACGTATCCATTTTCAACCGTACCCGGGCAAAGGTCTGAAGCATCCAGAACGCCATCGCCGTCTGAATCGCTTGATGAGTTTTCATCGGATGATGTATTCGTTAAATCTGCTACATCGTCATCGTAAATATCGGCTATGCCATCTCCATCGAGGTCTGTACATCCATAATATCCATCGACAGTAGAATTACCGTACTCCGTTGGACAATGGTCTGGCATGAAAGCTCCAACGACGAACTGACCCGGCCAGATGAAAAGGCGAGTCGAGTTCCAAGTGGAATTGCCCCAATTATCACCGTAGCCGTCACCGTCAGTATCAGACCACTGCGTGGATATGTCAACGAAAGTATCCGGGCTGTTACCAGTTGCGTTGTCACCATACCCATCTCCATCGGTATCGAGCCATTGCGTTGCATCGTCAGGGAAAGCGTCATCGGCATTCGCTACCGAATCTCCATCACTGTCGTCACCGCTGTGTTGTGTAGGATTCGGGTCGCTGTTATCGCCGATTCCGTCACCATCTGTATCCATGGTTTCATTTGCATCGTCTGGGAACGCATCGGTATTATCTCCGACACCATCACCGTCTGAATCCAATGATTCCAAGGCGTTGAAAGGGAATGCATCGCTGTTATCGCCAACTCCGTCACCATCTGAATCAAGAGTTTCACTCGCATCGTTCGGGAACGCATCACTGTTGTCACCAACACCGTCACCATCGGTATCGAGTGTTTCATTTGCATCGTTTGGGAAAGCATCGGCGTTATCGCCAGTTCCATCGCCATCAGCGTCGGCCCATTCAGAGGCATCAGAAGGGAACGCATCGTTTGAGTCGCTGGTTCCATCTCCATCAGTATCAAGGCAACCGGTTTGGTCTGTTGTAGAATTACCAGCAATGTTTGGACAATCGTCGTTCGCATTGAGGACCCCGTCGCTGTCAAGGTCATCTGGTGAGATGAAAGTGAATGATGCACCGGTCAGGTGGCTCACATCGTCTTTGTCCCAAAGGGTGAGAACGACTGTATCGGCGGTTTGCCCTGCCGTTGGTGTTGTCACTGTAATGGTCGTGTCGTTAACCACGGTACCAGTCACGTACCCATACACTCCGAATTGGACGGTTATTTCCTTTGTTTGAAGCAACCCAGTTGATTTGGTAGCGTACTTGAGGACATCAGCACTCTCATCACTAAAAGGGACATGCATTACACCATTAGAATCGATAACAAGAGAATTTCCTTTGCCCACATCACCTGTTGTTGAAATTGTACTTCTATCCCAGGCAGAAGTGGCCGTGTCATAGACGGCGTACTTCAAATCCCAGCCTACCCAAGAATTGTATGCGATATGGACGTTTTCAGAGAAGTCCAAAGCGATGGATGGGTCGCGTCCAGTATGACCCGTTGAATCGACGATGGTGGAGGTCCATTCGCTGTTTGGTGCGCCTGTTGAGTATCGCAAATCATCCTCTTTATCATCGAAGTGAGCGATATGAAATTGCCCTTGCTGGTCCATGACCATCGAAGTCATGTAACCCGGATGTAAATCGTATATTGAGGCACCTGCATCAACGTCATAAATATCCCATTGGCCGCTTTTATCCGTTGCAATTTTCAGTTTCGAATCGTCGCGGTGTTGATAGGCAATGTAGATGTTGTCGTTCTCGTCGATAACCATGGCAGAATCACATCCACGGTTATCTCCAATGTCAATGCCATCGTACGCCCAGCTGGAACCATCGTACGAGGCAATCCGAAGACCATCACCGCAGTACTGGCCCTCCGCAGCGTATGAAATGTGCGGATTATTGTTTGAATCAACGGCAATGCCAATCGCACCAAAATTAGCATTCGAAGAGACGACTTCATCAGTCCAATTCACTCCGTCGTAGTTCATGTAAACAAGCGTTTCAGACCAACTGCTGTCGGTTGTATACGCAACGTGGAGCTCGTCGTTGTCATCAATCACCATGTGAACATCCCAGCAGTAGGTGCCTTCACAATCGTTGATATCGGCTGAACTCCAAGACATACCGTCATGGGTGCTGTACCTGATCTTGTGATTCCCTCCGTTGATATGAACAGCATGGAGGTCTCCACTTGAGTCCTCAACGATGGAATTGTATCGACCCGCTTCCGAGGAATAGTCCATTGTCGACACCTGCCATTGATGGTTGACGCCATCTTCAGTGATGTTGGTAAAGGCGAGATTCGAAAAGCCACTTCCAGTGATAGTAATTTCTTCGCCACCTGTCGTCCAACCGCTTGTGGGGCTGACTGTAAAGGTTGACGAACGTGCATTAGATTGACGAATATCGTTGTAAAGATTTGGCTGTATGTCTTGATAATGCTCACCACTGGGCATGGAAGTGGCTGGTAATACCACCCCAAGTAACAGTACTGTAACAAACAAAACGTCCAGTCGCATTAATTATTCCAGCACCAGTTGGGTAAAAATATGTTTCTTGAGAATCCCCATTACGGCATCGTTGGCGCTAAAAATGGTGAGGCCTCAATATTACGAAATCATGCCATGGAGGGTAATCCATCCATCCACTGTTGGAATTCAACACGGATTTGGGCGATGGCTTGCTTTGCCGCTTTAATTTCCTTTTTGATTTCATTGCATAAACTCTTCATTTTTTGACTTGAAACGCCATCCTTGTTCTTCTTTGCGGCTTTCAAAGCCTTGCGATGGGTGTCGAGGTCGGTGTATCCTTTCCGCAATCGGTCAATCAAACTTTGAACGTTCTCTTTGATTTCACTGTTGCTGAGTTTTTTGCTTGTTTCAAAGGCGGTTTTCATCTTACGACTTTCAATGGTCTTGTCAGGGATTTTGTGCAAATCACTGGTCATTTTAATGAACGAAAATCCGCGAATCCACCACTTGCTTGGATCCCAGTGATACCACTTGTGCCCATTGCGATAGTCTGCTTGGAAGGTGTGGTGGAAGTTATGGTAGCCCTCGCCGTAGGTGAACAGCGAAAGGAAGGGTGAATCACGGGACGTATTCGCAGTGGAGTACGGTTGTGTACCCCATGTGTGCGCTGCTGAGTTGATGAGGAAAGTCGCATGGTGAACGATGACGATTCGAAGGAGGCCGCCCCAAATGAAGCCGCCCAAAAATCCGGTGA
This sequence comes from Candidatus Poseidoniaceae archaeon, assembly GCA_938075675.1. GTDB lineage: Archaea > Thermoplasmatota > Poseidoniia > Poseidoniales > Poseidoniaceae > MGIIa-L1. Next base: position 957 of record CALJHE010000029.1, on the reverse strand, counting down.
CACCACCAAGCAAGAACCAACCAGCAACCCCTGGCAACACCATGCCAACGAGGAAACCAAGCACGAAAACGTGACGGTCTTGGAACACTAGGATTGGATCTGCTTCAAGGTCTTCCACCTTCTCCACACGCTCTTCATCAGCAATCAGAATCCATCCAATGTGTGCCCAAAAGAAACCTTTCATAACTGAATATGGGTCATCATCTGTGTCGGTGACCAGGTGATGACGTCGATGGTTACTGCACCATTTGATTACGGAATTTTGGAACGCCCCCGCTCCAAACAGTGCATAAAACAAACGAAGTGGCCATGCGCTCTTGTGGGTTCGGTGAGAGAACAAGCGGTGGTACCCTGCCGTGATAGAAAGGCCGCATGCGACGTACATAAATACGAAAATTCCCAATTCCACACTTGAGAAGCCGTGGTTCATCGTATACCATACCAGGCCAATGGCTGTGAGGATTGGAATGCCCGTCATGAACGATGCATTGACGATGTCAAGACGCCATCTTACAGCTTCTTGGGCTTGGGCCTGCATGGATTTTCGTTTCGGCGAACCCTTTTGACCCTGCCTGTTTGGTGGAACGACAAATGTTGGTTGAGCGTTTGATGATATGAATCACAAAAACAAATCAAAAATGCACATGAAATTCTCGAATGAGATACACGTAGACACTGTTCCTGTTGTCCCGAAATACGTTGTCGAACTTTTTGTCGACTCTTCCTCGGGAATCTCTTGCATGGGATACCATGTGTCGCCAGTGAACACAACGGTAGCGTTGTATATGGCCCACAGCTAACCCTTGTGAATGCTATTATCTATGTACGAGGGTTTTATGGAGTAACCCTCGTGTGCATATGTTATTCATTTATTCTATCACTAAATCAAATTCATTTTGATATTTATCTAATTATAGATAACCCTTCTACAACCAAATCGGTTCACAAGGGGGTTGT
>CALJHE010000028.1 GCA_938075675.1 Candidatus Poseidoniaceae archaeon | reverse complement strand
CGGCGAATTGCTTCAAAGCATCGAGGGAGTCAAATGAGCAATCCTACACGTAAGACAAACGCCCAACTTGTTGATGTAATCAACCAGTTGAAAGCCCAGTCTCGCGACACCGGAGCCGCTGTTTGGCGAGATGTGGCCATGCGCCTCTCTAAGAGTCGCAAAAATTGGGCGCAGCCGAACTTGAGCCGTGTGAGCCGCTACGCCCCCGAAGGTGCAACCATCCTCGTACCAGGCAAGCTGCTCGGCTCAGGTGAATTGTCTGCCAACCACACCATCGCCGCCTACAGTGTTAGCAACGGTGCACGTGAGAAGATAGAAGCCGCTGGAGGTCGAGTTGTGACCTACGGCGAGCTGATGAACGAAAACCCATCCGGCAAGGGGGTAGTTATTCTTGGATGAAACAACATATGTATTCGACGCCAATGGACTTGTCCTCGGTCGTCTAGCATCGGCTACTGCAGATATCCTGTTGAAAGCCGCTCGCGAAGACCGTGACGACAAAGTAATCATCATCAACGCTGAACACGCTATTGTTACAGGCCGACCTCGCTCGGTTCTGAACACGTACCATGCCAAGTATAAGTTGAACCACGCTCGAAAGGGTCCGTTCTTCCCTCGTATGCCTGACATGATTCTCAAGCGTGCTGTCCGCGGCATGTTGCCTTACCAAAAGAAGAGCAGCGGCCGCCGAGCTCTACGCAATCTACGCGTTGAAATCGGATGCCCAGCACATTTGTCTGGAGATTTACCAGAAGGTCACGAAAGCGGCGATGACGCCAAATTCCGTAAGGACCTCCCTGAGCGATTCATCACTCTTGGAGATATCAGTGCCGATCTCGGCGCCCCATCCCACCGTTGGACCGGAGGTGAGCAATGATGGCTCGTAAAAAGCAAAAGTCAGTAGAATCCTCTGGTAAGCGTAAGACAGCAGTTGCCCGTGCCTCGGTTAAGGCCGGAAAGGGCCGAGTGCGTGTCAACAGTGCACCTATCGAAATTCTTCAACCATCCCTTGCACGTCGCAAGTCGATGGAGCCATTGGTAATTGCAGATGCAATGAACCGATTGAGCAAGGTTGACATCAACATCACCACTCTTGGTGGTGGGATTATGGGTCAAACCGACGCAATCCGTACAGCAATTGCACGTGGACTTGTCCACTACAACGGTGGTGCAGAAGGCATTGATGAAGAACTTCGAGATGAATACCTTCGCTTCGACCGTAGCCTTTTGGTTAACGATCCACGACGCAAGGAACCAAAGCACCAACTTGGACGTGGTGCTCGTCGCAAGAAGCAGAAGTCCTATCGATGAGGTGAGATGAATGATTATACCAATACGATGTTTTAGTTGTGGGGCAGTCATTGCTCATAAGTGGGAAGAATTCACCGAATTAACAATCTCTGGAATCGAGATGGCAGACGCCCTCGATAAGGTTGGTTTGATGCGTTACTGTTGCCGAAGAATGTATGTTGGTCACATTGACCTCATCACTGAAACGGCTCCTTTCAGCACTTCTATTCAATGAGACATTCCATTCTGGGCCCGTGGGTTAGCTTGGCCTATACTTGGCGGCTGGGGGCCGTCAGACCCCAGTTCAAATCTGGGCGGGCCCACTTTTGCTTGCTCTCTCACTGAACCTTGACATTCAATCACCGGAAACCTTTGGTTTGATAGGGGGTGCTGTAGAGTAGCGTCCATGCGAACCGCACGTGCACTCTGCTTGGCCCTCCTTCTTGTGCTGACGCCGCTTTCACTTCTTTCAACGCCTGCCCATGCTTCAGATACGACGCTTCTTGTTGACACCACATGGTCTGGAAACATCGTCCTTACCGGCAATGTAACTGTTGAGAATGGTACTACGCTAACGGTATCGCCTGGAACGACTGTTGACGGTGGAGATGGATATTGGATTCGAGTGGATGGAACTCTTCTTGCAACCTCCTCAACCTTCTTTTCTTCCCAAGCCCCTTTGACCGCTGGTTCTCATGGGGCGGGCCTTTGGACTGGCCTATACATTGCGAACAAGGGACACGCAGTGCTGGAGACCGTTTCCATTGAAAACGCAAAGACTGCAGTGAAAGTCGATGGTCACCTAACAGCAAACAAACTTACCATTATCGATGCATACATTGGGATTAACAATCAAGCATCTTCAGACTTGGTAGCGCTGACTGCAGAACATATCGATTATGATGTCGTTCGGAATTCAGGTTCTCTCAATCTCTCGGGCGGAACGTTCACCGACATCGCAGGTGGCGTGTGGTCGACAGGAACAACTGCTGTTGACACCGTCACCATGACACAAGTGGGAACGGGCATACGTTCCAGCAGTGGTTCCTTGTCTGCTACCGGAATGGGATTCTTCCAGACGACTGTAGCGATTGCAAGTCAAGAAGCAGCCTCGACCTCTGTAACCAGCATCACTGGTGAAGACGTGGCATTGTTTATCGATGCTGCAAACAGCGACGATCTAACCGTTTCGAATGCTGTTGTTGCTGGAGATCGCCTCCTTTTAGCCAACGGCGCTACATCATTCTCAATTGACGATGTGGTTTTTGTTGGAAATACTTCAGAACCATCATCTGTTGTTGACCTGCGTTGCTTGGGCGATTGCAACATGAACGACCTAAACATCTCAAACGTAAGCAATGGGATCTCCCTTTCAGGGTACGGTAATCACACCTTGACAGGTCTCGAACTTGTCGCATCAGAACGAGGAATTGAAGGCACTGGATTAGGCCTCATTGCACTTGATTTGGTGAACGTAACTTCGGGAACGACCGGGATTGAACTTAGAGACCCTGACAGTGTATTCGGAACGGTGTCTGTTGAAATGACATCCTTTTCCTCTACGGCCTTAGACATTCTTGGAGGCTCCCATAACTGGGGGGATGTTTCTGCTTCCAAACCCTATTCATCCCAAGACACGAGTTCTCTTGGGCTTGCTGCATGGTACACCAACATTGCCGCAACATCTCTCACACTTCTGCAATACGGTAACGGAATACAAGCAAATCACGCCGTTCTATCAGGTGACAGCGTCTCAATCAAAGACGGCAATGGAGTTGGCATCCAAATGGAACAAAGTTCACTCAACAGCGATTCTCTTACAACTCGCGTTTATCCCGACGGCGTAGTTTTGGAATCTTCATCCACTCTTCACCTCTCTGACTGGACTGCAATGACCCATACTACGCCACTCTCAATCAGCAGTGAGTCTGCGGCAACCGTGAGGGATTTCCAACCGCAAAACACACACACATCCTCATCTGATGCACTTGGTGATGGAACTCTCATCTACGGTGGTTCGACGACGGCTACAATTTCAGTTTCTACCTCATCATTCCTTGAAGAAACACCCGTTACTTTTACCGATTTAGCAGGCAATCCAGTTCAGGCTACAATACAGGTTCATGGGTATGAAATAGTGAGTAATTCAAACGGTGCGGCAACGCTTCCATTGATCGGTAGCGGTTCTTCGGCTGATGTGACGTTGCTCGGTGCCGGTGTCCGAGTCACATTATACGGTTCTCAGATGGGCCAATCTGTTCAAGTCCCAGTCATTCCTCAGGGTGATTGGACCATCGATACTGGTGATTATGTATTCCTTGGTGCAAGGCCAGACGGTTCCCCTCATATCTTGACAGGCGACCTTACAGTGCTGACTGGAGGAGCACTCGAGCTTGAAGATACGATGCTTCAACTCCCATCGGATGGCGTTGTTAGTATCGAAGGTTCAGGTAGCCTAACCGGCTCGGACGCTACCTTGAATGCCAATTCACTCAGCCTTGGCATTGATTCTCTCCTCACGCAGTCACAGAGCGATTCGGGACTGACTATCGATGCGAACGTTACTTGGGTTTGCCAGACAACTCGCAGTTCAGTAAACATCGATATCCTTGGTACTCTTCTCATCCAACCAGGTTGCGATGTTGAGATTTTGGACGGTCAAGTACTTGGCGCAGTAACTGTTCTAACAGGTTCCAAACTAACACTTCAGTCGTCTCTTGAAATTACAGTTTTGGACAAGGGACAAGCCGTGTCCGGTGCTACAGTGTCTGTTGATGGAGCACTTGCTACGACTGATTCTGCTGGACAAGTCTCAACCACAGCCATTGCGCGCATGGTGGATGATTCTTCAGACACACTGGGAGGTGTTAAGAGTATCAATTTACAAATCGGTTCATTCTATGACTTCGTGACTTGGGACACCATGTCAGCCTTCAAGCACACTTTCATGGCTTCAACAATAACCCCGGGCACACTGTCAAGTTGGCTTGTTCTTGAGGCTCAATGGAGCCCGTATTTCCTTGACGGCAATCTGGCTGTGGGTGCATCCGGGACGCTGACCATTGATGACGGCGTCTCTTTGAGAATTGCAGACGGAGGCCAAATCTCCGTAGATGGTCGAATCGACGCTGGTGCAGCGACCCTTTCTTCAACCGGTCTCGGCTCACGCTGGGGAGGGTTCGTGATTGGTGGTTCAAGTGCAACGATTGACTTGTCCAGCACAACGGTTGTTGAGGCATCTCCCGCCTTGCTGGTTGAGAGTATGGGTACATTCATTGCTGATGGAGTTACTATGGCTCGCTCAGCAGGTTCAGATTCATTGATTCTTATCGACCCCAACAGCGATGCTGATGTTCTTCTCAAGAATTCGAACCTCTACGACGCAGGTGATGGTTGCATCAAAGCGTTTCCTTCATCGACTTCGCTGACGCTTGAAAACGTCCATCTCCATTCGTGTAATGGCGTGGGAGTTTGGGCGCGGCAAGTCGATGTCCATATGGACGGCATCTACATCGGTGAAAACGTTTCAACAGGCTTTGATTTCACGGCCGTAACAGGCCTTTTGAATGATGTGAACGCATCCGTATTCAATGGATTAGGTAACATTCTCTCCCTCGATTCAATCGATGAGGATTTCACCGTTTCATCGCTCGCGGGAACAGTCGGTTCCAGCGCCGGAATCACGGCAATGAATTGCCGAAACCTCCAGATGAGCGACATTGAACTCACGGGTTCGCCAGGAATTGATATTGATGAATCATCTGGGACAATTGATGGAGTTGTTCTGAATGGTGCAGGTTCCGGTACAGCATTCATTAGCCACCACGGCAGAACATCAGACTCCTTACTCGTCATTGATTTAGTAGCACACTCGTATTCGGTGGGCATTGATGTCCATGCCGATGGCGGGGACACTTCTGTTGCGCCGTTGATCGTTCGTAATCCGGATATTCTCTCAGCCACCGTTGTTTCAGCCGAGAACTATCCTGTTCGTATCGAGGAAGGTACAATCGTCGGTGCAATTTCTGCATCCGGCCCTATGGCGATTGATTTGGTCGACACAACCACGCAAAACCCATCGATGTATGACGGCGCGGAATTACGCAGCTGGAAGACTTTCACTCTTGCCTCGACACTGAATGGTGTTCCACACGAGGTCACCTTTACCTTGGAAACGACTGACCTTTCCCCTTCGTATACGACAAGCGTAGTTGGAGTTTCACAATTGGTCGAAATACCGGTCACCTTCGATGGCAACGGAACGAGTTCGACCTTGTCGAGTTTCACCGTTACCACGCAAGCAAGCGGCCTCCCAAATACAGTTGTTGTTGTGGACATGACGCCGACAATGTCTACGGTTATCGATGTCGTATTGCGTACCAATTCAGCACCATCGGTTGAAATAACCGAACCGTATTCTGGCGAGCGAGTCATGGAGTCATCGCCCCTTTTGGCTGCTGCATCGTATTCCGATGATTTAGATTCCAAAGAGCAATTGACGTTGGTTTGGATTATTTCAGACTCTTCAGGCGTAGAAGTTATGCGCGGACCAAATGAAGAGCAGTTCAACATCACGGATTTACAGTATGGATTGTATGTTCTTGAAGTTCAAGTGACCGACTCGCTCGGAGCAATTGGCATTGATGCTGTTGATTTTGAAGTAACGGAACTTGACAGCGACGGCGACTGGACAAATACATGCACGTTCACCCTATCAACCGGAGTTTGGTTCGATGCAGAGAACGGCATTCCATGTGGTCCGGACAGCGAGGACACGGACGATGACAACGATGGCCATCCAGATACCCGCGATGCTTGGCCTGTTGACCCATGCGCATGGCAAGATACCGATGGAGATGGTTTACCAAACAACGTTGTTTGCCCAGAAGGCAAGGAAACATCCCTCGTTGCCGATGTAGACGATGACAACGATGGAATTCTCGATGCCAATGAAGGAGAAACCTCTACAGAATCGGGAGATTTTTCCACGGGAACTCTTCTCCTCATCGTTTTGGTCGTTGGTGGCTTGATTGCCTTTGCTGCTCGAATGAAGCGTGGTGGCGGCAATGCAGGTGACATCTCTTTCGTTGACGAACGTCATCTTTGAGGTGGTTCAATGGCCGAAGAAGATTTGATTCTTTCCGCCGACACTGCGGCTTTGTTTGCCGTGATTATTCTTGCAGGTATTGTTGCCTGGGATGCATTCTGGCTCACTCGTCAACGTCAAGATATACCGCAAATGGGCGAATTGAAGAAAGGGGGTTTTGCTTGGAAGAGTGAAGGTCCACAAGAGGTCATCCGGCAGTGGGGTAATCTTGCTTCGATGGCGGCAATGATGGCGCTTCCATGGGCTTTGCTTTCTGCTTCAAATACCAGCATATGGTATGCAGTGATATGGGATGCTCTGTTGTCTCTTCACCTCATTTCATTGTTGATCCCGAAAAGATATGCTGTAACTCGAACGCATCTGTTTGCTGACGGTCAACGCTACGATTGGAAACGCCTGCGACTCCAACAACGTCAACCAGCGCGTCGCATCATGCTCTTGAGAAAAGGTTGGGGCGTATTCGGCCCGTTGCCGTTAGGTGGTTCACAAAACGATCTTTCAGTAGCGCGTTCTCGGATTGAACTTGCTCTTGATTCAGAACGCAAATGGGACCCTTTTTCCCGACCGCATTCCGAAGAAGAATAGCGTTATTCTCAATAGGCGTCTTGCGTTAGCGAAGGGCATGGAATGGACTCGCAGTGGTGAAGACCTGTTTGTGCGCATTGACCCGAATGAGGAGATACATGAATCCCTGCAATCATTGGCAGACAAAGTAGGATTTGATGCGGCTGCAATCACCAGTGGTATTGGGCGCACTCGTGAGAACATATACGGCTACATGGACGAAGAAGGCGTGTACCAGCGTCGCTCTTTGCCGTCTGCTTCAGAACTTGTCAGTCTGTCCGGTAATGTTGCCCGTACACAAGAAGGCAAAGCCTTCACTCACATCCACTGCTGTTGGTCGGATGACGATAACAACGTACATGCAGGCCACATGTTCAACTCCACCGTTCATGTTGTCGCAGAAATACATCTCCGCATTCTTACGCATGCGATAATGACTCGCTGCCCTCTCGCAGATGTAGAGTTGCTTGGGCTTCAATTTTCGTGACGTTCATATCCTGTGGCATGGGTGATGTATCATGGGCGGTCCGGAGCGTATTCAGCAACTGGCCGAGGCCGTTCGTTATCACCGTGAGTTGTACTACAATCAGTCGTCTCCGGAGGTTACTGATGCTGAATTCGATGCGTTATGGGATGAGCTAAAAAGTCTCGACCCTGAGAATGCAGTCCTCCATCAAGTTGGGCCTGAACCACTCCCTGGTACGGTGAAGGTCGAACACCGTTTCCCAATGCGCTCGCTGGACAAGGGAACTTCGGATGAAGACATTATCCATTTTATCTCGCAATCAACCTCTGGTGGAAAACAGTACCTTGCCCAACCGAAACTGGATGGGTCTGCACTTTCTCTGGAGTATGTGGCCGGAAACCTCCACCGGGCTGCCACCCGTGGAAGCGGTGAAAGGGGCGAGGACGTTACCTTGAATGCCAAGCAAGTGGCAAATATTCCCACCCGGCTCAACATCCCAGTCGACTGCCATGTTCGCGGTGAAGTAGTCATGCCGCTGAAAACATTCGAGGAAAAATACCGTGATGTTTCGCCGAACCCTCGCAATCTCTGCTCTGGAGCACTACGTCAGAAGCATGGAGATGGCAAAGCAGAAGCCTCTGATCTGGTGTTTTGTGCATACGATGTGAAATTCGTTAGTGACTCACCTGATGTCCAGTACGACAGTCAACTGCTTGAAATGCTAAAAAATGAGATTGGCATTGAACCAGCCCCTTGGCATGTTTTCGATACCGAACACCCGCAAAAAGAGATGATTGAATACACCAAGCAGTGGAGCGAGAAACGCAGTTCATACGAGTTTGAAATCGATGGCATCGTTTTCAAGTTAGATGATTTGCAGCAGCGAGAAAGACTCGGATCAACCGCACATCATCCACGCTGGGCACTTGCTTGGAAATTCCCACCTGAAGAAGCGACTTCGGTCTTGTTGGGTGTTGATTGGCAAACCGGTCGAACCGGGGCGGTGACGCCTGTGGCACGTATCGCTCCCCAAACCGTAGGGGGAGTGACTGTTGAAAATACGACATTGCACAACGTCGGAGAGGTTGAACGGTTGAATCTTAATCTTGGAGATAAAGTTCTCATCGTTCGCCGTGGAGACGTGATTCCAAAAATCGAATCCGGACTCGGCCCAGCCAGTCAAAGCGATCTTGAAGGTAGATTTCACGCTGATGGAACTGCTTTTGAAGGCACCCTTCCGTCTGAAAAGACCATACACATACCTTCGCAATGTCCTGCTTGTAACGGAGATTTAGAAGTCGAAGGTGCGTTCCTTCGTTGCAGCGATTTGATGTGTGATGCGAGGACCAGTCGTACGATTCTGTATTGGTGCAGATCTCTTGAGATGGATGGTATCGGTGAAAAACTGGTCGAGCAACTCCTCGATGCAGAACTTATTTCTGGAATACCAGACTTATTCAGGCTTCAACAGTCTGAGTTACAGAGCATTGAGAGGATGGGTGAAAAATCATCTCTCAATGTGTTAAATGAATTGAGCAAAGTCAAGACACTCCCACTTGCGAAGTTTTTGCATGCACTGGGTCTACCTGGCATTGGTCCTGAACTGGCAACATCGGTCGCTCAGCATGTTGAGAGTTTTCAATCACTCATGCAATGGGTGGAAGATGCATTTGCAACAATTAAGGATGCTAACTTTGGTCCACTTGCCGACGAGAATGGAAAGCACTACACCGAAAACCAGGCTATACGTTCACTTTGCACTGTTGATGGCATAGGCGAAAAAGTAGCTTTACAGGTCCGTGACGGACTTTCAAAGCGTAAAGAAATGCTCCTCGACCTTTCGACTTTGCTCTCCATAACGAATCAACCGAAAGCAGCCTCGGGAGGGCCTCTTGACGGAATGACGTTCTGCCTCACCGGTACTCTTCAACGCCCACGAAAAGAAGTTCAACTCACCATTAAAGCGGCTGGTGGCAAGGTTGTTGGAAGTGTATCCTCGCAACTCAGTGTTTTGGTTGCCGGCGAAAAAGCAGGTTCGAAAAAAACCAAAGCAGAATCCTTAGGCGTCAAAGTTTGGAATGAGCAACAACTCGAAGCAGCTTTACTGTCACACGGTGAGACTTCATCACGAGAATCTACGCCATCGTCTACGAATACGGACGGCAATTCTTCGAAAATCAAGCAACCATCACTCTTTGACTACCGTTGAAACAGCCTTTTGTAAAATCAATGCACCAACTCTTTGATAACCGCTGGACGATTGGTATTGATATGAATCGTAAGTTCCTTGTAGCCGCTATGGTGCTTTTGGTCTTGTTGGGGTCAACACCGATCACGCAAGGTAATTCCAATGGTATTCAAAACCGTAGTACCGGTTGCACATGCCATTCTCAATCCGGTACACCCGCGGCAACCGTTTCACTGACCGGCCATCCAGCACAATACACTGCCGGCTCGACCTACACGCTCAGTATTTCTGTGAGTAACGGAGTTACAGGTAGCTCTGGAGGATTCAATTTGGAGGTTGACAAAGGCACGCTGTCTGCGGGTATTGGCTTCGCCGTTAATGTGAATCAAGCACAAAACAGTGCCTCACATTCGATTACGGGAAGCAGCCAACGCTCTTGGAGCATCGATTGGATTGCACCATCTTCTGGCTCTGGAGTAACCGCTCTTACGGTTGCAGGACTAACAGCGGATTCGAGTGGCAACAACAACGGGGACCGTTGGGATACACTTTCGTTTCAAATCCCTGAAGCCGGAGCCACTCCGAACTCCCCTCCGAGCATTTCCAACCTCATGCTCGGCCCAAGCGGAGCGACGACGGCCGACACGCTGGTCCTCTCATATTCGTATTCGGACCCCGAGAACGACCCAGAATCCGGCACAGTGATTCAATGGTTCAAGGATGGAGTTGAGCAGACTTCGCTTTCTGGTTTGACCGTTTCATCGTCTGAAACTGCAAAGGGGCAAGAGTGGAGTGCAACAGTGACGCCTTCTGACGGTTCGGACCCAGGCACTTCCGTTTCCAGTAATGTGCTAACGATAGCCAATTCTGTTCCGACGGTAACAACTCCTTCTCTCAATCCTACTGAGCCCACTGAAGACGATACACTTTCGTTTACAAGTACCACATTCGACGCGGATGCCGATGCTGTTGGTTATGATGTCCGTTGGTTTTTGGACGGCGTACTGATTCCAGAATTGAACGATCAGGAAACATTGCCAGCATATGCAACTCGCGATGGCGATTCTTGGGTTGTCGAGATTCGAGCGAACGACAGTGAAGATGTTTCACAATGGGTTTCTTCTCAGTCCGTCACTATTGGCAGTGGGCAGGTCAACACACCTCCGGCAGTAAACACGGTACAATTGAGCCCTGGGCCTCATTTCACGACCGATGATTTCACCGTATCTTACACATATGCCGATGCAGACGGCGACGCCGAGGTCGATGTAGAAATCCAATGGTTCCTCAACAATGCTGCTTTTGGTTTCGCTGAGAACAGTTTGTTAATCCCTTCATCATTTACTGAAAAGGGTCAGATTTGGTTCGCTAAAGTTCGAGTAAACGATGGTACAGAATGGTCTACCTGGGCATCCAGTAACCAGATATCGGTTCAGAATACCCCGCCCGTTACCGAATCGGTATCTCTTTCGCATGCAGAAGCATACACAGCCGACGAAGTATCAGTTCAGTTCACAATGTCAGATATTGATGGCGATGCACAATCAAATTCGGAAATCACATGGTGGCGCGATGGAACTATGAAATCGTCATTGACTGGCCTTACAACGCTCCCCGCTTCATCGACTTTGAAAGGCGAAGTTTGGACTGTACAAGTAAAGGCAGGCGATGGAGCCGCTCTCAGCAGCATCTCACTTACGGCTGATGTAACCATTCTCAACAGCGCTCCAACAGCATCGGTTACACTAACAGAAAACGTCACTTCAATGGGGCCACTCAACGCCGTAATCACCTCCGATGATGCAGACGGGGAAGAGGTTCAAACAAGCATACAATGGTACAGAAACGGTTTCCTCGATGGCACATTGATGAACGTAACGAGCGTTCCAGCCTCCTATCTTGGTCCTGGGCAAACTTGGTCCATTCATGTCACCCCTGCCGATGAAAGCTTCCTCTCTGGCGCGACAGTCGTCTCCTCGACAACGGTACTCAACACTGAACCAACTGCAGAAATTACCGTGAAGACCGATCCGATTTGGCTGGGTGAACGAGTTGACTTGAGTGCGAGTCTTTCAACGGATATCGATGGTCAAATCGTGTCGGCTTTGTGGTCTTGGACGGATACGGACAGCATGACAGGTTCCGCTTCGGGAACTGAGATTTCCATACTCCCAACCGCGAATACGGTTGTAACGCTCATGGTCGTTGACGACATGGGCGGTGAAGATTCTTCGAACGTTCAGTTGCTTGTTGTTCAAGGTCCTACGGTCTCCGAATTTACTTCCACTTCAAACGGCAGGAACGTCGATTTGCAATGGTCATGGGATGGCCCGGAAGCGAATTTTTCGATTCTTCGAAACGGCGTTTCAATCGGAACAACCGCTGAGCTTTCGTTTACCGATCAACCGCTCTTCGCTGGAGAAAACACTTACGCAGTTCAGCCTGTTATCGGCGAAGAGATGCTTATTGCAGGAACGTCGGCCACACAAACAGTTCTCGTCGAAATATCTGCCCAATCTGCCCCGGGACCATCAACAACAGGCGGCCTTATCACTGGAATGATGTTGTTGATGTTTGGACTTGGCATAGGTGTTTTCACTTTTTTGAGGAGAGATTGATTTGAAGTTCAATCGCCGAATCTACGTCGTTATGCTTCTTTCATTTCTTCTTATCAGTTCCACTTACGGTGCTGCAGAACCTGGTGGCAACGGCGATGCGACACGCGATATGCAATGTGGAGGGGCGTGCCACGGTGATGCAGCACTGAATGAAACATCATTGGCAACACTTACTCTTTCGTCTTCATCGACAGTTTATGCTGGGATTCCAACCACCATCACCCTTACAGCAACCAATTTATCCTTGAGTTCAACTGGTGTTGTCGGGTTCTTCCTTTTGACAGATACAACTGGCCATTCAGACACCCCTCAAGACGCTGGCTGGGAAGTTCTTTCAGACTCCAACGGCGGGTCTGCAAATTATGTTGAGCAAACTCTCTCGAACGGCCAAAGCGAAACAAGCGTTTCATGGGTCGTTCGTAGTTCGGAAACTGGCACGACCTCTTTCTTTGCTGCCATTCATCACGGTGGCTCTTCATCTCCGTTCTTCGGAGTCACTCCAAGTGGATATTCTGTTGAGGCGAGTGAAGTACCAGAGAACCTGCCTCGACTTTCCGCAGACTTCACACCGCAATCAGAGCGTATTCTCGGTGTCCCAACGGAACTGGTACTGCAAACAGAGTTCGCTGAATCTGTGCAGGTGCAATGGAAAGTTGAAGGAGGCGCAGTAATGAGCGCACAAGTTAATTCATCGGGCGAAAATATGTGGAGTGCAACCATTCCTGCAGCACTCCAACCTACCTCGCTCCAATGGCGTGCAATTCTCCAAGGAGATGGTCCGGAGCAAACGACGCCATGGTTTACCTTGACTGCTGAAGAAGCAGGTTGGGAGGTTGAGGAATTCGCTGTGTATCTACAAGCATTTGCTCTTCTGTTTTTGATTGCCGGGGCGGTCATTTCCCTCCAATCTCGCTTTTCACCACTCCCTGAATCGAACAAGTACGATCAAACCGATTTGTTACCTCAACATATGGATGCAGCGCCAGCAATTGAATCTGTAACCGACGGCTTTTCTGAGGAATCTGAAATTGCCCCTCTACCTGCCGGTGGACTGCCAAACGGATGGAATGAAGACCAATGGAGATGGTATGGCCACGACTATTTGGCAGGGAAGTATGGAGGTGGACAGGAATGATTTCTCCACAAACCTTCCATGTCGTTTCAACTGAATTGGTGGTAGGTGCTTTTTCGGTATCAGGTCTGTGTTTCTTGTTTTGCCTTCTTCTTCATCTTGATGTTCTCAAGAAGACGGATTGGAAACCGCTGTTTGATAATGTCGCTCACTTCACACTCGCCTTTGGCCTTGCAGCAACTCCTTTTGCGGTATTGAGCGGTTTGTCTTCAGCACCGGGTGAAGGCCTCAATAGCCCAATTTTGGTCAATAAAATGTTCCTTTCCATGACTGGAATGGGCTTTGCAATTGGTGTATTTGCAAGCCGTTGGCGCTTAGGACTGAAAGTTTGGGCAACAAGTAAGACAACGGCCCTGCACAGCACTGCAGGTTTGGCGGCTTGCGGCTCAATGCTGTTGACTGCATCTGCAGGTGGAACTTTTTTGAGAAACGAATCCTTGCTCGATGTTTTGAGTTTACCGTACGATGCAGTCCTTCTCTTTCCGACAGCGATCAGTGGCATCAGCCTCGTCCTTGGACTCGGCTTACTTGTATTGGGATGGTTGCGAATGAACGCAGTATCATCCGTACATTGAGTTGCTGGTTGAAACTTCCGTTTTCGTATCAGCGCCTTCCATCATGGCTTTGATTTGATTTTCAAGGAATTCAGCTTCCTCAAGCAGCGGCTGATGCGGTAAGTCAATGGTCGGCAGGACCTTGTTGAGTGTTTCAATCAGGGTAGCAGCAGCACGTGCATCAGGCCATCGAGGGTCAGCTTCAACCATGATGGACATCAAATCGAGTCCACGGCGACGTGCTTCACTGAGAATCGCAGCGTTAATGCCTTTGATGACACCTTGATTGAGCAGTGTAATGTCCATTGATTTCAGCATGTCTCGAACTTTTTGATTTGCACCAATTCCGACGACGTCGATGCCATCGGTGTCTTCGTATTCGATGGTCGGTTCAGCACCGTTGAGGTTGCCTTTCATTCCTTCTTTTGCGAATGCATCAATGACCACAGCGTGGACAATTTTGTTTTCGCGTGACCATTCAAACATTGCCCATACGATGTCGTTGACGAGGGGTTCAGGGATGACCAATTCACTCATCAAGAGAATCACTTGATCGCATCCTTCGATTGTGCATTGCGGTTTTCCAGCGTATGCACGGATGACTGGCAATGGTTCGCCTTCCTGAATGAGAGTGATAACCGGCAGTCGAGGGTCGACAACAGCGCCGACGAACTCGAGGTCAAGGTGATCGATGAGAAAGTGTGCCACGACGCTCGATACCATTCCAATGCTCGGGAAACAGGCAACGACCATCGCATTTTCAGTTTCGATTTTTGTATTCAAGCGCACACTTGGGCGTTCCATGTTTCGTTGCTGTCGCTCCTAGGTTTCAACACTTTGCATGAAATGATGCCTGCGGTGGTTTCATGTTGATTGAACTTAACCGAACGATATGACCGAGCAACAGGCTTCTGAGCCCCGCCCACACATGCTCTCGCCATCTGCATGGAACAGGTACGAAACTTGCCCCCGCATGTACTGGTTGAGCCGTCAAGGTTTGCCGCGTAAAGCAGGAATGGCAGCCTCCCTCGGAACAGCAGTACACGCCTCGGTTGAAGATCTGCTGCTTCACGATATATCTCACATCAAAGACGCTGAAAGTGGCTGGATGCCAGAATTCGCAGAGGGCGTTCTCAAGACGCGTTGGGAAGAGGAGAAAGCCATTTTCCATGCGACCCCCCGACGCCCTCAATGGAAAGAGGACAAGTGGAAGGAGGCTGTTAGAAATCAACGCGGTGCAATAATGATGTTGCTCGATCACGTTGGCGTGCGTAGCCTTGAGCAGGAACGGATTACTGGAGCTCTATGGCGGCGTATCCAAAAATTAGCGATTGCCGTGGAAGGGGAACTGAAAACCTCTGATGGCCGCCTTATGGGCCGTCTCGATTTGCTGATGGGAGATGTCAACGACGAAGGAGAATTGGTTGGGTGGCTTGTTGCTGATTTGAAAACCGGTCGCACCCCGGAAACCGAACTCAAGACCGATGTGAATCGCCAACTGCGGATGTATCGGGATATTCTGCTCGCCAACAATCCGAGCGCTCCAAATGTCCGAACTGAAGGATGGTACACTCAAAATGCATCAAAGTGGGCTGCACACGGGGATAACGTCCTCGAGCAAGCCTATGCTGCATGGCAAGCAACTGTACCAACTCCACTACCAATGGAGCCCACCATTGGCGACTCTTCATGCGGCGGGTTCTGCGATTGGAAAGCGTGGTGTCCGCACTGGTGGAATTGGAGAAACGACAACGGCACGCTTCACAAGAGTGATTTTTCAGATGCAGTCGTTCTCCTCCAAGAATACGATTCAGCAACGGGTTCTGCAGTTTTGGAATTGTGCGAACCCGCAGACGCAAACGGTCGGGCAATGCCTACAGGAGTGCGCCAGTCCGCTCGTTTCGATAATCGCGGTAAAGAGGCTCTCGATGAAGTCTTGGCTACCGGCCATCAAGGCGCCTTGTTCCTGGGTTCAATCATGACGCAAGCTCGAGCATGGAGGATTGGTCACTGGTGTGATGTCTTACCATGGAATCCAATGCCGGATGGCGTCGAATTCCACAAGCAATGAGGTAATCGATTACATTGACGAGGGTTTGAATCATTTCCACATTCGACTCATTTTCGATGCGAGCCACGCTGTACAATTGCCCCGAAAATCCCTCACCCGCGGATTCATAAAGTGCCGATTCGAGCGCCATTCAATGGTGACCGTTGCAGAAGTGGAGGAGGCTCAGCAAGCATGGGGCGACGGTATCGTCGCCATTTCGGCAGCACACAGCTCTGGTGAGGACTACATCGGGCTGGCGAAAAATCACATCGATACATTGTATGCATACGAGATGAGCCCAGTCTTGTTCAAACCGACCATGGCAGCAGAACAACAATTCCGCTCAACTTTTGAAGAAGCACTTTCATATTTCACTGCATCAAATGGAGAATGCCCTGAAGACAATGGGTTTGCCATCAATGGCTGGACGAATGTCCGTTTTGAGAATCAAGGTACGATCCTTAACGAATCAACCGCTTTGGTAATGGGGAACTATTTTTTCACGTCATCTGAAGGCAATGAGGTCAAGGCAGAATTCACATTCGGATACATGCGGGATTCAAACGGGTCTCTCCGGATTAATTTGCACCACTCGTCCCTGCCTGCAATTACCAACTAGGCATTGTGAATTCACGTTTTTCTCATCACTGGTCAAGCCAAAGAACAGGTCGATTGCCATTCCTTGTAAACGGATTAGGTGGAAGTATGGGTGTTCTAAAGGCCATATTGAACGCTATTTTCGGTGAAGCATACCGCTCACTCTTCAACATCTAGGTATTCACGAACCAGTTCTCTTGCCGCTTCGTCTTCAATTCCTTTCGCAGACAGCAACCAGTGGATGTATCGCGGGTCTTCAGCTTGAACTTCAAGGATATCCCTGCCTCGATGTCTTCCGAATGCGAGAATCATTTGTTCTCCATCTTTGCGTATTTTTCCAATCTGGTCGACCGGTTCTAAATCTCCTAAACCCCGGCCTAATTGACTTGCATCGGACGAGATGTTGCCGTGAACAGCCCAACGCTCAAGTTCTTCGAGCGAGTGACGAAACGATGGAGCATGATCGACAGAAAGCCGCCAAAACAGGAGCAAGGATGCAGCAGCATCTGCGGCAGCAGTGTGTGCATTCTCAAGTGAGATGCCGTGCCTTGCGCACAACGCTCCAAGGTTGTGTGGCCGAGGGAGTTTGAGCCGTCGAACCAGTTCATAGGTATCCATGACAGCTTTTGGGCGAGGCATACGCTTTCCGAGCCTTAGGAATTCACCTTCAAGCATTTCAAGGTCGAATTTTCGGACATTATGTCCAACGATAACTGCGCCATCAATCAGTTCAGCGACTTCATCGACGATGGATGAGAACCTTCCTTTTCCTCTCACGTCACTGTCATAGATGCCGTGGACGTTGCTGGCTCCATACGGGATTGGCCGGCCTGGGTTGATGATTCGTTCATAATGAATCGGTTTACCGTCGAGTGCAGCGCCAATGAGGGCGATTTGAACGATTCTGTCCGAGGAAGTGGAAATGCCCGTGGTTTCCAAATCAAAGGCGAGCACACGCTCACCGTCAAGGATATTGGGGGCCATAATAAATCAACAACGCTGACCATCCTTGAACATCTCGCTGGATTCTCAAGCAACAGCAAAGCCCATACTTGGCCTCCACCACCATAGGGATATGGGTTTCTTCGACCGATTCAAACAAGCCTTTGGTTCCAAACCGGAAATCACTGATTCGAACGAAACGGAATACAGAGACCCCCTGGAAGAACAGATGAAGAAAGAACACGCATCCCGACAGCAGAGTGTAATCGATGAAGCGATGGCCGAACTGGAAGGCGAAAATCAGCAACTTAGGCCTGAACCCGTCTCTGACTCCCCGCCGGACTACGATGTTGGTGCAGTCGAAGCGGAAGACTTGTTGGTGGAGGAAGAAACCGAATCCGACCATTCATTGTTGAACATTATTGAGCACGATTCCGTTGAAGAAATGGGCGATCATCTCGAATCGGTAACGATTTTAGGAGATTTGCCTGAAGAAGTTGAACTCTGACTGCAAACTCCGACTCTAGAAACCGAGCCATGCCGAGAGTATCGCCCCAAGCATTAGATAGGGTGGGTATTCAGCAAATTCCATGTGGCAAGGAAAAGCAGGGCGTAGGCTCCGTACTCTTGCCATGGTTGGCTTACTTCTCTGTTCAAGCCTTCTTGCCGGCTGCACCAGTGGGTTAGATTTCACTGTTGACCCACGGGCAAACTTGACAGCATATCCACTTCAAATCCAAGAGGGTGAAACGGTCACTTTCGACGCACGTGATTCGGAACCTATCGAAGGGGTCATCACCGACTACCAATGGGATTTTGGCGACGGACAGTCCACTGAGACAACGACAGGATTTACCTCTCACCGGTATTCTACTTTCGGGATTTTCACGGTTGAACTAACGGTTATTAACAGCCAAGGTGGGGCAGACACAGCAACGACGACAATCAATGTTAATGGGGCGCCAGTTCTCAACCTCACCTATCCAGAATCAATACGTTCTGGCGATTCAGTGATGCTTGATGCAAGTAAAAGCACGGACCCCGAAGGCGACCTTCTTCGGTACGCTTGGGACTTGGATTGGGGCGAAGACAGCGATGGTGACGGAGATATGCGAAACGATATCGATGCGACAACTGAGACCGTTCTGTTGCCGACCAACCGCTCAGGTACAGTTCAGGGCAGCCTAACCGTGACAGATTCTGCTGACGCCTTCGTCAAAGAATTGTTTTCTCTTGAAATTAAATCTCGCAAATATGAGGTGTCTTGGGAAACTAAGGAAGTAGAATTCACATGGGATGAATACCTCGATCAAGGCCAAGAGTGGCAAGGCAACATCACTCCGGGCGACGAAGGCAGAGTCATCAGCTTCAACGGCCTGCTTGAACTCCAACAAGACATCCTCGCTCCACAAGATAACTTCACGCTCAGCGTATTTATTGTCAAAGATAACTACGAAAGGAACGCACAAACCGGAGGCGGGAATTTGACCGCAAACGAATCCGCATCCGCTACACTTTCTGCTGACAACATGAATCCATCCGGTGAAGACGGCATTTATGACTCGGATTCAGAGCAGCAACTCCTCGAGCAGTTGTTGGGGGCTTCCGGGACTCGTAAGGGTCAAGGCACGTGGGTTTGGTCCGTAACTGCCCAACAAGCAGACCCCGACCCGTTGTTTGAAGGAACACCAGACCCAGACCCAGGTAACGACTGGACGCTAACGGTCACTGTTACGATTCTCATACCAGTCCTTACAGAAATCGCCTATGAGTGACCACTTTGTTCGATAAAAAGGTGTAAGAAGCGGGAGCACTTCGGATGAGTTGGTTGCCATGGTCGATACCGTAGAAATTAGCCGAGTAAATATTCGCGACTCCCTCTCAGTCGATGTTTCAGTATGGATGAATCATCCAAACGACATGGACTTCCGTCCGTCTCTTTCTGTTTCTGGAACGACGTTCACAATCAGCAGCCAGTCCGATGGCTCATCACTTGCCTCGGTTGAGTTGGATGAGGCTCAAATGGAAGCAGTTGTCCGCGACCAGGCTGCAGAACTTCGAGTTAAATTCCAAGTTCAAGGCATGCATGGCCGATTAAAAGACATTCATCCGATTATTGCTGATGGTAAGGCAAAGAAACTTGCCACAGCGAACTGGAAAACCACTCAAAACGTCTCATTTGAGTGATTTTACCCGATGGGACTGCCACGGTTTCTTTCATATGGGTTGACAGAGTTTTTCGATTTATGTCTCCAAGAAAAAAAGGCAAAGGTACTCAAAAGAAAGCAAGGTTTGAACGGCTCAAGAAAGAAATTCTTTCTTTTGTAGGGGCGAATCCAGGTTGCTCAGCCCAATCGATTGTAGCGAATCTAAGTCACGACCGGGCAATGCGAAATCATGGACTCACGCCTCGTAAAGTTGGTTTCTTCATCCCAAGACATCTTTCAGAATATCTTGTGTGGTGGCAAGATCATACTGCAGGACGTCGAGTTTATGGCGAGTTTGGATGCACAGAAGCGCCAAAAATTCGTAAAAATTAGAGATTTTGCGGGGGTTTAACTCATGTATCGTATTGGATGTGCGTAAAGCATGGGAAAATCCGTGGCGGCGTATTTTGACCTTGATGGAACGCTTTTAGACGCTTCAAGTGAAAAAACACTCACCGCTTATCTTGGTCGAAAGCGGCCGTGGAGAATCCCCTACGGTGCGGTAGCATGGACCTTCGGGCTTGTGTCGAACCTGCTTCGAGGTCGCGCTTTTTACGATGCAGCGCGTAATCGCGGGCATTTTTCACTTGCTTCATGGACCGTGCTTGAAAAGTTTTCAAATCAAATAGCCACAAACAATCTCTCATCCAAAATATCCAAAGAAGCACGAGATTCTCTCAAGTGGCATAAGTCGCAGGGTCATCGAGTGGTTTTGGTAACAGCCACCATAGCACCGATGGCTGAAGCCATGGGCGAGGTGCTTGGAATGGATGCAGTTTACGGCTGCGGCCCGGATGTCCGTGAAGGCATTCTCAGCGGTTCAGAGCGCGGTTGGTCCGTCCCTCGACGCAAGGGGAAGATTGCTGTTGTTGAAGCAGATGCAATGAAGCATGGCCATGAACTTGAGGAATGCTATGGTTATGGAAACACCATGGCCGATTCGTGGTTTATGCGAAGAACCGGTCATCCAGTCGCTATCAATGCCAAGGGTTCTTTTCGGCAATTTGCTGAAGAGCAGAATTGGGAAATGCACGATTGGAAGGTAAAATCTTGATGCAGCGGTTGCGCTCAAAGAGGACAAGAACGGCCCCACCGCGATTCGAACACGGGTTGCTGGCTCCGCAAGCCGGCGTGATATCCAAGCTACACTATAGGGCCTTGTAGTCGGGCCACTAACCGATTGGATATAAGCGCAACGGGTTGCTTTTTGAGGGTTCATGGTGGACTGAATACAAGCCTTCATGATGCAAAGACCCTTCGATGTCACATGGCGGTTCGACTCTCAAGGCGCGTTGATTTCCCTATGATTGACAGTGCCCAGATAGCCTATTTTCCGCGTATTTATGACTTAGCACACCGTTTTTTTGAGGAATGCTGGGAGCCCATTTGCGGTATACCTTACCCGACAATGCTGCTTGAAAGGAAAATCGGCTTCCCGATTGTTCATATTGAAACTGATTTTATCACTCCACTGCGGTATGGGGATACAGTACATGCTACCATTTGGCTTACCAAAGTCGGCTCGAAATCGTGCACATGGGCGTACAAGTTTCACAATCAAAACGAAGAAGTCGTTTGGGAATCCTCTCATGTCACGGTATGCGTTGACATGGACACAATATCTCCAATGGCGATTCCGGAGGATATTCGGGCAGGTTTACTCAAACATACTACGGAGGAATCCGCATGAGCGAGTCCGATTTAGAAATTTTACCGAAAAAGGGAGACGAGACCGTGGACCTTGGGTTTTCGATGCGAATGGACGAGAGTCAGTTGGAGGCAGAACTTCCTCCGGACCTATTTGCAGTTCGTCCTGACACGAAAGGCCCGAGATCCATTGGAATCCTGCTTATCCTTGGCGCTTTAGTGTTGTTAGGGCAAGCTTACGGTGACATTGGTCTCCACAATGCTGCAGACCTTTCGGATGAAGAGATAGGAATGATCCTTGAGGTTCCAAACAGCCAAGGTGACGGCAGCAGCGAAGTCACTACTGAGGAGTATCAAACGTTTCACGATGCAGCACGCGAATCAGGGGGTTACGCTCTTCGAGGTTACGGGCTCGTCTTAGCCAGTCTTTTGCTGATTGCCGGTGGAGTATTGCTGATTTTACTCAATGGACTGGGGGCTAAACTTGCCGTCAGCGGGGCAACACTCGGTTTGGTTTCCGGTACTGCCGGTAGCCTCATGGTAAAGGGTGCAGCCGATGCACATCTGGAAGGCGTATTGCTGTTAACTTACGAAATAACGACCTATTTGTGCGGTGTTTGCATGATTACGTGTCTAGGTATGGCGGCCTTACCAATGATCAATGCAAGGGCGCGACTTGCCCTTTATCCGGAGCATAAAGTAACATTGAGTACGGAAAGTGAATGAGAGTTACTCCGAAGATGGGCGTGGCCATTTTTTAGAGAGCACTTTCTTCAAATCGTCGTCCATTGTCGCATTCCACCAATCGCTGCCTTGCCAGATTGCGTATCTTCCACGGATGCCTCGTAAATCCGCTCCTGCAAACTTACAATTTCGGAAATTAGAAAGATTGAGTCTTGCTTTCCTCAGGTCCGCTCCACGGAAATCTGAGCCGTCAAATGCGGATTTCATTAAGTCGATTTCAACCATGGACGCTCTCTTGAAATTGGATTTGGTAAAATCGCCCTCAGTCAAGTCAGCATTGTCCAGTATCGCTCTGCGGAAGTTTGAACCTGAGTGCCTTCCCTTACGCAGTATTGCTTCTTTGTGGTTTTGAAAAGACCAATCTAAAACAACAGATTCTTCACTTTTTGATTCACGTGGGTCATCGCCGCCACCGCCTGACATGACCATTTGAAATCCTCACTTGGTCGAACGCTTGTTCAGATGTTCTTGGCCTTCGGGGCTGAGCACGGCATAGCGGTTCTTGTCTTCGCTACCGTTTGGGATAATGAGAAATTCACGTTCACGCAGTCGGTTGAGGTAGAGGGAAAGATTCCCTGGTGACTCGATTCCAGCATCATCAAACAGTTGATTGATGACGCGAGGAGGGCTGTCCATCACTTTTTCGACGTCCCTAAGATAGTGTATTGCACCGAGGACTTGGTCCGGTTTTCTTTTGAGAGAATAGGTGTCGATCAGTTTTTTGAAGTCAGCACCTCTGCTTGGTAAACCAGACTTTTTTGCAGCATCAACGGCGGTATCCATTGCCTCTTCACGGGCTTTTTTCAACCGTTCAATCATGATGCCCCAAGAATCATCTTGACGCAAGTGCGAGAGTCTTTCTTCGATTTCTGTTGGAGAGCCATCCAACTCAAACTCAACGTCACCTGCAGTTACAGATATCTTAGCAGACCTATCCAAAGTGACCCCTCTTCACAATACTCTATTCATACGTCTCTCTTAATCCTTTAGCGGGATGCATCCGCCATTTTTACCGCTGGATGAAGCAAGGCTTGAAAACCTCAACTCTTTCTTTCCTAAAATACAAGAGGGCATCGCCCTCCTCTGGAGGCCTCGAAATGAAATTGAATCGATTCACAACTTTCTTTGTTTTCTTTTTGCTTGTTTTTGCCCAATCCGGCGCGCTACTTTCGGCCAGTGCAAACGGCCAAGCCGGCTCTATCAATCTCTTTTCGGGTGGTACTTCAGAAATCACCGTGCCGCTTACAGCGAATCAAATGGATACGAATTTTTCGATAGAAGTTCCGAGAAATGTGACCTTCGAATCAGCGCAATTTTACATTAATGTTGACCACAACGATGTTTCACCGGGCCAAGTGTCGCTGGACATCAATCAAGATGGCATCAAAGAATGGGCGTTTGAAGGTGTTGGGTTTGGCGACATCGGACATCAAAACACTTTCTCGAACGACGACACTGCCGAAGACGTTTATTCCATTGGCAGTGCTTCATCAATGCCGATGTATGTGCCTCACATCTCCACTATTCAAAGCGCAGTCGCTTCGCTGACATACACTTCGGAAGTTACTGCAGGATTGAAGCAGATGGGGCAAATCACGACCTACGAATCCGGCGATTTCGATAACGATAGCCGCGAGGAAATTGTCGTTTTATCAACTGTCCAGTCTGTGACAAATTCTTCCGCCGCTCTTTCAATGCTTGATTGGGATCCAATAAACGGAGTGACATCTGCCTCGTGGACACCCACATGCGCCTCTAGCAGCAGTCTTTCGGTTGCAGACATCAACGGCGATAACCACTCCGATGTGGTTTCGGTTGTTCCAACTGCAAATCTAGCATGCGTCCATCTTTTCGATGCCAACACGAACACCTTCGGCAATGCGTCGCCTGTAGCGTTGAGTTCCGGACTTATCTCAGCACTTGCCGGAGATATCAACGGAGATGGAGCGGCAGACATTCTCTCAATTCATCAAAACGGAATTGTTTCACTCCGTGAATACGACGACCGGCGCAACTCGTTCTCAGACAACGCCACAATCACTCTTGACGAAAACGGAACTTCATCCCCTGCACAGCTTGTAGGTTTGGCAGGCGCCTACTTCAACGGAAACCAAGGTAATTTTACCGCCGTTGTTTCTGATGCATCTGGATATTCGAATCAACTCATTTGGGCCAGTGGCGCCGTTTCGGCAAGCGGGGACACGATGGACGGTCTCAGCGACGATCTCGTGCTCGGTGACATCGATTTAGACGGTGACGTAGATATTTTCTCGCCGAACTTCCAAGGCTACACTATTGCGGAAAACACTGCGACTGGATGGGCAACATCTTCCGTGTTGACGAACTTAGTTTTAGAAAACACGACCATTGCTGACCACGATGCTGACGGTGTTGTGTCGCTTTTTGTTCCGCAGATTGACTCACTCGATGGCAACGCCCAGACATTAGACGGAAACCTAACGTTGTACAACATAACACTGTCTTCAATTAGCGCCACCACAGAAACTCTCGAACCGTGGACATACCCAACCGATTCCATGTTTGTAGATATGAACAGCGATGGACAGATGGAACATGTTGTATCTGCAGGCGAAGACACAGTTTTTGGCCTGTTTATTGGCACATGGGAGTCGGTAGGTGTGGACATTGACCTTGACGGCCAATACGACCTAACCGCGGAAGGATATGCAGGCGATAATACGTCGGGTACCGAGCCTCTAATGTTGATTGATGACCTTGGATCAATGCCAACTTTGCTTGCAATTCAGTCTGCAGGCCAGTCCTCACAACCAATGGATTATGACATTGAGATGACACCACTTGTCTTTGATTTCACAAGCCTCGGCCATGGTACTTTCAACATCAGTTCACTCGATATTGGCTATGACATGGATTTCATTGTAGAAAACAATCCTGCAGCTCAAGGTAATCTTACCAACGTCATCAATCAACTCCAAACGGCCGGTGCAGGCACTATTGTGATTGACTTGCCGTTTGTTTCAACGAAAAACGGCAGTTTGTATGCTTCGAACCTTAACGCAAATTACATTCCTGGCGCTCCAAACCTCGCTCTGCCAACAGACCCTATTTTGCAACTTGAAATGTTGACTCACGATACGGTAATTTTCTCATGGCAAGACGAAATCGAATTTGGTGATGGTTTCATTGAATTTGAAGTCTTCAAAGTGCCGTCCGGAAACAGTTTTGACCTCAATAATCCAACGTTTTCAAACGAAATGAATTCGACAACCGATCTAGATGTCTCACCAGGCGAATCCTACGATTATGTTGTCCGCTCACTGCACCTTTACGGAGTAACCAGCAATCTTTCGGCCCGTCTTGCCGTCACAATCCCCTACCCTGCCCCCCCTTCTGCCGTTCAAGGTATGACGGTCATCGATACTCCCAACGACAACGGTAGTTCGTTTGACTTGGCTTGGGACGCCTCCTTAGATGCCCCTTCAGAATACAGAGTCTATGTCGAACCGTTTGAAATTCTAACATTGGAGAACTTAATTGAACTAACGAGCACGACTACGGCATCTGGTTCCGGTTCATTTACAATGAATATCACGACCACCAGCGACGGCACTCCATTGATCGACCGTACAGATTATTGGATCGCTGTTGCGGCTTATGACGAATACGGTAACACTTCTGAACAGTTCTCATCGATTGGTCCTGTTCATACACTGAACAACTCGCTTCGACTGTCCGAATTAACGTTGAACCTTACAACTTCTGGCCATTATGATTCCACATCCTTTGTGATGAGCGCTCTTGATTCACTGAACTTCACTGTAACACTCACCAGCGAAGGGGAAGCTCTGCCATCTCAAGACCTGTCTTTGAATTTTGAGGCTGGAAACTTTGCTTACTCAATGCAAGGGGTGACGGATGAAAACGGTGTTTGGTACGCTGTTTCAGTCGATGATTTAACAGAACTCTCTGCAACCTTTTCAGATTTCATTGGCGCTGCAACCATCACTGTAGACTACGCAGGAACGGCTGGTTCAGCATCGATTCAACCCGCCGACCAATCGTCTCTTATCCTTTCGGGAATGGGCGTATTGAGGGCCTCACTCACTCATTCATCGGAACCAGTTGCTTTGAACGAGACGGGCTCTTACTCTGTGGAGGCAATCATCACGCCCGAGTTACCCTCCCAATCCTCACTGTTAGCAAACGTGGGATACGATTGGCAACTTACCAACGAAACCGGAGACGTCACTGATTCTGGTTCGGTAGAGGTCAAAGGAGGAAAAGTATCTCTCTCAGGTACGTCTGATGCACATGGACTGCTCAGTTTTGCTCCCTCCGAAGGGCAAGATTGGTTTTTCGTAACTCCAGATACTTTCTCGTTTTCGTTTGCCGCCCATATTTCAAATGAGACCGGAAACGGGACAGAGAATCAAACGACAAACCAAACGGACAACCAGACCAATGAACCAGTGTTCCCCGATGTTACGCTTGCAGGGACATTTTCTTGTCAAACAGCAACCTATGCTTGGGAAGGGAACGGTACCGACTCTCCAATCACTTGTATCATCACCAATCCAAATCCATTTGCCGTCCAAGTCGGATTTACTTGGAAAAACGTTCCAACAATCCTTCCTCCAATTTCATTCGAGCCATCTCCGTTGCCTAGCAGCGGACCCGTCCTCACCATCCCTGCAAACGGTACTCTTGAGGTTGAATTTACACCTGTACGCAACGGGCCTTCTGACGGTCTGTTTCCCGGAATGCAAGGTGTTGGATATGAATTGAGCTTAACATGCTTAGATGACGGCACAGACAACTGCACTGGCATGACATCCTCCTCGGCCGTTACCGAGGGAGAGATCCAATGGACGCTAAGCGATCCGCTCACCCTTCCAAACACCGACAGCGGGGACACTTCGGATGACAGTTCGAAGGGTGGCTCAGGCGCTCTTGTTGGCGGAATCATAGCCATTCTCGTTTTGGCTGGCGTCGGTATTGCTTTCGTACTCCTCCGCTCTCGACCTGAAGAGGACGATGATTGGTTCGAAGCATTTGACGAACTCGAGGAAACCGAAGACTCAACCCCTGCACCAACCCCTCGTTCAAGTCGCAGCCTCGATGAGATACGGAATTCTGGAGACGAATTCATCGCTGGAGAGCCACCTGAAGCGCGGCGTCCCACGTTGTTTGACGAAATTGACGGCCGTGGAACTGTTGAAGATTACGACCACGAAGAAGAGTTTGAATCAGAAGACGACACTGATGAAACAACTGAAGATGACGGCATCTCAGTCGATGAGAACGGCACTGAGTGGTGGGAAGATGAAGAAGGCGTCTGGTGGTACCGTGAGGAAGGCTGGGAAGACTGGGCGGTTTGGGAAGAATAATCCCACCGTATGACTTTTCATAGACTGGCTCTACGACCGCTTGGAGGGGATGAATATGGAGCATGAATTCAAGGGCTATGCTTTGGTTCTACAAGATGGCGCTGACCCTTTGACGACCGGAGGCGTAGCAGTAGCGGGGTTCACGACCGCAGGAATGGTTGGTGTCATTGCAGCGTCTCACATCATTCAAACACTTCAGCTCAACCAGCTCGGAACCGTTCTCAATGCTGAATTCCCGGCAGTTGCTTTGATTCACAATGAAGTGCCAAAACATCCAGTCCGGGTCTATCAAGGCGATGGAATCGGTGTTTTCACATCAGAAATACAATTCAAGGATGAACAAGACATCATGTTCGCATCGACCGTTTTAGAATGGTTCACACGAGGAGGTTTCGACCGCCTCATCATCATTGATGGTCTTGTCCAATCGAGTAAAGAAGTCTCAACCGGAGCCTTGTTTGGCGTAGGCTCATCTCAGCAGGCGAGAGACCGCCTTCATCGAGCAGGCATTGAACCGATTCAACAGGGGATTGTTGCCGGAATTACTGGATTTTTACTCGGCGAAGGCGATCGCCTCGGAATCGACGTAACCGCTTTGCTTGCTGAAGCAAGCCCGATGTATCCTGACGCACGAGCAGCTGCTTTGGCTGTTGAAGCAGTTGCAGAACTTACTGGAATTGAGATACCTTTGAGTGAATTGCTTGAGAATGCGCAAAACATTGAGGACAGTGTTCGAGATGTCCTTGAAAACTCACGAACATTACTACCGGCTCCAGAACCCGAAGTCTACGATCAAGATGTGGATCCATCATTTGGCTGAAGTCGAATTGTTCCGGACGTGTTCGAGTACAGTTTCGAACGGTGCGTCGGTGACCAGTAACGGCTCGATGTCAGGCAACCGTGCAGCAGCATGACCTCCACCGACGAGACTGGTAATGAGTTTCTCCAGTTTAGGAGCACCGCCGACACCTGCCCATTTTGGTAAAGCGTCAAGGTTGAGAAGTAGATGTTCTCGACTCATCAAGTCAGCAGCATCAGATATGTATCGAACGCTTCGTTTGAGCTCCCGGGATGAATATTCAACATCATCATCGCTCCATTCAAGGCCAGACTGTCGTAATGATTCTAATTCTGCTGAAGACGGCTGGCACAGTTCCAGGGCTTTTTCGACGGTCATCCTTCCAGCGATCTCCTTACTCCAAAGTGGGCCAGTCCACAGTGGACCACTTCCGCGCTTCACTTGTTCTGGTGTTGGATGTTGAACGAATCGATATGGGACATCGTCTTCTCGAATTCTCCAGCCGATGTTCTCACCGACTTTACTTGCTTTCTCACGGCTGGTTTTGATGAGGCAGGAGACGCGTACATGATGACCATCAAACAACGCCAGCAGTGGAATCACAGTTTTATCCAGCCGTGCCGCACTCGTCGCAACAGTGGCCAACAGCAATCGGACCGCATCATCGTGGGCATATACGTCAACGATTCCTTTTGCACCGTATCTTCGGGCTTGGCTTGACGCTGAAGAGCCTGTTAGGGCGGCGGTATCGGTCGCTGTTATTTCCAACACGCCGGTTCTCGAAAGCCCCTGTAGTGCAGCATCAAGGAACTGTACAGGTGAGCCAAAAGGGTCGAGATCAATCCATTGATAACCGGTTTCAAGCATGGCAATACGCGCATCCATTTGTCTAAAATCAAGTCCATTCTCGAATATTTGGTTCGAAGTTTTGCCGTATCGGTCGTCTTCAGGCTCGTGCTTAATCGGTTGGTGCGGCGGATGAGCCGAATGCGAGTGCCGAGCCCAATTGAGGGCGAAATCATCGAGGTCGTTGGCGGTAATGCGAAGTCTGTTTTGGCTCAGTATTGGGATTTCATTTCTCCATCGTCGGATACGCACTCCAGTTGCACACAATGCGTCAAGAACTCGAATGGACTTGTTGTCGTTCACGAGCCAATCATGTTCCAAAGCGTCGTTGAGCAACAGAACACTGCGGGTCCGAGCTGGCGCCATTGCAGGATTGAGGAAACCAGGACCAGTACGTTTTGCAGGCCCTCTTGGCATGTGGGTTGGGCGTTGCTGTTCATCCAATAAATGGACGACTGTGCGCCCTTCAAGCCATAACTGGCCGGGCCATCCATCGGGGTGAGAATTCCCGGAAATGCCTTCGGCCATGATGCTCGGTAAGGCTTCAACTTGATGACCGCACCGATTGAATGCTTGGCTCTTGGCGAATGAATGAGATATCGACGAATATACTTGGTGTTCTCGCCAACACTTATGTGCTATGGATTTGCGTTCGCTCTTTATGTCGATGATGACAGACAAAACGATGCTTGCTGCAGGACTTGTGTTCATACTGCTGAGTGGAGGCCTTTCCGTGCTTTCTACCGGTGGTGTTGAAGACGCTGTACTGGAAGCGACAAAAACCACGCCGTTGGACAACATTTGTTCCAACGATGATTGTACAGAATTTGAAGAAGACTGGGTGACTTCTACCACTGACCGAGATTTTTACGGATGGACCGTAACGAATCTTGACGATGTTATGGCAAATGGAACCGCTCCAACACATGAAAAGATTGGGCCGGTAACCTACACCATTACCTCTGACCGAACATTCGTTTCTCGTGATTCGACTGCAGGTACTATTACCTACCACGAGAACACATCCTATGCTTGTTCAGTTGACACCGAAACTCCTTGTGACGTTCAAATTACGCAACTCAACATCGGTTTCACTCCACAAGTCATCGGTGCAACCGGAATGGCAATCAACGGAATCATGGACCTCACGAAGGTTGGATTCGCTGCACAAATGATCAATCAAGACATGAACACCACACAAGCAGGAACTGCTACAACCGGCGACCTGTGCACAATGGGCGGAGTTTCAATTCCGTGTGATGGGGCAATGGGAATGAACTGGGCTATGGGCGCTTATGCAGCTTGGGCAGCCTCTCCAACTGGCCAAGGCATTGCTGGTGCTAATGCTGCTAATGGCGATACTTTGCCAACTGCTGACTTCCCAAATGGAACTCTTGACATGGCTATGACCGGAACCATGCATCCTGCCGACCCAGCATTCGATATATCTCTAGAAAACCCACTTGGCGTTGTTGCCTATATGGGTCTTGGTGAGCCAGAAACTATGCTTTCTGATGTAACAGCAGACCCGGCAAACTCCACAGTTATGGCTCGAGCAACAACATACGGATACAGTGCGACTATGATGTTCGACCACGATGGGAATAACACCACCGATGATATCGAAGTTCCTGATATGGCTCAAACCTTTGTTCGAGATTGGTCATTGTATGCGGCAATTGGAACAAGCTTCGCCGGCTACGGCGGCGGTTCCGACTTCAACGCAAGCAACAACGACGACATCACCAGCCGACTCCACAATCTCTTGGGCGTTGACTTTACAGGCGCAAACGGCATTGCTCTCATGATTGCAGGGCACCTC
>CALJHE010000027.1 GCA_938075675.1 Candidatus Poseidoniaceae archaeon | reverse complement strand
AATTGGATTTTGTTTACTTATCCAAATCTTCAGACCTCCAACTTTCCAACTAATCCCGTGGGAAACGATAAACAAGTGAATTGTATTCCACAACATTTTGGCCATAGTAAAAATATCTAAGGGGGCCGGTTTTGTTCGTATACAGTGGGTACTGCTTGTAGAGATTGAATAACGGAAAACGAATATTCTAGATCCTACTCAAATCGAATCAAGGCTAGTGATCTGATTATCCCTTTTGGAACACAAACGTCTTCTCACCACGTAAAAGCCCGTAACGGATTACGTCTTCTCCTTCGGAAGTGTACTCGTTCTTTAGTATGAATCCACTAGCGCTTATCCTCTCTCTAAAATCTGCACCATAGTATCTGACATGATCACCTTGTCCAAAATGCAACCAACGGTCTTCCTCTGATGTTATCGAATCGTCTTCATAGGTAGACTCCCATCCCTCAACAATAGGAACTTGGCACACAAAAATTCCTCCATCGACCAGCACGCGCAAAAGTTCAGATGACGCCTTTTTATCATCCACGTGTTCAAGGACATGACTGGCGATAATAATATCGTATTGCTCATCGTCAACGTTAATGCATTCCATATCGAGTTTCACGTCTGCTTCTTGAAATAGGTCTGCAGTGACATAGTTATCGAACCGTTCTCTAAAGATTCGCTCCAAAACGGGTTCAGCCGCAAAGTGCAAAACGTTGGAGTTTTTGTTGTTCAGTTGTGGTATATTACCTCTCTGAACTGCCAGCATCATAAGTCTGTGTCGCTCCAGTGACCCACAATTTGGACATAGTGCATCAAGCCGAAGAGGACGGCCAACCGTGGAGAAGTAACCTTCGTAGTTACAAATATTACACTCTCTTTTTGAAAGTGGTTTTGTACCCACTTTGACCAATGAAAAAGTATGCCAAAGGCGTTTTAATTTACGAGGCAAAATTCGCTTCAGTATCCATTTCATCAAACCCTTCTCCCTAACAATTTTTGGGGTGATGTTGCTTGAAGAACCAAAAGTGGGACTGCCGCTTCATTAGAACCCTATTGATGCTTATTGTTACGGGCCTTTCTCTACATTATTAATGTACCACCATTATAACTCTAATCTAAATGTTTTTGAAATATCATAAGGGTTTTTGCGTAAACCCATGCGGACATAACTGATGATTGAGTGGGCTCCCTAATGGCCATATACAAGGCTAGGGATGTGGATGAGCGCAGTTAGTGCACGATCTGCAACTTCTAGCCCAGTAGATTTTCAGATGTATCAGGCTCATCGCTTAGACAGCCACTGATTGATGAAGAAATGAGTAACAAGGCAATGAGAGGCCCGAGTTTCATGATTTTTGCTGTGATACAAAACGAATAACAGTTATCGTAAGATTTAGCCTGGTTTATTGCAGGAACGGGTTGCACTCAATTGAACGGTGGCTCCCAAGTACCTTGTTTACGAGCATGGTCAAGAAGATGCCAGTACAACGTCGTAATCTCCGTTTTTGAATCGGTGACCATCCGGTCAATATCATTCATTTTAATCGAAGTCGGGGCTTTCCTCCACCCCCAACGAGCCAACAATGAGAGCGGGAAAAGGGAAAGTGCTGGGCCGTTTATCGGTAGGGATAGGCTCGTTTTCCACGGTCGTGAAACAAGATTCGAATCTTGAAGCGATTGAGCGACATCATCCCAAGAGTTTCCTTTGCCAGCCTTTCGTTTCACCAACCAAGAAGGATTGATTGAGGAGTCAACCGTGTACCCATGCTCCGCCAAAACTGGAGCCATCCATGGAGCCATGTAACCCCCTGGTGCTCGAAACCACGGGCGGTATGCATCGCCAGCCATCTTTCGTAAGGTCTGCGTAGCTTGTTGCAGAGCCTGTGAAAACCCGCTCTTGTCTTCAGGCCAAGCAGACCATGACCTATGGTTCAAGCCGTGACAACCGACGGTCAACCGTTCTGGATATGCCTCCATGAGGTGAGAAAACCACTGGATAAACTCTTCACTCATGAACAGGTCAGCAATTACAAACAAGGTAACTGGGTGAGAATTTGTCCCAAGCCATTCCTCAAATCCCATCATTCCGGATTTGAAGGATTCTGAAAGTTGCTGGTTGAGTCCGGCTTCTTCGATGTGTGCTTGCGCATGCTTGCTCCGTGTTGGGTGCCCCGAAAAACGAGGAACATGTCGCTCATCGTCGAAATCTACGGTGAGCCATGTGGCTTTCAAGCAGCGTCACCTCGAGGTAAATCGAGGATGTGTAGGCGGTGCGGGACGGTGCGTTGTCCAATTTCGATGCCAATGAATTGTTCCATGATTTCGCCACCCCATTCTTGACAAATACGGTTCGCAGTAGCCAGTCCCGGTTCGTTGTGCGGGTGGACGGTGATTTCTATGCGGTGGAACTCTTGGTTTTCTCGAGCTTTGTTTTCTAACCATTCAAGAATAGTACGCGTTGCCTCAAGTGCAATCCCTTGGCGTTGGAACGATGAACGGACCCAGTACCCGAGGTTGTAGGACGACTGCAACAGTTGCAATTCGTCTCCGAGGCCGATGAGGCCAACAAAGACTCCTTTCTCCTCGGAACGAATCCACCAGAAGTGCAATCGGTCGACGTCCGATTGATTTTCAACATCGAACAGCATGTCGCTCAATTGTCCCTGAACATTGAATTCAGCATTTAGCCAAGGAAGCGCTGTTTGTGCCGCCTTTGGATCTTCATTGTAGGCTTCCAAGAGCAACGGTAGAATGGATTTACTGACCGGAACAAGTTTCATATCAGAGCGAAACTCGAGTTCAGGCGTCATTGCAAAACCTCAGGATAATTGCTCTACTGCAGCCACTACATGTTCATTGTTCGGGTGAACATGCTTTGCCATTGCAAGCGTCCATTGCAAGTGTTCTTCTCGATTCAATGCTCGCATAGCCGAACCGATGTGGAGCAGCATTTCAAAGTTCAAATCCAAGTGCGGACCCAATGAATCGAGTGTTTCGGCAGCTTTTGGATACTGGCCGGTTTTTATCGCTTCAAGTATCGCTACCACTTCACGGTATACTTCACGCGCACCCCATGCTTCTTGTGCAGGCCAAGGCCAAAACCGAGTTGATACCTGAGGAGTAGGTGCAGCGGCCTCTTGCGGTGCTGCTTCTACAGGTGCGGTTTTGGTCTCTGCCGCCTGCCCAACCACGGGAAGGTCTGGTGTGCTCACGACAGAGGTTGTGGTTTCTGCCTGTGCTGGCTGAGCAACAACTGGCACATCTGGAGTTTGGACTGCGGTGGCCGGCGCATTGGCAACGGTGTTGACAAGTGGCAACTCAGGTGTTGACGGTGAACTCATATCAGGCAGTTGCGGGGTTGCGACGACGGTTTGCGCGGCAGCAGGCTCGACGTCAACATGGCTGGCTTGAGCGAGGTTGTTGAAGTTCGGAAGTTCAGGCGTCTTTGCCGGTTCAGGAGTTTTGGGTCCAACAGAGCCCATCAAATCTTCATCTTTGCTGGATTTGATAGAAGGCGAGTACAGGCTTCCAATTCCAGAAGGGACCGGTTCGGGAACGTCATCGAGAGGGTCTTGGTCGCCAAGGTCAAAGACAACCGGGTTCGCAGGAGCGTCAGAGGCACTCAATTCGACTTCTTCTGGTGCTTCAAAGTCCACTGTTTGTGCTAATTCAGGCGTGCTGCCACTGATGAATTGGAAGGAATCTTCTTGGTCAGGACTGGTGGTTTCGTACTGGTCTATTTCCACCGCTACATCGTCCAATGAAAGCACAGCCTCGACCGCCGCTTCATCCTCTTGTGCCTCATTATCCTCGAGTAGGGTGTTCATCAAGTCTGAACCGGATGTTGATGGTGTGGCCATTGGTTGGTTGCGTGGTGCTAAGTTGAGGGAATAATAGCACTGTGCACAATTTTCTGCACCGTCCTCGTTAACAAATTCACAGTAAGGGCATACATTCCCTTCTTCGGACTTGTCTTGTTTACGACGCCGAAACAGCCTGCTCACCAAATACTCGTCCTTCATTTTGGGTTTAAGTAATGGGGTTTCACGACCTGTGAATACATCATTGTTGAAGGCATATGCTGATGGTGTAGAGCAGTCTCCATGTGCCATGGAGGAGCGAGGTAAAGTCCGTCGGATGAACAACAGCTCTTCTCAAAGAAAGGCTGACAAAGAGTTGTCCGAAGAAATGCCGCTGAAGTGGCAACGAGGCCAAGACCACTTCTCACGTTTTACCAAACTTATTCGCCGTGAACTCGATGATGAAACGGCAATGGTCGAAGAGCGTTGGAAGAAATGGAGCAAACAACGGCTGTTGGCTGCGGGCTTGGCATTGTTTGACCTCACCGGCCGGACGCAAGGACGTTTCTTTGGAGACCCCATTCTCGTTTTTGAGAATAAATCACGATCGAGGTTACCAATTCACCGCTTTGGGCAT
Source organism: Candidatus Poseidoniaceae archaeon (assembly GCA_938075675.1). GTDB lineage: Archaea > Thermoplasmatota > Poseidoniia > Poseidoniales > Poseidoniaceae > MGIIa-L1. Next base: position 13,504 of record CALJHE010000027.1, on the reverse strand, counting down.
GGCGACATTGTCCTGTTGTCCCGTGCCCGACCGTGGGGTGAAAAAGTCGTTGAAGGCATCGTTCTTGACCGAGGGCCTACTCGGATTCGAATTGTTGTTTCCGATAAACCGAGCGACATCAAGAAAGGAACTTGGCGACTTGACCGAGGTGCAAACCGTGTCGCTCATGACCGTATGCATGAGGCACTGACAACGTTCCATTCGATGGAAAGCGACAGCGGAACTGTACTTCGAGATGTTCTCCTCGGTTCGCTCCATGATATTTCAGCATCCGCTCAACGACCACCTGAAATCCGTGGCCAGAAACGACACGGACCTTTGGGTATCGGTAAAATGGAACTCAATGACTCCCAGCGAACCGCTATTGAAGCAGCCATTGAGCAGCGGCTCACACTCATACAGGGCCCGCCGGGAACTGGGAAAACACACACAGCCATTCGATTGTTGGCGGCGTTTGTTCGTATGGGCCGTGGCCCAATTCTGGCAACAGCAGAATCGAATGTAGCCGTCGATAATTTACTGGAAGGGTTGCTTGAATTGAACATCAATGCGGTTCGGATTGGCCGTCCAGTGAAGGTTCGAGAACATCTTCGCGATGCTACACTTGACGCTCAAATCGAAAACCATCCTCTCCAAGAAGAAATCCGTTTTATTCGTGAACAAAACGATGACTTGCGTCGTACTCTCTCCAGCCTTAAAGGAAAAGAGAAAGGCATGGCGCACAGAGATGTGAATCGTAATTTCAAAGAAATCCGACAGCTCGAGGGCAACATGATTTCTGCAGTTCTTGACGGCGCAGAAGTGATTTGTGCAACCACCATCGGTGTCGGTCACAGCCTTTTGGGCGAACGGCGTTTTCCTGTTGTTCTGATGGATGAAGCGACTCAAGCAAGTGAACCGAGCGCTCTGGTTCCAATCACTCGCGGATGTCGACAACTGGTCTTGGTTGGCGACCACAAGCAATTGCCTCCAACGGTAATCAGTAAAGTGGCTGAGGACGGTGGTCTTGGGCGCTCTTTGTTTGAACGCCTTATCGAATGCGGTTTGGAGGCTCACATGCTTACCACGCAATACAGAATGCATCCGACCATTCGAGAATATCCGAGCGCTCGTTTCTATGATGGCCGGCTCGACGATGGCTGCAGTTCCGAACAGCGGCCACCTGCTGCTGGCTTCTTATGGCCGGATTGGGACCATCCGGTAGCGTTTGTACCGATTGACGGCTCTGAGATTGTCGATGAAGAAAGCAGCAGTAAGTCCAATCTTGATGAAGCGGCTAAGGTACTCTCGATTGTCAATGACTTGCTCGCTGCAGGGGATTTGACACCATCCGATATTGGCGTTATTACTCCATACAACGGCCAGGTGCGCTTGCTCGTCGATTTGTTTGAACAAGCAGGCGGAAGAGAAGAAGGTGGCCCGTATGAAGGCCTTGAAATCAAGAGCGTTGACGGATATCAAGGCCGTGAAAAAGAAATCATTGTCTTCTCAGCCGTTCGAGCCAACGATGCCGGCGAGATTGGTTTCCTCAAAGATCGCAGACGGCTTAACGTGGCACTGACACGTGCAAAGCGAGGGCTCATTGTCCTTGGAAACGCAAAAACGCTACGCCAAGACGGCACATGGCGAACATGGTTGGACTGGGCTGAAGAACGAAACTTGTTTGCTTGGCACATTACTCACGGGTGAGTTCTAAAGCCAACACTTGACAAAGGGCACCCGCTACCATTCAACATGGCAGACAGTCCAGTGAGTGTCCATCAGGGCAGCGGAACGCTTGCCCAAGCGGTACTTTCCTCGGCTCCCGAAGGCATGCTCATTGCTCCGGCTTGGAAACGTTCAGCCGCCTACATGCTTGATGTTGTTCTTTTGACATTGGTACTTCATTTTCTAACAGGTCAAAGTCTTCTCTATTTCCTCATGAGTTATTCTTTGGTCGCAGAAGGTGGAAGATATTTGGCTGGATTCATTGTAAACTGGATCTTGTTTTTCAGTGCTCATTATCTGTATTTCAAGTACACAGGCCGTGCGTTTGGACGCTCGTTTGCACAACGAGGATTCCGAATTGCAGTTGTCCACGATAACGGGACATTATTGGAGAGGCACCACTGGGGTCCTCGCGCCTTTGGTAAACTCATCTACCTCATTCCAGTGGTTGGTGTGTTGTGGTTCGGTATGCGAGACTTCCTCCGTGGCCGTTCAAAAAGTGCCGAATACAGGACTTCTTTGGATGTCCGTAACCATACCGTTGCTGCAGTCGATTGGTCCTTGCCATCGGAGACTCGATTACGCCTTCGTTAAGTGAGCAAGCCTTGCATTGATTTGAAGTAGGACTTTGTAGAGAGACCTCTACGGTGGCCCATATGAGCGACGACCATTCAGTTCGGACAGCATCTCTTGAAGCACGTTTGTCCACGGTTGAAATGGACATCGACGACGACGACGAAGATGTCGTTTTGGTCACCGTCGACATGACCAATGAAGCGGCAATCCCGCTCGGCGGCCTCGAGATTCACATCATTACAAGCGATGGCCAGAAAGTTGAATCGCAATCTGGAATCACTTCCTTAGGTCCAGGTCTTACCCGGAATTTCACCTTTGAATTCCCTCTTGAAAACGGCACATGGACCTTCAGTGTGTCTGGTGGGGGTCAATCCCTCACTCTCGGCCCATACGAAGCAGCGTTTACTTACGTTGCAGAACAAGGCCGAGCCTTTGGTAATTCGATTGGCTCCAGTCTTTTCAGCGGTGCTTTCAACACACATTTGGACTCATTCGGAAAGGTCGATGAGCGTGAAATTATCGATCCGAGCCAGATGGTAATGACCTCGTATACAGGAGAAAATGCAGCAGGTGGTTCGACCAAAATCGTACCGGGGGGTTCATCAAACAACGAAGAGGATGAGGACGCACCTCGTACTCCTCCGTGGCAACAATCCAAGCCAGAGCCGACAACGGCTGCTCCATCAAACGACCTTCTCTTGCAAGCGGCAGCAGCAACTCCTCCTCCGGCCGGAGACCTTCTTCTGCAAGCTGCTGAACTTCACACAACACCTCCTGTCGAGCCAGAGCCGGTGCTTGAACAACCAGACTCGCCTCAGCCAGTGACTGCACCTACGCCTCCGCCCTTGCCAACGGCACCTTCCAGAGGCCCTCCATCCGGTCCACCATCTGGTCCACCAAGCGGTCCACCATCTGGTCCACCAAGCGGTCCACCATCTGGTCCACCAAGCGGTCCACCAAGCGGTCCACCATCCGGTCCTCCATCCGGCCCACCAAGCGGCCCACCAAGCGGTCCACCAAGCGGTCCACCATCCGGCCCACCGAGCGGCCCGCCTTCCGAGTTGAAACCCTCTCGTCCCGACGATTTGTGAAGTGAGCATATGAGTGACGGATTCGCTATGGAATTGTGCGGCAATAAAGCAGCATGGCAAATTGTCCCCGAGGGCGTCACTTCCATCAATCTTGAAAAAGTTGGACAAATCATACAAGACGCTGGGTATACAGTCGGAATACAAACTCGACTGTGCTGGACTTTTTCAGGCCCTTGCGACCTTACATTGTATCCCAGCGGAAAGCTTCTAGTCAAAACTGAAGACAAGGAACTGGCCGCTACCGTGGCAGAACAGCATGTTTCAACATGGGCTCTTGCTTGAGGTGATGAAATGGGCGATATACCCGCTCCTGCCCTTGAAATCCTCCATGCAGGGGGAGTCGTGGCTTACCCAACCTCCACTCTCCCGGGATTAGCCACTTTACCTACTTCAGAAGCACTCGACCGTCTGTTTACCCTCAAACAACGTCAAGCGAACCAACCGGTGAGTTTGGGGGTGGCTTCGCTTGAACAAGCTCAAGCGCTCGTTGATGTTCCTGAGTTCGCTTACCGTTTGCTCGAAGGCTTTGGGCGTGGAACATTGACCCTTCTTCTCGACGCTCATGCCCCGCTCGATGCTCGACTTGGTGGAGATCGCGTAGCCGTGCGCGTGTTTGCCCATCCGACCGCCATCGCACTTGCATCTGCAGTTGGTCCGGTAACCGCTACCAGTGCCAATGTAGCAGGCGTCGCCCCTTTGGATGACTCACAGGCCGCAGGAGATCTACTCGGCCTTCCTGATTCGGCAATTCTACCCGGTGCTTGCCCGGGGGGAATGGGTAGCACTTTGGTATCCATTGAGAAATCCTCCCAAAACCCGTCTGGTTTTTCGGTAAGCATTATGAGAGAGGGCGTAATACCTACTAACGACGTGGACGCATGGATGTTGAAGAATCACTGAAGTATTGGCGTGATGCAGGGCATGTTGCGCGTCGTACATTGGAAGCGATGAAACTCGAGTTACAACCGGGTAAGACCTACCATGAAGTGATTGAATCAGCGGAGCGATTCATACACCGTCACGGTGGTAAGCCTGCTTTTCCGGCAACGATTCACTCAAACGATCTTGCTGCCCATTTCACAACCAACCATTTGGTTCAAGGGCCAGAAGGTTGGGAAGGAGACATGGTTTTGGAGAAAGGAGACTGTGTCAAAATCGATTACGGCGTACACATCAAAGGCCACATTGGAGATAATGCTCTCACCTTTGAGGTTGGTAATACCAACAACCACACTGAGCAAATTAAAGCAGCCAAAGAAGCCCGTGATGCAGCAATAGAAGTAATGCACCCAGGTACACCATGGTACAAAGTCGGTGCAGCTGCAGCCCAACCGTCTATCGATGCCGGCTTCCAACCCATTCGAAACTTGTGTGGACATCAACTCAAGCCGTGGGAACTTCATGCAGGTGTTTCAATCCCTTCGTATGCCTGTGGCCCGGATAATCGCGGCTTCAAAGGCGTTGTCGAAGAGGGCAGTGTCTATGCCGTCGAACCGTTCAACACGACTGGCAAGTCTGGGCTCATTGAGAACATTGGCTCACCCAGTTCATCCAACATCTATCGAGTAACCGGGCTTACGACCTCCCGTAAAGCACGTGCGAAAGGTCAGTTAAAGCCACTCGGGGCTCAACTTGCTCGCAATCTCGAAGAACGCTATTCGACGCTTCCGTTTGCTGAGCGATGGGCTTACCCAATGCTTGAGAAACCGTTCCCAGATGCTGATGAAGCCAGTTTGCAAAGCAAATGGAATGCCTTGGTGAAGAAACTCATCAGTATCCGCTTCCTCGAAACATACCATGCTCTACGCTGTATGGACGGGGGAAACATTTGCCAGTTCGAACACACAGTTTACATCACCGATGGCGGCCCAGAGATCCTCACAGTCGAATAATTTCGCACGTGTTAGAAGGGCAAACACCCGTTTTTTCTTTGAAAACCAATATAAACCGTAAATGCGTGGACTGAACTGAACAGGGCTGCTGAAGTTCTTGTTGAGTGCATCCCATCCCCTCCGCATTACTCTCACCCTGTTCACCTTTATTCTCAATAGCCTTGAGGCTGAAAAATAACATTCCGCCTTTTCCTCAAAAGCCTTCATTCGGCGCGCAGTTCGCGCTTACAAAACCTATGCTCTACTCTCTCCGGCACAAATATTGAAATTCCATCATCGAAATAAAAAGCCGTATTTTTGCCTGTTTCAAGGGATTCTGTGAAGATTATAGGGAGCAGGATTAAATATCACGGAGTGCGTGGAACATTTACCCCCGATTTCGGGAAGGAGGACAAAAATATGAAAAACGAAAATAGAAACGAAGAAGCTGTTAGCCCAGTTATCGCTACCATTCTAATGGTCGCAATTACTGTGGTACTTGCTGGTGTACTGTACGTCTGGGCTAGTTCCCTCGCTGAAGGAAACACTGGCGACTCTGCGGTCTTTTATGACTTTGCAGCAGACGGAGCAATTGAAGGAGAACCTTCACTTGAAACCGACGACAGCCTCGTTCGAATAACAATGAACCAAGGACAAGAAATCAACTGGGCAGCTGTTTCAGTGAAGATCTCCATCGATGATGGTGCTCCACTAACCTGCGACAAGGACTCCGGCGACGGAGCCTGCTCCTTTGTTGAATTCGGAACCACCGACGACCAAGTTTGGGGAGTCGGAGATGGAATTACCATCTACGAGCAAGGACAAGATCTTTGTGATGGAACCACAACCTGTAAGGTCGACATTACCATTACCGACACTCAAGCCGGTAAGACCATCGACACTTCCAGTGCAGTTTCTTCGTGATTTCTTTAACGGAAATTAAGTAGATTCAGCGAATAATCACGTGTTCCACTGGAACACGAGAGCCGCCCCTCTGCAGACTTCGGACTGCAGGGGGGCCTTTTTTTTTTTAATTCAAATCAGATTCAGAGAGCGCTTTACGCGTATCGCTGTGCTGTTCCCACATGTGGAGCGATTTCCCGCGTAGAGAGTGCCAGTGCCCAATCATGAGGTGCTCCATGCCAGAAAAGACACTTCCAACGGTCTCCAAGAGCGGTACACGAATGCCCTGCCTGTTGAGTATCCAGGCTGTGAGACAAAACAATTCGATACAAGCGAGGCTCCCGTGCAATGCTGCCAATGTACCGTTTGGCATTCCAGCTATCGTGATGATTCCCCATCGCAGTGCCGCAGCCATTCCAGCCCCAAAGAACAACAACGGTGCAATCAAATGAAAATGCGCCTCTCGGCGTAATATGCTTGCAAATGTTCCAAGACGCTTGTCAAACCAAGACTTTCGGTGACTCATAAGAAGCCGTTGAAGCCCTTGTCCACGTCGAATTTTTTGTCTTCGTTGCCCTTCAGGAGTCGTAGGCGCCATATCTTCAAAGTGAACGTTTGAGTCATACAGGCTTCTGAAACCATTGAGCCTCACTCCAGTGGCAATCTGAGCATCGTCTGCGTTTGACTGCGTATTGAGCTGTTTCGAATTGAATGATGTTCGTTTCCACATCATGCATGACCCTTCAAGAAAAGGCGTTGAATCACGAGCAGATTCACCTTCTCGTAGCAATTCAAACATGGTTCTGTGTGAACGTTCGCTGGAAAGACTTCCATGCCGAAGGGCTCGGGCGCCAACCGCTCCGATGCTCGGGTCAGCAAACCACCCTTGCAGCCTTCCCAGTGCATCAGAGGGGAGCAGGGCATCAGTATCCGTCATGCAGATGCAACCGTCGAACTCCTTCCTTTCCAACTCTTCAATTGCTTGCCGAACAGCCTCAGTTTTGCCCAACCTTTCTTTCATTCTGAGGAGAGTGAAATCATCGAACGCCTTGGGATGAGATTGAATCCATGCATTGATCTTGTTTACCGTTTCATCGGTTGAAGCGGAATCAATGACGAGAAGCGAACAGCGAATTTTTTGCTGGGCGAGGTTGTCAAGTTTCTTTTCGATGATGAGCCCTTCATTCCATACCGGAAGTAAGACGGTAATGGTCGGTCGTACACTATCGTTCACGGGATATTCAATTCCTTGTTTTCTCCACCTACCAACCGAGAGACGATGCACCAAAAACGGTGCCAAGGCTGCAATTCCGAGTCCTACTTCGACCAAGGCAGGAATCCACACCATGGATGTTTCAATCCCCCTCTCCCCTTGAGTTCTCCCCTCGCAAAGTTCATCTGGAGGCCACTTTCACCCCGTAACCTCTTCATCCAATGCCGTTGACGGCATCATATGCCAAAGGTGCTTCATATCGGACCGTGTGATTCACCAGGTGGCATGGCAAACGTCATGCGCATCCTTGCTGAACATCCACCTGAGGGGTGGGATGCTGAACTTCTCTCGTCTCATGTCGAAGGTTCGCCTTGGGCCAAGTGGAGAGCCTACAGGAGAGCGAGAAAAAGCCTCATTCACATGCTTAACGATGAACAGAACCGCCCAGACATTGTTCATCTGCACACTGCTGCGGATTGGTCGTGGTGGAGAAAAAGGAAGTTTGCTCATATAGCGCATAAGGCGGGCGTGCCGAACATTGTTCACATTCATTCTGGACAATTCGATACGTGGCTTGGCTCACCTGAATCCCGCCGCTCACGTGCAGTGAGCGCTGACCTTATGAAATTCGAAAGTTTTAACGTGGTTTTGAACGAATATTGGAAATTAGAATTAGAACCTCGAATTGGTAAGGTTCAGGTTATCAACAATCCCGTCTCTCCAATGATACAGGCTATGGACACTCAGCGAGACAGTTCACATCTTCTCTTGCTAGGGAGAAATGACCCGGTCAAAGGTCATGAATTTGCGATTAAAGTGTGTCAACAAGTCCGAAAATCCATTCCAGACTTGCGTGTTACGATGAGCGGTATCCAACACAGTCCTCACGATTGGATTTCTTGCGTTGGATGGGTTGATGAATCTGAAAAATTACGCTTGCTCCAAACAGCTACACTGCTTTTGGTCCCTTCTGAATTTGAAGGACAACCGCTTGTTGTACTTGAAGCGCTTACGTGCGGTCTGCAGGTATTGGCTTCGGATCGGATATTTTCGGTTCCACAATCTGTTGTCCAAGTTCCGTTTCAGGATTTGGATGAGTGGGTCATCAATGTTCAAGACATGCTCGCAACTCCCAAACCATCATCGATTTTGAGGGAGCAAGCGGATTTCTTTTCTATCGAAAACACCACTAAAAAATGGTTGAATTACTACTCGTCGTTGTTGATGGAGCACGAATGAATGACTTTTTCAAGAACATCAACTGAATGTTTCCAAGATAGATTTTCTTCAGCAAACCTTCGAGCATCAAGTCCAAGTTTTAACAGATAATCAGAATTCAAGGATTGAACCCATTTCACACCTTCATCATGGAAATCATGCTGTTCTACGAGCCTCATCCATTTCAATTCTTCTTGATTTTCGAAGAGATGGCCATTATGCTCAATACCGTAAATCAGTAAACCACTGGCCGCATATTCGCTTCGCTTAAGCGGACTCGCTAATCTCCAAACTCTTCGATCAGGCATCGGCAGTAGTCCGATGTGACACTTTGATAATATTTCAGAAAGGTCTGTTTGAGGCATCGAAGAATAAACTTCAATATTTTCATCTCCGAGGGAAATTGTATTCATTTGGTCAAAACAATCTCCATTGCCGATAATAATTAGGCGGGCCTCAAGGCCCATATTATTCATTTTTTGAAGAAACATTGGCAAGGCTAAAACTCCCCGATTACGGTCGACTTTTCCATGATAAACGAGGGTCAGAATTTGATTTTTATCAGAGGTATGAAACAGTTTGAGATCCACTCCCGCAGGCAATATCGAGATTGAATCCGTGTGAATACCTATTTTATTTTGAACAAATTGTTGATGGCCTAATGAGACGACACAACCTCTGGCATTCTTCTTACGCACATTTCTCCAACTCTTGCGCCATGATGGCCACTGGAGGAATGAAAGGAGACCACTGTCGGCAGGGGGGCTACGGTCAATGAGAATCCAAGATATATTCAGCTGTTCAAGGTAATATATCAGATAATTAGCAATGCGCCAATCCAGTAAGCAAACGCTGCCTCGGGTCAAATCGTTTTTTTTACACCAGTTTAACATCTCTTTTCCAAGAGCTCTTGAACGAAAACCCGGTCGAGCATGAATCGGAATTGATACATGCTTCCACGACCGTCCTCCATGCATTCCGTCTTCATCCGAATTAACCATCGTTAGATCAATTCCGCGCTTTACCAAGCCTGAAGCCAATGAAGTCTGAGTTGTGGAGCACAAATCACTCAATGAACGACCTGTAAACCAGAAAACCTTCATCACTTCACCTGTTTGCTTTCCTCGAATGAATCATCTGTTCGAGACCTCTCTGAAAATCCATTGTTGGTTCCCAATTGAATGTATTTTTCATGCGTTGAATGTCTGCTATTGAATGTTGGATGTCTCCATCTCGTGAAGGTCCAAAAACTGGAACGATTGGAATACTCTGAATATTCTCTTTTTGAAGAATCTTGTTGATTATATCTATTAAGTTCAGAAGGGATGCTTTCGTTTGTGTTGCCACGTTGAATACATGATGATTAACTGCTTTCCAATCATCTTCGATCAAAGATAGAACAGCAGTACAAACATCATCAACATGAACAAAATCACGAGTTTGTAGACCATCTCCATTTACCGTTGGCGCCACTCCGTCCAACATCAAGTCAATAAATTTAGGAATGACTGCAGAGTATGCACCATCGGACTTTTGCCCGTTGCCATAGACGTTAAAAAATCGCAAAGCTGCTGCGTTGAGGCCTTTTTGTCGAGCATCAATAATTTGTTTTTCATTCATCCATTTCGATTCAGCGTAAGGAGAAAGCGTCATCCCAGCGTCATCTTCATGCAAGGGAAAGTTTTCGGAATTTCCGTACACTGCAGCGCTTGAAGCCATAACCACACGCTCGACGCCGTTCAATAGACAAAGTTCGAGAACCTGCGCAGTACCATTCACATTTACATCCATCGTTTCTTGGGGATTGATAATCGAATGTGGAACTGAAACTTGCGCCGCAAGATGAGCCACTGTATCGCATCCAGAAATGGCATCATTAAGCGTTTCAGGATTACGTATATCTCCTATAATGAGTTTAACTCCTGCGTCTTCGAGTTCAGCTAAAGTTTGGTCTAAACCATTTGGGATTGTGTCGTAAATACGAACTTTCCACCCACTTTCAAGAGATTTCTTTGCTAGGCAACTGCCAATAAATCCAGCGCCCCCAGTAATCAGCAGTTCCCCCATGGAGGATATTGGGAGTGTGGCAGTTACATATCCTTCGGTAATACACTTCTTCAGTTGAGGAAATGAGAGCAAATTGATAATCTCCATGTGCATAGGGTGAAAGTAGAGAGTCGACCGTATCTTCCTCCAACGGCACGGCATTAGCGCCGTCGTATGCCGCAGCACTTTAAGCAGCAAGCTGGACGATTGCATCGCATCCCTGCATTGTCTTTTCGAGTTGCTCGAAAACGAGAACATCTCCTTGAACGGATTCTACACCGGGAAGTGTTGATGGGAGTAAATCATACACCCGGACTTGGAGTCCATGGTTTTGAAGAACTTCAGCGGTGCTTTTCCCCGATAAAACCGGAACCGCCAGTGATGAGTACTTTCATGGTCAACTTCTACTCCTGGGCTTTGCTGTAGACTTCATGTGTCTTTTGAACAACCACGTCCCATGTACGATTTTCGAGAACCCATTGTTGTGCAGCATTTCCGAGCCTCTCTCGCATCTCGGGTTGTACAATACATTGCTCAATCGTATCGGCCAAGTCCTCTAAATGATCTGGGGTGTACAAGAGACCCGTTTTTCCATGTTGAATGATTTCTTCTAAGGCCGCTAATCTCGATGCAACGACTGTTCGCCCCATGGCCATCGCTTCAAACGGCTTGAGTGGAGTGACAAGTTGTGTGACGCGGCTGTCTGGACGACTGACAACAAAGACATCGATGAGGCTGTAGAATGCAGCGACTTCTTGGTGAGGTACAGGTCCGACAATCGTTGAATGTGTTTCAATGCCTAATTTCGTACACAGTCGTCGTAGTTCATCTTGGCCAGAAACTCCTGTTAAGACGAACAATTGAACATCCACTCCCTTGTTGATCAGTTGAGCGACCGCTTGCGCAGTCAGATCGACACCCTCCATTTCCCGCAGAGAACCGATGTAGCCTACAATGCAGGAGTGTTGATTCTTTTCGAGTTGTTCGACGACCGATGGGTAGAGTGGAGAAGGCTTCTTTTCGTCAACAATTTTTCGGTCGACTGCATTGGTAACAATCGATATCTTCGCTGCATCAACTCCACGTGAAATGGCTTCTTTTTTCAACGTCTCACTGATGCAAATCACCTGATCTGCCTTTACCAGAACCTTAGTTTCATAGGATTGGAATCTGCGATAAGCAGGACCATGTCTCATCCATCGGCGGTTGGCAACCGCGGTTTCTTCCCACATGCCGCGCATTTCATAGACAAACGGGATTTTCAGTTTCCGAGCAGCCTTCAATGCAGGAAGCCCTACACGATAGGGGGTGTGAGCGTGGATAATGTCGACTTTTTCTTCTTTAGCTACTTCTATTATTCTCTTGGTGAAATACTTGATGAGGATTTTCTCTTCAACAACTTTCCATCCTATCCTGAAAAGATGACGGATGGCACGCCCAACCTTGAATACCCCAAAGTAGAAGAAATCATAAATCCGAAAAAGGATAAATTTGTTTTCTTCCGACTCAGTATTACGCTTGACCTCTGTGAGAGTAGCCTTTCGCGTAAAAAGTCGAACCAATTTATGACTGATTTTAGAATTCTTTTTTCTCGAAGGGTGAAGTGTTCGAAGATACTTAACCTCATTGAGTTCATGGGTATCTACCATAGAATCTCGGTCAGGATACCACGGTGAAGTGAGAGCGATGTTTTCGATGTTTTCCAATTTATTTTGGTGTTGAAGAAGCATCTGTGTTCGCACAGCATAACCGTTCACATCCGGAGAACTGTTTGCGAGCACATGCAACACTTTCATTCAATCACCGTTGCGAATATGTTCTTGCAGAACGTCAGCGATTCGCTCGGCTGTTTTGCCATCCCATAGTTCGGGTATCCGTCCTGCCTTACCTTTTCCTTGCAAAGCCGCAAATGCAGTTTTCTCAATTAATTCGGGATCACAACCAACGATTGTGTTTGTACCTTCTGTAACAGTAATTGGACGCTCCGTGTTCTCGCGAAGAGTAATGCATGGGATGCCGAGTGCAGTTGTCTCTTCCTGGAGTCCTCCTGAATCGGTAAGAACCAATGTGGACGAGGCCATAAGGGCAACAAAATCGAGATAACCAACAGGTCCAGTAAGTACAATGTTTGGAATCGCTTCAAGGCGTTCGTACATTCCAAACGATTTAGCCATTTTTTCTGTTCGAGGATGAATCGGAAACACCAACTGGATTTCTTTTCCAATAGTCTCAAGTGCCCCAATGATTCCCGAAAAATTCTCTTTGTCATCGACGTTTGACGGCCGGTGAAGGGTCAGTATTGCATATTTTTCTCCAACACCAAGTTCGTTCAAAATTGTACTTTCTTTCGATCGCTCAAGGTTTGAGTACAAACTGTCAATCATCACATTCCCGACTCGAACAATGCGTTTTTCTGCTACACCTTCAGCTCTTAGATTTTCATCACCATCGGGTGAAGGAGTAAGGAGTAAGTCAGCAACCGAATCGGTCAAAATCCGGTTGATTTCTTCTGGCATTCCGCGGTCAAAAGAACGTAAACCCGCCTCTACATGAGCACAGGGAACTCCGAGTTTAGCACATACAATGGAGCATGCAACCGTTGAGTTAACATCCCCAACCACAACGACCATACTCGGTGATTTATCATTGCAAATTGTTTCAAACTCCATCATCACAGTTGCCGTTTGGTATGCGTGCGAGCCACTTCCAATGCCAAGATAAATATCCGGCTTGGGCATTCCTAGATCATCGAAGAATACCTTCGACATGTTGTCATCATAATGTTGACCTGTATGGAGCAGGATGAGTTCCTGGCCACGCTTTGCAAGTTCAGCGTATATTGGAGCGATTTTCATAAAATTAGGCCTTGCGCCGACGAC
>CALJHE010000026.1 GCA_938075675.1 Candidatus Poseidoniaceae archaeon | reverse complement strand
TCATCGATGAAAATATTCTCATCAGGAAGCAGTAAATTACGAAATTCTGCGTTAGCTTTTCCTTTGGCAATTTGAGCATCTATGCTCACTCCATCCTCCGCTTGACGAGTTGTTGATACTCGAACGTAGAGAACGCATTCTTCTGCTTGTTTCTGCTTAGCCATCAATCCATATTTCTCAGGTTTACTATATACGTCTACGCGACGGCCGAAATCTCGGACACTGGGTTGGTGTGTCCGTCTTTTTCTGCTTGTAGAAGCAGAAGTAAAAGTGGATTTTCGGGTCGCTATATGCTCGGCCATACTCCACTGTGTGCCCGGGAATTGCGTTGTATAAATCACTCAGTTGTCTCATCATTACCTGTCGAAGCCTCTGGGAAGAGCAACATCACGTCTTCAGCAGGCTGGGCGAAGAACGCATCAAAATCAGCCAAATATTCGCTCTTTGTTGCGTTGAAGTTGTCCTCAAAGGCTGCATCAAAACCTAAACCGTCGAGGTCACCGTAGAAGCCATTCAGGAAGGCATCCTCACCCTCGTGATGGATGAGATAAGCGATGAACCATGCGCCAACATCGTAGACGTTTACTTCGGATGAGTAGGTCAACTGGTCAAGCGAGGTGCTTTGGGCGTTGTAACCTTCTTGAGACGTCTCCAGTTTGCGCTGCATGACTTCTCGAAGATAATTCTCGCCAACGCCGTCTTGTTCTGAGTACAGAGATTGAGCCATGAATTCCGCACCGCCTTCTGCAAACCATGGAGTATTTTCTCCGCCCATTTTCGAATCGCGTTCGCATGTATCTCTGCTGTCTCCTGTGCACTCATCGCTGATGTGCGAGTGTTGGAAAATATGGAAATATTCGTGCAGTGTTACGGGTTTGTAATCGTCTTCAGAAGGTCCCGGGTACTTTGCCGACATGATCATCATCATGAAATCGTATTCAATGTAGGTTCGCTTGAACGTACTGATGGCTGCTCCACCTTCATCCGTATAGTGCGAGAAGATTTGGTAATTTTCATTGGCACAATCCCATTCTTCGTTCCAATTGTCATCAAGCGCCATGTGGCGTTCACAAAACAAGTCTTCCAAGTCTTTGGCAGCCTCAACATTCTCGCCAACGATGAACAATTCGACCGGTCCAAAGTTGCCCCATTCAGCAGATGCAATGTTGTACCATTCAAGGGTGAGATTGAGTGTTTCGTTGGACACATCTGCGGCTTTGAAAGCAACAGGCGCTGCACAAGTCACGCTGCCCCATTGGACGGTTTCATTCGAGCCATCAGGACAAACCACATCGTAAGGTGAAAACACTGGAGTTGGTTGGTCATCTTGGTTTCCACCGGTCGTGTTGTTTTCATCGAAGGAAGCATCGTCCACAATGCTTGTGTTGTCTGTGACCGATTCCTCAGAAGTGCCAAAGCATCCCGATAGTGGAGCCATAAGGAAAAGCAGGCACATGAGTACAGCCAAGCGTTTCATCATGAATCTCTCATTAAACACCGCTATATGAATGTGAGAGGTTCGAATAAACTGAATATGCGGCGAGTTTAAGGATGACTGGCTTGTGCGGAGACCATGTCTATCATAGCAGCATACAACGAAGCCTGGGAAAACGCAGATGTCGACGCACTTGCAAACATCATTCACGATGATTGCGTGTTCAACCCTCACGTGGGTGGCATTACCATGAGCAAGTCCGACATTCTTGGATTCGTCAGTGGCGGAAGCCCACCGAAAGGAGAAAACCAAAGAATTCTTTTCGAAAACGAGGAAGTTGGCGTTGCTCACTCAATTGTTCACTTTGCAAACGACTCCGACTCTGAGGCTGTCATGTCTTTCATGCGATTCAAAGACGGTCAAATCATTCTCATGGAAACCGGTGCTACACCACTTTCCGATGATTACAAGCTTGTTGGAACTGAGTGAACCTTCAATCCGCACTCTTCACTTTGAGTAAAGAATAATCTGCACTCATCCTACAAAGGCTGGATAGTACTGTTGAGTGTACTGTACAGCACTCTCTTGCGGGTATCCTTGCGCAATCAGACCGTTGTAGTATTCACGAGCTGGGTCTGGCTGAACTGGAGCTGGTTGAGCAACGGGTTGCGCTGCTGGCTGTGCAGCCATGTTTGGCATTGCAACGGTTGCTGCTGGTTGGGCAGCCATATTCGGCATAGCACCAGCAACCGGTGCTGCTGTGTTACTGTAGTCGGGCATCATGACCGTTGGTTGTGCTGCCATGTTTGGCATTGCTGGCATTGCTCCACCCATTGGGGCAAAGGTGCCATCGGTCCAGTTCTTGTCAACGGCTTCACCTTCTGGCTTACGAATAAAGAAGAAGGCAAGACCTGCAATGGCAGCGAGCGCAACAACAGCACCAATTCCGAGGATTAACGTCGAGGATGAAGAAGCACCATCGGTTGATGAAGCATCCTTAATCCAACGCAGTGGGTCATCAGGATAAGCATCAGCTCCGTCGCTGACTTTCCAATCACCAGATGGGTTCGAGTAGCCGTCACCGTCTGCATCAAAACAACCGGTTCGATCTGATGTTGAATTACCAGCACCGGAGATACAAGCGTCGGCACCGTCAGCGAGCGTCCATGAAGCATCAGGGTCAGAATATCCATCACCGTCGGTGTCTGTGCATCCAATTCGGTCAATGCTTGAGGAATCTCGAACGGTTGGACAAGCATCTGGAGTGATTCCGAGAGGATTATCACCAAACCCATCGCCGTCTGCATCGGACCATTGAGAGGGTTCGTCAGGGAACGCATCGCCACCTAATTCGTATCCCCATGTGATGTCAGCGTTTGAGTAGCCATCACCATCGGTGTCCATGCATCCAAAGCGGTCTGCTGTTGAGTTGCCAGGAAGCGAAGGGCATGCATCAGGTTGGTTTCCACTTTCATTGTCGCCAAATGAATCCATATCGGCATCTTCCCATTGGGTCGGGTCGTTATCGAAGGCATCCATGAAGTCTGCCCATCCATCTGAATCGGTGTCAAGACATCCAAGGATTCCTTGTTGCCAAGAGGTTCCAAATTGATTTGGACAAGCATCTTGTTCAGTGGCTCCGTCAACATAGATTCCGTTCCAAGAGGATTTACGGTCGTCCCAAGTTGAGTTACCCCAGTTATCGCCAAATCCGTCTTCATCGGAATCGGCCCATTGAGTTGCATCGTTCGGGAAAGCGTCAGCGCCATCTTCGATGTACCAAGTGGAATCAGCATCCGAATAACCGTCTTCATCGGAATCAAAGCAACCCAGTCGGTCAACGGTTGAAGTGCCCGGAACTGTGGAGCAATCGTCTGGAGAGAGACCTTGCTGGTTGTCTCCATAGCCGTCTGTATCTGCGTCTAACCACTGCGTCACATCGTTCGGGAATGCATCATCGGTATTCGACCAGCCGTCGCCATCCAGATCTGGGCAAGCATTCTTGCCTCCAAGGGTTGAGTTACCAGCCTCATTCGGACAATCATCGTAGGTGTCCGACCAGCCGTCGCTGTCTGAGTCAAGACATCCAGTGGTACCGAGCGTCGATGTTCCAGAAGTTGTTGGACAGTCGTCATCGACATCGTCGAAACCATCCGCATCGTCATCTACGTCTTCGTCAGAGTCACGGCAACCGTCACCATCGAGATCGTTTGAGGAATCGGAAATCCATGTTGGCCGTGGAGGTTCATAGGAAGTGTATGGGCAAAGGTCATCCACATCGAGGACCTGGTCGTTGTCGTCATCGAGGTCTTCAACGTCGTCTTTGCAGCCGTCGTTATCCCAATCGGTTGAAGCTGAAGGGTTGGATGTGTCTTGCATGCTTGTCCAGTTGAATTCACCACCACGAGGGCAAAGGTCAGGGAAGTTGTCGGTGAGACCGTCGTTGTCGTCGTCTGAATCGCATGCATCGCCCTTATCGTCCATGTCTGTGTTTGCTTGAGTCGGGTTGGAAACCGTAGGACAATTGTCATCCACGTCAACGATGCTATCGCTGTCTGTATCCTTCAATGCGGTAGGGTCAAACGCCCAAATGAACGCATCCCTGCCGCCTGTCGATGTGATTGATGTACCATCATGGGTCATCGAACCTGAATAAGAACCAGCGACACCGATTGCGTCGGTGAAATTGACCGCAAGATCCCATGCGTAGTCGTATTCAGAGCCACCGATTTGTTCAGCCCATTCAGCAGAGCCAGAAGATGAAAGACCAACCACGAATCCGTCGTGATTTGAAGGGGTGAGTGTGTATGAACTGGCAGTGTGCTGAGCAATGATATAGCCTCCGTACACGACCATACCGCTGGAAGTAACTGCAAGACCTTGGGGTTCATCAGCCTGACTCGAACCTGAAACAAACGCCCAACTGTTCGCAGACGAAACTGCGTCACGTACAACAAAAATATCGTTGCCACCGAAGGACGCCGTTGCAGACCATCCGGTGCCGGTCAGTGTTCCACCGAACGTACCCGCATAGTAGGTGTCGCCATTGAAGTCCATTTCGATGTTCAAGATGATGGTTTGTTCATTTGGAGTCCCGTAGCCATCAAGGCCGACAAGATTGCCACTTGCATCCAATTCAACGACGACTGCGTCGATTGTACCTTTGGCAAGGTAACTGGTTGAATCCCATAGAGAAAACCCATCAGAAATGGTTGCAATCTTCACACCCCCGTTTATTGTCGGAGCCATATCAAAAACTCGATTGACACCGACACCGCCACCGCTGGTAACCCAATTCAATGCGCCAGAGGAGTAATCATAATTTGCGACATAGACTTGTGCGTTTGAGACGTTAAATGAGGTACCGCCAAAATCCGTTTCACCTTCGAATTCACCCGTAAGCAGTACATCGCCATTAGCAGAAAATGTGACGCCGGTTGTTGAACTGTATTCGCCAGACCCGTTCACGACCGTTTCGAGGCCTTTCACCCATTGCCAATCGCCATTGGGAGTCGCAGTAGCAACGAACCCTTCAAAGTGGTAACCAGAATTGGTATTGGACAAAATGATGTTTTGCCCTTGAAAACTTGGGAATGCGATTTCACCATAGTAATAGCCGGAAATAGCAATATCTCCAGAGACGTCAACTGCTACATCGGTTAGGAATGAAAGTCCACCCGCACCGTAACTGTGATCCGCTCCAAAAACAGAGCGCCAGACGCCTGTGTCATCGGCCACTGCTAAGAAAAATTCGCCGTATGCAGAACCGTACGGGGAAGTCGGTTGGAGCGTGTTCGTTCCAAAAGTGAGTGAAGTATTGAATTCCGAACCAATAATCCACCCACCCGAACCGAGTGCTGCGATGTGATTTGCGTCAATGCTTTGAGCGTTCGAGCCTCCTGCAGAAAGATACGAAGATGAAGTTCCGCGGCCTGAGGTGAATTGAACATCCTCGGATTCACCTTCGGCGAGAAGAGGCTCGGGAACAGGAGTCTGTAAGACCATGACCGAGGCGAGCATCAAGAATGTAAGCAAGAGTGCTGAGAGTCGAGTATTCATAGGGCGCATAGCCCAACGACATCGCCGACTGACATCAAACCTTTGCTACCAAGTTCAGGCGATTTAGCCTGGAAAGGGTAATCACTCAAGGTTGGTTTCGAGCTGCAACAAATCGCTGTCACCAGCATCGATGATGCTGATTGTAGAAACCGAAAACGGCTTACCACAGGCAATTCCGAGTTCACGGTTTACCATGCTTGCACGGAATTTGGTCACTTCTGGGTGATTAGCGTGCAATTCATCGATAAATTCGCTTGGGCAGTTTGCAGCGAAAATAACGACTTTCGCTTCACCACGAGCACACGCATCGAGTGCTTGGCGTTGTCCAAATCGTAGGTCTCCAGTTGCAATTGCATTCTTCAGTTGTCGGCTTAGGTCCATATTTTATTCCTCCATACTCCACATTGTTTCTCATGGGTAGAAAATAATCATTCAGGGATGTAGTAGAGTTCAACACTACCGGTTCCAAGTGAAATTGGTTGACCGACAATGATGTTTTCTGCAACACCAGTGAGGTAGTCTTTCTCACCGATAACACCGGCCTTAAGCAGGTGGTTTACGGTAACTTCGAAAGCAGCACGAGCAAGGATACTGTGTTTTGTACCCGATACACCGTGACGACCAATAGCACGAACTTCACCTTCTGAAGTCATGACATCAGCAACAAGGAGCAAGTGTCGTACGTCGACTTCCAGGCGAGCCCCGTCTAGGGTTGCTTGGAGTTCGTTGACAATTGCTTGTCGAGCCGCTTCAATTCCGAGGAAATCGAAGATTTCGATGATGTTGTTTGTGTAGGTACGGTTTCGATCGATGGTTTCGATCTCACTCACACGAGTAAGGTTTGAACCGATGGTAGAGAGGTAGTATTCGCCTGTCTTGTCATCAAGTTGGACGTTGGCTCGAGCAATGTTCGGGATACCCTTGAGTCGCATGTCGCGGATTTTCTCTTCGAGTTGCAAAAGCATGGTGTACGAAGGAGGGTTCTCAGCGAGTTCAGCCAAGTCTTCTTCAGAGTGTACACCCGGAATCAGAGTGAGCGTCGACGGATTCTTTTCCTTGTCCGCTTGAACAAAGAGGCGAGTTGCACGTTCGAGCTTGTCTTTCACTTCAGCACCAGTCATGTTCTTTTGCTTGAGCATACCCTTGTTGAGCTTGAGAACGAGACGACGTTGAGCGACGTCAGTTTCCAAAGAAGCAATGTTCACAGTGTGGGTTTCTTCAATGGCTGCAGCAAGCTTTTGCGCTTCCTTGGCATCTGTCATCTTGTCCTTAGCCAAACGAATAACCATTGTTGGCGTATTTGGAACCTTTCGTGCATCGACAATTTCGATAATACGAGGTAGACCTTGAGTGACGTTCACTGTCGCAACACCCGCATAGTGGAATGTACGCATGGTCATCTGTGTGCCCGGCTCACCAATCGATTGCGCAGTAATAATTCCTGCAGCTTCGTATGGGTCAATGCTTGCACGGTCCAGAGCCACAACGGCTTCCTCAACGACTTTCTTTGCTTGAGCCTTGGTCAATTTCTTCTTGCCACGTGCATGAATTGCAACGGTAAGGTCGTGGAAGATCCGATTGGTAAATCGAGCAGAGCCATTGTCTTCAACAGCTGCCACGAGCGACTTGAAAATTGGGTCATCAGACAACTCGTCCTCATACTCCAAGAGTTTCGATTCAAGGTTGTATTCAGTCATAGCAACGGAGGTCTTTGCACGAGCAATGGAGCGTCCAGTACGGCGAAGTCGAACCGATGTTGTCGGCCCTGTGTTTTCGCTGTTTGAATCTCCGCCCTTCTTGTTAGCAGCATCAATGGTTGCTTTGATGGTTGCAGCAGTTTCCGAATCGGTCTCACACAATTGTGCGATTTCACCAGCAGCGAGGATTTTGACATCGTCCCACTTCTTGTCATCAGCAAGGGTGTGAGCATAGTTTTCTGCAATGCCCAAATCCATGAGCTTCTTCTTGGTTGCACTCTTTACGACCATCAGTTCTCGCCTCCTTCTGTTCCAGCATCTTCATACTCGATGCCACCGAAGTCATCTTCCTTTTCTTCACGTTCAAAGGAATCACGTTCAATGACGGTTGCACCTTCGGTTCCAAGAGCCTCATCAACAATAACATCGATGTTGAACGGAGAACCGTGCACGCCACGGGACGGATCAATTCCGTCTTCTCCGTAGCTAAATTGAATGATACGGTTAGCAGTGTTACGAACCGAGAGCATTGAGTCATCGTAGACCTTCAAATCGTCCATTGCGTTAATCAATCGGCGTTGCATGTATCCGGACTTTGCAGTACGAACAGCAGTATCGACCAGAGACTCACGGCCTGAAATGGAGAGCATAAAGAACTCCGTAGGTTCAAGACCACGCTTGAAAGAACTTGCGATGAAACCACGGTCTGCTGCTGCACGTCCACCACGGCGGAAGTGAGGCAGAACACGTTCGTTGTATCCACGCTCAAGTCGCTTACCACGAACCTTTGCTTGTCCAATCGAACCAGCCATCATGTTGAGGTTGTCCATTGAACCACGAGCACCAGAAATAGCCATGTTGACTGCAGCGTTGGTCGAACCGGATTGAGCCAGTTCGTTCTTTGCCACATCACCAGCTTCTTGCTTACCTTGGTCAAGAATGACCATGATATCTTCTTCGAGCGTTTCACGAGGTGTACGTCCAGGCCGTGTTTCGTATCCACGACCATCCTTTCCGAACTTGTCGAGTGCTGCTTGAACAAGCACACCCGCTTCG
>CALJHE010000025.1 GCA_938075675.1 Candidatus Poseidoniaceae archaeon | reverse complement strand
TCACCAGGGCCGACTGTTATATGAAGACCAGCGTAATGAGCTTGTCGGATTTTCAGAGAGGTGGTGCATGGCCGTCGTCAGTTCGTACTGTAAAGCGTTCTGTTAAGTCAGATAACGAACGAGACCCTCATCTCTATTTGCTACCCGTCTCTCCGGAGGCGGCGCACTATAGGGAGACCGCTGGTGTTAAACCAGAGGAAGGCGAGGGCAACGACAGGTCAGTATGCCCCGAATGTCCTGGGCTACACGCGCGCTACAAAGGACGGGACAATGGGAAGCCAGGCCGAGAGGCCGAGCTACCCCGAAACCCGTTCATAGTTCGGATCGTGGGCTGTAACTCGCCCACGTGAAGCTGGATTCCGTAGTAATCGTGTTTCAATATAGCACGGTGAATATGCCCCTGCTCCTTGCACACACCGCCCGTCAAACCATCTTAGTTGGGGGTGGGTGAGGCTGCGCTTGCTTCGGCATGGCGTATTCGAGCCTGTCTTCGACAAGGAGGGTTAAGTCGTAACAAGGTATCTGTAGGGGAACCTGCAGATGGATCACCTCCTAAGAAAACCGGAGGCTGGAGTTCTTTGTCGAACTCCAGTCTCCACCCTTTTTTTACGTCATTGCCACTTTACTTTTTACACCACTGGATATCATTAAGAGTTGTGCCTTGTTGCAACTCTTGAGGAAGTCTTGTGCAACCCGATGATAACTCTCAACCAACCATTCAGGACAGTGTGGTTGGTAGGGATATGCATACTGGAAATGTCATTCATAATCATTATCACCTTCCACCTACGCCTCAGCCTGCTCAACAACCACCGCCGCAAACGGTGATTTATTCTGGCCTTCCTCCACAATCGATTCCCTATCAGCAACCACAGCAATTGTTTATTCCTTACAAGAAGATTCACGCTTTCGATTGGGTCGTTTATGGCGTAATCTCCATTCTTTTTGCTTTTTTTCCAGGTGTAAATATTTGCTGTGGATTGGTCAGTGGTGTGGGTATTCTTTCGATGTTACCACACCTCCACAAGTCCAAGAATAAGCTTCATCCTGAATCCGGTAAGATTGTGCCTGCCATTGTTCTCAATTCAATTGCTCTTTTCCTCAGCATTTTTGTTATGATCTTAATGGGCGTCTGATTTTTTGATTGTGAGATTATGGATTTGAAATCACCCCGCAAGAATCTGTCGAATGAGGTTGTACCACGTGATCTTCATACCGGCGATGTCATCCATAATCACTACTATTCTGCAGCTTTGGAATCCTCCGAGACCTCAGTAAGACCGAATCCTGCTGAATTAGAAGTTGTCGTTCCGCAATATTTCAGTTACAAAGAAATCGGTGCAGGAAATTGGATTTTCATAGCGATTGTGAGCGGAATTTGTTCTGCTTTCATACCCTCTGTGTCTCCAGTGACGGGTTTTTTTAGTTTCCTTGGACTACTTATTCTCACTCGAAATCGAGATATTGCCATTCGAGAGCCGGGGCATCCCGATTCCGAACTCATTGGAATTGCATTTTGGTTTATTGTCGTCTCTGTCCTTTGCCTACCGTTTGGTTGGCTTTATGGATGGAGTATTTTCTTTTGATCAGCGTTTCTTTGTCAATGCTTCGAGTTTATCTTGCATCGAATTTCGGAACGTGAGTAACCGGAGTTTGGGTGCTTCAGCATTGACGGTAATCGTTGCACCACGGTTGAAATGAACTTCGTCCCATCCATCTGGGACTACATATCCCCGGTGCATGTCTGAAGTAATCGTTGTTGATTCTTCGGTCCAATCCATCCACGACCATGGCATTCCTTCACGTTCTGAGGGGGATATGTCTCGCGCTAAAACGAAGTAATGGGTGTTTTTTTGATTCTTTTCTACCCGGTTCAGCAGGTGTTCAAGATCCGTTTTGCTTACTGCATTGCTTAACCACGCACCCTGTCCCAACCACGTTGAAAACAGCAGTCCACTGCTTTGTTGCTGGCATTTGTTATCTCCTCGTCGGAGATGATACTTGCTTGGTGCGTATTGGTGCGTATTTGCAATTAAGAGATCATTCATCGCCGGATCGGTCGTAAATTGATTCCCAGATGTCGTATCGATAATTGCTTGTAAGCGCGGTAATTCGTTGATAATTGATTCTCCATTGAGAGCAGTTTCAAGATCCCCTGCAAAGGTATCGATGTTTGAGTCCATGTAGAATCCAAAACTACCAGTGGGGTCGCCCGCTCTAGGGTGCGAGTTTACTCCCATCACAGGAGTCGCTGCGTCAATATTGTGCGATATGCTTGTGAGTGTACCATCGCCACCCAGGACAATGACCAGGTCTCTTCCAATGAAGTCTGCACGCCTAACTTGTTCACGCGCACGGACGTCTATTCGTAGTCCTCCCCGATTTTTACTGGAAGTCTCAAGGGCTTTGGTGACGAAATCAAGACTTGCGTCGTGTACGGCCTCAAAGTTTTTTTTGTACACTACCAGTATGTCGGCCATCATCTCCCTCCTTATTGTTGCCACGGCGTTCTCCCTCTTCAACACCACCATTCTCCGAACTCTTCAGACAAGCATTGATATGTCCTAATGCCGGCTTTGATTTATGCAGCCAGATCCATGGGACGATGGCAATTACTCTATGCCACAGTCTGAACAACAATTCCCTCAGGCTCAGCAATATCTCGCAGGGACTCCACAAGCGATGGAGTACCCCATTTACCTCCCACCACCTTCATCTACCCCAAAGATAATTGGGATATTGTTCATCATCTACGGTCTCATTAGTGGTCTTGGAGTTCTTTCACCTCTCGAACCTATTCTCACCGGTGATGGTGGAACTCTAGCATTTCAAATCGCAATGATTACTGCGGTGAGTTCATTGGTTTCGGCAGGAACTGGTATATTGGGTGGGTATTGGCTCACCAACTACCAAAGACGAGGCGTTCACCTCATCGTTGTAGGGATTCTCATCTCCAGTGCTTTGACCTTTTTGACCTACTCCATCGGTGACGACGGAGGTTTGGGTGAATCGCTTCAAATTGATGAGTCGACGGCATTTGGTATTCTTAGCGTTACACTTGGCATTATCACTGTCGTATGCGGCCTTGTAGCAGCCATACCCATACTCACCTCATCAGCTGGTTTGGACCGATCATCACTGTTTTCAAGACTGAAATAACCAACAACCGTCGCTTACTAGGAGGGGCATGGGCACTCTCATAACAGGACAAGCAGCAACCTATGTTGAAGAAATTTGGGTCAATACAACCGAGAGATACGAAATTCGTTGCATCACCAATGAAGTACAACGAATTGTCCATGAAAGTGGAATCAAGGATGGTTTGGTTTTGGTGAACCCCATGCACATTACTGCTTCATGCTACGTCAACGACTTGGAAAGTGGATTGCATCACGACATCATGAAATGGTTAGAAAAGATTGCTCCATACCACGGACAAGATGGAGCGACTGGAGATGAGTATCATCACCATCGCACCGGGGAGGACAACGGGGATGCTCACCTTAAGCGTCAACTTTTGGGCCAACAAGTTACGATGGCAGTCCATGACGGACGACTACATCTTGGTACATGGGAGCAAATACACTATGCGGAATTTGACGGTTGCCGAGACAAACGTATTCTCATAAAAGTGGTTGGCGTGATTTAACTTTGAACCAATACCTCCGTGTGTTTACGGCACGGAATGGTTTTACAGTCTCTCCGACAGCGTGAATCATGTCACTGGATAATGTTAATCTCGACAGAGGTTTTTTTCACCTTACCAAACCTTACAGATGGTTCAACTGGATTTTTTGGATTATTGGTGTTCTTCTGGTCGTGGCTGGGGCAGCCACACTCAGCATGGAGGGAGGTGTCTTGGCAGCGTTTGGATTCTTGGCAATTGCCTTGTGTTCTCCACCTTCGCTTGAAGCAGATTTACACAAGGTCAGGAAAGATGCTCCTCAGCCGGACGATTTGGAAGAGGCTGCTTTGAAGAAAGGATATGAACTCGAATCGTGGTTTTTTGGTCGTTCATCCTACACCCCTACTGCTGATCCGAACGATTGGATACTTCCCGCACCTGGGCCATCGACTTGGAATCAAGCGGACCGATATGCGCCAGATGGGGATGGCACCGCAATCCTAGAACATCCGAGTAAGGTTGGAACTCCACAACCAGCCACGCTTTCAACATTTGGAGTTTGCATGGTCATGTTCATCGTTCTTCTCTGTGTGTCGATCGGATCAATGATGGTCGACCAGCAAGCAGCAATTGACAATGGAGAACTACTCGAAGAAGAAGGAGGAATGAAGTATGCTCCCCTTGCAATCACAGTCATCGGCTTTATCTGGCTTCTTATCGGATACTTCCAACACAAGCGACAGCAGCAAATGATCGACACGCCTACTTCTCTGGTTCGTTCAGTGGCAGCAGGTTCAGCAGAACTGGTCGGTCAAGTTCGTCCCGCTCCTGAACAATGGATCAATGTCGTTGTTGATGGAAATCCCAACAGAATGATTCCGGGCTGTGTTGATTTTAGATGGGAATATGAAGTCTATGTGTGCCGTCAAGTGACCTCAACTGACTCGGACGGAAACACAACGACCAGAGAAGAATGTAATTGGCAAAGTGTGCGCTCAGACAGCGGCTATGTTCCTTTCATGCTTCATGATGGCACTGGAGGAATACGTGTAGAATCAGGTAGTTTCAAGAGAAAAGATCTTGGAAACTATGTCAAGATGTGGACTTCAAGTCATGCAGATACACTTCGAGACCACTTCCAAACCGAATTTGCTGCTCGATTATTCCGTAATGGAGATGTTCGTAAGCACCGTTGGACCGCATATGCTCTTCGAATTGGCAACCCTGTTTACCTGTTGGGTATGGTCAAACCTCGGAGCAGAGCAGAATTAGATGCAGAACAAATCGACGGTACCGTTGGCCATACGACTATTTCGGTTCATGGAGAGGATACTCCTGGCATGAAAGCAAACATTCAACGAGGTACAGAATTAGCCAACCTCGGTCGTATTCGTTCTTCCGCAGAATTACTTATCATGCCAATTGTATGTGTATTGTGTGGTATTGCGCTGTTCGCTCTCCTATGAAGACGAATACTCATAGCGTTGTATGCATGATATTATGACCCGCAGGCCACTGGTAGCATCATGACCGAAGATGTCGTGATTATTGGCGGAGCAAGAACACCTTTTTGTGAATGGGTGGGCGGAAAGCGTGGCGATGGAAAGCAAGGCGGACTTTTGAAATCCTTGAGTGCACAAAACCTCGGTGGAATTGCAATTCAGGCAGCTTTGGAAAAGACCGGTACCGATCCCGCCAAGGTTGACCATGTCGTAATGGGATACGCGTTGCAAACCTGCTCGCAGTCAATCTATGGTGCTCGACACGCAGGTCTCCAAGGTGGAATCCCTCATGAAGTTCCAATGCTGACGCTGTCACGCATTTGCGGCTCTGGCGTTCAATCCATCGTTTCGGGAGCCCAAATGATCATGCTCGGAGAAGCATCAACTGTAGTCTCAGGTGGAATGGAAAACTTGAGTCAGGCACCTCACGTCATGCGTGGCGGACGTGAAGGATGGAAACTTGGTCGTTCACCGAAAGTTGAAGACTACATGATGACGAATCTACAGGATATGACCTGTGGTTTGTTTATGGCGCAAACTTCTGATGAATTGTGCAAGCGAAAGGGAGTCACTCGTGAAGAGATTGATGAATTTGCCGCACTTTCGCATGCTCGTACAACCGCCTCAATCGAAAACGATGTTTTCGAACAGGAAATCGTTCCGGTTACGGTCAAGAGCCGCCGAAGTGAAACTGTGATCACCCACAAGGATGAGGACCACGTTGTCAAAAATACGACTGCAGAGTCACTCTCTAAACTTCCAACTGCCTTTGGACCTGAGTCCTTTGTAACTGCTGGAAACGCTTCTGGAGTTGTCGACGGTGCTGCAGCCGTTGTCATCAAATCTGCTTCCCAAGCAAAGGCCGACGGGGACGAACCTCTTGCACGAATTGTGTCTTGGGGAATTGTCGGTCTTGAACCAGCCATCATGGCTTACGGCCCTGTACCTTCATCTCGTAAAGCTCTTGAAAAAGCAGGTCTCACAACTGCGGATATTGACCGTTGGGAAATCAACGAAGCCTTTGCAGGACAAGCGGTTGCTTGCATCAAGGATTTGGAATTGGACGTAGAGAAAGTCAACGTCAACGGCGGTGCTGTCGGTCTAGGTCACCCTCTTGCAGCAACCGGAACACGTTTGGTGCTCACCCTCGCTCTTGAATTGAAGCGTTGCGGTGGCCGTTACGGTGTTGCAACTGCTTGTATCGGTGGCGGTCAAGGAATCGCTATGGTCATCGAATCCATTTGAATGGCATTCTCTCAAACACGGTTGTTTGAAATCAGTTCAAACACCAATATATAAGCCGGACACTGAAGCCAAAGTCATGCTAAACCCTTTTACTTGGATGAGCAATGCAAGCGTTCAATCTCCAAAGAAAGCCTTTGGAATCGTCATGTTGATTGTTCTCCTTTTTTCAAGCGGAGCGATGCATCTTCAATTTGACAACAGCGAAGACGGTTTTTTCCCCGACGATGAGAATGTCCAATTACTCAACCAACTTGAAGCAGAATACCAAGCCTCTGTTGACTTTGTAAGGGTAATTCGTGATGTTGAAGAAGGTGACTTGCTGGTAAATTCAACATGGTTGGAACTAGCAGAAATTGAAGCATCAATGTTGGATAATGAAGATTTCAAACCCTTGCATTACCCGTTGTTTGGAACTCAAGCCAACAGTGGAATGGCAGGATATGCCATTCAGTGGCAATTCTGGCAAGATGCAGAGAATGCTGACTGGATTCCGGTATTCCAAGCTGCTCTTCTTGAAGTTCAAACCGCAAACAGTTCGCAACTGCAGAGCGCTCTAAACAACCTCTCAGCAGCCTCTCAATTCATGCCTCAAACAGGAGAAATAACTCCTGAGCAGATGCGAGCATGGTCACCAGGTGATCCTTCAGAATGGTTGCCGCGTATAGATGAGGGCAACAACCTCTCCGCAGAAATAGGCGTACTTATGGGACAGATGAACGGCTTGACAGCAGATCGAACAGCATCTGAATCCGGCCAAATTATGGCTGTCACCGGTCCGCTTAACGGCCAACTCATCCCACTTTCATTCCTCCAAGATATCGATTACAGAGCCGCAATCTTGAGCTGTATGCCTGTGGCAGAACGAGATGACCCTTGGAACATGAGTGGGCCAGTTCTTACCACGCTGGTCATCAGTACAGAACCCGCTGATTATGGGTACACGGTTCTCGATGATGTCCAATCAGACATTGGGGACTGGTCTCAAACAATGCTTGACAACATGAGCGCCTCGACCGGAAATGAAGAACTTCGGACCTTCTCTTTTGCACAATTTGCACTTGGAGCAAACGGCAGTCTCGGCAAGGAAATCGGTATGCTGACCAGTGCAGCGATGCTTCTCTTGGCCGGGATTTTATGGTTGAACTTTAGAAGCGTCAGGGACACGGCATATGTTACATTCCTAACCATCATTTCGATTGCAGCGACCTACGGAATCGCTGGTTGGTTGCAATTCATGGGTGTCAACATGGTGTTCAACGCTGCGATGAATTCAATTCCAGTCTTGCTTTTAGCAATTGGTGTCGACTACGGTCTCCACGTCGTCCTTCGAATACGAGAAGAGATGCAGAATCTCGACTCAGAAGATTCTATAGAACGGAAGACACTTGCTGACTTCTCTCACGAGGCGCGCATGATTGCTGTTCGTCGTGGTACTGTTTTAACTTCTATTGCTCTTGTTATCGCTATTTTCACAGACATGGTTGGATTCCTGTCGTTCAGATTTTCTGCACTTTCATTCTTGCAAGTATTTGGTACAGTCATTGCCATCGGTTTGTTTGCCGTCTACCTGCTAAGTATCACTGCATTACCAGCTCTCATGCTCATTTTCCCTCCGAAGAAACTGGCACTATCGAAAGCCAGCAAGATTTCCATCGGACGTGTTTCCTTGGCTTTGGGAAGATTGTCTACACAACCTGTGAAGGTCGGCGTCATCGCCTTGCTTTTGTTGACACCGATGTATTTTGGATTCCAGCAATTGGAGGTTGGTTTCGACCAACGCGATCAGTTGGACCAAGAAATCCCAGTTGTTGTTGATTTCCTCATGTTGTCAGATGATTTCCAAAGCAGCCGTTCTCCGTTGTACTTGGTCATTGATGTGGATGCAATCTCACCCGAAGGTAAGGTTGCCTGGGATGCCGCACATGCGATGCTCATGGACAGCGAAGACGTAAGTGGGACTCCGAATGGGTTATGGAATCTGTTGTCAGAAGCCCAAGTCCGAGATTCGACACTTAACGAATTAATGACCGCTCTCAATGCTTCTTCAACCGCATCTTACGACGCGCTCTCAGACTACTTGCTCACCAACACCACTGGGCGTCAATTAACTGGAGCAGTGCTGGCTGCCGATGGTCAACAGACCGTTCTTTCCTTCCAAGCAGAGACGCTTGATTGGCAAGCAACTATCGATTTGTATGACCGTTTGAGCGAATCGACTCAAACCACTGAAGATTCACTTGACAGCGAGGCTACTCTCCGTATAGGAGGTCGTAGTCTCATCGTTGCACAAACAACATCCGATGTGGCTGAGTCAGCAGTTCTCTCTACCTCCGTCGTTGCGTTTGTTATTCTCGGGATGCTCGTAGGAATACATACTACTCGGCAAAAGGATTTCAAGCAAGGTCTAGCACGAGGATTTGTCTCTTGGATTCCACTGATGATGGTCGTAGGGTGGGTATACGGGATCATGGGTTACACTGGATATCAAATCAATGCACAAACGGTTACGATTGGAGCACTGTCTCTCGGTTTGGGTGTCGATTATGCAGTCCACTTCTCGATACGCCTCGAAGAGGAAGTCGAACATAATCCAACTCATTCTCAAGAAGTTTGGGTGACCAATGCATCTGCCACGACCGGCCGGGCAATGTTCGCTGCAGCACTAACCACTGCTGGTGGATTTTCGGTGCTAAATCTCTCAGCTCTGCTACCCTTGCGCCTCTTTGGACAGGCGTTTGTCGTTGCCATCACGTTAGCATTACTGTCGAGCATGATTCTTTTACCAGCATTCTACACTCCATTCTTGAAGCAAGACGCAAAACGCTTTGCCTTGGAACATTCTGAGGCGGAATAATGGATTCACTCGCCATTGGGCTGTTCTGGACCTCGTCATTGCTGATTTTCCCGTTTTGGTTTTTGATGTGGTTCATGCCAGAACATCACTTAACGAAGCGTTACGTCGGTGATGTACGCTTGTGCATCGCTCCGTTACTTCTGTCATACACTGTTCTGGCACTGCCCAACGCTGCTGAAGTGCTGATGACCTTCGCCACGCAGATGCCAACCCCAGAAATCGTAGTTGGCTTGTTTGAAGAAGATGAATTCGTCGTTTTGGCTTGGATGCATTTACTTGCACTCGACCTTTTCGCTGGGCGCTATGTCTGGCTTCGTATGCTCTCTGCAAAGAGGCCAATGTACGTGTCCACACCGATTCTCATCATGTGTATGATGATGGGTCCTCTTGGCTTCTTGATGGGGCTATTGGCAACATGGAATGTTATGCACCCTGAACCTCTTGAATCCACAACTCTTTCTGAATAGTTAGCAGGGAGGGATGGTTCAATACGGTACGCCTTCTCGGAGAATCATGGCAGCAAGGCATTCTTTGGATTGCAGCCACATTCCTTTTGCAATGCCTGAAGAAAAATGCACTTTGTATCAAAACTGGATACATTTGACATTCATGCATTGGGAAGTTGATGCCGTAAAGCTCGAACCTTTTTTGCCAGAAGGTGTCGAAGTCGACTTTTTTGAAGGGCGTGCTTATGTTGGAGTCATTCCTTTTACCATGGAAAAGGTACGCCCACGAATGCTTCCTTGGGTTCCTTTTGTTTCCACCTTTGGTGAATTTAACATTCGCACCTATGTTGTTAAGGATGGCATCCCAGGTGTTCTTTTCCTAACGTTAGATGCGCAAAGTCGAATCACTTGCTTCCATGCTCCTCGATCGTATGGCCTGCCGTACAGACATGCCAAAGCGGTAGTCAAGGTTGTCGATGATAGGACCTATTCTTGGAACTCTGTTCGCTCAAATGGCGGTGAATCTTTGATAGGTACTGCTCGTTCCTCAGGTGAAGTTCTTCAGGCAAAACCTGGCTCGCTTGAATATTTCTTATTTGAGCGGTACAGTCTTTACACCTCACATAAAGGTCGAGCGCACAGAGCCTATACACATCACCTACCATGGGATTTTACTGTTGCTGAGGCTCAAGTCGAAGTAAACTCCCTCTTGGAGTCTTACAATCTCGGTATTGAAGATCCTCTGACTCCTGAACACATTCACATGAGTTCTGGTGTAGAGGTAAGCACATGGAATGTCAATCCTCTTGAGGTGGTTCAATGAGTGAGAAAGACACGCTTCTCATGGATGGCGATTGCGGACTTTGTACGCACACAGCCGTTTTTCTTCACCCTCGACTGAAGGACGTTCGCTCCATTCGCTTCGTCGCTATTGAAACTCCAGAAGGGAAGGAGTTAATCTCGACTTTTCCTCAAAAGTTGAGGGATGCAGATACGGTCTATCTCATACGCAACGGTACTCCTTACATGCGCTCAGCCGCAGGTATACGGTTTCTACTCTACATGAAATGGTATTATTCGATGTGGTTTCCAGTTCTATGGCTTGTTCCATTACCGTTGCGTAATTTGGCATACCGAATCATTGCCAAAAATCGCCATCGGGTATTCAAACGCCCAGCAACATGTGTTTTTCCAGGACTAAATATCGACTGAAAACTCATGACCCTGTTTCACTTGGACGAGTTATGTCGCAGACATGGATTATTGATTCAAACTGCTTTATCCACCTTGGTTCAATGGCTCCTGACACCTTCATTCGTGATCTCAAAAAAGTTCTATCGGGGCATAAACACTCCCTTTTTGTGACGACAGGAGTTCACGGTGAGATTCAGAATGTCAGATTCCAACGATGGTCGAAGAAACCTAAAGTTTTGGACGAATTTATACCGTTGATGACCACCGTGACCATTGATGAGAATCAAGTAAAAGGTCTTGCTCAACTTATTGGAGAAAAAGCGTCACCACAAGATGTTGACCTTTCATTGATGGTTTTGGCTTCTAAAATGACTCGGGAGGGCGAGAATGTAATTCTCGTAACTGATGATTTCAAGATGACCACTACGGGTGAAAAAGCAAACTTGGGTTACGAAACATGTCCACCTTCTACATTCATTCAACGTCTCGCCTCGCTTAGTGGTTCGAAGAACAAAGGCCGAATGAAGAGTCTTTCCAGAAGGGTTCGGGCGGCAGAGATGAGATACGCTATAAGTCGCGTTCACCAATACGATATTCAGGCGAAATTGACGTGGATGGTTGATTCTTTGATTGAAGACAGGCCGCAGGTTCAGAGGAGGCCAACACCTGAATCAGGTGAGATGAATCTCAAAATCGCCCTCCAAAGGACTCTTGCAGGAGAAGACATCAAAGGAAAGTATACCAAAAGGCTTGGAGCCTTGCCTGAGATTTGTCAGCCAATACTCTCACTCGATACTCACATTTCTCAGCTGACTTCGACCAACACTTCAGAAGATCTACTCGAAGCATATCAAGAGACATTGCTGATGATGAGTGAAGTTCTCGAAGCGATTGGCCTTGATTTGGCTCCTCTCGATGAAACGGCTGCAGAAATAGCTCACAGTGCGTTAAGTGCGTACCTTTACCGATCAGAAACGGCTCTTGGCCTCATGGCTAAAATGTCTGGTAAAAGAGATACTGCTCGGCTTCATCTTTCTCGTGCACTTCAATCTGCGACATTGATTGATGATTCATTTGCTGAAATGCACGCTGTTTACCAATTGGGGCTTTTAGCAATGGCTTCCGGTAAATGGGAGCGTTCAGCTCGGCTGTTTGAAACTGCAGAAATACAAGCTCAATCCATTTCTGCATATCGCTTACCGTACTTAGTTTGCTCAGGGATTTCACGCCACTTGAGTGGTGATGAAAAAACAGCACAGAAGCATATTTTGTTGGCAAACCAATTGGTGGGCCAGGACAAGCAGAAAGCCTCGGTCGTTTTGATGAAACTTGGTGAAGCCCTGCTGGCAATTGACCAACCCGGTTTAGCACTGGAAGTTCTGGACGAGGCAATGGAATGTACGCTGGAGACTGGTTCTCAAGAGCAGTTGGAAATCCTTGCGGAGCATATTCTCATGGCAAATGCCGCAATGACGCACGATGACATTATTCAACACGAAGGGCTACGGACACTTCTTGATGGTTTGAATCAATTAACTGAACTTGAAGCCGAAGAGTTTGCCAAGAAGATACAGGTGATTGAGAAACGGGCCGACGAGCATACATTGCCTCTTGAAGAAACTTGGAACGACTGGCAAGCAGCAACGAAACTTATCCCGCAAGATGCTACTCTGAAAGTGGTACGCGCTGAAGTCGATGAAAATCAAGATACATTGGTAGTCGTCCATCACAATGAACTCGGCTCAATTGGGATTTGGCTACCTCACGGAGAATGGAATGTATCTTCTGGACACTTGCTATCACTCGGAGATACTCGCGTCAAACTGGCATCTCCTACCCAAGAACTTCAAGAGAAACACAGTCTTCGTGGGTTGGTTGCTGTCGAAGATTCATCGAAACTCATGTTCAAAGCACCAAGTGAAGGCCTTGTGTTCGAATCGGATGATTAGATACCAGTCAAGTCGATCACATATCTGGTTACAACGACGAACAGTATCACAAGGAATACTCGCATCAATTGTTTTTCTGAAAGATACTTCATACCGTACTTGGCACCACTCCTTGCACCAAGGAAAGTAAGAATCATGAATATGAGTATAGGAATAACCTCCTCGCTTAGCCTGTTGAACATGTCGGAAGGCAAGGCCAGAAGGTGGGCTAGAATTGCTACTGGGACAACGACCATCATGAAGTGGAGGCTTGTACCAATTGCTTTACGGGGCTCGAGTTGACCGAAAGTTCTCAACACTGGTACATAGATGACTCCCGCTCCAATAGCAAGGACACTCGAGAGTATCCCTCCGATTCCAGCACCGATTTGCAATGCGAGGGGTTGAACGACGATTACGTCAAATTCTTCATCATCTCCCTCGGATTCATCTTTCATCTTGCCAATGGTTTTGTAGATGGCCCACGTAATCATCACGATGCTCAATATTTTGAACACGAAATCCATTTTGTCATCAATGAGGACTACGATTCCAACGCCAACGACAGCACCTGGTACAGCACCTTTGATACCGATTCTTAGAGTTGAATCATCGTAATGATTCTGCTTTCGATGAGCAAGGCCGCTGCCCCAGCTCACCACTGCTGTGAGTGAGAGGGAAACGGCAAACAACGCCCCGTTGATTTCCCATCCCAAGCCATAATGCAACAATGGGACGAACAACATCCCTCCGCCCAAGCCGATTGGGGCGAACATGAACGCAACAGCAAATACACCGAGGGAAATCAAAAGTGTCTCAGTAAGCATCATGTTCCCTCCTTCACATAACTGCTCGCAGTCTATGTCTGTCGGTAGGGGTTCTGTATCAATACATTTCTCTCAACGCCGGGCTGAACCAATAGGTTCAATAAGGAAAGTCAAAAGTTGAGAAATATGTCCAGTGCACTCATTATTGGCGGAGCAGTCGTAGGTTTTTTACTTCTCATCACAATTATTTGGTTCTTTTCAACATGGAATCGACTCGTAAGTTTAGAGTTGAATGTTGATAATTCTTGGGCTCAGATTTCTGTTTTACTGAAGCAACGGTACGACATGATTCCAAATCTCGTTAACATTGCCAAAGGTATAGCAAAGCAGGAAATTGCTTTCTTCGACAAACTGTTCGAAGCCCGACGTGCTGCAGCAGGTGCTCTTCAGAGCGGAGATGTTGAAGGAACAGCACGAGCAGAATCATCATTTGCTGCAATGATTCCTCGAATCAACATGGTCGCTGAGCAATATCCTGAATTGAAATCCGACTCCTCTTTCTTGAACATCCAAAACCAATTGGTTGCGCTTGAAAACAGCATAGCCGACCGCCGGGAATTCTACAACTCGAGCGTGACAACCTTCAACAAGGCAATTCAAATGATTCCAACCGTATTTGTTGCCAACATCAAGGGTTGCGAGCAACGAAACTTGTTCGAAATTTTCGACCATGAGCGTGAAAACGTCATCATTGAGTTTTGAAACTGAATTGGCGTAGCGTAACTTCATAACGCATCGACCCGAATGCAAATTGGTGAAAGGATGTTTCTCATCATCGGCTCAGGACATCTCGCTGTTCGTTTGAGCCAATGGTGTGCTCTTCGGCGTCGAAGTGTTTTGATTGGTCTTGCGTCAAATCTCCCTCTCGATGGCCCACTTGAGGGTTGTGAAATCATTGCCTTGCCTTCGCCAATGCCACTTAATTCCCTTCCGCTCGACGCACGAAAACCGACCGCAGTTCTTTTGCTAAATCCTGAAGCATTGGCTGACGAAAACCCCCTTGAGGCCATCCAGAACCACTGGCAAGATGTTCCCATTCTAACGACACTTTCTCTCGAAGGTGACGGAGTGGACTTGATCAGTGTCGATGATGTATCTTTTGCAGCAATGCAAGACCGTATTCGTTCATGGGAGCAAAAAGACGGAGCAAGCGTTCTTCATCATTACCTTCATTCTGTTCCTGAAGGGTCGAAAGTTGCTATCTTCTGCCATGATAATCCCGACCCTGACGCATTAGGTGCAGGCCTTGCAATGCATGAACTCGTTCAAAGCATGGGGTTGGAACCAATGCTGCTGCATGGCGGCCTCATTGAGCATCAACAAAACCGTGCCATGGTACGTCTGCTCGATATTCCGGTTCGGCGACTTATTCTTGATTGGGAAGTACAGGACGTGTTGCGCGATGCTGCCGTTGTCATTACCGTTGACTTTCACCGTCCCGGTGCAAACAATGTTCTTCCAGAGGATTGCGTTCCTCACATTGTCCTTGATCACCACACCTCAGATGAATCGGTTGCAGCGGATATCTCGATGCTCCGGCCCGAGTACTCTGCGACCTCTTCCTTGGTCGCTAGCCTCCTCATGAGTCTCAACTATCCGATGACGGCGCGTGTTGCTACTGCACTTGCTTTCGGTATCCGGACAGATACTCTCGGCTTCACACGGCATTTCAATCCGGTCGATATTCGAGCACTCTCATGGCTAAATGCATATGTCGACTCCGAACTAATCCGTTCTATAGAAGAGCCTCCAAGATCTCAGGATACCTTGGAATCGTTTGCTGAAGCACTTTCATCGAGAACATTGGTTGGTTCAACCCTTCTCGCACCCCTTTCCTCCATGCCAAATCGGGATTCATTGGCGCAAATAGCGGACTTCCTTTTGCCTACAGAGGGCATAGACACAGTGGTGGTTTTTGGCCCTCGCCGTGGTAAAGTAATCCTTTCGGCACGCTCAAAGGACAAAGGCATTCACCTCGGACGCTTGCTCTCGGATACTTGGGGCGGTGGTCTTTCCGGTGGCCACAAAGCCCTGGCAGGAGGGCAAATCCCCTTCGAGGTTCTTCTCAATCAACTGCCAGAAAACCCTGAAGAAGCCGATGTTCAAGCCGTAGATGCTATGTCTTTTCGCCTTCGAGAACTCTTTACTGGAGGTGCTGATGAATGACGGAAACGCCTTACATAGATATCAGTCCGACTTTACGGATTCTTGGTACAGCCCACGTTTCTACAGCGAGTGTTGAAGCCGTTCGAGAACAGATCTCCTCGTATCAACCAGAATGTGTCGCCGTCGAACTGTGTGACTCTCGGTATCAAGCATTAACCAGTGATCGCCGGTTGGACAAGGAAGGATTGTTGAAAGTCGTCAAGGAAGGTAAAGCACCATTGGTTCTGTTGCAATCTCTTCTCGCAGCTGAACAACGAAAAATGGGCTTAGATGAAGGCCAACAACCCGGTGCTGAACTTCTTGCAGCAGTACAAGAGGCTGAGGCAGCCGAACTTGAGGTTGCACTCATCGACCGTGATATTCAAACGACACTTCGTCGGGCATGGAAGAAAATGCGATTCCGTGAGAAAGTTCGTATTCTTTGGTCGTTGCTTGGTGATGATGAGGACGATGACGCACCCGAAGTCAGCGAACTTCTCGAGAATCAAGACCTTCTCACTTCCCTGATGGAGGAATTGAGGACATTTTCGCCCGGAGCAGGACTTGTGCTCATCGATGAGAGAGACTCCTATCTTGCTGGAAAACTTGCTTTATTGCACGATGGCAAGAAAAAAACACTTGCTGTTGTCGGGGCGGGTCATCTTAAGGGGATAGAGAAACACCTTGGCCAACAATCCATGCCGGACCAAGCCTCATTGGATGATTTGAATCAACTCCCCATACGAGGGCGCATCTCTAAGAGCATACCATGGCTTATTCCGCTCTTTGTCATGACGCTCATTGGATATTCATTAGCCACCGGTTCGAAAGACAGTTTAATCGAAATGTTCACCGTTTGGACTGCAGCAAATGCAGTTTTTGCTGCATTGGGATGTGCACTGGCTCGAGGCCATCCGTTGGCAATTTTAACAGCCGCAGCAGCATCTCCAATCACCTCGCTGAATCCTACTTTGGCGGCAGGTTGGTTCGCTGGATATGTTCAACTCAAAATCAAAGAGCCAACTGCTGAAGATTTACAGCAATTCCTCAAGTTAGAGAGTCTCGGATCCTTCTGGTCCAACAAGGCAGGGCGCGTCCTTATGGTGACTTCACTTTCCAATCTTGGAAGTATGGCCGGTGCTTGGTTCGCAGCAACTGGGTTGGTTGGCAGTTTGATTTAGTCGACTGCACTGAGTACTCTGAATAAATCAATGTGTTCTTGAACATCGTGAACACGCACGATATCGATTCCCTCGTAATACGCCATTGCTGCAACAGCAAGAGTTCCACTCAACCGATTGTCAGGGTCCTTGTGCCCTGTAATTTGTCCTATCATCGATTTGCGAGAAACACCCCAGAGAACAGAGAAACCTTCAGTCCCACGGAATAAATCGTGCCGTTGCAAAAGGTCGATGTTGTGTTCAAGCAATTTCCCAAATCCGATTCCGGGGTCGAGTGCAATCAATTCAGCAGGTAGTCCAGCAGCAATTAATCCACGAGCAGTTTCAAGTAATTGTGTACTTACTTCGACAGCGCAATCGTTGTATGTGGGTTTTTCTTGCATGGATTTTGGTTCACCTTGCATGTGCATGATACAGACTCCGCATTGCTTTTCGAGAACCAGTGCGACCATTTCAGGGTCTCTTAATCCAGACACATCGTTGATGATATCTGCTCCAGCATCAATAGCGGCTCGAGCAACTTGTGGGCGGCGAGTGTCAATGGAGATGAGTCCGCTTTCATTCTGTAAGCGCAAGGCAGTTATGACGGGCAGTACACGTTGTATTTCCTCCTCCACTGAGACAAAATCAGCCCCTGGGCGAGTAGATTCTCCACCAATGTCAATCCATGTAGCTCCTTGCTGCCACATTGCAATCGCGGTTTCAATTGCTTGTTCAACAGTCGTTCTGCGACTTTGTGCATGGAACGAATCGGGTGTGACGTTGACGATTCCCATAACATGGCATGGTTGCTCCTCAGTACGGTGGAGGCCCATCGAAAGACGGTCTCGGCTCTTTCGATTAGGTGGTAAGGAGATGCCCATGAACTCCCCGAGTTCGGCAGATTTGATAAGATGTGAGTGTCAAGGACACCTATGACCGAAGACATTCCTGCCGGTTCCCCGGATGATTTGGGGTCTCCGTCGGTGCAAAATCAAGGTCATGTGACCAGTGAGCATCGGCATGAACTGGCAGAGCGACTGATTCGTCGGCTCGATGTCAAAGACAACAATGCCATTTTCGAAATGATCTCAGCCAAAGCCTATTTTGGGGGCATTTTGATTGCTGTACT
Source organism: Candidatus Poseidoniaceae archaeon (assembly GCA_938075675.1). Classification (GTDB taxonomy): domain Archaea; phylum Thermoplasmatota; class Poseidoniia; order Poseidoniales; family Poseidoniaceae; genus MGIIa-L1. Next base: position 23,212 of record CALJHE010000025.1, on the reverse strand, counting down.
TGTTTTATTTTACTGGATATTTATCTCTTCAGCAGATGACAACATCGATACGGGCGTTTCCATTCTTCGTTCCCTTAGTTTCCCAGATGTCGCTGTTGCCGTTTTGGTGTTGGGGCTTCTCTCTGCTTTGTTTAGATATTACAGTCGTGAGTTAGGGCATTTGTTCCCGTCTCTCGTATCAGGTGCCATGATTATTGTGTGTGGCTTTTACGCTGTTGAACCACTCGTGTATGGGTTTGTCACCAATGAACTCGAAGCACAGACGGCTCTTTGGCGCAGCGCTCGACTCGGAGTGCTTTGGGGTGGCGTGACATATTGTGCTCACTATCTTGTTGATGCGTTCCTTCTTTACTGGCTGAAACAATTTTGTGCGAATCATGACATCGATATTTATTCTGGAGAGGAGTCGGATGTTCACGAACTCCAAGCCTCTGATTGAGTTTTAGACTGCACCTTTCTTGTAGGATTGTTCAGTCGAAGCATCATGACAGGAGAGCGTGTCGATGTTCTGCGCCTTGGCTACAGGCTTGGCAGAGACCCTCGGATTACCACGCACCTTGCCCTTGTCGGACGTGCACTTGGTGCAGACCGTTTTCTTTTGGCCGGCGATGAGGACCCCAAAATGTTTGAAAATTTGCATTCGGTTGCCAGTCGCTTTGGCGGAGGCATGGACTCAGAACACATCCAATCACCTATGGGTTGGCTTCGACGCTTTGTAGAAGAAGATGCAGGCGATGGTAGCCCAGGCGTTGCGGTACACCTCACGATGTACGGAGAACCCTTCCGTGAGGCGATTCCACGCATTCGTCGTGATAGGCCGATGGTCATAGTTGTCGGAGGTGCAAAAGTTCCTGGTGATGTCTACAAGCATTGCCAATACAATGTGGCGGTTGGTAACCAACCTCATTCGGAAGTTGCAGCACTCGCACTGTTCCTCGATGCTTGGTACGGTGAAGCTGGAAGCAACCGTTCCTTCGATGATGCGCGTCTGATTATTCAACCGACGGCGAACGGAAAGAGAGTTCGAGATTTAGATCGGGAAGAAGAAGAGTAAGTATCTGCTGACTTACGCCGAGTATTGTTCTTTCACCCATATTTATACTTGACACTTGGGCGACTCAATTCATCGTTCTTCGATGCCAATTATTATGGGGGTTCGTTTTCGACAAAAACTGATGTCGGGAGGTGCTTCACAAAACGGCAGTTTCTGTCCTGGTCAGAATCAGCGTGGCGTGACCGATGCCCCTTCCTTTGCAGACGCTGCAGATGGACTTTCTTCTGGCATCGATTTACCTCCCTCTGCAGAGGGGCCTGGCCTATTGCTCACTGCTGACGGAGGCCGCTACCAAGGCACACTCTTCGGTGCCCAGGGGTATGGTGAGGGGGAACTCGTTTTCACCACCGGAATGATGGGGTATCAGGAATCACTCACCGATCCATCTTTTGCTGGGCAAGTCCTTACGTTCACTTACCCCTTGATTGGTAACTACGGCATACATGCTGGGGCATCTGAGTCGTCTGGAGTTTGGCCTCGAGGTGTTGTTGTCCGCCATGCCATGCATCAACCAGACCACCGGTATTCCATTGCACCTGTCGAGGATTTACTTCGCCTCCACAATGTTCCCGGGATTCAGGGGATTGATACTCGATCAATCACTCGTCGCGTGCGTGAACTTGGAACCGTATTGTGTATCTTTGGTCCAGAAGAAGATGAAGACCTTCTCCGCTCTCGGTTGAAAGAAATGACATCGCCGGACTTGGAAGACCTCGTCGAACAAGTCTCGATATCTTCTCCTGTTGTCCTCAACCCTGGTGCGCTGGATGTTCTGGATCAACCGCTTCCTCGGCTTGGTGCTCTTGACTGTGGGATTAAATTCAACATCTTGCGTAATCTATGCAGGCACTTTGAGGTTGTTTGGTGTCCTCCGGAAACTCCATTCGATATTCTTACGAACGAATATCAGATTGATGCGCTTTTTTGCTCGAATGGACCCGGTGACCCTGCTCATACGGGAAAGGCAACCATGGCTCGTAACACCCTCGCTCAAGCAGTTCAAGCGAGATTACCTGTCATGGGAATCTGCTTAGGACATCAGTTGATGGGTTTGGCATCAGGTCTTCAAACCTACAAAATGCGCTACGGTCATCGCGGTGCAAACCAGCCTGTTGTGGATTTGAAAACGGGCCGAGTTTCCATCACCAGTCAAAACCACGGTTTTGCAGTGGCCGACCCCGATGCTGGAATGCTCGCCGCCCATCCCAGTGGAGCATGCTCGCCGCCAGGTGAGAATCTTCATGGTGCAGAGGTTACGGTGAGGTTTGTCAATGCGAACGACAGGACCGTCGAAGGTTTAGATTTGGTTGGGCATCCCTCGTTCACGGTTCAGTTTCACCCAGAGGCTTGTCCTGGTCCTCATGATGCTGCCCCTCTGTTTGAACAATTTCGAGATATTGTAGATCGAGCACTCGGAGGTGAATACTGATGCCTCGTCGTGATGATTTGAAAACCATTCTCGTGCTTGGTAGTGGGCCGATTAAGATTGGTCAAGCCGCCGAGTTTGATTTTTCTGGAAGCCAAGCAGTTCGAGCGTTACGAGAAGATGGATACGAGGTAATCTTGGTGAATTCCAATCCTGCAACCATTCAAAACGACCCGGAAATGGCAGACAAAGTGTACATTGAACCACTCCTTCCAGACACAGTACGTCGAATTTTGGAGATTGAAAAACCGTGTGCTCTCCTCGCTGGTATGGGTGGGCAAACTGCTCTGAATATTGCCAGTGAACTGGCACATGACGGTTCGCTCGACCGACTGGGTGTCGAACTCATTGGCTCGGACCTGGACGCTATTGACAAAGCGGAAGACCGTGAATTGTTCAACCAGGTGTGTGACTCGATAGGGCTGCCGATTTCCGAAGCCATTGCATGCAATACCATGGACGAAGTCATTTCAGCTGCAGAATCAATCGGTGCTTGGCCTGTATTGATTCGTCCGGCATTCACGCTTGGCGGCTTGGGAGGAGGCACGGCTTGGGACATTGGTCAACTTGTCGAAATTGCTACTCTTGGACTGAGAAACTCTCGTATCAATCAAGTTTTGATTGAAGAATCAATTCTAGGTTGGCAAGAGTTAGAGTACGAAGTGATGCGCGATGGTGCAGATAACGCAACCATCGTGTGTACGATGGAGAACATTGACCCAATGGGTGTTCACACCGGTGAATCTACAGTCGTTGCACCGTTGCAATCGTTTTCAGACGCTGACCATCAAATTCTTCGTGACCAAGCTCTTTCACTTATTCGAGCGTTGAACATCAAAGGAGGTTGTAACGTTCAGTTCGCTTTCAACCAGTTCACCGGTGAAATCCGAGTGATAGAGGTCAATCCTCGCGTTTCACGTTCTTCCGCACTTGCCAGTAAGGCAACTGGGTATCCAATAGCGAGGATGGCTGCAAAGATTGCAGTAGGTTACACGCTTGATGAACTACCGAATCCTATTACTGGTGAAGGGACTACTGCAGCGTTTGAACCAACTTTGGATTATTGCGTCGTCAAGATACCTCGCTGGCCGTTTGACAAGTTCAGAACAGCAGATCGAGTTTTAGGGACTTCGATGAAGTCAACCGGCGAAGTCATGGCAATTGGCCGGAACTTCGAAGAAGCCTTCCTAAAGGCTTGGGCATCTCTTGAGCAAGGCTGTGCACATCCTCGACCGTTGACACGTGCTGACGAGTCGGAAGGTGAGGGAATGGCAGACAGGGCACTCACAGCACTCCCCGACTCCATACTGGTCGAATGGTGCAGAGTTGCTACTGACCGACGAATGGGTGCTTTGATTGAGGCATTCCGAAGAGGTTGGAGTGTAGAAAAAGTACACGAAATAACTCGGATAACTCGCTGGTTCTTGTACCGTTTTGAGAACATTGCTAAGATGGAGAAAGAAATTACTCAGACCTCAGCACTTCCAACTGAGTTAACGCGCGAACAATTACTCCACTGGAAGAGCCACGGATTCTCAGACAACCACATTGCTGACGCGTTGGCAGGTTTCCCGGCAACAGGTCCTCGCTCAATTCCGGTTGGTCGTAATGAGGAGGCAGTAATGAGTCGTCGACACGCATTAAGCCTCCACCCTCGCTATAGAATGGTTGACTCCTGTGCTGCAGAATTTGCTGCAAAGACTCCATATTATTATTCCACGTATGAATTGGATAACGCCTCAGGAATTGACCTTCTACCGGACATCGAGGCACGAACCAAAGAACGCCTCGTAACGGTAGGAAGCGGTCCAATTCGTATTGGCCAGGGAATAGAATTCGATTATGGATGCGTTCACGCTGTCAAAGCAATTCGGGATGCAGGTAAGGATGCTATCATAATCAACAACAACCCGGAAACGGTATCAACTGATTTTGATACTTCTGACCGTTTGTATTTCGATCCATTGACACTTGAATATGTCTCAGAGATACTGTTGCGTGAGAGGGCTCACGGTATTTTGTTGCAATTTGGAGGTCAGACTGCGATTAATTTGGCTTTGCCATTGAACGAGAGATTACCGCTTCTCAAACCAATGGGGCTCGACCTTTCCATTATGGGCACTTCTTGCGATGCTGTCGATGAGGCGAGCGACCGTGAGCGTTTTGAGGCCTTTGCCAAGCGTTCTGGATTACGAATGCCGAACGGCACCACTGGGACTACAGCGGAAGATATTCGGAACGCAGCCATGGACATTGGATTCCCTGTGTTGATTCGTCCATCGTATGTTCTTGGTGGACGTGGAATGGAGATTCTATCGAACGAACAGCAGTTAACCGCCTACCTTGAAGAAGCCTATTTGGCACCTGACAAGCCTTTGTTGGTCGATGATTATCTAGGTCATGCGACCGAAATTGATGTTGATGCAGCCTGCGATGGCACGGATGTCTTGGTAGGTGCAATCATGGAACATCTTGAGGAAGCAGGGATTCATTCAGGCGATTCGACCTGTTTTATCCCTGCACAGAATATATCAGAATCGATGTTAGCGAAGATTGCTGAGCAAACAAAAATAATTGGTCTTGGCCTAAAAATCAAGGGATGTTACAACATACAGTTTGCGTTGCAAGGTGATGATTTGTACGTGCTTGAGGTCAATCCTCGCTCATCCCGTACGGTTCCTTTTGTAGCGAAGGCGACTGGGCTTCCAATGGCCAGAATTGCAGCTAACATCACCATTGGAATCCCGCTTTCCGAGCAGGAAATACCTCGACGAACGACCGGTCAAATATGCGTCAAAGCCCCAGTATTCCCATTCATCAAACTGCGAGGCCTCGACCCCGCCCCTGGTCCTGAAATGAAATCCACTGGCGAAGTCTACGGTTCTGATGTTTCGGCTGACAAAGCCTACCTTAAAGCTCGTCTTGCCACCGAAGTTCCTGTAGCTACGAGCGGTGGAGTTTACCTCACTGTTCGTAACGAAGACAAGCAAGGTTTGATTCCAATTGCTCAAGAATTGGTGGACCTCGGATTCAATCTGTTTGCCACGCCTGGAACATGCGATGCCCTCAGGCAAGCAGGAGTCCCCGTTAGTGTCGCCTATAGAATCGCTGATAAGAACCATCCTGATGCTCTTGACCTCATGCATAAAGGCGAAGTCTCCTTCATTGTGAATGTACCAACGGTTTCGGGGGGTGCAGTTCGGGATGGGAACATGATGCGTCGACTGGCCGTAGAATTGAACATTCCATTTGTCACAACTCTACGAGGTGCAAAGATGGAAGTTGCTGCTAGCAGGGCACGGCTTAGCGGGCCTTTGGAGCCTCGCAGATTGACGGTTCACTACTGATCAGCAGGCGTCGTATGCCTCAATGATGTACTTGGTTAGAGGGCTGGTCCATGCGAGTTCGCTGATGCCTTCTTCACCTTCAACATCGTAAATGCGTACCACGTCACGAACACGAACATTGCCTTGGGCAGAGCGTGCCAAAATTGTAGCAGGTTTGACCGCCTTTCCAGTTCCGTGTGGGTCGTAAACAGTGTCCAAGGCATCGGAAAGGAACCATTCTGCTTTTCCACCAGGTTCACCGTCGTATGTCTTTTTGATTTTCTTAGGACCGAACATGCCACTTGACTTCTTTTTCTGTGTCCCAGCAGCCGCTTTTGATGCGGCAGCCTTGGTTGAATCCTTCTTTTGTTTTGGCTTTGAAGTTGACTTTGATTTTGCAGAGGAACTGCTTGCAGCACCGCGGCCTTTGAACTCCTCTTCCAGTTCTGCTCGAATCTCTTTTTCAAGTTCGCTTCGAATGCTCTTTTCCAGTTTGCTACGTACTTTGTCTTCGAGTGCAGCAGGATCACCCTTGGCAAGCTTTGCTAAAGCGTCATCACGCTCATCTTGCATGGCTTGCATGACATTGATGTAGTGAGCAGCAACTTGGATGAGGGAAGTTTCCATCGATGCTTCAAGTTGCATTGAGACTACTTCGCTGGATGAATCTCTCCACTTGCGCCATTGGAGCATTGTGTTTGCGTGTATATCTGAGCCGCACTTGGGACAGAAGCTTCTCTTTGGTGGCTTAAGCACAGGAATTGCACGCATTGCATCAGGGTCGATACCTTCGTGTTCACCGCTAGCAACATCGTGAATGTGCGTTGAAGCTTCCATTCCGTTATCCATCGCTTCTCTAAACATACCTTCTTTCAGGTTCAATTTACCTGCTTGAATGAGTTCCCAACCGTTTGTGCCTCGAACAACCGCTCGAACTGCAGCGTTTGCAGCAGGTGATTGTCCCCACTCATAGTTGGTGAAAGCAGAACTGGATGAAGGTTGGAGCGTCTCGCTTTCAAAAGCACCGGCAAGGTCGAATTCTTCGCCTTCTGCTGGTGCAGCAATACCGAGTACGATTGGGTTTGCACCGTCTTCGATTTTAGCAATCATGTCGAATTTTTCTGCCATCGACAGGTCATCACGTATGCGAATGACCTCTTTCAACTGGTTCAAATCGTGGCCTGTAGCCGTGATTGGTCCTTGGACTGTGAGGTCATGCCCACACGAGAGGCAGAATTTGGCGGCAGCCTCAACACCTGCTTCACAAGTTGGACAGTAGACTCCCGCCATGAACATCAATGGTTAGCGACTACTTTTCAAGTGTGACGGTCGGAATTGGCTAAAACAGGGTGAATAACCCACTTGTCAGCAATTCCATCATTCGGTAATGCTCGTCATGCATGCGCGAAGTATACTAAGAATTTCTTGTTGTTCCATTTCGGCTAAAATCGGTGCTAATCGGGGTCCTTTCTCTGCACCCATAAGAGCGGCATACGCCACTTTGAATGCACTGCGAGGCGATAAATCGAGGTCACGTGCTGCTTGAGGGATACAAGCGCCGATGGATTGGGCATCCCAGACACATGCTTCCATAGCGGCAGTCATGTTGGCCAAGATTTTCTTTTCATCATCATCGAACATTTTGAGCATTTCCATATTTGGTTGTTCGAGAATAGTGATTCTCATTTCTGCAGGGAAATGCCGTGAATGAATCCAGTGGCGCATTCTGCTTAATCGGTCTTGCAATTCTGGAGTTACTGCGTCAATTGCGCCAGATGATTGGAGACTTGACCAAACATCTTCGTCGTTCTTTTTGGTTTGAGCCAAAAGAGCGAGGTGGCGGAATGTCACAGCCGTCGCTTGTGCTTTCCCGCCTGCAACGGTGCTCGCCATTCGTAATGCTCCAGCAGCATCCTCAATCTGTACACGCTGACGACGACTGAGTTCATCGTTTGCGAGTTCTTTGTCGAAGTCTCTTGCAGCAAGCCGTTCATATTCATCTGCCAGTGTGACCAAACCCATGCCGGTGTCGAATTCAATGGCCTTGTTTGGCTTTGATTTTGCGATCAGTAAGCGGAGGATTTCGGGGGGGACTAATTCAAGTGCTTCAATAGGTCCAATGGTGTTTCCAGCAGAAGAGGACATGGCTCCTTGGCCTTTGAGGCTAATCCATTCATACACCAAAGGTTGAGGGGGTTCATGGCCGAGTAAATGGGCGATTTCTCGACCCGTCGAATAAGAGCCGCCTGCTGCACCGTGGTCTTTTCCGAATGCTTCACATGTAACTCCAATCCATCCCCATTTTGCCGGCCAGTCAATCCTCCAAGGGAGTTTTCCTTCGCCTTTTGAAATGTCTGATGAGCCAGTTTCACCGTATTCGTCTTTCCAATGAACCAACGGATAATCATATCCTGTGACTTTTACTTTGTCCAGTCCTTTCTTTGAGTTCAGAGGACTCCATGGGAACCAGTTGTCCGGTAATTCTCGGCTGGAAATACGTTCAATGCATTCTCGAATGTCCTCTGCTCGGTCGCATGCAATCTTGGAAAGTTCAGCGAAGCGACCGCTTCTATAGGATTCGAGATTGTCGATGAGGCGCGGTTTAACTCCAATCTCATTGAGCGCTTTCAAAAATGGCTCCAGAAAGTGATTTGCATACGTCCAACCTTCTTTTTCGAAGCGTTCCCAATCAGGGTTTCCATCTTCATCCGGGGCGGGGATTGCTCCAAGTTGATTTCCAACAAATTGTTCGTATTCCGGTCCAAGGAAATCATAGACTTTGCGAAGCGGGTCTGCGCTGTCGATAATGAATACGAACTCAACATCGAGGCCTGCATCTTGTGCCGCTCTTGCAATCATATCACCTGTGAGGATTTCTCGCAGGTGCCCGATGTGGAACTCTCCACTCGGTGTTATTCCAGTTGATACAATGTGCTTCTTTCCTTTATGCGAAAGAGACTGCGCCGTCACATCGGTCCAGTGCATTTACTCACCTCAAACAGGGACTGCTCGTATGATTCCACGGAGAGGAACTCCGTTGATTTCATTGCGAGTGGATTTGTTCACCAACACAATTGCGAGTCCGACTTCTCCGCCTGCGGCACGGATCGAGTCAATTGTACGACCCATTGTAGTTCCCGTCGAAAGCACATCGTCAATGATGACGACCTTCTTTCCAGCGACTTGGCCGTATTTGTTGGAGAGCACACCGTGTCCATCATCGCCGTCGACGTTACGGTAAATTGTGTACTCGGAGCCTAAGCATCGAGCAACTTCGTGAGCAAAACTGATTCCATTGATGGAAATTCCAACGATTGTATCGATGTCGTCGAGGCTAAGTTCTTCATCCGCTACATCTGCCATGATGGTTCCTATAGCTGCGATGCGTTCAGGTCGAACTCCGATACTACGCCATCCAATCCTGACATCTGTTGGTCTATCTTTGGATTCACCGCCAGCGAGTAGCCATGAAATTGTGTCTTGAGAGAGAGAGAGTTCGTCTGCAATTTGCTGGGAATTCAATCCTTCTTTTCTCAGTCCAAACGCTTGGGCACGTAATTCTTCAATACTCGATACCATTGTTCTCAAACGAAGGGTAAGGTCACTAACTCATCAACCCTTTGTCTCTCATGTATGTCGAAGAACCGGATGAACCTCTCCAAAGGCTTCAAGAAAGAGCGATACAGGGCAACACCATGAGCGACTTTGATTACGAGTCCCTGCTCGACCGGGCAAGGGAAAACATTCCTCAAGAAATCTCCTCACGTTCGAGGTGGCGATTGCCAGAACCTCAAATCATGATTGAGGGTCAAAACACTATTTTTCGTAACTTTAATGAAGTCGTGTCAATGATGGACAGAGACGATAACCATGTCTATCAGTATATCTTGAACGAACTCGGAACTTCAGGCTCAAGAGACGGCCCTCGTGCTCGATTCAAAGGGCGTATTCCTCCAAAGAGAATCAAGAAGACAATTGTGAACTATGTCAATTCCTTCATCAAGTGCAGTCAATGCTCTGCCCCTGATACCCACTTCATTAAGCAAGACCGTACAACTCTGCTCAAGTGCCAAGCATGTGGTGCAACTCGACCGGTCAAACTTTGATTTACTCGTTCAATTCCAATCGGAGATGTTCGGCAACTTTACCCGTTTTGAGATGTGTAAGTACATCCTCAATTGAAGATTCATCTGGGAGTGAATACCATACGCCTTCTGGATAAACGACGCATGTCGTTCCAAACTCGCAGTAGTCGAGACATCCGGATTTCTGAACTCGAACATTTTTGATTCCAGCCATTTTTGCGGAGGTCTTCAAGAGACGCATCAAATCAAGACTGCCTCTGTGAGCGCAGGACGGCCTGGATGCTCCTTCAGCGCGCTCATGGCCACAAATGAATACATGACGCTCATATCCCGGCTCGGTTCTCCCCTTCGGATCTTTTGACACATCGCTCACTCCGACTGAAGGGCAGATATTTTCTCTGCGAGTTGATAGTCGAGTTCAGTAATTTTCTCTTCATCATGCGTGAACAATTCGATGACAACATAGCCCCATCCAAAGTGGATGTCTGGATGGTGATTTTCATCTTCTGAAAGTTGTGAGACGGCATCTACAAATTGCTTTGCAGAAGCAAAGTCTGGGAATGCATACTCTGCCATCAGTCGGTCTTCGATTTGTTCCCAGCCTTTGGGAGCATCCATGACTTCAGCCCCAAAGATGAGCATCATCGCTTCCTTGGCTTTCCTTCTCCACCTTTTCATGGAGCTTTGAACGTCGCTTCATGTCAGCTCGTTCAAACGCAAGAAGCGCTTTGTCGTCAATGTATGCTGGGCGTGTGTGAGCGACCAAAACAATTTGAGCAATGATATCACGTGCCAAGAATACTGTTCTTCCATCATCGGTAAGCAGTTCGATGTTGGATTTGCCAGAAGCGAGAAGGCGACCTCTCATCCATGACTCATCATCGGATTGAATTGAGCGAGAGTCGAGAAGAATCTCTACCAAATCGTCTCGACGAAGGCCGTGCCGTCGTTCGAGGAGATCGCCGTTGTGGACATCGACAAACTTCGAAAGGTCCGGTGAACCCATGTCCTTCCAAAGGGGAGTTGCCCAGTCGGGTAGCGTGATTTTCTGCTTTTTCTTAGCGGCCATGTACCGTTCACGAGCCGAGGCTACTTGAACCTCGCTCCTTGAGTTCAATGAAACCGTTCTTGAGCACATGTTGGACGGATGTCTTCTTGAAGGGTGGGCGACCGGCTTAGAATGGGGAGAAGGGTATGAAAGTCTCATGGCGCAAACTCCCAACCGTACTTCTTGAAGAGGAAATTCTTGACAAAGCCTTCTCACGGGCGAAGAAAGCCGCTGACCGAGTCGACGATTCTGACCGTGTTTTTCGTGTTCGCAAGCAGATGAACAGAATGGTGCAAACGGCTGCAGACATCATTGCAACCACTTTCCAAGACATGGTTAACACTTGGCCTTCTCTCGATCAATCTCCACAATTTGATGTATCGATGATTGATGCATGTGTTGGTTGTGATGATTATCGTCATCATCTCTCCATGCTTCAATGGGGCGGCAAACAGGTGGTGAACATCGCTGGCCAGAACAGTAAGAAAATTGTTCGAACAGGTCGGACTGAATTGATGCATGATGCTCGTCGAGAAGCTTACGGGAGAATCTCATCCATCATGCGCCGTGTTGGTCCTTCTTTGACATGGTTGAGTGAGGCTCGTGAGGTGCTCAAGCGTTTACCTACCATTGACCAACTTCTCCCTTGTATCGTGGTTTGTGGTGCACCCAATGTCGGGAAATCAGCCTTTATCTCGGCATTGAGTTCAGGTAACATGGAAGTCAACCATTATCCATTCACGACCAAACAGATTCACGTTGGTCACTTTACTCATCGCCGATTGCAATTCCAACTTGTCGATACGCCGGGTCTTCTTGACCGACCATTGGACAAGCGAAATGCCATCGAATTGCAAGCGATTGCAGCGTTGGAAAACATTGGTTCTTTGGTGCTTTTCCTTATGGATGAAAGCGAGGCATGCGGCACTTCTATTGAAGAACAAATGCACCTTTTGGAAGATGTTCAACAACTTTTACCAGGCACTGATTTGATGGTTGTAACTTCAAAGGCGGATCTCCTTAATCCGCTACCTTCAATGTGGGATGACGTGAATGCGGCTGAACAAGAATGGCGCGATGAAGGCTCTGAAGGTGAACCCGATTTGCCGTTGCTGTACGACCCGCAAGGAAGAGTAACAATGTCGGCAACAGAATTTGTTGGCATGGACTCAATGCGACTTGAGATTGTTCGCCGAGTACGAGTTGCTCGTCCAAACAATCCAATGGAGTTGCCAGAAGGTTGGTATCGAAGAGACCAGTAATATTCACATTTGTTCGACTGGGACGATTCCAAGGCCCTGCATGCTTGTTCGCATCAGGTTTCGGGCAAGTTCTGAAAGTTGAAAGTTGAAAACATTGAGTTCACCGTCTTGCAGAATCATGCAATCTCGATAGAAGGCATTGAACGATGTTGCGAGTTGCAATAACTGGTTGGCAAAGAGGTGAGGTCTGCGATCATTAACGGCTTTACTGAGCACATCTTGATGAACACACATGGTTCTAAGAAGTTCAACCATGCCTTTGGGCATGGATGAGGGCAATTCCGAGCTTGAATCGACTGCTGCGCCAAGGTCAATTCCTGCTGCAGCACACTTTCTTGCTATAGAGCAGGCTCTTGCATGACTGTACATGATGAATGGTGCTGAGCCACCTTCGAATGCTAAAGCCTCTTCCCAACGGAACGTGAACCCCTTATCTGGACTTACCTTGATGATGTTAAACCGAACAGCAGATGTTCCAGCAGCTTCGGCAATTTCAGACACCATTTCGGGCGAGTAATCAGGGTGAATCTCTCCGACGACGGCTGCTGCTTGTGCTTGGGCTTCTTCGAGCAAATCATCCATGTAGACAACGTTTCCTTTACGGGTTGACATCTTTCCTTCTGGAAGTTTGATGAATGAATAAAACAGTACGTCAGGTATTTTTTCTCCAAGTTCAGTGAGTGTCATTCCGACTTGTTTCGCCTGTAATTTATGATCTTCTCCCAGGACATTGATTAATTGGTCGCATTGATTCCATTTCCAAATGTGATACGCTATGTCTCGTGTGGCGTAGAGTGAAGATCCATCTCCTCTTCGGAAAAAGAACTCCGTTTTTCCTTTGAGACCTCGTGCGCCGAGGTCAAGGAATTCTGCTCCATTGTCTGCAGTTCCATGAATCTCAAAAGTTTTGAATTTCTCCATAAGTTTCGAAACATCACCGTTTGTGACAAACATGGACTCTTTAGTGAACGTGTTGAAGTCAATACCGAGTCGTTTCAACGTCTCGAGCATTCCATCGAGAACGGGTTGATATGCGTCTTGAAATGCCTGAAGCACTTCTTCATCGCCGTGCTCACTGGCGTGGACCATGCGCCCTATTTCCGCCTCGATATCTTCCTTATCAGAGCGCTCTTGTCGAATTGCTTGGGCTGCTTGATACCAGCGTACACGTTCATGGTCGGCCTTACCCTGCCATTTTTCATTGATTGGTTCTCGGCCAACGAGTGTTTGTTCAACTTCCTCTTTGCTCAAGTGTTTCAATGCCCAGGCCAGTACTCCTACTTGTTTGCCCATGTCATCAACATAGTATTCAGCACGTACATTGTTGCCAAAGAGGCGGTGTAATCGTACCAATGTGTCGCCTAAAATTGCATTTCGAGCACGGCCGACATGGAAAGGGCCGTTCGGATTTGCGGAGGTGTGCTCAATCAAAATATGCGTATTGTTCGCAGGTTTCTTACCGAATGCATCTCCAATTCGAATTGCATCATCCATCACCTGTTGAGCCAACCATGTAGGATTTGCTTTGATGTTCAAATAGCCCGCCACAGCATTGACTTCACCTATGGCAAAGTGTGCTTCTAAGGATTCGGCGATTTGCTGGGCGATTTCGATCGGTGATTTGCCTAATTCTTTGGCGAATGGAAAGCATGGAAGCGACAAGTCGCCTTGGTCGTGTTCTCGTGAGCGCACAAGCATGCTTCGCCAATGTGCATTGGTGACGCCAATCGACTTGAGGACTTCATCCAACAATGGTTCGAGGATTTCTCTAAGCATCTGCATGGTTCAACCTCACATCATTGGGTATCGGCAAATTCCAGCCAGGCCACCAAATCCGTAAAGGAGTTGAGAACCTTCTTCGGTGTCAACCGATATATAGACGACTTCTGTATTGCTCTTTGAAGCCATTACCGTGAGTTCGTCAATCAGCGAGACATTTTTCAATTCCTTGGCGTTATCACCGGATGCTTTGCATGAAGGGCAATCAGGAATTGGCTCATTGCGCGAAAGGCTAACATCCCACTCATGGCTGCATGAGCCACATTGGAGTGTGAGTGATGACTTTCTCAGCGCTTCTGAGATGAGAAGTCTACCAACTGCGCCTTGGTCCAGTGCTTGCCGGACCATTTTTTCTCCATAGGTTGCTTTTGGAGCGGATTTGACCAGTTCACCCAAAAACACATTCATGACCTGGCGTTCTGCATCAAGTTCGATTTCACCCATCATTGCACCGGCGTTTTCAACCAGTTCACGTACTCCGCTGTCGTTGGAGTAGCCGACATCAAAGGTTGTCTTGGCAATCTTCTTTGCAATTTCGTGATGGAAATAATCGTTTTTGACGACGAAATCTTTGGTTGCACCAGGTCCACCTACGATGATGGCCTGAATGTCCTCAAGGTTTGGAAGCCAATAGGAAGATGCGTGTTCTGTAGCACGTTTGAAGAAATTGTGAGCCGCTTCTTCGATGAGGCGTTCGAAACGTTGGGCGGACTGACCACCTTGGCGGTGCTTACCCATGATGTTGGATACGAGGTGTTCTTGAACGTGGATACGCTTGCCAGATGCTATTCCAAAGGCAGCCTCTGAGCGATCAATCACGAATAATCCATAGGACTTCTTATCGACAAGCATGTCTTCAAGTTGTGTTAATTCAAACACAGAATCGCATCGGTAGCGGAAGGAAATCAAAGGTTGAGGTGGTTCTTCGACGACGATGTTGACCATTCTGTTTTTGTTGTTGCCGATGATAATCGAGCCGACGAATAGTGCGATTCCATTTTCACCGGCATTCTTGTATTTTGAGAGCGTTGAAAGAGCTGATTCGATTGCACCTTGTACATTCTTTCGTGTGCCCTTTGATTTGATGTTCGCCGCTTGACCGTGTTCGTTTTGCAGCAAAGAACGTGCGTCAGAGACTTGTCGGTCTGGTGGGATGATGATGGTTACCAGTTCAGTACCAAAGCCTTTCATTTCACGTAGGTCTTCGAGGGCAATCTTTAGCCGTAGTCTACGAGTTGCGAGCAATGCATCGTCAGACATAGGGTGGCCTCAAACTTACGGCATCGTTGAGGGGTCTTCAACTCTCTTATGCAATAGAGTCATTTCCACAGAAGTGTTTGGCTATTTTATGGGTTCTGTATGCCCTTGAGGGGGGATAGTCTCAAAGTATGGGGGCATGAGGGGTGTTTGATGACCCGTCGCCAAGTTGTTGCCCTGGGAGGAAGTCTTCTGCGACCGGAAGAATCGGAACAACGAACAGCTTGGTTTGGCCAAATCCGCCAATTAGCAGTTCACATCGAGGGAAACGGACGGCATCTTGGCATCGTCGTTGGCGGAGGACTACCAGCACGGGAAGGTATTGATTTGGCAAAAACCATGCTCAGTGATTCGCATAGACTCGATGAAGTTGGAATTGCAGCGACTCGACTGAACGCAACCATCATTCAACAGGTACTCCTTGACATCGGTTGTGATGTTGCTCCAATTATTCCAACAACGACTCAGCAAGCTGCTGAACTCTTGGACCAACATCACTTGGTCATCATGGGCGGTACTACCCCCGGACATACGACCGATGCAGTAGCTGTGGCATTTGCTCGGGACGCAGGTGCCGGACACTGCATCATCGCCACGAATGTTTCACATGTGTTTGACAAAGACCCCCGTGAAAACGATGATGCTGAATCATTCAGTATGATGTCGTTTGACCAACTCGCGGAAATCACCGGTATTGGAGAACCTTTGTCCCCCGGTGCATCCGCAGTCATTGACCCAGTGGCAGTTGGGTGGGCGAAAGACGCTGCTATTACGCTCGCAGTTCTCGATGGGAGAGATACATTGCGCCTTGAGCAGGCGTTGGATGGCCAACCCTTTGAGGGCACATTGATTCAATGAGGTGAACGCATGGTAGATGCATCGAAAGTCAAGGAAAACATTGCAAAAATGACCAACAAGGCCCGGGGCTCACTCGCAACTGGGAAAGTACAACCGCACAAGCATTGTCGTGTTTGTTTTACACCAATCAAGATGTCTGCAGAACCTCGGGTTTGTAAAGATCAAGAATGCATTGACAAGAACAGCCGTGATGAGCGAAACCAGAAACAAATGCGTATCTGGATGTTTGTGTTCTTGGGCTTATTTGCTTTCAGTTTCGTAGGGCCAATTGTCCTACGTTCGTTGTGATTATTTGTCTTTGGACGAGTTCTCGAATTCTTCCATCATGGCTTGAGGTTGTTGCTCTCCAAGCGAATCGACCCGCGAAACGGCTTTCATTTGGTCGCCGATTTTGAACAACTCACTGAAGGCTTCTTCAATATCTTTAGTTTGCTTGAGGAATCGTACTGGCGGCCAACCGCAATCGATAACGCCAGGCTCCACCGTGCTTTCTTCGACCCAAGCAGCGCATGCATCACCGTGGCACAGCGCAGAGAAATTTTCTAAATCCATCCAAAATGTACGTCGACCACAGACAGGGCAGTCTTTGCATTCCATCGTCGAAAGAACCGTAATTCCGTTTTCGCCAATGACGTCTACATCCCATACGACGACCGAAGATGATACGAGCAGCATTTGGTCGCTTTTTTTCAGGAAACTCCGCAACACTTGCCATGCTGTCTCCTCTGTTGAGAAGCATCCCAGAGCAATTGAGCCTCCACCTTCTTCGATGGCAGAGGGTACAAACACGCGTTGAACTTCATCCGCCATGAAATACCGTGGCTGTTGTTGTGTTTCAAGGCTCGGTCAGTTTCGACTCCATTCCAGTTCAACAACAGCTAAACCGCCGGGATGCGGTAACGGGGCTTCAGGTTTCTCAATCCGAACATGGATTGAGGCGACATTGGATTTCTCTTTGAGCATTTCAGTGACTCTCTGTGCCATGGTTTCCAACAGCAGTATTGGTTTTTGAGCCTTCAACATGACTTCATCTATAGCAATTTGAATGTCTGCATAGTTGAGCGTGTTTTCGAGGTTCTCCTCGATTGGCTGCTCAAGAAGTGTGGTCCAAACACTAAACACAAACGGCTGTTCTTCTTCATGTTCATAGCTAAAGTAACCGTGTTTAGCCATGACCGTGTAGGATTCCAAGGCAACTCGAAAGGTCATCGTATCACCTATTCATCTCGTTCATGAACCCAAATCAAGTGGTATCCAAATTGGGTTTTGACAGGTTCAGATACGCTTGCCAATGGAATCGTCCAAACTGCTTCTTCAAACTCTCGAACCATTTGTCCTTTACGAAACCAGCCAAGGTCACCACCTTTCTGACTCGATGGGCAAGTACTCTTCTTTCGAGCGAGTTTTTGAAAATCCTTCAATTTACTCACCTTATCCTTGATTTGCACCGCCTCTGATTTCGAGGTAACCAAAATGTGAGATGCCCATGCACTTGGAGCGACCATGCGTCAACCCACTGGCTTCAGTTATTGAAAGTCTCGCTATTAGGCATCTAGGTCGTAGGCAAGCAATCTGATGTATGTTCCATACACCGTCGCTGAAACCGAAAGCGATTCTTCGTTAAACCGATCCATGGTATCGAGGTATGTGTGGTACTCCCAACTGCCACTGCCGTAGCATACCGCAGCTCGTCCGTTTTTCGAACCTAAATCGTAGACAAACGGACAATGGTCTGAGTTGCATGGCATTTGATCGGGTTCGCCTTGCGCTCCATCGAGTAAACTGAATTGGATGTCGTATTTGTCAGCAATTTCACTTCTTTCTTGTTTGTAGAGGTCGGTAATTCGAACGATATGTCCGTAGTCATCCTTGTTGTTGGTGAACAACTGCAGCGAATTGCCTCTGTTTGCAAAGTCAGCATCAACGTGATTCATATCGAGATTGATGTAGAGTCTTAGGTTGTCACGGAGGCTGCTTTGCATCTGAGCGACATACGCTCGACTGCCCCATAGTCCCTCTTCTTCTCCACCCCATGTGCAGAAACGAATTGTTCGCTCAGGTGTACCAGTTTCATTGATTATTTCTGCAATCTGTCTCGCCATCTCGAGAACACTTGCGGTGCCGGAGGTGTCGTCTACTGCTCCTTGACCGTGATAGACTGTATCGTGGTGGGCACCAGCAATCACGACTTCAGACGTCCTACCTTCAATGGTGCCACAGGGGACATAAATCGAACGTTCTTGGTCGTTGGTGACATCGATAATTAACTCTATAGATGCAGGTTCTGTCGAATTGATGACCAGTGTTTCAAAAATATCTCCTGAGTCTTTGGACATGGAAATGAACGGAATCTCCGTGGGGAGGCTTCCACCGTTTGCTTCGACCAGTGCATCGTAGTTCGTACCCTTGAATATTGGAACGCAGTCGTTTCCTTCTATTTTCCCGCAATTGTAATTCTTGTTTACACTGATGAGTCCTGCTAGGTCGTTGATTGCAGCGTTGCTGTACAATTCTGTGTTTCCGACCTTGGAGCTGTCTCCACGAACATATCCGATTGTTCCAGTCGCTGTTTGCCACAATGCCTCATCGGTGCCGTTGCCCAAGTCTGTGACTGATATCTCTTCATTGAACATGTATTCTGACTGACCAGAGAATCCTTGGATTACAAAGTCGGAGCGATGCTGGAAAGAGGTCACTTGAGAGCCGATTGCACCAAACCCTTCACACGGAGTAGTTTGGCCCAAGACTCCTCGAACACAGAGCCTAAAACTGGGTTCAGAGTTCACATGATGCATTGGGACTTGGAACTCATTGTTTTGGGGTGTATACCCCATATCCTCTAACTTATCGAGAATATACTGAGAAGTATTTGTTTCTTCAATGGTTCCACTCATTCGTCCTTCCCAATCTGGGTGCCCTAAATTGACGAGGTCCTGTGCATAATTACGAGCCTGGTCTTGATCGAAATCAATTAACTCATAATCGTACTGACGTTCAAAGCCAAGCCATGTTGGCTTGAACACGAGAATTGTAGCCGTTACCATGAGGACAGCCATCGCAATTGCAATGATTGCACCCACATTGAGTGGGCCGTAGACTTGAACACCCATTCTTTGCTTGAAGGTTAAGTCTCCAGCCTGTCGATCATCGTCCTCAAGACTCAAGGTATTTTCAGAAGTGAGAACTTGGCTATTGGGCTGTTTTTGTAATGGTGAAGAGTCGCTCAACCGTGCGATGAGTTCTGCCTTGCGCCCGCTGACAGCCAGTCCTTTGCTGCGCAGCATTTCTTTGAGTTCTGCGACAGAATGTTGTGACAACTTGGTCTCGTCCATGAAACTCTCAACCGGTTATGGTTCAAGAATGCCGTGGTTGGAAGTTCAGTCGATTTCTTCGCCCGTCCATCGTGTGCCGAGTTTGTGCTCGATGCCGATGTGGTCAAGAATTCGAGCGACAACAAAATCAACCATGTCGTCAATGGTCTTTGGATGGTTGTAGAACCCAGGAGATGCAGGAATGACAATTGCACCCCATTGAGAGAGTTTGTGCATGTTTTCCAGATGAACGGTTGCATACGGCGCTTCTCGTGGGACTATGATGAGTTTTCTACGTTCCTTCAAGGCGACGATAGCAGAACGTGTGATGAGATTATCACCGATACCAGCGCCTAATTTACCGAGTGTTGTTCCAGAGCACGGGCAAAGCACAACTGCATCAATGTTTGCTGAGCCAGAAGCAGATTTAGCGCCGATGTTTTTGTCGTTCTCCAGCAATGCTCCAGTTTCTTCAGCGAGAATTTCTTTGGTCGTGTTGCATTCATGCTTGAGCGTTATTTCTCCGGCGTTGGTAACGACCAGACGGACAGGAATATCCTTCGATGTCAAAACCTCGACTAACCGCTTACCATAGACCGCACCAGACGCTCCTGATATTCCTACGACGACTTCGCCCATGAACTTAGGTGAAGGTTCTGCCTTTTATGCACTTGTTTTACGAAAAAAGTCTTGGAAAATATTATCCTCTATAGAAAGAACACTAAGGAAGTTGCACACGGTTAATAGAGTCCTGCATAGTCGCATACAGTGCTTCGAGGATTTCCTCTCGTTGAACATGAAAACCTTCTCCTGCTAGAGAAGTTGTGGTATTTTCGTCTAAACCGCATCCTGCAAGCATTTCAACTCGCCCTTTTGGAGTGTCATAGTTGATTGTGAAACCGTGACGGGAAGTCCATCGTAAGAAGGAGAGTCCGATGCTTGAAATCTTCTTTCCATTGACCCATACACCCTGCATCCTCTCGTCTAAGTGCCCCTCAATACCACATTCTTTCAATGCGTTGATAATCCATTTTTCGAGCAGAGAAATAATGGCAGCTACCGAAACTTCTCCTTCAAGGTCCCATTTGAAAATTGGGTAAGCCACAATTTGCCCTTCGCCGTGCCATGTGAGTCCGCCACCTCTGTCTACAGGGTGCGAGGCAAAACCTTCGGGGGGGGTGATGCCATCGTGACGAGCGCGCGGCCCTACTGTGACGATTTCAGGATGTTCAAGAAGAAGCAAAGTGTCAATGATTTCATCGTTGATGCGTTGTTTTTGCAAGTCCTTCATTAATTTGAGCGCATCAACGTAAGGAACGCTGCCCAACAAGCGGATATCAACACCTCGTTCTCCGCTCATGTTTGTCCCAACCGGAATTGTAGCATCAATTCATGCCTCGCTAAAACTTGCCAGTCGAACCAAAACCGCCAACACCGCGTTCTGTTTGGCCAAGTTGATCGATGCTTGTTTCTTGAACAGTGACCAGAGGGACAGGTGCAAAAAGCATTTGAGCAACTCTTTCGCCTTTCGCCACGATGAATTGCTTTCCTTCTCCAATCCATGTTGCTAAGACCATGAGTTCACCGCGATAATCCGAATCGATGGTTCCAATGCCATTGGGCATAATCATCCCTTTCTTGCCGAGAGAAGAACGGCATCGAATTTGCCCTTCCCAGCCCTCGGGAATAGCAACGGCGAGTCCAGTACGTATCATCGCACTTTTGTGCCTGGTCACTCGCGTTTCTTCAAGTGCATACAAATCCCAACCCGCAGCTTGCGGTGAGCCTTGCGTTGGAAGTCTTGCCTCATCGTCGAGACGGGCGAATTGCACGTTAAGTTGGACTCTTTCCATGTTTCAACCAAATGAAGACGGCTTTTGACAATTGTCGTCGGAATCTTTGTTGAGCGTAAGGGGAATCGTTTATTTTTACTTCAATCGCAGTCGAAACAGGAGTATGCATATGTGGCTTAAGGGCGGCATATGATGCAGTGTTCTCACTGCTTTATCCTAAGCGATTTTGATGGATACTCACAATTTGGACTTGAATGCAAATCTGATTTCCTGATTCTGCAGAACCTCTGTTTCATGATTTTTTACCGAATCGAGGGAGAAGTGCAGGTGTCTCATCCCTGTATTTTTGGTATTCTTGATTCTTGCCCCATTTCTCTAAAGCGCGTCGATCGAGTAAGGGGATTCCACTCACTTTGGTTAACAGGACATATACGAAGAGAGGGGAAATCCAAGCAACCCTCTCTAGACCTGTGAAGCAAGAAATACCAAAAAAGCCAATTCCAGTCCATAGAAGGATTTCACCGAAGTAGTTCGGATGCCTCGAGTAAGACCATAATCCACTGTCAATCCATTTTCCTTGATTCTTCGAATCTGAATTAAACACTGATTTTTGGCGATCCGCTATGGTTTCAATTCCAAATCCGAGTACCCATAATGATAACCCTAAACCGTCCCATATGCCGAATGGAGGTGCTGAATCTGATTGACTGTTGATGACAATGACGACAATCATTGTTAGGAAGACCCATAGACCTTGGATAGTCCATGGTACAAGAAATCGGATTGGTGATGTTTTAAGTTGATCGAACCGTCCATCTTTTCCGGTTCGGTGAATACGTCGATAGAGAAAAATGGACAGGCGCAAAGACCAGATTACAACAAGTAAACTGACTGTTAATTCCCTCATGCTTGGAGGTTCAGACTGTGATCCTGCCCAAAGGCTGAAACTTACAACAATGAGATACGTTAAACCACCAACTAGATCATAGAAGCGTTCAGTTTTACCGATAGATGCTGGAATCCATGCAATCCATTGTATGCCAATACAAATCACAGCGCAATAGAATATTGCAGAATATTCTTTTAAAACAACTGAATTATTTCCAACTGCACAAACCATCAATGCGGCAATGAAAAATACGATTATTACAACGATTGTTGTTAATCGCAAATCTTGACGAGTAGAGTCCATTGCTATCGTTAATTCTAGTATCATCCTGTTGTTAATTATTCTGCTACATCTATTCGTGAGCAAGGGGTTCCAGCCTTTGAGAGGGTAGCGATACGAACGGCCCACACAAAGCCGTTCCGAACAACGGTGTCTGGATATTAGTTAGACATTGATTCTCAATTAAAATTGAATACTACTACCTATTCGATACGTTAGGGCGAGATTGTGGTAACTGGTGAAGACTGTGGGTGTGAACCCTTTTGCGAGGAAAACTCTGATGTTTGTATTTGGTGTGATTTTTACCTATGTAGTAGTTGTAACACCGTTGATGAGAACAATGTTTGTGATGGATGCCGGGATGATTACAGAGATACGATGGGGACCAAGTGTAGTACATGCAATACCGCTCGGTGCAACCCAGATGACCCATATGAATGTGAACATCCAAGTGAAACTTCAACTGCCGATGGAAGGCTTGTTTGCGATTGCTGTGGAAAAACTACCGAAGATCTCAGCGATGCAGAATGGATGGCGCAGAATGATGTTGGATGGGACGAAATGCGAGGGTGGTAATTGTGCCAACATGCGATGGTTGTTTGAGATCTTTTGATTCTTGGGATGAATTAGAAGAACATCAATTGGATTGCGAAGGAGATTTAGTTGATAATCCAACACCCCCAGAACTATCAGATTGGGATGATGGAGATGGTGCATTTGAAAATGCAGAAGAAGCCTATGACAACCATGATTGGGATGCCGCAGATGGTTGATTAATAGTGAATTAGACATCTGAGGAAATTTGTTGCACACGTTGTTTCTAAGTGGACCCATGCGACCGTATA
>CALJHE010000024.1 GCA_938075675.1 Candidatus Poseidoniaceae archaeon | reverse complement strand
TCAGTATTCGACAGGAACTGGGTCAAGCATCCGCCAGAGAAACCAACTCGCTGCAGTTCTGTAGGGTTTCCAGCGCTTCGAAATCTCAAGCACTTTTTCCTTCGTGTCCGCTTCTGGAGCGAGTTTTTGCACTGCACGAATCAATCCAATGTCTCCGATGCTAAACACATCTGGTCGCATGAAGGTGAAAATCAGCATCATTTCAGAGGTCCAAGGTCCAATGCCTCGGAAAGATGAGAAGTGTTTGATGAGTTCAGCATCTGTATGATCATCCCAGTTCTCCAAAAGCAGTGCAGTAGCCTCAAGCGCAAGGCCATGTATGTAACTTGCTTTGGGCCGGGAGAGCCCACATGTAGCCAATTCTTCGGCTGAAAACTTGCGAATCGCTTCTGGGGTTATTTCACTCACCAATTCAACCAACCTTCCCCACACAGCATCGGCAGCGAGAACGGAAATCTGTTGGCCGACAATTGAGCGTACTAATGTTGAGAATAAATCACCGCGACCTTCAAGGCTCTCATCGGGATATGAACGGACAACTGCGCCGAGTAAATCATCTTCTGATAGTGCTTTGACAGCATCGCCCCACCACGTTGGCCTACCCGTGTCCATAATGTGCGTTCGGGCGTTGGGGTTTTGAGGTCTTGTCTCATGGCACAACCATGCGAGACGAGTTGAAGGAAATTCTAGGCTTGAAAAATGTCATGCGTGCAGGATGGGTTCGTGCAGGCATCGATTCTCCAGAATCGGTTGCAGCTCATTCGTGGGGTATGTCGATGCTTGCACTCAAATTGACCCCTCCGCATCTCGATCTTGCCCGAGTGCTTTCCCTGTGTATCGTCCATGATATTCCCGAAGTTCGGGTTGGGGACCTAACGCCGCATGATGACACTTCGACCAAGGCTGCTGATGAGCATCACGCGATGAAGGCTCTTGCTCCTCAATGGATCGCTTTGTTCGAAGAGTACGAGCAGGGTGAAACTCCAGAATCTCGATTTGTCAAGCAACTGGATAAACTCGACATGGCTCTGCAAGCGGAACTTTACCAGGAACAATTTAACTTGCCACTGGAAGAGTTCATCGAAAGTGCCCGTAAGCGAATGTCAGACCCTGAATTGATACAATTACTTTCGTGATTTTTTGACAACGAGTCTCCGACAAAAACAAAAGGGTGAGCCGACCGGCTTAGTATCATAGCCCGATAGTGTAGGGGTCCATCATAACGGGTTTTGGTCCCGTTGACCTCGGTTCAAATCCGAGTCGGGCTACCTCTAATATGATGGTGTTAATTTTCATCGGCACCGTTCGAACAGTCCCATTCGCCGTCGTTAACCCATTCCGCTGGTATGACTTCTCCATTGCCACAATCAAACCATTCGCCACCGGCAACAACATCTGCAGATTCAGTAAACGCAAAGAGGATGACCAACCAAACGAGTTGAGAGAGAACCGTCAATGCAATTGAAGCGATGGAGGTGATTGTTGCAGCCTTGATAAGGCCTGCATCTTTACCGAATTGGACGTATTCGGCATTGGAACGTGCCATGTAGGCAACAATGATTGCAGGAACTGCAACGATCAAATTACAAAATCCTAACAGAGGTGTAAAAGCAGCACCCAAACTACCCATCAATGCGAGTGAACCCAAAACGATCGCAACTATGGCTATTGTGTTGGGTGAACTGTTTGCAGACAGTGAAATTGGCTGCTGAGCGTATCCTTGCATCACGACTTGCGGTGGGGGAGAACTTACTGATGTGGATTCCATTTCATCCATAAATGAATCCAGTTCATCAACTTCATCCATTCCCCATTCAAACTCTCCTTCGCAGTGAGGGCATGCAAATTCGCCCTTTGCATCATCATCAAGTTCTATTTCTTCTTCACAATGCGGGCACAGAATCTCAACCATCAAATGTTTTTCTTACATCGTTATGTTAAACTTTGACCCGACCAAAATTGAATTTCACTCGAATTATCGAGTGTGTTCTTCGTCAACGGCTGTTAACAACTTCCACCAAAAGTTATGCAAGTTGAACCAACATCATCAGCTGCTTCGCCTGCCAAGAATACGATTCGAATAACTGAGAATACTACTGCTATGATTGTCAAAATGAGAGCCGCATTGACTATGATCCAACCTATGCGTGCAGTATTTTTCTGCTTTTTTGTATCGGTATCAGGCACACCGACACTGTGTTTTGAGGCGTTTTTAACGCCTGATACATAGATATATGCAGGTATGACGAATAAAATGTAACAAAGACCGCAGTATGGCAAGAGCAAGCTCGCCACCGCACCGAAGAGAACAACGACTGAAAGAATGAGAGCCGGTGTTGGACTTTTGGCATGAGATTGATGGTGGATATACACCACCTGGTTTTGATTTTCATCGTTCAGTGCTTCGGCCATCATGACCTTTTCATCTTCTTCGGGCAAGCCCCATTCAAACTCGCCTTCACAAAACGGACAACCAAATTCCCCAGCCGCATCATCATCGAGTTCAATCTCTTCTTCACAATGAGGGCAGAGAATCTCGACCATGCTTGTCCTTTCCGTCAGATGCAAATAAAAGTTCATCCGGCACACCAATCAAATGTTCGGTCATGTTCATCAATCGAGCGCCCTTGGCTTGATGCAGTGAGTAACATGAGTATCGCAAAAATAGCCGTTCTTGGAGCTGGACAAATGGGAAATGGAATCACGCAAGTTGCTGCTTGTGCAGGTTACGACGTAACCATGATTGACATCAAACAAGAATTCGTCGACCGTGGTATTGCTGCTATTGAGAAGTCCCTCGCTAAGCTGGTCTCCAAAGAACGCATGTCCCAAGAAGACGCAGATGCAGCCCGTGGGCGCATTTCACTTTCAGTTGACCGTGCAGATTGTGCAGATTGTGATTTGGTGATCGAAGCAGTCCCGGAAATTCTGGACTTGAAAGTGAGTATTTTCCAAGAATTGGATGCTCTTTGTAAACCTGAAACAATACTTGCCTCCAACACTTCTTCCATATCCATTTCGACGATTGCTGACTCAACCAATCGTCCTGACAAAGTCATCGGAATGCACTTCATGAATCCAGTTCCAATCATGAAACTTGTAGAAATAATCAACGGTAACAAAACCAGTTCAGAAACAAACACGGCAGTTATTGAAGCATCGGCCACCATGGGTAAAACAGCACTCTCATGCAATGATTCGCCAGGCTTTGTATCAAACCGCATTTTGTGCCCTATGTTGAATGAAGCGATTCTTACCCTGCAGGAAGGCGTGGCCCAACCCGAGGCCATTGACGGAATCATGAAACTCGGAATGAATCATCCGATTGGTCCTTTGGCACTTTCGGACCTCATCGGCCTTGATACTGTTCTTCACATCATGAATGTACTCCATGAAGGCATGGGTGACGATAAGTATGCGCCCGCACCTCTTCTCATTCAAATGGTCGAGGAAGGTAAACTCGGACGCAAGTCCGGCCAGGGCTTCTATTCCTACTAGGGTGAACTTCTTTGGGTCTCAAAGACAAAATCCAGTTTTGGGCGATTCATCGCTTCCTCAACACCGTTGTCAATTCACCTGAAGTTCACATCCCAGACCGAAAAGAGGCTGATTTCCGCCTCGATTGGCTGGGCAGAATGGCGGTCATGAGGGCCGGCCTCTCCGGGCTCATCTCAGGTTTGTGCGTTGTTGGAATTGCTCTTTTCCTACGAGATTGGGAAGCCGTAGATGGGTTCACTGGCTTTGGATTCGTTGTATTGATTACATTGACCAGCAGTATCATGACGGGTCTTGAGTTACTCTTTTTGTACCGTGATTCATTGAGTACTGCAGCCCGAATGGCGAAAATACTGAACATCCCACGAGAAGAACTTGAGCAGGTCGATTTAGAAAACTCGATTTCGCATTGGTTGATTCATGCAGCATTGGGTGCGCCAGGTTTCCATGGAACGATGTTTGGCATTGACCCTTTGGCGAAAATCGGCAAGATTGGAATGCTCGTACGCAAGGTCCTCAAGAAATTCCGAATCGTTGCCAGTGCAACAGTTTTCAAGATGATTATTCGCCGAATGTGGGTTCGACTCCTTGGGCGAGTGGCCTTAAGGGCCTATGTTGAATTACTCTCTCTTCCAGTGTTCGTGTTCCTCAATATGATTGGCATGAACGCAATGATGCGAGATATGCGTTCACGTTTGGTTGGACATGAATTGACTCCGAAACTTATCGCTCATGCATTTCCCGAAGGTTTGGATTCGATGGATGACGGTTTGAAAAGAGCACTTCATGAAGGCATGGCGGAGCAAATCACAACGGCTCGTTTCATCCATCCGAATCAGATTCGAGTTCTCGATTTACTTGGCGCTAACACGAGCATGCAGGCGGTTACGACCATTGCTCACCAACGAAGAGCCAACCGATTTTTACTTGCCATTTTTTCCATGTCGGGCAAAAACTCACCCCGATGCAGGAAGCTCATTCGGTTGCTTGAGGAAGAGATCGGTGCGGACGAAGTCGTTCGCGTCCGTCAAGAAATTGATGATGCCATCTACGACCTCGAACCATTGCAACGGCCTTGGTTGTAAGCAATACAGTAAACGAGTCAACACCAAAAACCTCCACCCTGTGGTCGTTACATGGCTCGCTCACCCTACATCGTTACTGGGGCATCGAAAGGAATCGGTCGTTCCGTTGCAATGCAGATTGCAGCGGCTGGTTTCCCGGTTATCGCATTAGCACGACAATCCCTCGAACTCGACGAGATTGGCAAACTGCTTACGCAAGTTCAACCGGAATCACGCACTATGGCTTGTGATTTGTCTGATTCGGTAGCGATTAAGATGGTCTGTGAGCAAATCGGTGAATCTACTGAATGGATTGCTGGAATCGTTCACAACGCAGGGACGATTCATCCCGTGCAACCCTTGGAAGGCGCAGATATTGACGATTGGTCGTTCTCTCTACGAGTGAATCTCATTGGCGTTCAAGACCTTACGCAACGCCTCATTGGGAAAATGGGCGGTGCTTCTCAATCACGAGTGACTACGATTTCGAGTGGTGCCTCGTTGAGGCCCGTAGAATCATGGTCAGCATACTGCGTGTCAAAGGCTGGCTTGGACATGTGGACACGTTGTTTGGCAGCCGAATCAAAGAACAAGAACATCAGCGCTATCGCCGTTGCTCCTGGGATTGTTGATACAGGAATGCAAGTCGCCATACGTTCCGTTTCTCCTGAATTGTTTCCAAGCCATGCTGATTTTGTTTCGCTCCATACTGAGGGGCATCTTGCACAAAGCGATGATGTTGCTCAACTTCTCCTCCCACTTATTCTCAACCAAACGATGGAACAATCTGGGCAACGGTTCGATGTTCGAGAACTTTGATTTCATACAGAAAACGAGAGAAGGGTGATAAGCCAGCACCATGACAGCCTGTTTAGAGGGATTCTATGCCAGGTACAGACCGTGTTGAAATTCGAACTTTGAAAGTTGGGCGCTTTTGTGTCGTTGATGAAGAAGCTTACAAGATTTTGAGCATCTCAAAGTCCAAACCAGGTAAGCACGGCTCCGCAAAGGCTCGACTCGAACTTGTGTCTCTGTTTTCTTCCAAGAAAATCTCTCACGTTGGTACTGTGACCGACAGTATACATGTGCCAATGATTGAAAAAGGCAAGGCGATGGTCACCCACATCGACGGTGAAGAAGTTCATGCAATGAACATGAAGGACCACTCGATGATGATTCTTCCAGTTGATCCAGACATCCAAGTCGATTCTGGGCAAGAGATTCTTTGGATGGAAGCACTTGGACGCTACAAGATTGAACGCTGAGTTTGAATACTCTGCTGCACTTTGTGAATCTTCACAATTATCTTCGTGTCCGGTAATGTATTCATAAGCCTAAAGTGTTCATCGGCGTTTATGTCCGA
>CALJHE010000023.1 GCA_938075675.1 Candidatus Poseidoniaceae archaeon | reverse complement strand
TCTTGGCTTATTTGCCAATTCTTCTCGGTTGATTTCTCCGCCATGTTCATTGAGCAGCGTCTCAGCCGTTGACATGAGGGACGACCGTGTCAATGCTGATTCTCATGCGCCATGGACAATCAATGTGGAATGCTGCAAACTTGTTTACCGGATGGGTCGATGTTCCTTTGACCCAGAAAGGTATCGATGAAGCACTTGATGGCGGTCGTATGATTGCCCATTTGCCGATTGACGAAGTTCACACATCAGCGCTCATCCGTGCTCAAATGACGGCAATGTTGGCCTTGAGCCAACACCAATCAGGCAAAACTCCAATTTTCCAATACGAGGATAACGGGGAATCAACGGCTTCCAATGAAGGGAAAATGGCAGCTTGGGCTCAGATGAACGAACAAGCCGACACCTCAAACATTCTACCTGTCTATGCGTCATGGAAACTCAATGAACGAATGTACGGCGATCTACAAGGCTTGAATAAACAAGAAACTCGAGTGAAGTTTGGAGATGACCAAGTGAAGATATGGCGGCGTTCATACGATGTTCCTCCACCAAATGGAGAGAGCCTTGAGTTAACCGCAAAACGAACCTTACCTTACTTCTCTGCATCCATCCTCCCATCCATCGACAACGGCAAGAATGTTTTTGTGGCAGCGCACGGTAATTCTCTACGAAGCATCATCATGGACCTTGAAGGTCTTTCACGAGATGAAGTCCTGTCGTTGGAAGTCCCAACGGGTGTGCCTCTTGTCTACCGACGAGAAGACGGGGGCTGGACTCGACTCACCGAGTTTTGAGGCGTTCGCTATGGACCGTTCCACCCTTCAAAAGCGAGGTATTCTTCTCGTTCTCCTCATCAGTTCACCCTGGCTTTTGTGTCAAGCATGGATAGCGGTTGGCGCACCAAATGAAGCGTTCACTGCCATGCCATCGTGCCCTGATACAAGTTCCAATTGCGCTCATTTGGGCGGTGGAGATACCTATCGAATGGACGGAGAATATACGCTAACGCTCAATGCCACGGTTGAACAAGTCTGGTCGCAAGTAGAGCAATACATCGATGACTCGGGTTCAGAGGTATTGGTTGATGACACAATGGATTCGGGAGAGCGTTATGTTCACTTCGTTGAGCGAACGACGTTTTGGCGCTTTCCAGATGACATCTCCATCTCTGTGAAACCTCTTGCAGACGGTTCATCAAGTCAATTAGAGATGCATTCACAGTCTCGGCTCGGTCAAAGTGATCTTGGCGTGAATCCAAATCGTATCGACAGCATTTATCAAAAAATCGTCAACGGTTTATGATGAAGGAAGTGCTTCCCAACCGTAAGGGAATCCATCCTCATTCACCATAATAACATTGATTCCAAGTCCATTCTTACGGAATGCAATCAACTGGATTTCGTGTATTTTATGTCCACTTGGTGCAACACCGAGCACCTTCAGATTTTGACGAAAGAAAAACGAACGTTTTCGACTTTTTGGCTGCTCGGGTTGTGCTTCGACACCTACACGTCTGCGCACTCCGTCGACATCATCGAACCAAGGTAGTGGTCCTTCAGGAGAGAATCTCAAACCAAGAATCATGTCAACACCAGGCGTTTCTTGAGCGGCGTCGGCATCGGCATTGCTCGGAATTGCTGGAGCATTTGGATGAGTGTGAAGCCAATGGGTAAAGCGCCCAGCCCGAGAGCCACGTGAGGTGGAAAACATATCATCTGTCCAATCTTCTGGAAGGTGGTGAACGGAATACGAGTCGCCGCGATTCACGATGTGAGCCTCGCCTATCACGAAGCCTTGTCCTTGGAACAGGCCGTCTGTATGCTCATTCCCCCGAAATCGATCCTCAACTTCTGTGCGGTGAGGTTTTCCAGAATCGATGTCCATCCCGACAAGAATCTCATCGGGTAATGCCTGTAAAGCCCACCATACCAATTGTTCAAAGATTCGCCCGGGTAGATGGATTTGTGCGGTGTATGATTCGCGGCTGTCGTAGGATTCACGGTTGTAGCTTTCCATGAGTTCCTCGAGCCACGCTTCGACCATCGCAATCGTGTCTTCCAGTTGTTCTTTGTGAATGAAGCCAGCGGTCATGGCGGGAGAAAACCTTTGAAGAAGGTCGTGCTAAGCATTATCATGGCGAGGAAGAAAGGAGGGTTTGGCCGATTCATTGGCGCTCTCACTGGAACGCCATACGAACGGCTTTTGAAACAAGTAGACAAACTTGTGTCGGAACATGAGGACGACGACCGTAAACTCGCTCGAACACTCAATAAGCTCGTGAACATCGTTGGCGAGAACTACGAACAAGAAAACATCGATGAAGAGGAACACGACCTCATCATAGAGGCAATCGAGGAAGTCGACCCGGAGAACCGTTCATTTGGCAAATTGTCTGAAGATGAAGATTCCTTCTATGCAGGTGCTGTTCCTGACGCTCCAGAATTGAAACTTGGTAAGCGAAAAAACCTCGACGATTTGATGCAAGCCAAAGGCAACGAATTCGTAGGAAGTTATGGGCGAGATGAGTTCGAAGATTTCAAAGCTCGAATGAGCGATGATTTCCTTGCTGAATCCGATGATGCTATACGAAAAGGCGACCATCAGGCTGAAATTCGTACCGAGAACAGAGTGTTTGGTGACGAAAATGAAGAATTAGAACGCCTCAAACAGCAGATTTCACAAGAATCTGGTTTGGTTGATCCTAACGCAGAGGAGGCTGAAGAATTCGAAGAAGAGGAAGAAGAGGATTTGGAGGGCTATTCGGTCGACGAAGACGGCGTTGAATGGTTTGAAGATGAAGACGGATACTGGTGGTATCGCGAAGAAGGCCAAGAAGAATGGCAGCCTTACGATGACTGAACGTCATGAAAAGTCTCTCAAGTCTGGCAAGTCACCAGCTCTGCGTTGTCGAGTTTGAATCTGTTGTCCCTCAACCTGTTGCATTTGTGGCATGTTCGGGTCTTGATTTGCATTCTTTTTCTTGGATCTAATTTGATTGTACTGCCACGTGAAACTGAGTAGGAACAACACGATCAGCATCATCAGCGTTGAGTTGTTTGAGGTGGTCATCAAGGTAAGCGGGTTACCCGTAAGCAACAGCATTGCACCCATTGTCCCCAGAGAGCCTAACAATCCAGATACCAGCACTGGAAGCACATTTCTCATCCATCGAACTGAGAAGAAAGCGAGTATAGCCATTACGCCCTGAATGGTATCGCTTTCAACCACTTCGAACCCCTTCCCTTGCAGGAATTCAAACACACCTGCAAAACTGACGTAAATCAAGAAACCAGCCATCAACCGAATGCTCAACTGAATCGTAGCAGCCATGAAGAATCCACACAATAAAACGAGGCCGATCATGATGTACAATTGGCGTATTTCCACGCCTAATTCAGTAACGAAGGTGTGCGTTAGAGGCGTGATGATAAACCCGATTCCTGCTCCGGTCATTCCAGCAACGAATTGTAACTTTTCGTGACCTTTGAACATTAAGAACAACGATATTGCGAGCATTATAGGGCCAAGATACGGCCCAATGCTCGTGATTTCAGTCAATAAGACCGAACCTGCATCGTCAACGGTTGGGCTTGCCATGACAAAGCGTTGGGGTAAAATGATTTAGCACTTTCACACGAAAACGGGAGGACTCAGACATATTCAACCATCAAGATGGGATTGGTTGCTGGTCCCACCATGCTGGTGAAAGGAACCATCGGTCGTCATCCACTGGCCGGTCAATAAGAGGCAGACCAACTGTTCCACCTTCAATAATCAGTCCACCGAGAGGATTTCCAGCGCACGGCCCAGGGAGATAATCTTCTCCAGTCTCTGTTAATTCAATGCGTAGAGAATGGCCGGCAGGAACGATGACATCGAGGGGGTTAAATTCCATCAACATCGTGTAACCAGTTCCAGGCGCAGTTGCTTTTGCCTCATATCCTCCATCACGGTATCGGATATCCATTGTTGCATGACCAAGACGCAGATTGGATGTGTCGTCGTACATTGTAGCAAAAATTTGTCCACCGTTGCAGACCTGTGTTGTCACCTCGAGGTGCAATGTTGGGAGCCCCGAAATGTGCGTTTGGTTTGGGAACACTGGGCTGGTCATTGTCACGGATGAGCCTAAACCGTTGACCGTGCCTGATGCACCGTTCCAATCGCTTGAGAGGTCGTGAACCAGCAGCGATACATCTTCCGGTGGCCAAGTTTCCTCGACGTGCCATCGTCCATCGTTGGTTTGGATTTGGACCATTGGTTCGGGTTCTTCACCGATGTCTTTGAGGTAATAGTTGAACCAGCCAAACAGTTCCACTGCCCAATCCATTCGACTCATGTTCGGGTAGGCTTCAGATCCATAGCCTGACGACAATTCACTGTGTCGGTCGGGTTGGTCGGGGTAATTGTGCGCCCATTGACCGGATATCGCTCGAGTATTGATTCCAGCATCGCGTAGCAATTGATAGGTTGGGAAGGCATGGTATGGGTCAACGTTCCAGTCTTGAAGGCCCCATACAATGTACACACTGCCTTTGTAATTTTCAAGAACGTCAGGCAGATGTCGGCGCTCATCCCAATAATCCGACCAGTCTGCTCCACCGAACTCAGCCCAGCCCCACGTGCTCCATGGGTTGAGCGGGCCAACCAGGTCGTCACTGCACATGCGCACATCATCGGTCGTGAGGTCCGTCGTTGCTGCTTGATAAGCGGCATCATAACCCATTGCACGAGCCTCAGAAGAACCGTTTCGATAGAACATTTCTTGGACACCGATGGAGCCCGAAATTGGAACAATGGTTTTCAGATGTTCAGACGGATTTTGAGCTGCTTCCCAATTTGTAGTCCCTGCGTAGGATTTACCCATGAGTCCAACGTTTCCATTCGACCAGTTTTGTTGACCCAGCCAGTCGGTAGCGGCTTGAATCCCAGTTTGCTCGCCTAGGCCTTTGACATCTTGGCAATGCGTCGACTGTCCGGTGCCGAAGGTCGATGCTTGGGCAAAAGCGTAGCCATGCGGAAGGAAGGTGTCGTAGACCCATTTACCAACCCCGCCGTCGGGAACCGTGTTTGGTGATGAATCATCACCCACGCCTGGCATTCCTTCGCCACCGAAGTCATAGTAGGGGTGAATCGTCATAATGACTGGAATCTTTTCGCCTTCAGGTACGTTAGGAAGCCACAGAGCAATGTGCATCAATGCAGGCCCTGGAAATCCGACATCTTGTTCACTTGCTGGTAGTTCAACTTCGATGAAGTGTTCAGTGTAAGGTAGAGCCTCATAGGTTCCGTTCACTGGTAATTGAGCCCGAAGTGTGTCCATTGGTAAGTCCATTGTGTGGCGGAGTTGGAGCGGAGTATCCCACCAATCGCCGCTAAAATCGCCCTCGCTTGTTGTTTTCATCAACGATTCACCAAAGGTCATTGCAAGGAGAAGAAAGACGATGGAAACCGCCACTGTGGTGACCGCAGAGAAGTTCAATTGTCGGCGTCCGTGGTTCAATTCTTCAATACCGCCGGCAATGATTTTCTGTTGCGTGGCATCAGCGATGATGGCGTCCAAAACGACCTCCACATCATCGTCAGGAATACCTGCCATGATGTTGCCAGTGCATCAAACATCAAGAGCATGACGCTTCGGCGTTCATGCTGCGTTTGCAGCTTCGCGGGCTTTTCGAGCGTGGGTGAAAGAACGAATACAAGCGAAGGTATAGACTCCTCCCATCACCAACATAAGCAACTGAGCAACGGTTGATGCCGATAGATCTCCAGAGACGAGACCTTGTAGGCCCATGCCTCCACCAAGGAAGGTCAAGAGTCCAAACACAACGGCAATGTGCATCCAAAAATGTGAGCGCTCAGGTTGACGGGTTGCCATGATACTCATTGCAATCAAAGGCAATCCGAAGAAGGCAGGAATCAATGAGGTGAAACTGGTCATTCCTGTGCCGACATAAAATCCAACACCTTCCAACACCAATGCACCTCCAACCAGCATAGTCAATCGAGGTACAGTTTGCCCTAAGAATGTGAAATCACTCATACCTCCGGTAAAACGGGCTTAACTTTTGACAATGCCGATGGTTCAGCCATCGAAGCGAGCGATTCATGGGGGGGAACTCTCTCGGCGAGGTATGAAAGGACGGTTTGCTGTAGTTCTCGTTCTTAATTTACTGCTTATGAGTACCGGTGGAATCGGATTTGCCAGTGCTGATGACGAACAGCCAGCATGGCGTTCAACCGGTATCGACCCATCGTTGTGGAGCGACGGGCCACTTGAAGAAGATACTCCAATGAAAGAGACCTATCAGGGAAACCCAATCTTTGTGATTCAAGTATCGTATGTTCCAAATTTCGGTGAGGAGCGTATCACCGGTAGCATCACACTCGAGTTGTTTGAACAACGGGCACCCATAACCACTGCCAATATGATTAAAAATATCGATTTAGGCGTCTATAACGGTATTTTCTTCCATCGTGTTGTGGAAGATTTTGTTGCTCAATCTGGCGATCCTACATGCAAGAAGTTCGGAGTTTATCCAGCAACGAATCCTCTAGAACCGACCTGTGGTAGCGGTGGAACAGGCACTACAATTCCATTGGAGCATCACGAGGAATTGTCCCATGTTGACGGTGCGATGGGAATGGCAAGAGGAGCCGAAGAAGATTCAGCGGATTCACAATGGTACATCACACACTCAGAACAACACGGACTTGACCCTGAGAACCGTGACGATGGAGGTTATGCCGTGTTTGGAATTGTAAGAGATGGCATGGTTCATGTTCGTGGTATTGCGACTACCCCGACCGTAACGAATCCTGCTAGCGCTCAAGGTTTTCAAAATCCAGGACCTGATTTATTTGGCCGCCCTGTCAATGAGGTGCTCATTGTCACCGTCGATTTAGTTGGTGTTTCAGACCCTGATGGGACTCTACGGGGCGTTACCAAGACTTCTGACGACAACAAAGGCTTCTTTTCGTTCCTTGGAGGCCAATCGAGTTCATTTTTCAAATTAACACTCGTTGGTATGTTCCTTCTTGTAGCTCTTGGGATGTATGTTGCACGAACAGAGCAACCGCTGACATTGGAGAAGCATGATTCAACCGTCAGTTTGGATGCTTTTCTCGTCGACGATCCGATTTCGTGAATCAAGTGTCTCTGCTTTGACAATGCACATCGAGCACCACGTGACGCACCCTTGGAGAGAACCACTTTACTTTCTCCAAGTGTTGGGATTCAATCGTCCATTTTCTCCCGTGTGATTCTGCCAATGTGCTCAATTTTTCAAGTGTTTCAACGCACCAACTTTCGATGTCTTTCTCTTGAACATTCATGTGGATGTGCAACCAACCCCCGCTCGGCTTTAGGCACTGGATGGCGTGTTCCCAGGCGTGCTCAGAAGATGGTAGAATTCCGAGATGAATTCGGTCTGCTTGAGCGTATACATTGGGCAGTAGCAGTTGATTGTCGCCATGGTGAACGGTAATTTTGTTTTCGAGGTGGTTCGCTTTTATTGCCCACTGAAGCCCTTCGATGGAATGTGGGTTCATCTCAAACGCATGAACATGCATTGCTTGACTGCGGTGTGCCATATGCAAGGTATAGTATCCGACTCCAGCATATGCATCAACGACGACTTCTCCATCCATTGGAATGTTTCCGATACGCCGTCGCTCCGTATTGTTGCCTGATGAGAACATGACTTGTGTTGCATCAAATCCAAATTGAACACCGTGGTCTGTGAATTCTACCCAACCGCTCTCTCCAAACAGCAGTTCAGTTTGAGAACTTCGAAACATATCTTTGGCGATTGGACGCTGACGTGCTAAGCGTTTGCCTGAGAGTGCCTCAGTAATACATCGCCAGAGTGCTTCCAGTTGAGATTTTGTGCAGCGATTCAGAAGTTTTACCCAGTCGTCGCTTTCAAACGCTCGTTCTGGCAGAATAATCATGTCGCCATAGCGTTCCCACTTTCGAGGGAGTTGAGAAACGAGTGGTTCGATTTCTGCTGCATTGGATTTGCCTGTGAGCCAATCGGATACTGTTCTCCTAAGTTGAGCATGAGGATTGTTTGACAATTCTGCTCTTTCAAATTCTTGGTATGTGAAATGTATCTCAAACGACAGGCCCTTCAAAACCCGTAACTGTTCGTCCTTCAATCCACTCTTCAACGGCAGTATGAGCGAATCACGCTTGCGCATTGGTTTCCAATCCAGATTGAGGAGATCGTAGTTGTCAAGAGCCATGTGAAGCGATTCACCCATCTCAAGTTGGCATCTTACTGCATTGCAGTAGGAGGGCTTTGAGAGAGAATCAGCCATGGTTGTCCCATGAGAGCAACGACTTTGAACATGGCGTGCCAACACTGCACTATGTCGCACAAGAGTCAACGGCCTACTCGCCTCAGTTTCTCGACATCAGTTGCCTTAGTATTGGTAATGACGTTGCATCTTTACGCACCGCTCGTTTCTGCTGCGAATATGAGTTCATGTCAAACTGCATGCGATGAATACGACAGCAACGAGGATCTCACTCCTCATCGACAAGATTGGATTGAGGGAACGTATGATTTCACTCTCGAAGACACATCGACCATCCGACTCGATTTGGTGTGGGCCATTCGTGAATTCAACCGCACTGCACTTGGTCTGGACAGTATACCTGCTGTCCAACTGGCACTTGCTAACGACGGTTTAGATTCGAAAGACGGAGCTCCTGCTGACCTTATTCGAGACCAATTTGACACGGAACTTCCAAACTCACCTGGTGTCCGTGTACAAGATCAACTCATTACTGAAATAGACAAAGCAATCGAAGATTCTGTCGAATCAGGGTTTGGTTCAGCTTCTTCTCCGATGACCGGTTATGTCGGTACTTACACGAACGGTGGTGTTACGGTTCAATGTTCGACGGATGAGATGAGTGATGCATCTGATGAAGGTGCTTCGACCAACAACGCGTTTGAGCCACCTATTTGTATCCAGAGCAGTGTTGATATCACGCTCTCACCAGATTCATTCAATCTCGTTTCCAATACGAATTTGGAACTTGAAAGAGCATATCAAGGCCTTCTCGTCATGGGGACAGAGGTCACCACAATGTTCGATTTGGTCGGACTTCCTGGACACAAGTCTTCGTACTCATTCAATCCTCCAGAATACGCTTCCATCAAGAGCGTTGATGCCAATGGGGTACGTGCAGCACGAACTGGCCCACCAGCATATTTTGCTGGTGAATGGGAAATCGATCACCGTAACGCTGGAGAAAACGACGATAATCTTGCTTTACCAATTGAGGTAGAGATGGAACACCGAAATCGAACAGGCACATCGACTGTTGTCATTCCGAGCGATGAAAAAGCATTGGACCTACAGATTCGACTCGACTTGCGAGATGAATCTTCAGCAACTTTGGATTTCATTGTTGCCTTGCATTATTTGGACCAAGATACAATGTCGAATTGGGGTATTTCGATGATGAGCGTCGCCGATCGGGCGACGATGAACCAAGTCACATCTGATGGAATCCGTCTTGCCTATCACAACGATATTGTCGATCTCTCAAATATTACCAGCCAATTCCCCGTCGATACCATCGCGGAGGGTATCTCCTCGACTGTTGCTGGAATGGAAACGATTCAAATGAATCCGATGTCGTGGGTCTCTGAATCAACGGGCGGTGAAGGAATCGTAGGGCCCGAGGGAGGCCTCAACTTCACACATTCAAGCGGCTGTACTGAAATTGTTCCACCGAACAAGCCTCTGTACTATTGTATCCAGGGTGAAAAAGCGATGTCCTACGAAAACCCAGTCTACCTTCGAGCGACAAGCCAACCGTTCTCAATGCGCTTACTCGATATCATGAAAGAGAACAACGGTAATCAGGATGTAGCCGATGTGCTCGATGTCCTTACAACCGAGGACTTCCGCAGAGTTATGAATGCAGGGATTGAGTTCCAAACGGTAATGGACAGCAATTTCCTCTCTGACATTATTCCAGACGATCTCCCTCCATCAGAACTCACTCTCGAAATCATTCTCCCTACGTGGATTCAAACCATGGATGGTTCAGATCGTATCACTTTGAAGGATTCTCTTGACGGCAACGACGAAATGGATATTTCTTTTTCCGGAGTAAATCAATACGATTGGCGGAATGTTATCAAAAATCAAAACGGTGATATCGCATGTTATTCGAATCAATCCACCTGTATCTCAAACGTCGGTGGCTTGGATGCAATGGAGTTCGATTTCAATGAATGGGACCGGTCCGTTTCAGTCGAGTTTGGACTCGATGCTAGTGTTGCTTTACACCGAATTGGCATTCCGCAAGAACGAATACCAACGTACGAAAATCACAGCATCTCCATGGAGGCAATCCCTTCCGATTTGATACGGCTAGGCATCGATATCTCGAGTAGGCTGGAATCTCCACTTAACCGTACATTGGAGTTTTCAGAGTACTGCACGGCTGAAATGAATGAATCCATGCCGGTGTGTGGAGAGAACATTACGTTTGAATTCTCAAGTCAAGGCATTACGGCATTCGTAGAGCGTTTTGGTGAAGTTCTAACCGATTTCATCCATCAAATGATTGCATACTATCTTGACACACATTCAACTCAAATCAAGTCCGTCGATTTGGATGCATTTGTCATCGATTTCAGCATTGGTGGAATCGATGCTCCAGACTATGTTGTCTCCGATAACGAAGGAATATATCTTTCAATGAAGATTCCAAAGGTTCGATTCAAGCTTGAAGTCGATGGTAATCTTGCCGAAATGTGGACCGGTAACTTCGAATCTGCAGAATACACGCTGACTACCAACGCCGTTCAGAATTTGATTTTAGGCCCGATGACAAGCATGGTTGATTCATTCAGCCACGCCCTCACATCTGGAATATTTTCGATCTTCTCTCTATCGGGCGTTAATATTCCTCCAGAACGAGTGACTGTGCCGTTCTTCTTGACCAACAGCACCGTCAATGAGGAGTTTGATTTGGGTTGGACTGGGCCGTTTACCGTTACGATGCCGAAAGGCCTCGAATTCTCCTATCTCAACTCATCTGCAGGCCACATTGAGATTGCCGAAGTTGATGGTCGACAGCAAATCACCTACAATGTCCCATACGGCGAGTTTGAAGACGATATTACATTCAAGTTCAAAGTGACATGGTATTTCTTCTTCATTCAACTATGGAAGTATCTGGGCATTGTAGCGATTCTTCTTGTTCTCGCTGTACGACGGCGAAAGAAGCGTAAGTTACGTAAACAGAAGGTACGCAATGCTGCCAAGGCACATTCTGCCCACAAAGTAAGCATTAATCCGACAGAATTCGCTGATCTTTCTGGTTTCCACAGCAAGGGTATTCATGGGGACATGGAGGTCTTGAAGGATTACCAAGAAGATACAATACCTCCTCGCCCTCCAACCTCTTCGGGATTGGACGATGGAAGATTTGACTGATTAATCGTGCAACGCTGAATGAATTCTCATGGCGAGCGAAGGGCCAATGCCTGGTACTGTTTTCAAGTCCTGAAGTGAAGCATGAGCGATTCCTTGCCGGCCGCCAAAGTGTCTCAGGAGATTCTGCATCTTTTTGGCTCCGAGTCCTTCAACTTCTTGCAGTGGGTCGTCAAGTTTTCTTCTGCTACGCCGTTTGCGATGGAATGTGTTGACAAACCTGTGCGCTTCGTCGCGTGCATGAACCATAACACGACCTTTACGGTCAAGAACAAGCGGTGCTGCATTGTTCCTGAATATTGTTTCCTCACGCTTTGCCAGTGCAGCAAGTTCGAATCGACCGGTGATTCCGTGTTCCTCAACCAAGGCGGCAATGGCTGACAAATGGGTTTCTCCACCATCGATAAGAACCATGTCCGGCCATTCATCCTGGCGTTTTAGCCATCGCTCGACGACTTCTCTCATCATGCGCAAATCATCGATCGCATCGCCCTTGATGGTGTATTTCCGGTACTCTTTTTTCTCAGGCCTGCCGTTGCGAAACGAGACACTCGCTCCAACTCTCTCGTCACCCAAGAGTTGAGCCATGTCAAAACAAACAAGATGGTCGAGTTGTTCCAATCCGAGAAGAGCAGCGCCTTCATCTGCAGCACGTTGCTCAAGAGAACCACTTGTCTTGTTGGAAAGCCGAACGATTTGAATTTCAGCATTCTGTTGAGCGAGGGTTTGCAGCGTCACGAGGTCGCCGCGCACAGGGATACGAACCTCGACGTTCGAACCTCGACGTTGGGTTAGCCATTGTTCCGTTCCGTCTTCAAGAGGTTCTGGCGTCACCAGTAATCTCGGCGGTGTACGGTTGGTGTAATGTTCTGATACGAACATCGATACGGTTTCTTTGACATCGCCTCTGTGCAACATCGGCCAAACCTCTTGCCCTTGTACGACGCCGTCATTGGCATGAACAACAACAACAGCAGCGAGGTCACCTTGCACTCCAATGCCGAGCGCATCGCAATCGCGATACACCTTACTGGAAACAACGTGTTGACCGGTCGTCGTTCGGATGGCGCGAATCATGTCTCTGCTCTGTGCCGCTTTTTCGAATTGCATCGCATGTGAGGCATTATCCATCTGCACGGCGAATTCTTCCAAGAGTTCCGCGGCATCACCGTTCAAGATTCGCTTCGCAGCATCAACACTCTCTGCATAGCCTTCGCCGGATATGCACGGTCCAGAGCACAATCCAATATGCATCGAGAGGCAACCCTGCGGTAGCAAATCTTTGCAGTCGCGAATTCCAAATTGACGGCGCAGTAATTGCATCACTTGCTTCGCTGCACCTGCATTCGGAAACGGCCCCCAACGAGCACTTTGTTTGGGCGGATGGCGCGTGTACATGATGCGCGGGAATTCTTCATCAGTGAGAACCAGGAATGGATAGGATTTGTCGTCTTTGAGCATTGAATTGTACCGTGGCTTATGCTGGCGTATCAGTTCTCGTTCGAGAATGAGGGCTTCCTCAGGGTTCGGGGTAACCATGCATTCGATGGTGTCGGACTTTCGCACAAGTTCAGGAATCATTTGCCGGTCTGGATTGGATGCGAAGTACGACCGTATACGCTCGTTAAGTCTCGTTGCTTTTCCAACGTAGAGGACTTTTCCCTTTTCCGATTTGAAAAGATATACCCCCGGTTTCTTCGGAAAATCTACCGAAGAGAGCGTCACAGGCATGATGTTGGCTTGATGCCCACCCACATAAGGCAACCCATCCACACAGAAGATAGAGATGAAGGTTGAATGTCGAATCGTTCATTACGGTGAGGCGTTTCGGATTGTTTGATACTATGAAACTGAAGGTTTTGTTTGCTGTTCTGCTTGTACTTTTGCCAGGATGTCTCGAAGAGGGAACAGATGCGTCAACCACTTCCAACCTTGATTTTGATCCAATGTTCAACGGCACATACAGCAATGTAACGCTGAATATTTTCCAAGGTGACAATTTGCAAAATGCAACCGCTACATATTCGGTCACCATCATGCTGAATCATACAGCAGCTCCAATTCATGCTGATAACATGCTGAAGCATATTGCAGCAGGAAATTACAACATGTCGACATTCCATCGAGTCATAGATGATTTCATGATTCAGGGTGGCGATTTTGAGAATCACGATGGGAGTGGAGGCTATGCAGCCGATTGGTACGGTTATTGCGGCGGTCAAAGTTCTTCAAACCAATCTGACTGTCAGCAAACCTCGTGGACAATACCTGACGAAGCAGACAACGGTCTCAAACACTTCCCGTGTGTAATTTCGATGGCTAAAACTTCTCAAATCAATACCGGAGGTTCACAATTCTTCTTGATTCCGGATGATATCCAGCATCACGATTGGCTCGATGGAGTGCATACCGTATTCGGCCAAATTACGGAAGGCTGTGAGCACGTTACGACCATTTCCCAAGTCTTAACTGGAGAAAACAGTGACCGACCGGTATCCCCAGTTGTCCTTTATTCCGCCACCGTCAATTGATTTGTCCGCTTCAGTCTTCGCCATATTCGGAGGCTTCCCAGGTTTAACGGGAGAATCTTCAACACAGGGTATTTTGTGCCGTGGCTGTGTACCCCTATTTTCGTGTTTTACGAATGGCTTTCGGCTCTCTTTTTCGAAAGAGTAAGCCAATTGATTGGCGCGCAGAGTATCATACATCTTACAGGCCTTTAATCGGAGACTTAGATGTCTATCCAGAAGTCAACAATGGGCGGCATTTTGTGTTGTTTGACATGGCGCGATACGAACTTGCTTTCGCCATTGGTTTGGTGAAATACGTCCGAAAGAACCGGTTAGCATTCGTTGTTGGTGGCTCAAGTATTCGGTATCGAAAACGCCTCGTACCTTTCCGGAAAATCCGAATCCGAACCCAATTGGTCGGATTGGATGAAAAATTCTTCTATTTCCAACACACGACCGAACAATCGGGTGCAGTTTGCTCATCGGCACTTGTTCGTACTGCATTGCGTATGAAGGGGGGCACTGCGTTACCGGTTGAGGTCATGACAGCTCTCGGATTTGAAGCGGATACGTTCATGCAGCCTTGGGTTCAAGATTGGGCGGATTGGGACGACAAACGCCCGTGGCCGGAGTTTTCCTCAACAGAATGACCTCTCAGGTGTACATCTTTTCATCATCAGCATCCAGTATTGTAGTTGCTTTTGTACAATTCAAGGTTACCCCGTGCCATCACCGGGTTTTACGAGGGCATTCCTTGACTACAGTTGAAATAAGGTTGGGTTCGCTAACATAATGTAAGAATAAGTGAATTATGTGTGTTCACCACGGGTTATCCTAGATTTCCTTGACACAATCGGTTTGTACACTAGGGTTGGCGGTGGGTTATATTGAACGCTACCGACGCGTTTGGATTTATGACGCAGAAAGGGGTGGGCTTAGAAGGTAAAGTCGTCTTGGGTGAGGATATGTCAGAGAAACTCTCCATGCCACAGGAGCGTCTCTTGAGGTGGCTTGGGAACTACTCTTCCAGTCTTGAAAAAGCATGGGACGTGACTCGAGAAATCTCCCTTCCCGGCATAAGTGAATCACTCGGTGTTGTTCGTTCAGCGCTTAATGTCCCTCTTACAAAATTAGAGAAACAAGACCTCGTTTTCAAAAGAATGGCGCATGTCATTGGCGGAGGCTCACGGCGAAGA
This sequence comes from Candidatus Poseidoniaceae archaeon, assembly GCA_938075675.1. Lineage (GTDB taxonomy): Archaea > Thermoplasmatota > Poseidoniia > Poseidoniales > Poseidoniaceae > MGIIa-L1. The sequence goes on along the minus strand of CALJHE010000023.1, from coordinate 10,829 downwards.
AATGTGTACCATCTCACCGAAAAGGGTCGAAATCTTCTTTCCACATTGGGCGAAGATACTTCGAAACCGCGTAAGAGCAGTTCTGAAGGCAGAATGTTTGGTGATGCTCCCTCGCTTGGTACAGTTTACGGCCGCTCGTCCTTGGTCGAGACTGTTTTTGATGAGATCAATCAACAGCACTGTGTTTTCATCAGCGGTCTACCCGGTATTGGCAAAACCACTGTTGGTCTTGCAGCAGCTGAAAAAATGGTTTCCAACGGGTCAAATGTACGATGGAGTACGGCCAATGAATTTTCAGATTTCGAAACGCTATGTCGCTCCATGTCAATCTCCAGTGAACTCCCCAGCGATGCAGATGCATTGGCAGAGCATTTGGCTCAGCAATACAAAGGCGAAGTTTTGGTCTTCGATGATGTACACATGATTTCCTCAAGGCATTTAGGAACATTTGTGTCCATCTGCCGGCACATGGAAGGCCTCAATGGTCCGAAGATGTTGTTCATTGGCAGAGAAACATTACCTGGATTTGAAGCCATGAACCGCGTTTCAATCCCTCCACTTGAAACCGATGATGCGGTAAAATTACTCGGTTCAGCATTGCCACGAAAGGAATCTTTTCACATTGCTGAGCGGCTTGGAGGTCACCCACTCGCTTTACAATTGTATCAAAAAGATACAACATTGCCAGAAGAAAATGCCGATATTCAATCCTATGTCAAGGACGTCGTTCTCTCTTCACTTGACCCATCGACTCGTTCTGGAATGGACCATTTGGTATTGCTTCCTCAGCCGGTTGAGGCTGAGAAAGCCCACGACGGTGAAATCGTAGGGACACTTGACGACTATGCATTTTTACGTTGGACTGCGAATATGGAAAAGATGGAAATTCAGCATCTTGTTCGAAATGTACGTCGTTCTTCGATGTTGAGTGACGAGAAACAAGAATTGCATCGTCTTGCGGTAGAACATTGGGAGGCATGCGCAGAAACTCCAGATGACTATGTTGTTCTTCTGTTCCATCGTATTTGCGCCCAATCAGAACATCTGGATTCACATTGCACGACCGCCTATGACCGGCTATCATCTACGCGCAGTAATGCACTTTCAGTCCTGTTGGAGCAGGCTATTGAAACCTCAAAAAAGCCTTCTCACCTTCATTACCTTGCAGCCAAAGTTGCTCTTGAACGGTGCGAACCTAAACACGCTCATCGGCATGTGTTGCAGATTGACGATGAAAGTTCAAACAATGAAATCAGCATAGGTTTGGCCTACTTAGAAGGACGCCTTCAGGATGCTGAGCGAAGCATAGAGGACGGGTTCAAAATTGGTACTCAGCATCAAAAAAACCAGTTGGCTCTCTCGGCTGCATCCCGGCGTCTCGATGATCGGGTTTCGTCATCATTCAGTAAAGAGGCCGTCAACGAGATCAAACACTATCTTTCACACATCGTCTTACCGGATGACGCTGAAGCGCGCGCTGTGACACTTGTCGCCCTATCGATGGTTCAACACGCACTTGCTTTGGCCGAGCGTGATTTCAAGAAAGCTGAGACGTTACGCTCCAACCTCTCTTCAATATCCAGTTTGACGAATGGATTAATCATGGGTCTTGAAGCCAAATCCACATTGCTTAAAATGAAGGAAAATCCAACGCAAATTCCGAGTTTTGTAGAGTCAATCCTTCGGGCAATAGATGCTCAACCAAGTACGACCCATCGAGATGCATTGCGCTTGTCTCTTGTTGAAGCGTTGCTGGAAATCGATGTAGACTTGGCTCAAGAGCATTTTATGAAAGTCACCAAACCGAATTCATCTCCGGGGAGCATGATGCTTCACCGACTTCATGCTCGGTGGTGGGTTTGTAAATCGCATCTCATGCCCTCATTGAAGCAGGTTGCACTCAAAGAAGCAATCACTCAACATCGAGCAGCAGGTTGCCCACGAGCGGCCAAAGAACTTGAGGCTATATTGCACAGTCTCTTGTGATTACAACTCAGCACCGATGAGCGTCTTGGTATCATCGATTCCATCGAGCACACGGATTTCTTCAACAATGCATCTGGTTAGAACAAATTCGTCATCCGCTTGTACACGGGCAATGAGGTCGTACTCACCGAACAACATCCATCGGTCTGTGACGTATTCAATGTTGTCTAATGCCTTGCGTACCTTGCCTTCGCAGCCAGGTTTGGTGGTGATTAATACAAATCCAATCGCCATGTTCCTCACCTTAATATTCCACTGCAATTAGCGTTTGAGTGTCTTTCACACCCTCGATTTGACGGAACTGAGCCATCAACAATTTTGTCAAAGTAGAGGAGTCGTCCGCAGATATTCGTGCTAACAAGTCGAATTCTCCATACAGGGCATGAACTTCCGCCACGGATTCATGATTCATGAGCGAGAGGTACACATCGCGTTCGTGCGCAGGTTGCGTCTTGAACAACACGAATGCTTCGGGCATAAACATCCCAAATGAAGTTCGGTCTTATTGCTATCGAAGGTTTTCGTTTGACGTAAGAGTAACATCCACACATGTTATAGAACCCTTCAAGTGCTTCTGCTCAGACCACGAGTCATGCAAACAAAGCAACTGCCCCCAATTACGGGATGGTTCATACTGTTCTTGATGGTAGGTACATCGATGGCAGGCTTTGTCCCAGCCTTCGATGGTGGTTCTTTCGAGTCGTCTGAGCCAGAACCTCGCTTATCGATTGAGGCACGTTCACAAACGACCTGGACAGGTTCAGTCACCGTCACAAATACATACACAGTATCCGTCTTTGATGAACTGATCATCTCGGCTTGCACTGAGGTTGAAATGGGCTCAAGTGCGCGCATATACATCGAAGGGCGATTGACGATCGAAGGCACAGAAACATGCCCAGTTCTTCTTACTTCGCTCACTGGCGCCGACCATGAAGGCATCCAGTTCAACAGCAGTTCCAACAACCGCGGCTCGAAATTGGACAACCTAACAATTGAAAATTCGATTTATGGCATCACCATGTACGGAAGTAATCCCGTGATTCATAATCTTACGATTCTGAACCCAGACCGCGTCGGAATTGATTTGTTCAGTTCATCATCGCCTCAAATTTATGATTTGGTTATCGACCAAGCAGGCCGTTCCTTACCGTTTCAAAACGATTGGAGATACGGCCTAGGATTATCTGTCGGCTCTGGCTCCACGCCGTTGGTTGACGGTGCAACCTTCACAGATCATTTGACGCGAGCAATCAACATTTGGGGTGGCTCAGGTGGTGTGTTTCGAAACCTCGTCATGAGCAACATCAGCGGCTCTAGTTGGGTCATTTCAGCCGGAGCATGGGTCGAAGACAGTCAGCCTTTGTTGACCAACCTGAGCGTTGACCGAGCAGACCACGGAATTGTTGTTCGCCACATTGATGACGGTGGATACACCCGTGCTGTATTCAGAGATTGTACTGTCTCGAACTCGATGTATAGAGGCGTATATGTCGACAAGGAAAACCATACGAATTATACCAATTATGAGACTGCCGATTTTACAAATTTGACCGTTCGTGGCACGGGTACTGTAGGCGCAACAACCGCCAACCTGGCATATGCTGCAATCGATATCAACGCAACCGGAGCGTGGTTTGAAAACACGTTGATCGAAAACTCGACATCGACTGGGGTTCGAATGTTTTATGCGGATTCTTCAACAACTTTCCGAAACCTCACAATACGGGATTCAGGTGACCCGGGGCAAGGTCCCCATGAAGCGGGACTTGCCATAACGTGGATATTTTCATCTGCTCCAAATTTTGATGGCCTGGAAATCTCAGGTTCTGTTGGTCCGGGAATCCATTCCTACAAGGCCGAATGGGTTGGAAATGATTTCCACCTTCACAACAATTCTGGGGACGGCATATATTTGGATTATTCCTCAGTCGATATCGACGGCCTAATCGTTGAAAACAACGGTGAATCCGGGGCTCACCTTTTGGACAACCTTGACACTGCTCTTCGAAACGTCACAGCTCACAACAACGGTCTTTCCGGAATCACCGATGAGCAAAAGGCTGGACTTTTCTTTGACCGTTCAAAAACGGTCTCTCATCCGTCGCTCGATGTCGGATGTTACGATTGTACAGTGACCAATTCTACGGGCTCTGGCATCCTTATTCGTGACTCTGCTGACCTGTGGTTGAACACTGTTGAATTGTCTGACAATCATCCTGACTATGCTCCATTGGACGCTGACAATTCCGGTTTAACAGTCGGTCAACAAGGCGGCATTATCAACATCGATGGCCTCAACATCGACACTGAACAAAGTGGAGCAGTTGTCAATCCTGCAGTTCGAATCAATCAGGCTGCAGCCAGTATTCATGGCTTGACCATGACAGGCAATCATTCCGGGATTGAATGGGATGGCCAAAACCACAACAATTACCCATCTGAAATCAGCAACAGTGTGTTCAGTGGCAGCGGTTGCGTTGTTCTTTCAAATCATCTCGCTTTGGCAGGAGTCGGAAATGCAATTTCCTCAGATTGTTCCGGAACCATTCAACTTGTCAACAGTCAGGTCAACTGGTCCGGTTTCACAGACTCCACGCCTTCCAGTAAAACGGTTCAATTGGATTCCAACTCCGACCTACATTTGCACCAACCAGTGAACCTTGACCTCAACCTCTCCTACCCTTCCATGGCTTCCGGCGCCACGATTGATGTCGCTTACGACCTCATTATTTGGGTGGTGAACAACAACAGCAACGGAATTCCTTCTGCAAATGTTGATGTCACATTTTCTCAATTTGAACCCACTGTTCAGGAGTCAACGAATGAAATGGGATACCTAACCCTCACTGATTTCATTGGTGAACAATGGACGAACAGCGGTTCATCACCTTCGACAGACGCCACAATTTCATGTGGATATGATAGCGTTTCAAATTTGACGACCGTAACGTTAGACCAAGACCGTTTTGTCAACTGTGTTCTCCCACTCGATAATCAACCACCGTTTTTGATGTGGGCGACACCTGTTGATCTCGGCGTGTTTATTTCGCAAGGGCCTGTAGAATTCAATGCCTCCGACTCTTGGGACCTTGATGATGATGAACTCACCTTCTCATGGACCAGTGACCTCGATGGTGATATTGTGGCGTCATGTACCGGGCAGGGAGTGGGCAACGGGCAAGGGATTACTCAACAAGATATGGCCAATGGTGCCCCATTCACAGTCAATACAAATTATCTGAATATGGGATGTCAATTATCCGATGGTATACATATCATCACTTTGGAAGTCTGCGATGACGCTGGTCACTGTGTTACTGAGAACCGAACAATTGAACTTGTCAATCAGGCACCTACAATTCTACTTGAAGTCTCACCTGCTATGACGCCATGGTCCGAACTTGTCATTCCTCGAACAGAACATGTGCGATTGGATATTTCGGGGACATTCGATCCTGAAAACGACCCACTCAAGTGTTGGATTGATCGTTCATACCTTGCTTTGACAGACGAAAGCACTGTTGTCGGTTGTCCATCTGAAATTTGGATGAACCTCACCATGGCCGAGACAGTTCCTTCAACATTCACCTTGACTGTCTATGCCTCCGACGGTGTAAATGCACCATCGACTTACTCGATTCCAGTCGAATTATACAATGAAGTTCCAGTGCCAGAGTTTACTCTTACGCGTGCAGGTAACGCCAGTGAAGACTTGGTGACTTTGGACGGAACAGCTACCGTTGATCCCGAGGGTGATGTATTGGAGGTAGAATTCTGGTCAAACCTTGATGGCCAACTGTCTTGGAACGATACTGAAGAAGGAAAAGTGTGGAGCGGTTATCTTTCTCGCGGTGTTCACAACCTGGAGATGCGAGTCGTTGATGTACGTCCAGAACACATCAATGCGACTCGTACGACTACCCTCCAAGTTACAGTAGAGAACTCACTTCCTCGTTCTGTTATTTCAGAACCTCTCGAAACTCAAACATATCTCTCTTCTGAACTCATATGGTTCTCGGCGAATCTTTCCGGTGACTATGACTCCGCATGTTCGACGTTCCCCCTCGATGGAAATTGGCACTGTTCCGGATTTGAACCAAGCAGCGGCTCAGAATATCTGGTGGTCGATTGGCAGAGTGATTTGGACGGAAGGCTCACGCCTGAAGGAGAGGATTGGCTGATTTTTGACGGACGCTTAAGTGCTGGAACCCATACCATTACATTGAGTCTTGATGATGGTATTCATGAACCAGTGACTGTATCTCGTACCATCGAGGTGCTTACTTCAGCGCCGGTTCTTAACATGATTTCACCAGTGGACGGCGATGCTTTCTCATCCAACCAAATCATTGATTGGGACGCTCGACAATCCGTTGATTACGATGAGGATAATTTCACCATGACCGTACGGAGTAACCTTCTCACAGAACCGTTATTCTCTGATGTATCTCACTCCATAATCCATCAAGCTGCACTTCCAGCAGGTGAGCATAGCATCCAGGTCTCTCTCGTCGACTCAACCGGCAAAGAACAGATTACTTCCTTGACCATTGTCATCATTCAATCCGACCCTGTTGCAGTCCTCGTCCAACCACAGAACCTCATCTCAATATCACCTGGGCAACCTGTTTTGCTTGAAGAGCAGTCCACGGATGCAGATGGAGACATGCAGAAGCGAGAATGGCGGAACTGGTTGGTAACCGGCAATTATCAGATTCTTTCGACCTTAAGCAGTGATTCGATCACACTGCCCCCCGGTCAATACCACCTTTCGTTGTATGTTGAAGACAGCAGAGGTGCTTCTTCTGAAGTTCACGTCAACATCACGATACAATCGAGCCTACCCACTCTTTCGAACCTTACGTTCCTTCCCGATGTCTTGGTTGCACAGCAAAAGAACACATTCAGCGTACGAGTCATGATGGATGACCCTGATGGAACCACTCAAAATGTACGAGCAACAATCGTTTTCAATGTTCAAAATTGGGCGTTTAATCTCACCGATGAAGACGGCGATGGTTACTGGGAAGGTGCCGTTGAAATGAACCCGGAGTCCGCCGGACGGCCAAGTCTCAAAATTATCGCTACCGATGGTGTTGGTGACGACGCTATGGTCGATGTTCTGAGTATTACTTTGTCCGTTGAGGAGGCCGAACAGGACAGCAGGGCTGCTCTGTTTGTTGGAGGGACCGTCGGTTTTGTCGGTCTTCTTTCTTTCATTGCTTTCATCGCTTTACGCCGTCAGAAGAAGGCAGAATTAGCGATGATTGACTCTTGGGATTCGTTCGGTGGTTTTTCCGCAAAGTCCGATTCTGGAAAGACGCTGGTTAAACTTGAGGGTGGTGCAATGGAGGGGGCAACCGAAGTCCTTGCCGACAGCGAAGCATCTCTTCCAGATGCTGAAAGTACCTCTGACGCTGAATCTGAAGTTCAAACGCCAGTCGTCGGAACGGACCTTGATTGGGACAATGTGTAGATGAACAACCACAGAACTTCTTTAGTCTAAGCATACAACCATTGTTCATGGATACTTCCTTGTTTCGAATCTCAAACGCTCAGAGTTTTTCGATTTCTGATGCCGTCACTGATTCACCCGATGGTTTCGACCGTGATGAATCGAAAGCAACCGTCAAGCGTCTCACAAAGCGTTTACAGTCCCTTCAAAAACTGATGTGGGCCGAACGCAAGCAGCGTTTATTGGTGGTGCTGCAGTCAATTGATACCGGCGGTAAGGACGGCACAATTCGTTCAGTTTTTGGCAAGATTAACCCTCAAGGTGTCAAAGTTCACTCGTTCAAGAAACCAACTGAGCGTGAATTGGCACACGACTACCTCTGGCGCGTCCATCCTTGCGTTCCAGCAAATGGAGAAATTGGAATCTTTAATCGCAGTCACTACGAAGATGTTCTTGTGGTCAAAGTTCATGGCTATGCGCCAGAAGAGCTCGTTCAGAAAAGGTATGGACACATCCGAAATTTCGAACAAATGCTTGTCGATGAAGGTACAACCATCATTAAAATTCTCCTTCACATTACCAAAGAGGAACAGAAAGAACGGCTTGAAAGTCGATTGAATATCCCCGAGAAGAATTGGAAATTCCAAATTGGAGACCTCAAGGAGCGAGCCCATTGGGATCAATATCAAGAGGCATTTGAAACAATGATTCGCGAAACTTCGACAGATTCATCACCGTGGTATGTTGTTCCAGCAAACAACAAAAAGTACCGTAATGAAGTCATCTCAACGCTCATCGTCGAGACGCTTGAAGCACTGGATATGCAATGGCCAGCACCTGAAGAAGGGCTGGAAGATATCAAAGTGGAATGACTTACTTTGATTGTTCGGGTAAGTCCTTGTTCAACGAATCAGGGTTGGTCTCCAGTTTACCCCAAGGTGTCAATGTACGATGGAGACCTACGCGTCGTGCAAACAGGAACTTGAAATTCTTCCACCCATCACCCCAAGTGTGGATTTCTGCTTCTCCAACTCGAGGCCGGTAAGGAACAGAGATTTCAACGGCCTTATCTTTACCTAAAACTCTTCGAGCGAGAATCTTCATTTCTTCGGACAAGGGCATACCATCGTTGGTTGGGCGCATTGCATCGTTGTTGAAAATAGACTTACGGAAGACCCACATTCCAGATTGAGAGTCTTTGATACCGTAGCCGAAAAGCAACCTTGCAGTGAACGAAAGAGCCCAGTTGCCAAATCCATGAATGCCCGGCATCGAGCCTTCTTCAGCGAGCGACAGTCGGTCACAGGTGATGAAATCGAGGTCTTCGTCAAGCAATCGCTTGACCAGCGTAGGTACCAATTCAGCAGGATATGTGCAATCAGCGTCCATGGTGACGATGATGTCGTTCTTGGCCACATCGAATCCTGTGCGGTATGCACGGCCGTATCCTTTTCGGGGTTCAAGGTGAACTCGAATGTTCTTCTCAAGAGCGATTTCACGAGTTTTGTCGCTTGAGTTGCCGTCGACAATCATGATTTCGAGGTCTTTACACCATCCACGAGGTATTGCATCAATCGTAGGGCCGAGCGCTTCTTCCTCGTTTCGAGTCGGAAGGATAACTGTGACAGTCACTGGCAGTGAATCGGCCATACCAATGCCAATTAGCGAACAGTATTGAAAGCATTGGCTAAAGAACTCAATTATTCATACTCCTATTATGGAGACATTCAAACGCAAGACTCTCGTGGGGAACACAATGCATATCGCTATGATTGCTGGGGAATACCCTCCAAGATGGGGCGGCATCGGTTCAGTGGTATTCCATCTTGCTGGTCATTTAGCATCACGTGGTCACCGAGTGAGCGTAATCACACGTTCTCACAAGGGTAAAACACCTGCGCAACAGGGGGTTTCAGTCGTAGAGGTGCCTTGGCTAAAAGCCCCGATGGCTTTTACTCGTTCTTACGCTAAAAACTCATTAAAAGCCCTGAAGCATCTGCATGGTTTAGAATCGGTAGATATGATACATATCCATTTGCCATTAGCATCTTTTACAAGGAAAGAGTTTAGATTTATGGAGGAGAATATCGCACCAGTTTGTTCATCTTTGCACGGTTCCTGGTTAGGCGAGAAGCAAGGGGTTATTCGTGCAGCAAAGGCCAAAGAATCAGCCACTTGGAGAAATCCAAATGATCTGGCAATAAGGTTGACAGGTAAGTATTATTCAAAATATGAAAGAGCAGGAATTCTAGAATCGAGTATTTGTGTTTCTAATTCTAAATCGACACTTTCAGAATTCGAAAATTGGTATGAGCCATCTGAAAATTTCAATTGTGAAGTTGTACTATGGGGTTGCGACCATAAGGTGTTTCGACCTCCGAATCAAGATGATGAGGATGAGCAATTAAGACATGAAGAAATTCGTTTGTCTTACGACTGTGGAGACGAGCTTGCTTTGAGCTATATGGCAGAGACCAAAACTCCAATGATTTTAGCAGTTGGAAGACTCGTAGCGAGAAAAGGGTACATGACTTTGATTCGAGCACTCCCCGCTGTTTTAGAAGAGTACCCAGGTGCAAGATTGGTCATTGTGGGCAGAGGACATATGAAGAAAAGATTACTAAAAAATGCTCGAAAATTAGGAGTCGAACATGCATTATTCATTCGAAGCAGCATGTCTTTTGATGATTTAGCACAGCACTTCCGTTCTGCTGATATCGTTGTTTACCCCTCTTATTATGAAGGTCAGGGCTTGATTCCTCTCGAATCTTTGGCCAGTGGGACACCTGTCGTCACCGTGAATCAAGCGCCACTCACGGAGATGATTGACTCAACCGTCGGAGAATTGTTTGAAACCGGTAATCCAAGTGATTTAGCCAAAGCAGTTTGCCGTTCTCTTGAAGACCCCGAAGGTCGAACTGCTCAGGCTGGCCGTGGTCGAGAGCGAGTATTGGACCACTATACTTACGAACACAATGCTGAAGCCTATGAGGGCATATATCTCAATGCCATTACTTCGTCGGAAAAGTGAAAAATCTCAAAGCGCGACCTCCAAAGCACACCGCTTTCACTAACCCATATGGAGGGTCGTTCATCGTATGGCTCTTGCTCGACATTGCTTACCAAGAAAATGTTGGCCCTCATCCGTTTGAAGAAAACGAGGAGCAACGTTACATCAAGTTCGTTCGCGGTGATATGTCATCCAAGCACAGCATCGTTACGGATTCAGAAGAGTCTTCGATGGTGATGCCTATGTTTGCGGTGAATGAATTGATTTTGGCATCTCGTACCTAACACCCTACGGGTGTTGATTGGAGCGCGGTGTTCATAGGCACACCGCCACTTGGGCAATCATGCTCGCGAAGCGGATGATGGCCATCTCGCT
>CALJHE010000022.1 GCA_938075675.1 Candidatus Poseidoniaceae archaeon | reverse complement strand
CACATCACAAAGAAGATCAGTGTCGTAGATACCAGTTTATCGATATCTGCGGGCCACACAGAATCCACAAAACCTTGGTGAAACCAAGCAATTCTCGCGTGGTATACCACTAAAATTAATCCAAACGTAAGGTGAATGTATCTCCATATTGAGTTCCAGTTTTTCTTCATGGAGAAATGTCTTTGAAGTAGATAATTAATCTTTGCTGCAGCCTCTCATGCAGTTCCTAATTTTGAAGCGTCAAATTGACCTTCGGCCAAGTTATACACTTCCATAATTGGTGGAGCATAGGGTACCCATGTATATGCCCATAGCAAGCCCATGTGGAATCTAGACCGCAAACCATGGAGAACTCTCACACGTTCCGTCGTGATAGAATACTCCATCGTAATAACCCGCAGAAAATCTAATTTCTTCGCAACCTAAATCACAAAAACCATCTGGGCTTGTGAATGTCACCGTGCTCACCCACGAATCACCGTTGCTTGAATCGCCATCTACGACCCAAGAATGACCAGTATCCTCGCCTCGAATGGAAGTGGTCTGACCGGTATGCTGAATATGCAACGTTATCCAAATTGTTTGCTCTTGCTCTAAAGATTCAACCTCTCGTATGAAACCCGATGCTCCTCCTTCATTCTTGACAACTACACTGAGTTGATTTGTCGTGGCATCAAGCGTAATGGAATCAATTGAATAGTCTCCTGCATGCATTTCATCGTAGCCTTCTCCACAACCGATTGATGGGCTTCCGAGGCAACCAGCAAGAAAAAACAGGACGCAAATCAAAGACAAAACTCGTTGCATGACCAGAGGTTGTTGAACACAGAAATTAACCCATCGGTGATGCCAAATAAAGCGCTGTAGAACACCAATCATACGATTTGAAAACTCGGATGTATGGGGCTAGGTTGCAGTTCAATCCATCACGAAGACAATGACACCAACTGATTCAGCTCTTCTGATGAGGGGACGTTCACCCCGCGCAAACGTATTTCTTTACTGACGTGGTCAATCAAGAACCAGTGGACTGCAGAATCGGTTGGAATGTCCAAACTGTCTCGGAAAGCCTTCTTGTCAAGGTATACGGTGACTGTTCTTTGACGTATGTCACGGTCACGAATAACTGCGCGCATGATGGCATCAAGGCGTATTTGGCGAAACCGTGTCGAGCGTTGAATCACAGGTATCTCGATGATGGTATGGTTTTCTCCAAGGCCATTTGCGTCAAAGGCAGCAATCACCTCATCGACAACACGCTGTTGCCATTGTTGGAACGCCGCAATAACAAGAAGGGGTTCGTTGTTGTAATCGTCCGGAACTGTTACCGTTTTTTTATTCAAATTCCTCCCCGTTACAGAAGGGAATATTTCTGCCATTACAAAACCTCACTGGGATTCACAGTCAACGGTTTTTCAAATAGTCAGCGCCGTACCAAGTCCATTGTTCCATGGTCCAACCGGCCGGAAGACCTTCGGGTGGAAGAGGGGGTGCTGCAGGAGACTCGACTGGTGCATTCAATGCTGGCAGTGGCTGAATTGGCAGTGGAAGTGGTTGACCTACCGGAGAACGGCGGCGATTCATTGCAAACAAGCCAACGAGCAACAACGTAACAACCACCAAAGATATCACTACAAGAGGAGTAGAGATTGAAGTCGATTCGCTTGCTAAGTAACGGTTTGAGTCCATTGGGTACGCATCAGCCTCGTCCGACCATCCATCAGCATCACTGTCGAGGCAACCGAGTCTATCGAGCGTCGAAGTCCCGGACACCTCAAGACAATCGTCAGAGAATTCTGTGCCGGTTTGGTCTGCGTATCCATCACCATCAGCATCCGACCAGAGCAGGACATTTTCTGGGAATTGGTCAAGGTAATCGTCCCAACCATCACCGTCAGCGTCAGGGCAGCCAAGTCGAGTTTCCGATGAAAGACCGAACAAACCTGGGCAGTCATCTGCAGCGTTTCCTTCAGGAGAATCGCCGTATCCGTCTGCATCGTCGTCAGCGTGTTGGCTGGCATCGTCAACAAAGGCATCACCTTCGTCCGACCAACCGTCGCTATCTGAATCAACACATCCGAATCTGTCTTCGGTCGAAGTGCCCGAAACTTCCGGGCATTCATCCCCTTGGAAACCAGTCAAAGAGTCTCCGAAGCCGTCGCCATCACCATCGAGATGTTGACTTCTCACCATCGAAAAGGCATCAGCCCCATCCGTTGCCGTCCAACTTGTATCTGGGTCGGACCATCCGTCTTTGTCGGAATCAAGACAACCGTTACGATCGAGTGTAGATGTTCCGATTGTGGTCGGGCAAGCATCTCCATCCGTGCCATCGACTTGATCACCAAAGCCGTCGCCATCCGTGTCGGCCCATTGAGTTGAATCGGTTGGATATTCGTCGGCGGTGTCTGCGTAACCGTCCCCGTCAAAATCTTCGCATCCCAGTGGACCGCCAACGGAACTAAGCCCGTAGATTTGAGGACAATCGTCGCCTCCGTCGGAGAAGCCATCGTTGTCATCATCGGTATCTTCGGTAATGTCTTCACAGCCATCCTGGTCTGCATCGTTCGATTGAATTGAAAAGAAACCGGGAAGACTGGTCGGGCATTCATCAACACCGGTCGTTGAAGGCGAGCACGCCCAGATTCCGTCGGATTGCAAACCGTCGCAGATTCGATCATCATCGTCATCGAGGTCTTCGCCGCTGTCTTGGCATCCATCGGAATCGTAGTCGGTTGCTGATGTAGCAATCCATGCGACATCACCCTTTGGACATCGATCAACACCGTCGCTGACCATGTCGTTATCATCATCATCGTCTTCGGTCAAGTCGGCACAACCGTCCATGTCATGATCCGTTGCTAACGATGAAATCCAGGACAGGTTACCAAATTGGCAGTCGTCAACTTCGTTCAAAACGGTGTCGTTATCGGTATCCTCGTCGCACGAGTCTCCAAATGCATCACCGTCATAATTTGCTTGTGCTGCATTGGCTACGAATGGGCAGTTATCAACTGAATCACCAACTCCGTCTGAGTCTGTATCTGCATCAGGTTGAATCATGTTCACCTCGTCTTGGCCGTTATCGACGTAATAGAGAAGACCATTTGGTCCGATTTCGAGTCCCATTATCGAGGAAGCCGATGTCTGGATGAAATCTGCTTCTACGCCGCCTTTACCGTCAGCGTCCAGTTCGTAAGCAGTGATTTTCCCGTCGCCGTTGGTGGAAACGAACAATTGGTCGCCATCAAGAGCGATGCCACTTGGCCGATTGAGACCGGTGTCAAGAACACCCCATTCGATACCAGTAATATCGGAATATTCAGCAAGCGGTTCAAGACGAGATGCCTCACCCATGATGTTCAGTGACGAAGTGGTTGTATCGTCGGTGTTCACCCAGAGAACTCGGTTTGCACCGGCGTCTGCGATGTAAAGGATTCCAGAATCTTTGTCAAGAATCATGTGTCCAGGAATTCCAAATGCATGCGTGAGTTGGATATCAGCATAGCGTCGAACAATAGCATCAGAGTGGTCGTCCATTCCCGTATCGTGGTCTTCTTGGAAATCGTAGTACACCAACTCGCCGTAATAGCCATCGTTGTACCAGTAAGCATTGTCCGAATCGTGAGCAATACCCACGCCGTATGGAGATTCGTGATTCATGTCAATGTGGCTGCCCAACAATCCATCGGATTGGTGTTCCATAGCGAAGTGAGACAGCGATGAAGGCCAAAGCGTCGGACCCATGAAGTTGTTAGGTGAACCTTGACCACAGTAGGTGTTTCGAGTCTCTTGAGCAGAGCCCCATTGCCAGTCGAATTCAGGATGATACGCTCCAAAAGCAATGGCGCTCACTTCTTCGAGGAAGTGGTTTCTGTAGGAGTCGCGGCGGTTTTCTGAATATTGTGTCTCGAGTCCCGTGTCGTGAACAATGGTAATGCTATCTGTGGCCCGGTTGGCAATCCAAAGTTCGTTGGCTCGCCCAGGGTGAAACTCGAGATCCCTTGGATCATCTAGGTCATCAGAGGAATCAGCAATGACGATTTCTCGGAAGGCATCTCCAAACTGCTCCACAGGAGAAGTTTCTCTCGATTCTACCGCGTGGGAAGGTATCGAGAACAGCAAAATTCCGAGAAGAAGAAGAGTCACTTGCTTGTTCATTGTTCCAATCCAAAATCGCATGACCTTTGATACCTTGCTTCTGCAGTGTGCTCTATTCTTCGGAACCCATGGGTTGTTTTTCCCTTCGAAGTCGTCTTGGAATCAACTTGCGGCGGAAACTTTCCAACAGGCTCTTGCCCGCTATCAATCCCCCAATGGCGAACAACGATTCGCCTGCAACTATCAAGACCGTAACTGCAACAGCGCTTTCTGAAGCGCTCAAAGAAGTGAACGGTAGAGCAAAAAGGACGCATAAGGTATACAGGAAAGAATCATGAAGAGGATTCCTAAGCGTCTTCGTTCCATACTCAAACACCGTTACGAAATCAGCCGAGGGAACATCATCACCAGTATTCGACACGAGGTTTCTTGATTCGAAGATCTGTGCCTTGGTAGTGGAACATATCTGCTAACAGCGATTGGAATTCAAGGTAACATGGGTGCTTGTGCAACCCGAGTGTTTTGGATTCGTTGGAGAGGCGGACGAGTATAAACTTTGGACGTGAGCCGTGAGAGAACAACCATTCGTGAACGATTTGGATGTATGTTACTCGTAACGACTCGCAGAAGGCTTCTCCGATGGTCTTTGAATCGTGTGAAAGGAGCGATGGCCAGTCGTCTGGGACCCAATTCGAATTGAATTTACTCCATGAAGTTTTGAACACTGCTTCAGCATATGAGCGTTGAATTGGGCCTATTTTACTCTGGAGATCGTTCACCAAGTTGGTTCGGCTGAAGGCTTGCGTTATTTTTTCGACGTATTCCGGATAAAGAGGAGGATCGATAACAACTGCACTACGCGCCTTACTGCGCCCAAGGTGAGGATATATTTCCCAAGCGCGTGTTGGATTATCGTTGAAATCGTACTCGTTGCGCTCCCACTTCTCATCACCCAATTCCGGTGGCGGCGGTGGGGGCAATTCATCAGGATAAATTACGACGCGAGCACCCGAGTTCGCAAGCGTGTCAAGCAATGATTCAGGTACGTTATCTCCTCGAATAATGATCCGACGATTCTCAATCGGAACATCTGAACGGCGAATTTGCGAGAGGAAAGTAAACAAATTATCAATTTTCATACTGGCAATCATCGAAACATCATCAGCGGAAAGAGCCCAAGAATCGACTGGAATACCTGGGGTGTCAGAGAACATCGGGGTTGAACGCATCGAAACCCAATTTTCGTAGGCTTGAATGTTTTCAATTTTCTCATCTCCACGGATTCGAACCAAATCGGTTTGCCATTGCGATAGTTGCTCTGGATTTGTGTCTTCAATCACGGTTTCACCGTAGGTATAACCGGAGTACGGTTGTGATGCAGGTGGCTCTTCAGTTGTGATTTCAAGGTCCCCTTCTTGTCGAGATTCAAGGTATTCTTGCTGGCGCCGTTGACGGCTTGCCATGCGAGCAATCGGATTCAGCGATTCTTCTACAGCTCCACCGACTTCTTCGATGGCCTGCTCAACATCATCGCCCGCTTCAACGATGTTCACAAATGAACCGCCGCTCGCACCGCTCACTTGGCGGAAGACATTGACAGAGTCGCTTGGTAAGCCGAGTCCAATGATATGGAATTCAACATCGATGCCGATTTCTTTGATGGCTTCAATACAGGGTTGAAAACCGTTGATGCCGTTGAACGGTGGTGACGAGCTCATGTCCATACCGTCACTGATGAGGAAAAACAGCCAGTCAACGCTGTCTTTGCTCAACTCCTTTGCTTCATGAACCAAAAATTCCCAGAGGTATGTCCCACCGTACGGATTTGGAAATTGGATGTTCATTAATTCATCATGACTTCGGAAATCGAGTGGCGCAAGTACCTTTGAACGACCTCGGCTGTTGATGGTCGAAATCTTGGTTTGGCGGTCTTTGAATGTTGGAACCAGATTCTCCCACATGGCTTGAGCGACACGGCTCTTCTTCACTTTTCCAGACATACCGATTGAACGCATGAAACTTCGAAATATCGATGGACGTACGTTCGCAAAATTAGCGTCCATTTCGCCCTTAATTCGTTCATTCATCGAACCGGAAGTGTCGACATAAATCGCAATTTTCACCACATTGATACCTCCCTGTTCGCACTTACAGCCACAGATGTATCATTTAACAGTATCACGATAAAGCCCGAAGGATTTACCCAAGTATACAATACTTAGATACTGGACTACCTCGTCTTCGTTTCATGGTGGAGCCGCAACGAAGCCCTGATGGAAAGTCGGAATGGACGGGTTCTGAATGGGTCCCAGTCGGCACCCAAACCCAACATACATCCGGCGCTCAAGTGTACACACAACAGAAAATTGTTGACAGCGTCATCATGGGTAACCTCACCTCACAAACGATTGTCCAAAACAGCCCTGAAGACCTTGCTAAAGCGATGGTTTTGGCCTTGGAACAAATTGGCTTTGTAGGGAACATTCAGTCCTCAAATCCATCTCAGCAACAGATGGCGAACGTCAAAAACCTTCTCAAATCCAGCGATAAATTGGCATCTCAAGGCGTTCATATCCAAGGTTCAACAGACCTTAGGCTTGGAAACGCTGCTCGGCTCACTGGTCGCTTTCAAGCGGCAATGGACTACTATGAACGAGCGCTTGAAACCTTCCGTTCGGAACGAAATCGCAGCGGCGAGGCTGATGCACTCATCAACATCGGATATGTTGCACTCAATCAAGGCGACCTTGCTCAAGCCTATTCTGATTTTAGAAACGCACGCGGAATGAAGAACGAAATTAACGAGCCAAACGGTGAAGCCGATGTCATTTTGGCCATGGCGAATCTTGCCTTCGTTGGAAACGAGTACGACCAAGCCCAAAACTTGTTCAATGAAGCACTGAAAATTAAAGAAGAGTACAGCGATGAAAACGGTGTTGCCATCGCCCTGATTGGTTTAGGGAATATTTTAGAAATCAAGAAAGATTTCCCAGCAGCCCAAACACACTACCGCCAGGGACTTATCATCAAAAGAAAACAAAAAGACATGGAAGGCGAAGCAATCATCCTATCAAATCTTGCAACCATCGCTGAACATCTTGGTAATCCAAGTGATGCGCAGCGCTTAACCAATCAAAGCATCGCCATCAAACGAGAAATCGGTGACCGCCGTGGCGAGGCCTATTCCCATGTTCAACTCGCATCGCAGGCAAAACAAAGAGGCGATTTAATTGAAGCAGAGCGCCTCTACAAAATGGCATTGAAAATGAAGAGAACGCTGTCGGATTTACGCGGTCAGTCCGACACACTGAACCTTCTTGGCGTGTTTTATGAAGAGCAGGACCGTTTCGAAGAAGCCGAGCAATACTTCAACGATTCATTGACCATCATGAAGCAGCTCGGTGATCGTCAAGGCGAAGCAATCGCCCTGTTCAACATCGGCAACACAAATCTCTACAGAAACAATTTGGATGCAGCGCACGGCCAATTTGAACGCAGTTTACGCCTTGCGAAGACCGCAAACGACCACGAAGGGGCGTCCGACGCTTTGGTTCAACTCGCTGCCATTGCCGAACAGCGACAGAATATCCCACTGCGTCAAAACTTGTTGAAAGACGCCGCTGCCATTCTCCGTTCGAACAACATCCCTGTGACTGGATGGTTGCTCGAAAACGGCTTCTAATCAACAGAGCACGGCATGATTCCTGCTGAATCCTTATCCATTCAGCCACCATGCAACCATCATGGAGAACACGGTTCAGGCGAACGCTCCTGTTGCTGTTTCGGCTCGTATCGCCTCGTTAGATATTCTCCGCGGTGTGGCGCTGCTTGGCGTTCTTCTGCTCAACATTCTTGGTTTTGGCATGGCTTCAGCAGGATATTTTCATCCACTGGTTGGGCTTGGAAAAAATCCGGAATTAAATTATGCAGTTTGGGGCATCATGAATCTGTTTTTCGAAGGTTCAATGCGCGGTTTATTCTCCTTGTTATTTGGTGCTGGAATCGTCCTGTTTGCCACTGGATTTGGAACCCGTGCCGGGAAAGAAAAAGGCGCTTTTCTTCACTACAAGAGAACATTTTTTCTTCTTTTGTTTGGGATGTTCGATTCTTTCGTGTTGCTTTGGACAGGTGATATTCTCATCCTCTACGCCATGGCAGGCGCACTGCTTTATCCGCTACGAAATGCTCGACCAAAGACGCTGTTGATTCTTTCGGCCACAGTCTTACTTTGCACTTCCATCCTCTTTGCAGTCTCTGGAGTCCTTGTCGAAGAGGGGCGAGATGCGGCCGCTAGGATTGATGCAGATCCTTCCGCAGAACACTCTCCTGATGAACGTGAACTTGCGGCGTTGTGGACCGATTCTGAAAATCAATTCACATACAACGAATCTGCCATGGAAGAAGAACTGGATGTCCGTCGAGGCTCCTACATCGAAATTGCTGATTACAGTGCCAAAAAGGTGATTGGCAGTTTGTTGTTTTTTACGCCAGTGTACATGCTCTGGGATTGCGTTGGAATGATGCTGCTCGGCATGGGGTTGTATCGCATGGGCGTTCTCTCAGCACAGCGTTCAAAGAAAAATTATCTTCAACTGGCGATAGGAGGGTTTGCTTTGGGTTTAGCAGTCAACGGTTTCGAATTGTTTCAAGCCATTGACTCTGATTTTGATGCCATCGTAGTTTCGGGGTATTTTCAGGGGACATACCAACTCGGGAGAGTTGCAATGTCGATGGGGTGGCTCGGATTGATCATGTTGTTCTGCCAAGGTGAAATTTGGTCTGGACTCAAAAATCGGCTCGCAGCTGTAGGCCGAATGGCATTGAGCAACTACTTGCTTCATTCCCTCATTTGCCTCGTACTGTTCACCGGCGCCGGGTTTGGACTCATTGGGGTGTTTGAACGGTGGGAACTCTACGTGATTGTGTTGCTTATCTGGATGGTACAGTTGGCTCTCAGTCCGTGGTGGCTCAAACGTTATTCGTTTGGCCCAGCGGAATGGCTTTGGCGCAGCCTTACCTACGGTTCAATGCAAAAATGGCGGATAAAGGACGAGGATTCCCTCAAGAGAACAGAGCACGATTGATATCTTCTCGGGTGATTCGACTAAATTCGCCCGGTTTGAGGTCGTATTCAGAGAGTACCATTGCCTCGGTTGACAAACGGTGAAGATGCACGACGTTGTTTCCTAAAGTCGTGAACATACGGCGTATCTGTCGTTTCTTCCCTTCATCAATGGTAAGAATCGCGCAGCGTTCGCCTTCCAAATAGACATGGGCGCCACGGGTGCGGAACTCTTCTACAGTTCCAAATTCCACAACCGATACATCAACGCCTTCACGAATGGCATCGATATCTTGGCGAGAAATTGGATGTTCGGTCTCTACTCGGTATGTCTTCTTGATGTGTCGATTTGGATCTGTGATGGCATGAACCATTTTGCCATCCGTCGTCACAAGAAGAAAACCGGTTGTATCTTCATCAAGCCGTCCAACGGTAACGAGTGATTCGAACACTTTAGGCTCAACTGCGCCCCGAAACAACTCATAGACTGAGGTCTTGTTGAGTTCGCGCTCCTGCGAATTAAGACGAGAACAAATGTAGCCTTGCGGTTTGTGAAGCAGGAAATAGAAATCGGTTACTGGGAGTTTAAGGACTCGACCTTGGAATTCGACAACTCGCTTGGCTGGATTGAATTCAAAGGCGATGTTCTTGACAACTGAACCGTTGACGGTGACATCGCCGTCCCAGATCGCTTGCTTTACGTCTGCCTTCGAGGTGAAATCTCCCGTCTTCGAGAGAAACTGATGAAGTCGAAGTTTCATTTCATTCCCTCAATTACAGGTGTATGCCCGGTGCTCTTAGCAGTTCCTCTTGCTGCTGAATAATGTAATCCAACCAACAAAAAAATGACCGAACAAGGCCACTGAGAAGTGGGCGATGCAGGATTCGAACCCGCGTCGACGGGTTCGAAGCCCGTCAGGATATCCAGGCTACCCTAATCGCCCTTGACCTGCCCAGATGCCCCCCCTTCTTGAAGAAGGCGGATGGTTTGGCACGGATATGGCCCGCTCACTCCCATGTGTCCCAATGGGCTGTTCAGCTTGTTGTCGAGAGACGACCATGCCGCTCACCAAAGCAGAAGCTTCGTTGCTCTCCCGCCGTACTGGGTTAGCCGTTGAAGACTTTACGTGGAGAAACAACGGTATTCTCACGCTGCTCAACAACGAAAGCACAAGAGCATGCGTCTTCCTGTTGACCTCCTCCTCAGATGTCAACGCAGAGGGCATGTGCTCAGTATACGAAGTCCGGCCGAAAGGATGCAGAACCTATCCGAATGTTCTCAATCATGAAGACGAGGCTATTCTTGACGAGGGGTGCCCACATCGAGCCAGATTCCCTGAACCAACTGAGGAAGATTCGATTGTTCTGCTCAATCTTGAGGAACAATTGCTGCATGAAGAATAAGCCGTCCAAGACTGGCATGAACGTGTTCAACCCATCGACCCAACAGCCTCCAACCGGTTTGCTCAAAGCATGCTTGCAACGCATCCCATTGTCCGTGCAACAGTTCGACTGTTGCGTCTTCTGGCAAAGCCTCTTCAGCATGTTCTCCAAACGGGTGGATGGGCACAATCAATACAAAATGAGCATCGGTTGCTGCAACGGAATGAGAACTCTCTAAGACAGCACGGATCAAAGCCGTCGGCTCAAGCGTTCCTTGTGAGTTTCTACCGTATGGTGGGTCAAGAACAAACCCACTGATGCGATGAAGAGCGTCTTTGGGTAAGATTTCTGCAAGGCGTGTTGCGTCCCCCAACAGCAAAGAAGCGTTGCTTGCCTGTTCAGCCCAGTCAAGATTTCTTTGTGCTCCGTCAATCATTTCTGGATCAAGGTCAATGCCGTATGCCTCTCTTCCCGAGACCGCTGCTTCAAGAACAAATCCGCCGGTACCGGTCATCAAGTCAAGCGTCGCACCCTTGTGCCGAGGCCCTGAGGCCAAGTTGATTGCTAAGCGAGCCAGCCGTGGGTCAAGACTCACCGGCTTGAAAAATGGACGGTCCGTCGCCCGACGAGCAGATATGCCGTCGGAGTCATCGCCAGTACCAATCATCCAGCCGCACGCAACGATGCCGGCTGTTGCATCCAACACCATTCCAAGGCGATGTTCCGGTTGCTCAAGGTCAATCTGATAACCTTGCTCGGACAACATGCCACCGATTTTCCTCATTAATTCACGAGCACTGACGCCTTCCATTTTCCCTTCATGCTTCCATGAACGAACAGCGACAGAACCCGTTCGAACATGCGTTTGGATGTATGCACCCATCTTTTCAAGCAAAGAATCGATACCGTCGTCTCTGGACCAAAGAACGGCATGAGAAAGCAAGGCTTGACAACCGCTCGAGCAGTTCACAGCCTCGAGCATGCGTTCCGCTGAAATTTCGCCTTCAAGTTGAACCAAACGTCGCGCAGAAAGACGTTTGAGTTCGACCTCTGGAAGAAGCGAGGCAATCTCGGCGCGGGCCAATGCAGTGTGCCAGCCGCGTAAACTCGCAACATGACTCGCCATGGTGGGCGCTTGCGTCTCGACTTCTTGACGGGTTCGCATGCCAATATACACATACTGTCAACTTATGTTCATACCATGGGCTGCAATCTGAAAGACCTAGCAACTGCAGAAAACATAGACCTAGCAAGCCTATCGGGTCAGAGAGTGGGCATCGATGCATTTCTCACCGCTTTCCAATTTCTTACAACCATGAGGGACCGTTCTCCGCAAGGCGATGGGGGTCCGCTCAAAGCAGATAATGGGAAAGTGGTCTCTCACTTGATGGGTTTCCTTAACCGAACTGCGACCCTACTCAACCTCGGAATACGACCGGTGTACATCTTTGATGGTGAATCACCAGACTTGAAAGCCGACGAGATGGCAAGCCGCAGAGCCCGCAGAGAGGAGGCTGAACGCATTCACAAAGAGGCACTTGAAGTCGGAGATTTCGCTCTCGCTCAGAAAATGGCTCCACGCATCATGCATTATTCTCAAGAAATGGTTGATGAAACAAAACAGTTGCTGGATTTACTCGGTGTGCCGTGGGTTGTCGCCAAGGCAGAAGGCGAAGGGCAAGCTGCTGTAATGGCGGCAAAGGGCCAACTGGATGTCGTTGCTACCCAAGACTGGGATGCTCTGCTCTATGGAACGCCACGCTTGGTTCGAAACTTAATGAGCGACGGCTCCAAGCAACATGGAAGAACGGTTCGAGCTCAGATGATACATTTGGAAGGGATGTTGCAATCAAACGACCTTTCTCGCTCTCAACTGATTGACCTTGCCATCATGATTGGAACCGACTTCCATCCTGGAATCCGAGGCATCGGCCCTAAAACTGGAATCAAGTTGATCAAAGAGCACGGTTCGATTGAGGCAATATGTCAAGTCAAGGGCAAGGAAGTTCCTGAGCGGCTCGATGAAATCCGAAGTATCTTTCATGAGCATCCTGCTGTGGATGTGGCAGATGAGGATCTTGAGCCGGGACAAATCGATGTCAAAGGATTAACGCAATTCTTGCAGGTCGAACGGCAATTCAGCCAACGCCGAATGGACAACGCTTTCGATAAACTCCGAGAAGTTGGGCTCATCCGAGAAGGCGGTCAAACGTCTCTGTTTTCATTCTGAAGGACGCATGAAGCGCAGTGGACTTGCCAAGACATCGACGCCTTGGTGTTGGGTAACTGCTCCTCTCGATACGCTTTGAGGATCGTTAAGTGCTTCAAGAACGGTATTGACCGGAGCGCACGGAATGCCAACAAGCAGCGATTCAAGTTCATGACGGCTCATCGACGAAACGGCATCTGCAACGGCTTTCTCGACTGCTGCTCTGTTCAGAACTCGACCTTCATTGGTCGACCATTCACTGTGAGCAGGTATCGACAAATGCGTTGCTAAACCGCTCCACTGGTTGTCCGAACCAACGCCAATCACAAACCAACCGTCGTTTGCTTTGAAGGCTCGATAAGGAACGAGATTTGGATGGGCTGAGCCCATCGGTTGAGGATTTTCACCGCTGGCCATGGCGTTGTGTGCCTGATTGACAAGTGCCGCAACCGCACAATCCCACAGTGAGATATCGATTTGCATCGATTCACCGGTCTTCTCTTTGTGATACAATGCTGCGAGAATAGCGTTCCCGGCGTTCAGTCCGGTAATGACGTCAATCCATGCGACACCGACCTTCACCGGTGATGCGTCCGCCTCGCCAGTAATGCCCATAATGCCACTGCGTGCTTGCAAGGCGACATCGTATCCTGGCTCATCACGGCGAGGGCCGGATGCACCGTAAGCCGAAATTGAGCAAACAATCACGTCTTTTGGCATCGGGCCAAGAAGCCGTTCAAGCGTTCCGGGCTTGAAATTCTCAACCACCACATCCGCCGTCTCAATCAATGTGCGCACTTCATCCGCTTGCTGTTTCAAATTGAACGTTACAATCTCTTTGCCCCTGTTGCACGAAAGAAAGTAGGCAGCAACCTGCTTCCCATCGAAACCTGTGGTGAAAGGTGGGCCCCATTTGCGGGTATCGTCTCCCCATGGTGCTTCGACTTTGATGACTTCTGCACCAAGATCCGAAAGCATCTGTGTTGCATAAGGTCCTGCTAAAATTCGTGAGACATCGACAATGCGCACACCGTTGAGAATTCCGCCCATGTACCCCCGAAGTGTCCGAAAGGGTTGAACCTCACCCCCCGAACCGTTGACTATGGAGCGGTTGGGAATAGAAGACGACCGCTTCTGGCAAAAACTCCTCATTTTAGGCATACTCCTCAACATTCTTGCTTGCTTCACCAGTGATCTGGGCCTTGACACACATGTCAAGATGGCTGTGGATGAAGACGGAGCATTACCGTGGGGAGATTTACGGCCTGAAATCGCTGGCCAAAGCGATGCTTCGGACGGTGGAGAACGTGTTGTTTTACCGCTTTATGACCTCTCTGAAACGGGGATCAAAGCGTTCGCACTCTTCACCTTCTTCGGACTTTTAGCGTGCCTCTACCGATGGAGCGGGGTTCGTTCTGCCGCAGTTTTTTCACTTTCACCCGCAATGATATTCTCCGTCGGAAGAGGGTATGAAGAAGTGTACCTCGCAGTCTTTTCAGCCCTGGCCTTACTGCTTTTTAGCGGCGTACTTTCCAATAAAAATCGCCCCTTGCAGTGTTTTAGTGGTGGGGTTTTCTTCATGTCCATGGCCTATTCAAAGGGGTTTGCTGATGCACAAGGAGTGCTGCTTGGCGCTCTGGTCACTGGAGCAATTGCTCTGCTTTGGCAACGGCTTCAGGGAAGCACACTGAATGGAACCGCATGGATGTCTCGGCCGCACATGGTAGGAATCGGTGTCGGCCTGGCTGTGGCTTTGTTGATGGTCGCGTTTGGCTTACTCGAAGTCAATGCTACACTGGCCATCATCGGTCAACAGCCCTTGCGGTATGCTTCGGCAGTGGCTTTTTCAATCTTCGATGTCGTTGTCCTCTTCACGTTATTTGGGATGGTCCTGTGGCCGTTTGCCGGCTCAATTTGGCGCACTTTAAAGCGCGTTGAAGAACCCACACTTGCCATGATGACCGGATACATCTCGGGCATACTTGTGGCAATCGTGTTCTATGTGGCTGCACTTTGGACATACGAAGCAAGTATCTGGGGAGCTGAATGGCCTGGGGTCGTGTGGACAATGGGGAACAACGGCCGTTACATCACAATGCTGTTTGTACCGGCTGTTCTGATGATGCACTACGTTCGTAAGCACGAAGACGTACCAACCATCGATGCCCCTCAATCGAAAACGAAGGCTATGTTCGTGACCGTACTTCTTCTGATTCCGCTCTCATTGATGGCGTCTCTTCATGGCCAAACCATGTGGACGGATGAGGCAGCAATCGGAATGGAACTGGGTCAAGATGAACAGTTCCTGTTGGTATCAGAAGATACTCTCGGTATGCACTGGTTGTACACGTTTTATGCTCCGCTTGATGCGGGAGAAAACAACATCACCGGTCATTGGAGATCGACGAACACTGCATGGGAGAAGGATTTGAATTCAACCCTGTCAAATGTGGATACAATCGTTCTATCGCCAGAGATAACGTTTACACCGAGTGGGTGGGATCTTAAAACCAGCGGAGAAAGTGATTTCCTCAACGGCAAGGGCGAATGGCGCGTGTTAACGCGCTCCTAACCTCAAGCGTTCTTGTCTGCTTGGACTTGGGTGCGCACTGCTTGAGCAGCGGACTTTGCTTCTTGCATAGCCTTGCGCACACGGGTACCAGCAGCAGCGTTACCCTTGTCGTGCTTGACAGCATCAGCAAGAGCGGCAGTTAAATCATCAATCATCGTTTGAACCATAGCCTCGACGGACATATCTTGCCCGCAGTGAAATCGGCTTTTATTGATTGCTCCGGAAAAGTATGAAATGGGCCAACAAAAAACGATGCATAGAGCGCCGTTCAGTAAAATCAAACGCAAATCTGCGGCGAATGAGAGAGTTGAGCGTCTCAATTTCAAGCGAGGGTTGAAAACCCCACGGTTGGAGGCAAGCCCAAGGAGGAGAAACATGCGCTTCGGTGTTCAAGGAACTTTACCTGACCCAGACCCTGTCGCTACGCAGGAGTGGATTGATTCTATTCTTGCTGTTCGTGACCAACTCGGTGACGAGGAAGCTCGCCGAATTTTACTCTCTACCGTCGATGCTGCACGGCACGCTGGTGTCGGAATCGACGTGGTCAACACACCTTACCTTAATTCGATTCATCCCGATGCTCAAGGCGCCTATCCTGGTGACCTTGACCTTGAATTACGCCTTAACGGCATCATCCGTTGGAACGCAATGATGATCGTCACTCGTGGAAACAAATACTTCGAGGGCATTGGTGGACACATCTCGACCTATGCCTCAGCGTCTCACGCCTGGGAAATCGGTTTCAACCACTTTTTCCGAGGCAAAGATGGAGCCGGACAAGGCGATCATCTTTACTGGCAAGGTCATGCTTCACCAGGAATCTATGCTCGTGCATGGCTGGAAGGCCGCTTAACTCTCGAACAAATGGAAGCGTTCCGGCAAGAAACCGGTGGCAAAGGACTCTCATCGTATCCACACCCACGTTTGATGCCTGATTTCTGGGAATTCCCTTCGGTAAGCATGGGGCTAGGAGCGATGACTGCAATACACCAAGCTCGATTCAATCGTTACCTCGAAGACCGAGGTCTGGTCTCAACCGCAAACTCTCGTGTTTGGTACACTATGGGAGATGGAGAATCCGACGAGCCTGAATCCCTTTCACAGTTATCTCTCGCAGGACGAGAAGGACTTGACAACATCGTCATGACGATGAATTGTAACCTACAACGACTCGACGGGCCTGTGCGTGGAAACTCAAAGATTGTTCAAGAACTTGAAGGTAGATTCCGTGGCGCTGGATGGAACGTTATCAAAGTCCTCTGGGGCAGCAGTTGGGATGATTTGTTTTCTAGAGATTCAGCCGGTCTACTCGCTGCTCGACTTGATGAATTGGTTGATGGGGATGAGCAACGAATCATGACAGCAGATGGAGCAACCATCCGCAAAGATTTGTTCAATTCCGATGGCTTACAAGCCCTCGTTGCTCATTTGAGCGATGACGAACTGGTCGACTTGTGCGCAGATGTCGGCGGACACGACTTCGTCAAACTTCACGCTGCATACGCTCAGGCTACCGCCCACAAAGGCCAGCCAACCGTTGTCTTGATACGTACCATCAAGGGATTCGGACTCGGCCCAGCCTTTGCTGGCCGAAACACGACCCATCAGAAGAAGAAAGCAGACATGGAAAGCATGCAATACATGCGCGATGACCTTGGACTTGATTTCTCCGATGAAGATTTGGAAAAATACCCGTACGTCATGCCAGAAGACGTCCCCGAATTGGTGGCCTATGCCAAGGAGCGACGTGCTGCAATGGATGGTTTCATGCCATCTCGAACCGTTCCTAAGTTCGACCTTACCCTACCGGATGAAGCAACTTATGCTGACTTTGATGAAGGCACAAAAGGAAACATGCAAGTTTCAACCACCATGGCATTCGTTCGAATTCTTCGTGCTCTCATGAAGAACAAAGAGTTTGGAGAACGTATCGTTCCAATCATCCCTGATGAAGCACGAACGTTCGGAATGGACCCCCTGTTCGCCGAGTTTGGAATTTACCACCCTGAAGGGCAGTTGTACAAGCCGGTCGACCATAAGGTGCTGATGAAATACAAGGAATCTGCAAAAGGTCAACTGTTGGAAGAAGGAATCAATGAAGCCGGTGCAACTTCGACGTTCATAGCTGCAGCGACCTCCTTTTCCACTCACCACTATCCGACCGTTCCGTTCTACACGTTCTATTCGATGTTCGGATTCCAGCGTGTTGCTGACCTCATCTGGTCGGCAGCAGACCAGCGTGCTCGTGGTTTCCTCATGGGAGCAACTTCAGGACGAACCACACTCAACGGAGAAGGTTTGCAGCACCAAGACGGGCACTCGCTTTTGATGGCGCATACCAATCCAGCAGTCCGAGCATGGGACCCAGCATTCGCTTACGAATTAGCAACCATCATCCGACACGGAATTGATGAGATGTACGGCCAAGACAAAGATGTCATCCACTACATTGCCGTTTACAACGAAAATTACCCCATGCCACCGAAACCAAAAGGCGTCGATGCCGGTATCATTCGTGGCATGTACCTACTGCGCCCAGCCCCCAAGGGCGACGGCCCGATTGTTCGACTGATTGGTTCAGGGCCGATTATGATCCAAGTTTTGGATGCGGTAGAGAAGCTCGAAGCCTACGGTGTTCGTTCAGAAATCTATTCTGCAACTTCGTATGGAGAAATGCGCCGAGAAGGTTTGGAATGCGATCGATGGAATCGCTTGCATCCAACGCTGACTGCAAAGCAGCCTTGGGTTGAACAAATCCTTGGAAGCGGTACAGTCCCGGTCATTGCGGTGAGCGATAATATGGCGGCAGTGCCTGATATGATTCGTCAGTGGGTTGGTGGACACTACACCGTCCTAGGAACCGATGGCTTTGGTCGCTCGGATACCCGTGAAGCGCTCCGTCGATTCTTCGAAATTGATGGAGCAGCGGTTGCTCTTGCAGCACTCTCATCTCTCGTGAGAGATGGTTCAATTGAAGCCAGTACCTATGAGAAAGCCGAGAAAGAATTCGGTATTTCGACAGAACGTGAAGACATCACTGAACTTTGAAGCAGTCGTTACCCATCCTCCAAAAACAAACGGAAGGGTGTTGAATGGGGCATATGTTCCAGTTTAGTCAAATATTACTACACATTGAGGTTAACCATGACCACAGGCGCAGGACACTCTGATGATACTTACAGGGCGACAAAAGCAGACGGTGCGATAAACTGGGGTTGTTTTTCAATCAAAAAGCGCAGGTCAATTGGAGGCTTCCAAGTTGGCTGCTACGTAGTTGAGGATTTTGACGGAAATACCTCAGGGTATGAACATTGGAAATACTTTGCAATGTGCAATCATGGGAATAAGAGTCCTGGTGCAGACACAAGAAAGGATGTTATTGAGCAAGCAAAAATGAGCATGGATTATTGTTCAAAATGTGCGAGTTTGTTCGAACTAAACAAAAAGTGAGCGAACAAGCAACAAACCAATTCGGATGTGTTGGAAGGGGCTATCCTAAATCCCATCCAACAGGAAGAAGTCGTTGGAAGGGCTTTCAGTGGGTCTGTTTTTTCGCTACCCTTTGCCTTCTTGAGTTGGGCAATAGTGATCATGGTCGAACAATCAAAGTTTACCGTTGTAGATCAGAAACCCAATTCCAAAAGCGATGATTGTTGTGAACAGCAACGATGCCCCAATGATTCCTCCTACAAAGCCAAACACGGTTTTGAGAATTACAATAATTTTTTCACCAAATGCAACATCGAGGTTCGGCAGTTGAACATTTGTTGATTGGTCGACATGGGTGGTTTGTGTAGTATTGTGTACATCCCCTACATGCAAATCGCCAGCAACTGCTGAATCTTGAATCACTGGCGTTAAGTCAGACATAGAATGAACTAACGCTCAACACTTATAGATTCGAGTTTGTTTGAAACAGGTGTTCCAAAGCGATGCTAAGTGCTTCAAGCCATCGAATGGGGAGCTGCAGCGTTCACTTCGGAGGAAACGCCCGCCTCGTATCGTGCGAAGTTTTCATTGAACATTGCAGCGAGTTTGTCAGCGGTTGCATCGTATTGTTCAGCATCGGCCCACGTGTTGCGAGGTTGCAGAACATTTTCCGGAACATTCGGGCATTCAACAGGAACTTCGAATCCAAACCGTGGGTCAACTACGAATTCCACATTGTCCAAATCTCCGTCCATTGCCGCATTCAACATAGCGCGTGTGTAACGAATCTTCATTCGGCTTCCTACGCCGTACGCTCCACCGGACCAACCGGTGTTGATGAGCCATGCTTTTGCGCCGTGTTCAGCCATCTTGTTGGAAAGAAGGTCTGCATAAACGCCGGGGTGCATTGGCATAAACGGTTCACCAAAGCAGGCCGAGAACGTTGCTTGGGGTTCTTTGACTCCGATCTCAGTTCCCGCAACTTTAGCGGTGTATCCGGAAATAAAGTGGTAGGCTGCTTGAGCAGGCGTGAGTCGAGAGATTGGTGGTAGAACTCCGAAGGCGTCACAAGTTAGGAAAATGACATTTTGCGGATGTCCTCCCTTTGAATCAAGCGTTCTGTTTTCAATGAACTCAATTGGGTATGACCCACGGGTGTTTTGGGTTTTTGTGACATCAGAGAAGTCAGGAATTCCAGAATCATCCATGACGATGTTTTCGAGAACGGTTCCGAATTTTCGGGTTGTTCCAAAAATCTCGGGTTCGTCTTCTTCAGACAGGTCAATGAGTTTCGCATAGCATCCGCCTTCGAAGTTGAAGACACCGTTTGCGCCCCAGCCGTGTTCATCATCGCCGATGAGTGCTCGGTTTGGATCTGCTGAAAGTGTTGTTTTACCTGTTCCAGAAAGTCCGAAAAAGATAGCAGTGTTCTCGCCAGTGGTGTTTGCTGAGCAGTGCATTGGCAGAATGCCTTTCTTTGGGAGGATAAGATTCATGACTGAGAAAATCGATTTTTTGATTTCACCAGCGTAGCGAGTTCCACCAATGATGACTTCTTTCGCTTGGTAATTTACAATAACAAAACATTGGGAGTTGAGACCATCGTGTTCAGCATCTGCTTCAAAGTGCGGAGCGTGCATTACTGTGAACTCAGGGGAATGAGAGGCAAGCCGTTCAGCATCAGGTCGAATGAACATGTTTCGTGCGAAGGCGTTGTGCCATGCATTCTGGTTGATGACGCGGATTGGAAGGGCTTCACTGAAATCAGCGCCACAGTATAGGTCTTGGACAAACAGTGTGTCTTGTGCGGAGAGGTATTCAACGACCTTCGCTCTCATTTTCGTGAAGGTTGCAAGATCAGTTGATACATTGACATCGCCCCAGTTGATGTCTTCAGTAGTTGTTGCTTCGTCAACGATGTACTTGTCGTTTGGAGAACGGCCAGTACGCTCTCCAGTCTCGGTGACAAGAGCCCGATGGGCACTGAAAACACCTTCTTTCCGACTGACGGCCAACTCGATGAGAGTTGCAGCATCTTGATTCCAGTAGACATCTCCTGAGGGAGTAATTCCGTGCGCGTTTAGGTCTCCGGTCGGAGTCCCATGGGTGGCCGCCATGCCACCCCCTTCCGCGGGCCCTCTTTGTCCCTTTTGGCTGTAACATTTCTTTTGAACCGGGTTTCCTTTGTAAAAATCGAGGTATGGCGGCACATTAGAGATTTCTGTGGTGTTTTTTCAACACCTCGGGAAAACCCTGCCGAAACCAGCATCCGGCGAAAGCATTGAAGGGGACTTCTTGGAAGAGCAAGTTATGACAGATGAGTCGAAGGGGCGCCGTTCTACGCCGCCCCCCACCTCATCTCGCGATGAGATGGTCCGCAAACGCGCCTTCCAGCGTGCGAAAGGAGTTGACATCAATTCGTTCATGGTCGATATGGAGGACGAGAGAACTCCTCAGCCAATCGCAACCGATTCTGGTGTTGAGGACATTGCAGTTGGCGAGATTTCACCTTTGTTCACTTCCGGAGATGAAGAGTCGACCGTAGCCGGAGCAGTTCAGAGCGATGGAACCGTTGAGAAGCCGCCGGAGATGGACAGCGTAACCGATTTGGCTGTGCACGGCGAAAAACGCCTAAGCCTCGGCCTATTGGTGGCAATGGTCTTCATTTGGTCAGCCATTGGAGCATTGGTTGGAACCGTTTTACCAGAACTTCTCAGTGGAGCAGGTCTGCTTTTCATGGGCATTTTGGGGTTGTACCTTGGAGAACGATGGATTCCGAATCCAAACATGAGACTTCTTGGCGTAACCTGGGTTATCATTTCGATGAAATTATTCTATGGGCTTGCTCTCGATGCATGGCATTGGGGGTGGTTTGATGCATCTCCTCTTGGAGCAAGTGAGACGCTTGGTATCAGCCTCATCGGCGTAGTTTCGATGAACGTATTCATTGCTCAGCGTCACGATGAAGACGCAATTGCGGCACAGGCAACCCTGATTCTTCTCTTGGTTGGCAGTGCGGCAGGAGCTTTGTATGGGGAAGTTGGAATCGCCGGCATGATTGCATTAGGTACGCTCTTGATGCACGGCTTAGCAGTATATCGCGGTTCAGGGAATCTGGCGAGTCTCGGAATCGCTTCTTCGTACCTCTGGGTCGGTGTCCACGCTCTTTCGAACAATTGGGAATTGTTTGGTCTGGAACTCGTTTCTTTTGACGACGATTTACTGCTGTTCCTGCTCATGGCTTTTGTCACGGCAACAAACGCCACAATTGCTGCCCGGTTCGTACGTGCAGAAAACTGGTTCTCAAAGGCATTCGAGGGCATGGGTCTCGGCAACCCTTCACTGTGGGCAGTCTCCGTTGGCCTCGGCATGATCGGGGCGTTGTTGGCAATTGCTGCCCATCGTTTGGAAACAGGATATGCGCTCGCTCAACTGATGCTGTTAATTAGTGCCTTTTCTGGTTCGTATCTCGTCGTACGTGGCGTTCATTTCAAGGACATTGCACCTTTTTTGATTGTACCAATGCCGTTCCTTTTGGTCGGACTTGCAATATACAGTTCCGGCGTACTTCCATCATCTCTCCCCCTCGGACTCGATGGGTACAGCGTCTATGCTGTACTTACCTCGTTGTTTACGGCACTGACCCTCCTTCGAAACCAAACCGCCGTCTCCGACCACGTCATTTGGCTGGGTGGTTTGGCAGTCGTTGGACTTCTAACACTTCTGATACCTGCAGGTGAATTGGACAACGGAGCCCGCACCCTTATGGTCACTCAAGCCTTCATTTGGCTGGGCTTGTCCGGATTAGCCGTTGTTCGTTCATCTCCTTCAATTGCTGGAACAGCGGTCATTGGACCGTGGGTTTGGCTGCTGTTCTTTGCCACAGATGTCGACTCACGTCTTATTTCCGTGGAGCTTCTCCCGATTGTCATCGATGAATTCGACTTGTTTCTTTGGATGAGCGTGCTGGTTGTGCAGCAAATATGGGTGAATATTCGCCACGGGGAAGTCGGGCTTAATTTGGCATCAAGGCTCGTTGGATTTTCAGAAATTGGAGCCCGACTGCGTGACTCTGGTTTTGCGAAGTTATGGAATCTAAGTTTCCTTCTCACTCTGGTTGTAACGTGGGCAGTTACTCGGCCAGGCGCCCTGCCGATTTACGGCCTTCTTGGTGTGCTTGGAGGTCTTCTCATCGGGCATTCGTTGATGGTATATTTTGAACGACATCGCGGTAAACCCCAGTCCTTGATGGGCGTTTGGGGGATTTTTGCTCTTTTGTTTTCATGGAATTATGGGCAATCGTCCCTTTGGGCGCTATCTTTGGTATCGTCCTCCGCAATCCTGCTCAAGGCTTCTGAAAGAAGCCGAGAGCGCGGAGCAACCGAATTTGATTTGGAGAATATGGAGGCCTTGCCCGGTAAACTTCTCACGATGATGATGGGATTCCTCACCGTCTTTTTCATCATGATTGCGTTGAATCCGCTGAACACGGTTCCATTAACAGGTTCCGAATATCTGTTTGACCAAGAGATGAACCTTCTGGTTTTGATGCTTGTTGGTCTGGTTTCTTTGGTGCTCTATTTGGTACGTGCTGCAACCTTGGAAAAACTCCTTCCACCTGCAGTTACTGCAATTGGACTCATCATTTCAATGGCTCTTGCCGGACAATCGATTGCAGTTGAATCCGTTGTATTGACTTCACTCGTCGCTTTCGTGCTGTCTGGAGCGTACTTGGCCATTCAAGGCGAGTTCCGTTCAGGGATTCGAGCGCTTGCCAAGAAAGAAAACAGAGTCCAACGCCTTCAAGAAAAGCAGGATAGGATTCAAGCATTCCTTGAATCAGCAGGGATGGAAGATACGGATGTTGTTGAACTTGGCAAACAATACGATGACGGCGAAACGGCTGCGACGCCGAAGAGCAATCTACGCCTCATCGATTCTGAATTATTGAATCTAGCAGAAAAGCAAAGGAAGCGTCAAAAAAGAGCCGGTTCAACTGGAAAAATGGACCTTTATGTCGGCGATATTCATCACCAACCAACGATTGTTCTGCTCTTTTTAGCAACCACTATTCTCGCCACCACTTATCTTTCGTTCACCACTGGAGCCACGCTTCTTGCACTTCTGTTCAGCGTTCTGATTTCCGTGCTCTTTGTCGGACTCTCCCGCCTCCGTGCGAACCAAATCGGTTTGCGGCTACCGGATATCATGGGCATTGAAGCCCCAATCTCTCTTGCAATGCTCGGCCTGGTACTGGTCCATGTCGCTGGCCGAGCCTCAAATTCAGTTGTAGAACTTGAGGATGCGACTCATTTGATTGTTTTCTTCGGCGGACTGGTTACCCTTGCAGGGCTCGGTCTTCTCGGCCGAAACGACCTCGGTTATCGAATCCCGAATGCCCTTGAAGGCGTCGTTTATCTTGCAGCACTGGATCGGGCGCTGTGTGTTGTTGTTGGTGGAGAAGTACCGATACCGTTCAACCTTGATCCATTCTTTTCTGATTACTCGCTGGTGACATGGACGGTACCGTTCTTGATGATTGAGGCATTGTTAATTGCAGGCGTTTTCGGCTTCGATTGGGTTGAAGGTAAACGCATTCAACACGGCATGGACGATCACCGAGGGGCTGGAGGGCGTTCAGCCTGGATTCTCTTTATCACAATGATTTCTTTTGGTCCCGCTGCCTTTGTTGCACTTGTTGTCGGGGCACGGCGTGGTGTTTGGTGGGCGCAGCCCGCAGCCGTACTCACTGCTTGGCTGTTGGTGCCAATGGCCTATCTTGCCACAAGTGCATGGCTTTCAGAACTTGTTCCCATGCCCTCGCTTTCCATTCTTACAACCGTACAAGGTTTCATCACCATCGTTTTCGTGGCATGGGTGGTAGAGAAACGCCTCGGATTGTGGCTGCCAGCTGGACTTTGGGCTATGCATATCTTGCTGATTGGTTCGAGTTTTGGATACGGGAATCTCCTTATCCCCGTACTCCTCCTTTTGGCGTCCTCGACCGTCTCTTGGGTTTCAGGTATTCTCACTCTACGCAAATCCTGGCGTATCATCGGTGCCCTCGATTTGGTACTTGCATGGATTGTTGCTTCAGTCGTCATCATTCAAGGGGCTGCAGTGGAAGTCCTACTGGCTATACTGGTCGCATCTGCTGTTCTGCTCGGGTTTGTAACTTTCCTTACACAAACATATGAAGGTGAAATGGCAAACGAGTGATTGAATGAAAGTTGGTCTGACGGGGAAAGCAGTAAATACTCGTCGCTAAAGTCGTTACCATGAGCCAACTCTTTGAAATGGATAACTACGTCATCAGAACCAAACTTCTCAGAATTTTCGGTGGCGCGTTTTACTTCGAAGATTTGGAGGGCAACGTCGTCGCTTACTCAAAGCAAAAGCGCTTCAAATTAAAGGAAGACATCGTCTTGTATACCGACGAATCTTGCACAGTTCCATTGGTACAAATCAAGGCTCGATCCATGTTCGACCTTGCAACCACCTACGACATTTTCAGCCCTCAAGACGGTACAAACCTTGGCTCTGCTAAGCGCCAAGCACTGAAGTCCATTCTCAAAGATTCATGGGTTATCAATGACCCTGCTGGAAATCCTTACGCATCCTTTGTTGAAGA
Source organism: Candidatus Poseidoniaceae archaeon (assembly GCA_938075675.1). GTDB lineage: Archaea > Thermoplasmatota > Poseidoniia > Poseidoniales > Poseidoniaceae > MGIIa-L1. Next base: position 51,675 of record CALJHE010000022.1, on the reverse strand, counting down.
TAGCATTGCCATACTACGACGTTTCATCCCTCTTATCCCGGCAAAGTATCACTTTGAGGTCGCTGGACAGCCAGAAATTCTCATGCAGCAGAGATTCAATCCTCTGATTAAGAGAACGCAGATCACAATCCCCCCTGGACATCCATTGGACCGCCGAGTTATCGCTGCCGTGGCTCTGTTGAGTTCTGCAATCGAAGGCCGACAAGGATGATCATCGCATCGCTTCAGCAAGATGCCGGGTAAGTAACGGAAGAACTTCGGACACCTTTTCGTGCTCCATCCCAGCCTCGAGACGTAGTGAGACGCTTATCTTGTCTTGAGTGCCACTGTTGCGGATTCCAAGCGACAGTAACTGGTCATCGATATGTGCTTCGATTAGCATGAGGTTTGCTTCACCTTCGAGCCTTTTTCTCTGCCATTGTGTAACTCGGCCGCACGATTCAAAATGAGTCTTGGCTAAGTGCTCGACTTCGTCTGAAAGTTGATTCATTCCATCCCAAAGAGCGCGGTTGACCCTTTTCACCGATTCACGCTGCTTCCATCCACGGTTCATGAGCGATTTTTCATCGGCAACGCTGCGCGCTAAGAGGTATGAAATCAGCGTGCCCGCTCCGTCGCCAACCAAACTCCAATCGCCGCTTGAATGGGGGTGAGGCGAAGGCAATACAGCGTGTCCAGAATCCTCGACTCCAATCATCGCAGGCATGTTATCCGTCTCAGAAAGATGTTCACGCAACGCATGAGAGAGCCAACGGTCGCCGACTGCCGTCTCAATCGTTTTGGTTGCGGGGGAAAGTCGATTCATCGATGAAAGAAGTGCCAAATCCGATTCGATACTTGCTGCCACAATCCATTCGGCTGATTGACGGTGGCCTGCAACCGCAATGGTGTCCGCCATCGCATCACCATCAATGATTTTGTAGCCATGTTCAGTCGCTTCAACGATTAAACATCGGTCTCCATCGCCGTCGAGTGCAGCACCAACAACGGTCCCCGGAGCTGCCGGTTTGAGTTGTTTGAGTAAAAGGTGGTCGGACTGTGCCGCCTGTTCGAAGGTCCATGTTGCAGTTGGAGAGAAATCTCCAGCCCCGCAATTCATGTTCAATTCCATAGCGTCTTGGCTGATTTCCACAGCATGGATTCCATTTTCAGAAAGCCAATTTGCCAGCCATGTGCTGCCCGAACCCTTCGAAGAATCAAGCATCAGTGGTTGTTGTAAGAACGGGTAAACTTCTTCTTTGATACCAAACAATCGCTTGAGCAAAGCAAATCGAGTGGTCAACCATTCAGAATGGTGCTTATCCGCCCAGTTTTCGATGGCAGTTTTGCTGGGCTGCGAGAGTTCTCGAATGTCAATTTGGTCAATTTCCCGTTCCTCTTCACTCAGCGCATAAGCGATCGATGAGATTTCATCTTCGAGTGCTGGAGATGTCTTGTAGCCGTTTGAATCAAAGACTTTGATTCCAGAATCGGTAGCAGGATTATGGCTTGCAGTCATCATGCAGCCCATTCGAGCTTTGTGCCACAAAACAGCATAATGCAGTGCAGGAGTAGCACACACACCGATGTGCGTCACCTCACATCCTGCCAACCGCAATCCCAATGTGATGCCTTCGACCAATTCTTTGTTGCCGGGTCGTTGATCCCAACCAATGACAACATGTTCACCCCCCCCTGGTAGTGTATCGATGAGATGACCTAATGCTTCACCAACAAGTCGCATGAGGGTCGGGCATACACTTCTCCTCTCATGCAGTGCGGTAAGCGCTGTTTTCTCGTTGAGTGCAGCAGGTGCTATTTTTCCGCGTATACCATCGGTTCCGAACAAGCGTTGAACCATATGCTCACCCATGTCGAGACCCAGCTGAATAGACTCCAGTGACCGTTGTGTTTGGATGAACTTGTGAATCGCAACCGAGAATGACGCCAGGGTTTGTGACGCTGTTGCAACCGAGTTGACAACGTTCGCCAAGAATTGCGCCGAATTTTCTTAGCCCACTCCCAACTCTTGCTCCGTCCAATCGGAGATGGACTTCTCCGCCATCGTTCCGCAGATTGCTGATTTTTGTACCTGCTCCAAGGTTCACCCCAGTCCCGAGTATCGAATCGCCGACATAATTGAAGTGCGGTGCTTTAGCCCCCGGTAGAAGAATCGAGTGTTTGGTTTCTGATGCATGGCCGACCACTGCTTTGGAACAGATCCAAGAAAATTGGCGAACATAGGCTGCGTGCCGTATTTCGGCATGGTGGCCAACATAACACGGACCGATAAGGTGTGAACCAGGCTCAATACGCGCACTCTGTTCAACGATGACCGGCCCGGCGGATTCATCGATTGTTGCTCCACAAAGGGTTGGGTTTTGGGGAGAGGCAGCGAAAGAGGTGACAAGTTTAGTCAGTTGCGCCTTCAAGCCATTCGGGTGTTCAGGCTGCAAGATGGAAAAAACCGCATCAGTGGTAGGGAGTGATGGACAGGGGCCTACAGGAGTGGAATCATGAAACATCGATGGAAACAGTTCCATTGCCGAGGGCAGCGCATCCGGCCATTCCATGGTTGATGCAGTCGACTCCCTCGCATGAACTTAGTGTTGATTTTAAGCAGCAAGATGGTAAAGTCGCTTACCTGTGGAATGGTCGAGCGTGAAACCGATCATCTCTGAAAGATATCTCGGTATGAAGAAACCGACCTTACGCGCAGTTAGGCCGTGGTTACGCATTTTACGTTCATTTGAAAGATGATCAACAATATCTGCAGCTGAACACTGCGGTTGAGATGATACATATTCAACAATCTCATTTTTCAATCGGTTAAGTCGAGCCTGTTTTTGTACGCCAATTCCTTTCATAGTTCCCATGTATAATTTGTTCTCCACATTATAACAATGCGGCGTGGGAGTGCCATGGGCCCCCATCCTGACAGATTGTTCCTCAACATATATCGAGAATGTCATTCCACTTTTTAGATGACCCGCGACGGAACATGTTGTCATGAAAATCACGCTGACTAATATGGGCACACCGTGCAAACCTTCCACGGTTATCGTAGCAGCCGTAATTCGTGTGCACGGGCACCATGACCGTTTTCAAATCGATTTGGGGGCCAGTGACTTCCGGAGGTGATGAATCAACAACCTCTCTATGTCCGTCCCATTGGATCTCTTCGGGACTCGGTGGGTTGATTTGTTGTGTTTCGAAATAAAGTCCACCTTCAGCCGGGCGAACGGGCTTCCAAGTCCCTTTTCGACCTTGGTCAAGCCAGGCGACCATGTGTTTCATCTGTTCAACGGTTGCCATTCCAACATGGGACTTTTCCCACCAACCTTCAGTTCGAGCGAGCGTGATGTGATGCACGCCTGGTACGACTTCTCTGTTGTCAAGAGCATCAGCATAGGTGCGGCATAAATCGGTGATTCGAACCGTTAAAATCGGCATTGGGCCGACTCCAATGTCTTGTAAGCGATAGGGGTTCGCAAGCTCTCCAAGCAGCAAAAATGGCCTACGTTGAGCCATAGGGGGACTTTCATGAAGCGATAACAATTCATCAACAGTTCCTTTTTCAGATACGAAGGACGAACAGTACTCCTGTAGATTTTTCCCAGATAGGATTTCTTGTGGAGTGTTGTCTGGGAATCGTAATGTGAGCAATTCGCTGGAATTGAAAAACAGAGGCTCTTTTGGTAGAGCAACCGGTGAATTGGATGGAGTATATGTCCAAAGTCGAGGTGAAGCGTTCTCCATGACCGACCCTCCACACTCACCCTCATCAATTCAGCGATTAAGCACCGAATACCGTTTCTTGAAGACATTGCGGGCAGATGACTTTGATTGGTCGTACATCTGGAATTCCTAGAGCAGCCCCGCACCCTGGGCAGGCGATGGCTTGGGCAATTGATGCGCGACGCTGAGCAGCCTCTTGAGAAGGGTCGTATTCAAATCGTAGTTTTGATTTATCCAAAACTGCCACCGGTGGCGGAAGTGTTGGTGCTTCCTTGACTCCCGGTACAAACGGTGCCGATGGATTGTAGGGCTGAGTTTGGGCCGGCGCTGGTACAGTTCCGACACCGTTCGGTTGTAACAATGCCAACAACTCGGCCTCGCTTATGCCGAATTGACCCATTATCCGGTCCATTTCCAGCATTTGCTCGTAACCTGAGAGTGCGCGTAGTGCGGCGAGAACATGCTCCGGGACACCTGCCATGCTCACCACACGAACACATGTGTCTTGATTGTTCACTTATATTGTGTCGGCCGATTACGCCGGATGCCGGAAAGCCAAGACTTGGATGTGGAAGACAACATGTCGTCGAAACCCTTGAAAGTGAAGCGCGTGCGCCGGCGGAATAAGGGAGTCTTGAAGATGCCACAATCCAAACCGCGAAAGTTTACCCGCGCCGTTCTATCTCGAATGACTGCAAGTGAGCGTTCTGCTACAGCTCGTTCGATTACGTGCGGCGAGACAATGACTCAACCGCATTGGATTTGGGATGACAGTTCGATGGTCGAAGTGATTGACAGCCTGACAGAAAACAACTGGGACCACATCTTTGTGATTGACAGTGAAGGGGCTCCACAAGGAAGAATTCACGCCGTTGATGTTTTGAAAATCATCGCTCGAAAAACCGTCAACAGGGATATTGCGTGGATGCATGGGATTCCTGCACAGCAACTGGTCAACCAACCACCAATTACTGTTAACGAAAGCACCCCACTTCTCAAAGCAGGCGCATTGATGCTCGCTCACGACTTGAATCAAATCGGTGTAGTCGATGCAAAGGGTGCTCTCATTGGTGTTGTAGGCCACAATACAATGGCCAGAAAGATGCCGAAGTTCATCCTGTGAATCAGATTCCCCAGTAGCGCTCAGTCTGCGCTTGACGGGTTCTTAGCGAACGAACAATGGTCATTGCCATCCACAACACAACAACCCAAATCATTGGGTACTGCAAATCGTCAATGATGACTGAGACGCTGAATTCATAGGACTCGCCAAGCAGAACACGGATTGCAATGTCCAGAGCGGTGTCGACGAATGAGTAAACGACCATACCAAAGATACCGAGTACCAACAGCCGGCCAGAAAACGAACCCCGCTTCAATCGCAGCAACATGAATCCGGCAGTCGAGGTCAAGAAGGCGATAACGATCCATGCGAGGGCAGAATGAACGACTTCAAGCCATACAACGGATGAACTCTCAGAAAGAATTTGAGCACTGTATTCACGGTAGCCTTCAGCTACAGCGAAAATGGCGCTAAACAAGGTTGCCGTCCACAAAAGCGATGAGAACATTGCAGCATCGGCATTGTCTCGCATTTCTTGAATCACTTTGTTAACGGTCGTTTCAATTCCAGCGCCCTTACTTAGTAAGTACAATCCAGTAACAAGCGGCAGTCCACCGATGACAATTCCACCGATTTCATTTGGCAGCATGATTCCAAGCCCAAACAGCGCCATTACAAGCCCAACTGGAATCATAATCTTCGCTCTCCACTTTGGATCTTCAAGTGCTTTCACGATGTAATAGTAGGTTCCTTCGATACCCTTTGATTGCTTCACTATGATTTTCTCAACGTGGTCTATGCGAACTTGAGATTGTATAATCGGAAGAACAGATTCATCCTCTGCACCGTCGGTAACCAGGATTGCTTTGTCTGGCTGGAATGCTGCCACGACTTCTTCCAATTGGGCAGCAACCGCTCGGTCAGAGCGAATCCCGACTTTTTCATCCCCCGTAAGGATTGCAATTTCCACTTCTTCCTCTTCTGCATTGTTTTCAGCGAGGTTGTCGTGCTGAGATAACGCTCCAAGAATTGCATTTGTATCGCTTTCTTCAGGGTCTGCGATTCCAAGTTTTAGGGCTGCAGCCATTACTTGACGGCGACCGACGACCGGTCCACGAATTCCAGTCTTAACGCCGAGGTCATTATCTCGGTCGACGGTTAAAACAAGTGTTCGAGTCATTGACATTCACCGGTGGTTGGTAGATGCTAACCACTCACATGTTTCAAAGTCTTCGCGCGAATGCCCATTATTCAGATGAATCTTCAGCCTTATCTTCGGACCCATTTTGATTGCTGACAAGAGCAATTGCTTGTGCCTCAGCCTGCTTATTTTTGGCTTTCCAGCGCTGAGTTGCTCGAATGTACTTGAGTGGATGATCGAGCCAAGGCTGGTCACACAACCGGTCGTCTCCAGGAAGAACGGGGCAGTTGTGGTTTACCTTGAGTTTGCCACACCCAGAAGGGGTGTATGCATGTTGATAGACGTGGTCAACTTGGTATGATGTTGTACTTTCGCTGAAGTCGGGAGCGCCCCTAAAGAAGGCCACACACGATTCTTTGGGAAGCGCAAGAGTCGCAGCCATTGATGCGAGGAAGAGGCGCCCGAAATGGTTCAAGTTGACGCCGTTCGCCAACTCAGCCACTGCTTTTCTCATGCATGGCGGCCAATCGGTTTCATCGGCGCCCACCAATGCAATTGCTTCAGTTGCCTTGTTCGCCATTAAATTACGAACCATGCCAACCGGCTCAGCCAGTCGTACCGCTAAATCCATGGTGATTTCGCCCATTTTTTCCAAAGCCTCTTGCTCAACGCCTGCCTTTATTCGTTCACGAAGCAGTCGAGAAAGTTTCGCTGAAGAGCCGTACTGGGGCTCTTCGAAAAGAGTAACCCATCCATCGCGAACATCGCAGTTTGGGAGTCTCCAACGAGAACCGGTAATCTTGGGACAGATTTCGATAAAGTCACTCAACCCAATTTTCCACAGCGGCCCTGTGGAGGAGCGACGTTGTTGTTGCAGTGCCCCTCCATAATTTTGTGAAGGGCCTGCAATTGCTGATGGACTTTGACTTTCAGTTCGCTGGATATTGGCGATGTATGTTCGAGCGATGACATCGAGATTTTTGTGGTCTTTGATGAGCACTTGTTCGGCCCGGGCAGCCTCTGCTTGCGCCCATCGAGCAATCAAACGCTCGTCTTCAGAAGCACAAACCACTAAGCGAGCGTAATAGAATGAGAATGCTTCAATGATTCGCCCTTCTTCTGTGAATAAGTCTCCACCTACGACCTCAACACCTTCCTTAGACTGTATGGAATCAATGAGGCGGATTCGCGCACGAGAACGGGCTTTTTCCATCCAAGCGCCATCGAGTAATTCGTCCAAATCGATGCCGTGTTGAACGGCCATCCCTCGTATCCAATCGCCTGCTTGCGGTAGAAAAGGGTAGCGAGCAAACGTCACCTCGTCCACGAGCGCGGGGAGCGTTCTTGGGACGGGCATGTCCATCCCACGTGCTTCAACTGCATAAGAACTTCAACAAAGTGAACGGATGGTTCATGTGGGCGAAGGCGTTGCACAGTGCATGCACCTGGCCCCCATACCGAGTGTTTTCTCAGTCCAGTCTGAAGTGCGGGAAGCGTTTGGGTGGTCCGAGGATGATGATGTTGAAAGTGCTGAGCTTTTGCAACACTCTTTGGCAAAACATTCTCTCTGGTCACCCGTAATGAGAGAGTTGACGCTTACACGGCTTCGCAATGAACTGGTTAACGCTGAGCGAGTCGTTCTTCTTGGAGCAGCAGTCGAACCCTCTGAACTTCGAAGATTCGAGGGCACACAAGTTGTATTTGTCGCCGCTGATGGAGCGGTGGGTGTGCTTGAGACCTACGATCGCCTAGCATGTGTGGTCTCAGATTTCGATGGTGCCGAACACCTTGACCGAGCTGCAGAAGCAGGTCAGACCATTCTTGCTCATGCTCACGGCGATAACATGAATCGATGGAGCGGAATACTTCAGAGGTGGCAAGAACATTCAACCCCGCCTTCACTTGTTCTTTCTCACCAAGTTACCAAAGAACTCACTGGAGTGTATAATTTTGGAGGATTTACGGACGGTGACCGAGCATTGTGCTTCGTTTTGTCGATGGGGGTGACTCCTGAAAACATTGAGCTAATTGGCTTTTCAACGCAGAAGGTTGGGGTTTGGTCTGCAACGACAACGCCCTCAATCAAGATGCAGAAACTCGAATGGATGAGACGCATCGTAACCGAGTTAGGATTTGGAAATTCGATACGCAGTTGAAAACATACTGCTAAAACCTATTAGTGGAATCAGCAGATATGGACAGGGCACGTCTTAACACAATTTTGTGGCCTATTGCCCTGTTGCTTGTCAATTCCCTTTGGGGTGGTATTTCCGATAATGCAGCGCCGTATGAAATCAATGATTACGACCACGCCATCGAAGACAGAACCGTTACTCTCGGTGGCGTTTTTGGGCAAGACAAGTCCATGCCTTCGTCTTTTGAATTCGAATTTGAAGCGCTCTCCGTGGACGACGGCTCCATTGGTTGGGAAATCATCGATAATCAAGGGCAGGTTGTTGCACAATGGGCTGGCGAACTGGGTGATGCAACGCCGGATTGGAACGGCGAACTCACGCCTGGAACGTACATCGTGAAAACGAATGCTGACCCGGGCATTCTTACTCAACAAACCCTCTACATTCAGCCCTTCGCTGCGTATTCACTTGAGGGGCATATCCTTCTCTCATCGATGTTGATCTTGTTTGCAGTCGGTGAAACGATTGTTCGTAAGAAAGGTGGAGAATACTTTGCTAAGAAAAAAGCAAATGCACCCAAATCATCGACCCAAGTCCCCTTTTCGCGCATGAGAGTTGGAATGCCAGAAGATGATTTGGCGCTGCTTGAAGATTCTCCATGGCGTACTCCTAAAGGACTGTGAAACCAATACTGCACCTCTGTGCTGCTTTTAGGAACAACTCGTCTGGTTTAGAAAAACAATATTCATGAAAACAGAAGTATAAATGCACACTCATGAATTTTGTAGCATGAGCCAGTCATTTCTCATCATAGGTGCTAGCAGCGATATCGCTCTCGAACTCGGGCAGAATCTTTTGGAACTGGGACACAATCTTACCCTTTTAGCACGAGACACGAATCGAGTTCAATCGCTCGTCGAACAAGGAGCCCATTTGATCCACGGTGATGCGTTGGATAAGGATGCAGTTCAATCGGCAGTCGATAAGGCCAAAGAAGCAGGCGATGGCACGATTACTGGCGTTGCTCATCTGGTTGGCTCGCTTGTGATTCGCCCACCACATGCGCTCGCTCTCGACGCTTTCGAGGAAGTCATTCACACCAATCTCTCGAGTGCCTTTTTGACGCTATCAGTTGCTTGTAAAACCATGTTACGAAGCGGTGGAGGAAGACTCGTCTTCACGTCCAGTGTTGCAGCAACGCTTGGACTGATGAACCATGAAGCCATTGCAGCTGCAAAGGGTGGGATTGAGGCAATGGTGCGATCTGCTGCAGCGACCTACAGCCAGCGAGGAATTCGCTTGAATGTCGTTGCACCCGGTCTTACCGAAACGAGGTTAGCAGCAACGTTACTTCGTTCAGATGCGATGAGAGAAGCAGCCGTAAGTAAAATCCCTCTGAAGAGAATCAATCAGAAACAAGAAGTAGCCGCAACAATGCAGTGGTTGCTGTGCGATGCACCGGACAACATCACAGGCCAAGTCTTCCATCTCGATGGCGGAATGAGCCAAATCAGTGGGTGAGATAATGGAATGGAAGAATGCGGTAAAGACGAAGCGACTGAAGCCTGGTAAAACGAAGATGGTAACATTCGGTGTCAAAACAGTCATGGTTGGCCAAATTGGTGACGATTACTTTGCAACAGAGGGGCTGTGCCGGCACATGCGGTGGCCTCTTGCCTGGGGTGCTAAAATCGAAGACGGATGTATCCGTTGCCCACTGCACCAAACGACATATCAAATCGATGATGGGGAGGTAACCGAATGGTCACCGTTTCCACTTTTCCCACCGTACGGTAAAATGCTTGGTAAACTATCCAAACAAAAGAATTTGAAAATCTACGAAACACGAGTCGAGGGAGATTACGTTCAAATCGAGATTTGAACTCAGGTTTTCAGGTTTGCTTGCCTTGCAAGTAATACGATTCTCATGCTATGCTCAAGCATGGCAGCGTTTGCCCAAGCTTGGTCAAGATTCGCTCCGACCGCATAAGCACCCATTCCACGCACGACTACACAGCGCATACCGCCTTGATACAGCGCTTCAGTAATTTGTTTCAAGAAATGAGCAGGGTCGTCTTCGTCCGGATCGACGATAATGACATTTCCAATCTGTTCTTTTCCAATCTTGTCAATTGGTTGAACCAAAACGAGGTCTTTTTCACAGCTTGCAGCGGTCGTGTAAGGGCCATGTGAGTGGATGACTGCAGCAGGGCCGCCAGTTACCGCACTGCTTGCCAGAGCTAGAATCACTTCCAATGTCCTCCAGTCAGCAGGTGCACCTCGAGGGGCCTCTTTTCCAAGGAATCCCGCACACAATCCACGTTCGTCGAGCCGTGGCAGAAGTACTCTGTTTCGTGTTGAGACCATAATGCCAAGGTTATCAGGATGCAACATTGCAATAGTGCCCATTGTCGCTCGAATGAGTTGTTCTCTGTCCAACTGACGAGCAAGACGTGCAAAGTCGCTTACCATGTGAGCGCCGATGATGATATCTTCTATGACAGCAGGAGGCATAGGTGGAGTTTCCAGTTCTTCAATGACATCAACCGCTCCAGCCATTGACATTCGTAACCGTTCGACTTCGGCATTAAGCCGAGCAATTTCCAGTTCAGCCTGTGCTTGCAGGTCATCATTTTGAGGTTCAACGGCATCTTGTGGGGGTTCTTCCACAACCGATTCAGCAACAGGTTCAGGTGCGCTTTGAACAGGTTGATGGGCCTCTATGTCCGGCGTTGCTTCGGGTTCTGAAACATCTTCATCAACACTCTCTGTACTTTCTTCTGGAACTTCTTCGACAGGTTCTGAAGGCTCCACGATTGGAGGAGCCGGTTCTAACGTTTGTTCATCTGCTTTTTCCGAATCTGGAATCACTTCATTTGTTTCATCGTTGGATGTAGATGGAGGACTGGAAGGTGGGCCAGACGGTGGACCGGAAGGTGGACCAGACGGTGGACCGGAAGGTGGACCAGATGGGGGTTTTGAGATGGCAGATGTATCCTCAACATGTTGCACCTCTTCTTCGTCGGCATCCGGAGTTTTGGATGGCGGCCCTGAGGGGGGACCAGACGGAGGGCCAGATGGGGGACCAGACGGAGGACCAGACGGAGGACTGGAGGGGGGTTTTGCCGATGGTCCGGGCGGCGGCCCACTTGGCTTCGAGGGTTGAGGAGTGGCCTGTGCTTCTTCAGCCACCTTTTCCGGCGTAGGAGTCGATTCCTCCTCATTTTTTTGTAATCCACCGAGATCACCAAACGCTGCATTAAGGAGATTTCCGACATGCGCATCTTTTTGTTCTTCTTTTGATTGTTCAGCAGATGTTTTTTTTCCCGCCATCAATTACGCCCCATACTGGCCACATGGCGCGGCTTAAATAGCGGTTGCGTAACGGATGACTTGCTTAGGCCCGCTTGGTGTAGAGGTTATCATGCAGGATTGTCATTCCTGCGACCCGAGTTCAATTCTCGGAGTGGGCGCCTACCTTTCTCATCCGTGTTGTCAAACAGTGTTTGATATACTCACTTGAAAACAAACGAACATGGTCACCAAACCCAGACTCGCTGTTTCATCTTGCCTCCTAGGGCAAAAGGTACGTTACAACGGAGACGCTGCTGAGTTTCGTGCACTCACGCGCAAATGGAACGGGCACTTCGATCTCGTGGGCGTCTGTCCTGAGGTCGGAATTGGTATGGGTGTTCCACGACCAACCATACGTTTGGTGAACGACGGCAATTCCATTCGACTCGTGAACCCCAAGAACGGAGATGACTTCACAGACCGGATGCTAGAGTATGCTCAACTGCAAGCAGATGCGTTGGTTGAATCCGGAATATGCGGCTTTGTTTTCAAGAAAGATTCCCCAAGTTGTGGATTAGAACGAGTCAAAGTATACCGCGAAGGGCATGTTCACGCAACACGTGACGGTAGAGGCATGTTTGCCAAAGTATTCACGACGCTCTATCCGCACATCCCAGTCATTGAGGAAGGCCGCCTTACCGATGCTCGTCAGGCTGAGCATTACTTGGCTCGTGTTCATTTCTTCTCACTGTGGCGAGAAGAAGGTTTGAACGGTTGGACTGCCAAAGCTTTGATGCAGTTTCACAACACAAACAAACTCTTCTTGCTCAGCCGCTCACCCGATGCCAAACGTCGTCTTGGACGCCTCATCGCCGAAGGGTTCGACAACGGCGACCGGGCAGAAACCGTTGCACTTGCTTACATGACTGAGGCCCAAAAATCCCTCAATGTCCTGACCAAAAGTGGCCCTATTGCCCACGCAATGGAACGGGTCCTCGGTAAATTATCTCACAATCTGAGCAAAATGGAGCGTCAAGAAGTGCTCGAAGTCATCCATGACTTCCGCCAAGGATTGCTTCCACGCTCAGCCCCTCTTACTTTACTTCAGCATCACATTCGCAGATGCAATCTCGACACCCCAACACACCGCCGCTTCATGTCACCAATCCCGCTTTCACTTGGATTAATGGCTCGGGTTTGAGCACCGCTCTCAATCCATTACAGGCTTTCTTGACGTTGGCGATATTCCTCAAGTGCCTGCTGGCGCATAGCATCGATGATTCCAACGCTGTCCGTGATATCATTGACAGTGATGTTAACCAAGTAAAGCCCATGAGGTTTCAGCCCTTCACCGATCATCCTTTCGCAATGCCTGTAAAACCAATCCCTCGACTTGTTTATGTCCTCGACGGTAGTCATGCTGATGGCTAAAGTGAATTTTTCACGTATCACGCTTTCGACAGTGAGTTTAACACTGGCTCTTGAGTGCCCTAACTGTTCTTGAATCATGCCATCCGATGAGGGCGTATCATCACGGAAACCCACAACGAATACGGCTGGGATAGAGAGCGGAATGTTCTGTTTTTCCGGGATGTCTTCAAAATTGATCCTCACCTCTATGTTCTCCCTTTTCTTTGAATGTTGAGCTTCAGCCCCAGTTTTCGTAATAACCGCTTGGCAATTTACGACTACAGCGGCCACTTCTTTCAGTTCCCTATCAGCATTCACCAGAAACGGTCGAGCGCATGCCCCTGGAGTGTCCAATATTTCGGGTGGAATCCATGCTAGGGCGTTGTCAATACCTTTCTGAATCAATTCTCTCATGTGCTCGAGGTACGCATCATGGCCCATGGTTTTGAGGTGATTGTAAGCGGGCGTGTCCCAGTCATGAACTGATTTTATGACCTTTGAGTCCCCCTGGACTTGAAATTTTGACTCGTAGTGAACGGGAGTCCCACTCTTTGCCAGCGTGCCATGGCCGGCTAGAACGAGTGTAATTCGGCCGGTCATGTGGCGTTCGGGGGTTGCCACCACAATGCTTTGAGATACCTTTTCGATTGTTGGGGATAGAGTATGAACTTGCATCTTATACATGGACAGCCCAACTTTATTGAGTTCTTGGCTGCAGTAGTTATTGATGGAAGCCATCAACAGACCGTCAGTGTGCTGATATTCAGGAATGTACTTCGGCGAACGTATGGTTTGTTGAATACCAAACATAAGCGCGCGCCTGGCGTAATCCTCCACTTCACCCTGTTGAAGTTCGAGGAGTTTCACGAGTACATCTCCCGAAAGCACCTGCTCTTCGGGGGAATGAACGCCAATAGTCACATGGAAATCGACATCTTCTCCAGTGTTTGCTTTCGCTCGAGAACGAAACGTGAAATCGATTTGGTTGATTGATAGCACCGAATATGAGTGATAGAAGGGCAACAGAAATTTGCGGCCACTACGGTACACCGTTGGAACTTGTTCTTTAGGGGTGGCAACAAGAAGCATTTGTTGCGGCTGAACAGTTACCAAGAATGACATAACCAGTAACCCGGTGCCAAACATGAGCAAGGCTCCGAAAAGAACGACAACAAGCCACAGTTCCATGCACGCACACACATGCGTTTCTTTTTCACATTACCCGTATGGTTCTACACATTTTTGCATTCTTTATATGCAGTTGAGATATTACACTGGCGAGGAGAGATACCCATGAGTGAAAAAACATACACCGTAGAGATTGCAGATGCCACTGGACACAGCGTTGTCGAGATGACCAAGACCGAACTGATTAGCCAAGCTTCCAATGCCAAAGGAAGTTGGGTTTTTGTTGACAACAAGATGGTTGCCGCCGATGAATTGGCGAACACGAACTTTGACGACGCCCAGCACATCAGAATGGTCCCTGCCCTACAAGCCGGAAAAGACGAGAAAACATACACCGTAGAAATTGCAGATGCCACTGGACACAGCGTTGTCGAGATGACCAAATCAGACCTCATCAAGCAAGCAAGCAGTGCCAAAGGCAGTTGGGTGTTCGTTGACAACAAGATGGTCGCTGCAAACGAACTTGCAGATGCGGATTTCGATTCTGCCCAGCACATCCGAATGGTTCCGGCATTACAAGCTGGCCAGTGAGCCTTTTTGACTGTAAAACTGAACATTCTTGGAGGGACACCTTCAAGAAAGGGTGGCCGGTCGCGTAGAATGGAGACGAACAATATGGTTGAACTTGTTGATTACAAATGCGCAGTCTGCGGAAACCTCGAATCCTTCCACCGCGAACGTAACGGAATAAGCTGCAAGTCTTGCGGCTCACGCATCTTCATGAAGTTGCGCCGAACCGGTACAAAGCGTCTCAAGGCAGAGTGAGGCAACAGCCCTTTCTCGCGCAGGGTTGAAAGACCGCTGACGGTAAGAGTGAATCCATGTCATCTTGGCTTACTGACAAAGCACCTCTTCTTTTCGAAGATTTGTTGCTGCCAGAAGTAACTCTTACGACCATCACTCGTACTTCTCTTCAGGCTAATCCCCCTCACTTGCTTCTTTCAGGGCCAGCAGGCGTAGGTAAAACTGCAACTTGGCGGTTGATGGCTCGGCAGATTCTCGGCCCGACTTGGGAAGCACGTACTCACATTCTTCAGGCGCGTGATTTGGCTCGTACTTCAGGTGCAATGGGGAAATTCGAAGAATTCCTTAGGCCCGAAGGTAGCGGTTCAGACGACACCCTTGCTGGAAGAACCAGTCTCGATGCATTTGATCACACGTTTTCTTCGACTGCAGCAAATACGCCTCCTCCAGCCGGCATCGAATGTGAACACTCGAGCCAACAACGAGCAGCAGTATCCCGTCTCATTATCATTGAAGATGCCGATTATCTCGGCACTATTCGGCAATCGTACTTGCGCCGGATGATGGAAGTGAGCAGCGGTAGTGCACGTTTCATCTTCACCGCTCACACGCCTTCGCGGATTATTGAAGCCCTGCGTAGCCGAACACAGCACATCCGACTTGCCAAAATCAATCGCCCACTTATTGAATCACGTTTAATGCAAATTGTTCATGAGGAGAACCTCACTCCAGTGCGCGGAATTATCGGTGACATCTCTCACGTCTCTTCAGGGAACATTCGTAAAGCCATCTTCATCATGGAACTCCTCACGCACCGAGAACTTCTTGGTGACAGGAAAAATCTCCAAAACTTGCTTGCAGCAACGTCACTTCGTGAAGTGCAACACATCTTGGAAGAAGCCTTGCGTAACCGTGTTCATGATTGGCGATGGGAAAAAGAAGGCAACAAGAACAAACGTGTCCTCAAGGGCGCTATGGGCGTGATGGACCAAGTAATGTCAGAAAACAATCTCGAGCCTGAAGATATCGTCGAACAATTTCATTTGTTGTTGACCGAAGGACGTCTCCATCTTGACGAGAACATTCTTTCAGAGATTCTCGTTGCTCTTTCTGCATGTGATGTGGCATTGCATCGAAGCATGCAAGGACGGATTGAATTGGAGCGCTTCTTGTTCCAAGTCGCTGACATCGGACAACGGATGAATGCTGCGAAAGCGTCTTGACTTCCATGCCACTGGAACGTTTGGGCGTGTAGCACAGCTGGATAATGCGTTGGCCTCCTAAGCCGAAGATCCCGGGTTCAAATCCTGGCACGTCCGCCAAACTGAATCTTTGAACATCAGTAGGTGATATGAACCAGTTTATTCACCCGGTCAGAACCACTCATGATGGCATAGAAATCGTTGCCACCGTTTGTTGAATACGAGGTGACGTATTGCACACCATCGATGATGCCGATTTGCACAACGCTTTCGGTCGCTACATCATATGAAACAAACACTTCGACTCCTGCCTGGGAATCGTATGCATATCCGTAGATGAGGCCATCGACGAGGTTTATCTCGAATCCACCCGCATTGGACAAGTCTTCATTTGTAGATTGCAAAACTGTGGAGGTCGTCATTGAATAATCAAGCGTATTGATTTTGACCATCGAATATCCCCCTCCGCTGTTTCGTACATTAAGATAGTAATGCGCGCCATCGTATGCAGAAGTCCCGGAACCCACTCCCTCGATATTTTCGATTTGTGTATGCTTGGTTACCGCAGCATCATTTGGATTGATTGAAACAACATAGATGTCTGGATATGTGATTGTATTTTGTTGCCCTTGTCCTTGCCCTTGACTTCCGCTGTTGGTATCGTCAGAAGCATAGGCATAGATGATTTCATCCTCATGATTGTACTCCATGCCCCCGACATGATCCAATTCCGGATGGGCAGAGAAGTCAAACAACGTCATTGTGAATTGACTTGGGTCGGAAACCGTGAGGTGAACCAGGTAGTCGTTGCTGTTCCCGCGCATGCTTGCAAAATATTCCCCATCGGAATAGGTAGTAATAGAGTTAACAGACTCTATCCCTGTCAATTCCACTAACGAGGTCACTAAACCATTGGATGGGTCAATGGAGATGAAGTGTTCAACCTGTGTAACGCTGTCCCATGCATAGCCGTAGAGAAGATTTGTCGAACAATCGATTTCAATACCGCCGATGTTCGTGAAATCTGGGTTTGCACTGATGTCAAAGGCAATCATCGTCGAACTGTACGTGCCATCGCCCGTTCCACATTCTGTGGTTCCAGTGCCGCTCCCATCTCCTGGGTCCGTGCCGCCGTTGTCTCCTGGGTCCGTGCCGCCGTTGTCGCCAGAGCCTGAGCCACTGCTGTCTCCTGGGTCCGTGCCGCCGTTGTCTTCAGGGTCGGTCGCATTCCCCCCATTTCCAGAGTTGCCGCTATCGGTCTCCGAGCCATCATCGGTGTTATCGTTGCCGTTATCGGTTCCGTTCACTGGTTCACCACTGCTGCCGTCATCCGAATTACTGTTGCCCGTTCCTGTACCAGCCCCTGAACCAGCCCCTGAACCACCGCTTGAACCGTTGATGACTTCATCCGTATCGTCAATTGCCGGGTCATCTTCGGGAACGGGTTCATCGATGATAGGCTCTTCAATACATCCTGCTAAAGATGCTGAAAGCATGATGAATACAAGCAGAACAGTGGGTCGAATCATAATCTACGGACGAACCACTACACTATTAGTCTTACAAAGATTAAACGCACAGCGACAGTATTTACTCTCCATTATCGTCTGTTCGTTCTCCTCATCGCTCAAGCAGAAATTCAAAAGACCCAAAAAACTGATATATTCAACGTTTTATTCGAATATCATGCAACAAATAAGCGAAGACGGCAAGTGGAAGTGGGATGGAGCCGAATGGGTGCCAAATGAAGACACCGTTGAAACGCCTTCATCTACAGTAGCGGATGTCCCTGTGGTTGCAGCGCCATCGGTCTCTCATGAGCCTGTAATGGCAATGGCGTCAATGGCTCAAAACGTACCTTCTAGCGGCGGCGTTTGGGCAATACAAACTGCAGAATACGGATTGTTTTTCACCAAACTCCTCGGTTTCCTCTTGATCGGAATTACTCTTGGCTTTGGACTCCCTTGGGCCAAATGCATGGTCATCAACAAGTGGGCGAAAAAAGTTCGAATTGATGGCCGAAGCATTCGTTTCACTGGAACCGCAATGGGATTGTTTGGAATTTGGGTTAAAGTCTGTGTACTGAGTATTATAACGCTAACACTGTATTACTGGTTTGCTGGTTACAAGCAAGTGGCGAAGTACGTTGATAGTCACATAACTTGGGCTTGAAGTCCAACAAACTTTGTTTTTTTTTCGATTTTGTATGTCGGAAGTATTTATCAAAATCACAGTGATTGAGTGATGTCAGAGGCAAGAGACATATTCAACGGCCGCGCGTCATAGCATGAGCGCTATGGCTGCAAAGGGGAGTAAGTCGACAGAATCGGATGCCTTTATTCCGCTTCCTGACCCTTACGGAGAGGGTTTTGAGTACTCTGAAGACCCGATTGAAAACACCCGTAACCAGTGGAGTGTTTTGGAAAAGCGCCGTCTTAGGGCTGGGCGAATTGCACGTCACCCGGCCTTGATGCTTTGGCGAACCATGAGCGGTTTTTCTCTTGCAGTTTTTGCATTTTCTAGTCTAATTTACGCACCCATCATTGATTCATTGAACGGTTTAATTTTCATTCTTATTCCACTCATTCTCATTGCTGTCGCACCGACAGTTGTTGCAGGCGAGTCCGCTTGGCAAGCGATGCAGGCAAGAATCTCTCTTCGTGAACAAGGCGGTGTCCGGGATGGCAAAAAGCACGCATTACGAGCCCAGCCAGGTATGGACCGCATTCTCGAAAGTCTTAACGACCAACGCCGTAACAATTTGGTCCTCACACTTCTTTCTTCGCTCACCGTCGTTCTCTTGATGCTTGCTTCGGTAGTTACAGCGAACTCACTGGCATGGAACCTTGCACTTCTTGTGGCGATGACGCTCGGAATCGCACAAACCTTTCACGGATTCTTTTCATACGCTTTTATCCGTCAACTTGGAGACCCATTTCCATCCATCGTTTTCCACGCCCCTACGCACCACCCTACCCAACTGGGTAGTGTGCTTGGAGACCTGTTGGTTGCTCACCTCGACCCAGATTTGTTCTTGGAATGGGAAGAATGGCAGAAATTATTCCGCAAGGCGTTGATTCCCGGACACATCACGAAACAAGCATTGGAGCGCTTGCTCTACATTTTGCACCTCCACATGGAAGAAGAACTCACTACGCAGATGGCTCATGATGAATTGCGATCCTTCATTTCACAGGAACGATTTGAAAAGTTACTGCTCGACGACGATGCAAGGTTCAATTGGCGAACGATTCAACGGCTTGTCGCTCACTCAAGAGGCTGGCAGCCAGAAGCTTTCCTTCTGCTCGATCGCCTACAAAACGACCTGCTTTCCGGTGCCCCGCCGCTTTTGCGAGCTGAATGGCGCATGGATGTTGCACTGGACGATAATTGCTATGAAGGCGCAGGAAATTTATTCATTGCTCTCAACAATCAAACCTTTGAATCACGTGCGGTACGTGTCGAAGTATTGACTCCAAACGGAGAACCGGAAACCCGAGACCACCGCTTCGAATTGAGTGCATGTCCGCCTCCGAAAAGTTCAGTGTTGCTCTCGCATT
The DNA here is from genome assembly GCA_938075675.1 of Candidatus Poseidoniaceae archaeon. Classification (GTDB taxonomy): domain Archaea; phylum Thermoplasmatota; class Poseidoniia; order Poseidoniales; family Poseidoniaceae; genus MGIIa-L1. The sequence goes on along the minus strand of CALJHE010000022.1, from coordinate 32,221 downwards.
CAACTGAAGAAGACGCCCTCGATTGGATTCCAAGGTACTTGGAGCGCGGCGTTGTTCTCTGGATTGGCGTTGCTTGGCCTCGTAGTTTTCACGGGCCTGCCGACGTACAGGTTATTCTTCGTGATGATGCAGGGATCGTTTTGGAATCTCAAGTGATTCGTACGGTAGTTCGGCGTTCTGCGGGACGCCGGGTAAACAAGAGAATGCATAAATTGGAAGACGCTCGCAAACAAGGCGACCTTGCACTCCCAAAGATGGTTCTGTGAACCCTGAAATCAATATTCATGCCAATGCCATCTCCTCTACAGCCTCGAAATTGCAAGTCGTAGAAGCGCGGTGCTTATGGATGGGGGGCACTTGCGTTCATTTACCGGATGTGGAACCTTGGAAGCATGGGATGTCATCGTATTAGGCGACGGGCCTGCAGCCCTCCGTTCTGCAGCAGAATCAGCTAAGTCTGGAGCATCCACATTGATGCTTTGTGAGAACGCACTGGGGAGTACCTCGCATTTTGCCCAAGACGGACTTGCTGCACCCCTGCAAGAGTCGAATAACCGAGACCACCGTGAAGATACTATTCGCTCAGGAGCGTTCTTGAACGACCAAGACATAGTCGCTCTTCGCACTGCTGCTGCTACTCGGCAAGTGGATTTACTTGAGCGCTGGGGCTTGACGTTCCGCCGCGATGCCCAGGGCTTACCTATGGCAAGAAAGGCAATTGGTCACGGCAAGGCCCGTAACGCTGACGCTGGCGATGCTACAGGCCGTGAAATACAACAAATTCTCGAAGAACAATGCATGAGGTATGGTGTGACGCGCCGTGGTGATCATTTGCCTCTTTCTCTCATCCATACCAACGAATCCGTTAGCGGAATCACGGTCGTGGATACCGTCAACGGTCGAATTACAGCACTTCAAGCCAAAGCCATTATCATCGCGGATGGCGGATTTGAGGGAGCGTTCAGCCACGGCCAAGTCGGCCTTGGGTTGGACCTCGCCCTACGTGCAGGCGTGCCACTGCGAGATATGGAGTTCATTGCACATTCACCTCTTGGCATCAAAGATACCAATCTCATTCTGCCTCTCGGTCTCTTGCATGATGGCGCAACGCTCCATGAAGCCAGTGGTTCTGACTTGGAGTTTGGAGAATCTACGCTTGATGAAGTGTGCCAAATGGTTTCGAACGCAAAACAACCTGTCATCGATGCTCGTAATTTGGGCGACGCCTCTGGATGGTGGAATGCTGTATTCCGAAGCGTTAAGCAACGAACTGGAATTGACATGTCCCGTCAAACTGTTGGTATTGAATCACGCCCATATGCTACCATTGGCGGCATTACTGTTGACGAACATGGTAGAGCTATTCTTTCCACATGGTCTCGATGGTTTACCGGCCTATATGCTGCAGGTGACGCATCATGCTCAGGATTCCATGGTGCAGACATCTTGCCTGGAAACAGAATGCTGGATGCGGTCCTAGGCGGGGCAGCCGCAGGCGCTCATGCTGGGAAATGGGTAAAAAACCGACAATTCACGAACGCTCAGGCTGCACATGAAGCAGAGCAAGCGGCACAAGCAGATCACTCTGCAGTTTCGGAACTTTCTGATGAGGGCGTAGTTCGCGTAGGTCATGTAGTGACCAAAGTACGAGACGCTGTACAATCTTCCCTCGGCATGACCCGGGATGCAGACGGCCTCACTTCCCTCATCGAGACTTTGGAAGCCGCCTCAGTCCTTGCGGAATCGATTCACGTTGACCAGTCTTCATTGATTGCGAACATGAATCTTGTTGAAATTGCTCGAGTTCAGGCATCTGCTCGACTTTCTCTTGCAGCAGCACATTCAGCCCTCGCCCGAAAAGAAACACGTGGCAGCCATCACCGCTCTGATTTTACTGAATTCAGTGAGGACCACCTCCACCATTACACTGTTAATCAGATGGGCGAAGTGAGTACGCTCGCACTCCGTAAGAGCAAATCTGGTAATTGGATTCTCACGCCTCAATGAGCGAAAAACCTCTTTTTCCGGTGAATCACTGAAAAGGTAAACCTCGTGGCAAGGACATGGGCGTGCCGACCTTGTTCGACCAAATCATCTCTGGTGAGATACCATCCCACCGTGTTGCTGAAGGTGAACAGTGGTATGCATTCCTCGATATATTCCCGCGTTGCGAGGGACACACACTTGTTGTTCCGAAGCAGAGCGCTCAACATATTGCTTCACTTTCCAACCAATCGAGGAACGCTTTGTTTGAAGGGGTCGCTGAAGTACAACGCCGCCTTTCGCATCACTTCTCTACATCTGATTTCACCGTCTGTGTGCACGACGGACCTCTTGCCGGTCAAGAAGTGCCTCATGTCCATGTTCATGTCTTACCGCGACAACCAGGCGATGGTGGTTTGACACTTCATTCAATGTGGCCTCATTCCACGCCAATGGGTGGCGAGGTCGACCATAGTTCACTTGCAGTTCTCTCTGAATCTTTACGCGAGGTGGCGGAATGAGTCAGCCAATGAAGGATGGAGCGACCGATCATCGCGGTGAGAAGTTGCCAGAATTGTCGAAGTCGGCAAAGAACATGCAAATGGATAAACTGCTCTCGGCTCCAATGCCAACGTTCGACGGAAACACCCCCGGTTCCCCATTTTGGTCAAACGTCGCGTATTGGATCGCGCGACGTATTTTGGCAGTTCAGTTCCGAACCAGTGAGGTTTCAGGAATTGAAACTCTTCCGATGGATCGTGGAAATCTGTGCTGTGCATGGCATACAAACGGGCTCATGGACCCATTGCAAATCGTCCTCAAGCACCCTAAGAATTTCGTTATGGGCGGAAGGCACGACCTCGTCACACGCCCACTGTTGAGTTGGTGGACGCGTAAATTGGCAGTCCAGCCTGTTGTAAGGAAAGCAGAATTGTTGCGCGATGGGTGCAGTGAAGAAGAGGCGACCCAAATTAACGGGCGCTCTTTACTGATGCTTTCTACCGGCATCTCAGCCGGGTTTGGTTGTGTTTTGTTTCCCGAGGGCACCAGTCACAACGAGTCCTCAATGCTCCGGTTCCGAACCGGTCCATTCCGTACCGTTTTTGCAGCAGCCGCTTTAGCCAAAGCATCAAACAAACCTCTCCCCGCAGTCATTCCAATAGGTCTACATTTCAGAGAACGAGAAAAATTCCGCACAGACGTTTGGGTGGAGTACGGCTCGCCACACAAAATCACTGATGAAGAAATACCTCACGATTTAGTTCAAGCCGTATCCCATGGCAATTGGGTTGAACCTCCAGCGGAAAGTGTGTTTTCGTTACGTGACAAAATTCGTACGCAACTGGTTCCGCTTACACCGAATACCCGTACTTGGGAAGAATACCATGCTCTCCATTTAATGGGGCACGTGGAATCTCTGAGAACCAATCGACCGCTCGTTTCATGGAGGGAGGAAGTGCAATCGGCACGTGCACTGAGGCTTTTGTTACAACCTCAACTTACCGAGCAAGAGGTCATCGAAAACGCAGCAGTGCCGGAAATCACTCATCCTGCAATCGGTTCGGCGAAAGCGGCCGCACTGATTCTCAAGGAGTGTCAATTAGATGGACGTGACCTCAATGCATCAGGTACTGATTTACGACGCGTTGAACCGTTTTCTTTGGCGAAAAAAGTGGTACGACTACCACTGCTACTCTCACTTCTTCCTTTGTTTATCTATGCGTATACACCGCAAATCGCCATGGGGCGAATACTCGGCGATTCAACCGACGAAGGCCTTGATGCGCGTACCTCGTATCATTTCTTGGCAGCCATGTTTGGCTCGTTGATGTTTTGGCCGTTCATGATTTTGGGCCTATTGGCGATCGAACATGCCAACCACGAAACCCTCGTATCTCTTCTCGGATTCGACTGGCTGAATCTCATCGGTACATCTTCACTCCACCAAAACTTAGCTCGAATGCTTTTCATGTTGACTGCACTGCCTTGTTTCTGGTTGTGCGGCCGAACATCGACCCTTCTATGGGATGATTGGTGCGATTTGAAACGAGCAATGCGCCGTTTCCGATTCAACAGCACGAAACGCCAAAACCTTCGAGGCGCCCTCAAAATCCTTCATTCTGAGATGGATAAATTGTGACCGCCTACAAGGGTGCGGTTCAAACGAGAGGAGTGTGTCGGGTTGAGCATGGGGAGCGGGGATGCAGAACTCAATATACGCCAATGGCTCAAGGAAGAACGCCTTGTCGCCAAGGAACAGAAAGATCCGAGAGCAGAGATGCATTTGCTGATACGATACCCTCAGGGGCCACAAGGACATATGTTCGCAGTGGTTATTCCTAAGGGGCGAGATTTGGTAGCAGTTTCTAGCATGACTCGCGTCGATGAGGGTCAACAAAAAGAGATGGCAACTCACATGAAAGAAGACAAAGAGACATGGCTGGAATGGATTCATGATGTCCGTTTACAATTGATTCGAACCAGTGTTGATTGGGGGATTCACATGGGTCATGAAGGTGACCAAAAAACAGGGCCACTTCAAGCTTTTAACGTCAGCCTGCCGCTTTGGTTCGACGGTCTAACAAAAAACGATTTCATGCATACTCTTCGCCGCCTTTGGTTGGCCAAACTTGGAGTTATTCACGAAATCAAGTTCACTCACGGCCCGGGCGTCGGGAAACCAGGTCCTGTTGATGATTGGGTAAAAGCCAAACAAGAAGGAAAGACGCCGACTGTGACTTCCGACGAATCGTCAGAGCAATCGACTCATCATGAAATTGAATTCGACGAAAAGATGTCTTTTGGTTCCGGTTTTGATCCCTCCGAATGGGCTTGAGCACTCGATTCCGACTCGCATCATGCGAGAGCGAAATATGACATGTAACAGTCGCGGTTAAGTATCATAAGATTGTGCTTTTTCTTAGTCTAACCTAGGGATGTGTATTTATGGGTCAAAAAATAAAGTCAGTCAGTCTTGTATCAATCATGTTGCTTTCAGTGATGTCGACGCTTTTCTTAGCGTCACTTACCGCAACAGCGAACACCGTAGTAATCACCGAAGCGATTCAAATCGTTGACGGGGGTACCTCATCCGATACACAAACATCTCTTGGTTCGGACAGCGAAGGTAACGTTCACGTCGTTTGGACTCGTAACAATCTCCACCTTTACTATTCCATGATTTCGCCTCGCGGTGAAACAATGATTGACACCACACAAATCACCAACCCAGGTCTGCACAAGATTTGGCATCCCGACATGGTCGTTGACGAAAACGACAAGATTCACATCGTCTGGGCAGATAAGTCCGGCCAACACAAAATCATGTACACCGTACTCAACCCATGGGCTGCTTCGCTTGATGGCATGGCATCTGATGATGGGACACTTTCCGCAATTGACGACCACGTCGTTTCAAGCCGTGCGCAAAACCGCGACTGGCCCGCTATCGACATCGACAGCCAAGGTGGCGTACACATCGTCTGGGAAGATTCCTATGACTCTGAAGGCAAATTCTTCAGTCAACCTCAGATTTACTACACCATGTTGTCCCCGGACATCAGCAGTGGCGCTGTTATCACGAACTTTGACGACACATTGCTTACTCCTATAATTGGTCACAAGGGCCACCCGGATGTTGTCGTTGACGCCAACGATTATGTTCAAATCGCATGGGATGACACACGAGGCGGCAAAGTAGAACTCAGTTTTATCGTTGACACCTCCGGTTCGATGTACTCGGAATGGGCAGATATCTGCACTGTTGTGTACGGCGGTAACTTTGCTTCCGGCGGTTACTTTGAAGGTATCAAGCCATTGCTTGAAACTGCAAACATGACTGTTTACGAGACCATTTATGGCCTCGGAAACTCTTTGCCTGGTGCAGCGAACTCAGGAAATTGTGCAGGTAAAAATCAAAATTCTGGCCCTCGTGCAACTCCTCTCGGACAAACACCGGGTGACGACTCCGGTGGTATCCGAAAGTTGGCGGGCACCGTGTACAACGGTAATACATACTCTGGTTCGTCCGGTGAAGATTGGGGCCCAGGTACCAACTGGGGTTGCCTCTCATGGAAAGATGCTCAAGGCAATGTTCCAGGAAACCCACCAACTCAAGACGACCATCGATGGAATCCGAACGCAACGAAAATCATCATTCCAGTATCCGATGAAGGTCCAAAGGACGGAGACCCATCGCAACAAGCAGATGATCTGACTTCAATTGAAGAAGCACACGACAACTGTATCAACGCAGGCGTCATTCCAGTCGGCCTTTACGGACAAGGATACGGCGGTGCAGGTAACATCCAATCTCACTTCATGGATTTGACCCAGTGTCCAAACAATGTCGTTTCGACCCAAACTCGAAACTGCCCTGGCAACACGCTACGAAATTCCGACGCCGGTGGACAAACCTACGAGTTCCCATCCGGTAGCGGTGGAGCCAATGCAATGGCTCTGCTTGTTGAAGCAATGGTTTACATTTCGACCAACAACTCCCGAGAAATCTACATGACCGTTCTTGACCCATACGGCAAGATGAACAACGACCCAACTTGGACGCCAGGTGCAAGTGGACACTCTGTTGTCAACGGCGGATACGTCGAAGATACCGGCGCAGGTGCAGACGGCCACCTCGTGGTTGTCAACGACACACGTGTCACTATTGATGATGCATACTCGTTCCACCCATCGATTGGAGTTGACATGCAAGGCAACACCCACATCGCTTGGATGGATGGCCGCAACTACGGATTTGAGAAAGGCGTGAACTACGAAGTCTTCTACACCAAACTCCGTCTGCAAGGCGCTGGTGCATGGGATGGTGCTGATCAAGGACTATCCACATACGCGATCAAGAAGATTCAAGACACCCCAATCTCCAATGTTGAAGGAAACGGTGGCTTACCTGGAAACCGACCGTTCGGTGGAAACTCAGTCTTCCCAGCCCTTCTCACTGATGACCAAAACAACGTTCACATCGCATGGGTTGATTCTGGTAACGCAACTGCAGACGAAGAAATCGTTTACACCCGCCTCAACTCAACCGACTTGACTGGACCGGGCCTTACTGCACTTGACCCATGGGAAAACGTACCCGTCACCTCATGGGCGAGTAACAAGCTTGGACCGAGCTCTGGCAGTCAGCCGAGCATAGGCATGCCTCCTGCATTTTCAAATGACTTGGGAAGTGGTGCGCACCTTGCATGGTCGGACACGAATAAGTGTGGTGAAGAGGCCAACAATAACCGTTTCACTATTTGTTATTCACACGTTCTCACTGGCCAAGTCGATGTTGATTTCCAAGATGGAGAAACCTACTACCACGTTATCGAACCTGGTGAGCAAACCATCTACAACATGACAATGAACAATTCCACCCCAGGTCCAAAGGACCTTGTCGCTGATACATTTGGCCTCAACATTTCAGGCGTTCCACAAAACTGGACTGCCACCCTGTTCTTTGCTGATAACCACACGACCATCATGCCAGACACGGCAATCTTCCTCGAAGGCGGAGAAGACATGCGCTTCTACATGCGAGTTCGAGCTCCATCTGTGTACCAGGCTGATGCCGATCAGATTGCCGATATATCGGTGACGGCGAAATCATACAAAGACCCAGCCATCCAATCAGATATCGTTACCCGTACGCTGATGGATGTTGTACACGGCATAAATCTGGACGCATCACACAGCATGGCTGACGTTGAACAAGGTCAAACTGCAATCTTTTCGATTACGATTACCAACACAGGTAACGTCAACGATCAGTTCGTGTTCTGGGACCCCTATACGCTTGAAGGACGCCAAGAATGGCTGCTTCAGTTTGGTTGGACTGTCAACTTCCCAACCAGCGTTGAATTGGACCCTGGGCAATCGGTTACAAAGAATCTAGAAGTCTTTGTTCCAACCTCTGAAGACCCCGGAGCCTTCGTAATTTATCTTAAGGGATGGTCTGCTGGCGAACCGATTAAGTCGATTGAAAAAGGAACATACGATGTGCTTGAACTCGGTGTTTTCGTGTCGATTCGCTCAACTGGAAACATCGTCATGGAATTGTTCGATACCAGCGAATACGTTGATCCTGGAGAATGTGCCACTTATCCAATAGATGTCACGAAGAACTTCGATTCCGGCAAACTTGTCTTCGTCACCCCAGGTGCTCCTGAAGAAAAGCCTGATACCATTTCGATGGATGCTTGGAGAGAAGATAACTGGGTATTGAGCCTCGACTTCTCGAATGCTCCAGGCGGCAACTCGGTTGACCTCAGTGAACCACGAGACTGGAACATACCTCCTGGTGCAGAGTTCGTGACCTATGAGGTGAGCGTTGATGTGTGTGCTCCAACGAAGGCTTCTGCAGGACTTGGTCCAGCGGTTATCGTCAAAGCTTACCTTGACGGTTATCCGAGAATATCCGCTTCAAAGATTCTGTCGACGAATGTGAACCACGTGTATCAACTCAGTGCGAGCGCAGACATCGCAGACGATGACAAGCTGACTCTCAATGGCCAGGAAGTTCTTCCAGTGACCCCGGGACAACAAGTGATCATACCGACCACCGTTACCAACCATGGAAACGGTCCTGATCGCTTTGATTACCGACTCGCTCGAGTAACAGACCCTGCTGGCGTTGATGTCATCTGGGACATTGAAGTCCCTCGAGGCAATCTGGTAGAACTTTCCCGTGATACCAATCAAATCTTTGACGTTACAATGAATGTTCCTGACCAAGTTGAATCTGGAGTCTACACCGTCGTGTTCCAGACTTTCTCGGAAGAATCCTATCCTGATGCCAGCGGTCGCTTGACCCGACTACGGTATGTACAGACTATTCCTGTATATGTTGAAGAATTCTACGACATGCAAATCTCCATGGATTCCACAGTCGACAACGCTGTGAAGACCTCTGCTCCTGGACGGATTGTTCGTTTCGAGTTGAACATCACCAACAACGGAAACGTCCCAGACTGGCCGACCCTGAACAACCACACCGCAAAGGTCGATGGTGATGTTCAAGTTATGAGCGAATTGCCTGGAATGGGCTCACTGTCGGAATGGGCAGTTGAATGGCGACTCGTCAAGCAAATCGGAACAGATTTGACAACCGAAGAACCTTGTGAAGTGGTCGCTTCTATTGAGACCACAACCGGCAACGAAGATGCTGCAATCGACCCAGAAGTGGTATTTGCAGACTTGGTTGACCGCTGTATTTACCTCGAATCGGAAGACCGTTACTTCATGCCGATGATGGACGCTTACACCACCTACCCTGTTGTTGCAATCGTCAAGATTGACCCGTCTGCAATTCTAAGCACCCGTCCAATTGGCCTGAAGGTCGTATCAAAGATGGGTAACATGCTGGATGGCGGCGACCATGACGATTCACCATCTTGGGCAGCAGAGAGTCTTGACACCAACGAATTCGTGATTACATTACGTTTGCGAGCACCGAACTTGGTTCTCTCTGAAGTTTCTGTTTCCGATAACACTGCAGATGTGGATACTACGATCCCTATCCGAGTGGTTCTCCAAAACGATGGAAACACTCACGCAACAGACATTGAAATCGTACTCTGTGAATACAAGAATGCAGCTGACCCAGACACGACCAAGGAAATCCGTAAGAACGGTTGTGCTGACGAAAACATCGTCATGCGGCAAGTTATCGGCGCACTCCTCGCTCCAGATGACACTGAAGATTACAAGGAAATTGAACTTGTTCTGCTTTACCCTGTCTCTGCTGGTAGCCACGGTGTTTACGTCGTAGTTGATCCTTCGAACGAGATTGTCGAATCTTCTGAGAGCGATAACGTCAAGGCAGTTGAACAAGAACTCAAATCGACTGGCGGTATTCTCGATGTTGCCGGTGAAGTTGTTGGAAAGACAGCCCTACCGTTTGCAGTAATTCTTCTCACCATCGCTTTGTTCGGTGTCGTGTTCTTGGTTGGACGTGGACGCAGACAAGCTGTATTGGATCGAAAGGCTGAGCAATCATCCCTCGTGTCGGTTTTGGCTGGCGCTGAGGACTGAGAGCAAGACAATTGCTGAAATGGTGTTTCACTCCTTCTTGCGAGGGAGTGAGCCGAGCCAAAACCGTAGGTTCGAATTGTTTGGTACTGCCACAACTTGTCCTGCTCGGTCAGCGAGTTGTCGTTCGAGCCTGTTGCGTACTTCGTCGAGTAAGGTTGCCATTTCTGTCTGGCCGAGTTGCAATTCACGGCGCAGGTCAGAAAGATTCAGTTTACGCTCCGGAGTTTCAATAAGACTGTGAACCATTGTTCGTTGTTCATAATGTTCGAAATCGGAATCAACACCGGCAGAAATTCTGTTGCGAATATGTTGATGCAGTGCGATGACAGCATCGCGTTGCGCATCAATTCCTTCAAGGATTGAATTGAGATGCTGAATATGCGCCATACCTTCGCCAACTGAAATTTTCTTTCTACCACTTACCGATTGGACAACCAGTTCGGTCGAACTTGGTAGCCGATTGGATAGACGCATCGGTCCACCGGCGGGAAGCCGGCGTTGTTCACACTGGAACAAATCAGGTCCAAGGTCAATACGTAGAGAAATGGATTGTTGAACACTGTAAATCATTCGTGGAGGTCCGCCTTTCTCGCTTGCAACCTTCATCTTTGTGACAAAGTTTCCGCGTTCGAGTTCGCGCAAGTGCTTGCCAATGGCTTGCTGACTTACACCGAGTAATTCCGCTAGTTGCATTGGATAGTGAGGCTCTCGAACCAACCGCTCAAGAATCTGCCTTCGCAACTTGTTTTGCAATAAGGTTAGGGCTGTATCGATATCTTCCACACTGCTCAACTCAAAGTTACCTAGACGCTACCACTCTTTGAAGCCGTCGCTTCAGGTGCTTCAATAAAATGAAGTTTGAGCATGTGTGGCGGAGAGCCTTATTGCATAGGCTATAGTTTGTCCCCAGTAGCTTTTTGTGCGAGATCTTTGAACCCTTTCACACCTATGGCAGCGTATGTACCAAACAGCACGGCAAATACAATGTAGGCTGTTGATGAGACGCCAAGCGATGCCTCGTATTCCCACTCGACCTCGAATTGCTGAAGCGTTTGAGTATCGTCTCCGCCTGCGACAAATCGGTATTCTCCACTGGTGGCCTTCCAGTTGATATTGTCGCCTGAGGAGGGGTTGCCAACAACAAGGTCGATGCTGTCTTTATCGCATTCGTAGTAACCGTCTTTCAAATCGCATTTCTCTGCCTCGGAAGCTTCGGCAATACCAATCCAAACGCCGGATTGTACCCAAGACACGGACACATCGACGTTCAATGCGTCAATGGCTTTTGGAAGTGAGAGTATCTCTTGTGACATGCCCCAATAACATGTTATTTGCTCCTCTTGAATGAAGGGGATACCGTCTTCTACATCACATGGGGGTAGCATCGCTTGCTCTGTTGCACCGTCTTCAACCGTTTGAGGTGGCAGTAATGTCGGAACAGCCAGCAACAGTAGACAGATGAATCCAGCAACCCATCGAAAGACCGTTTCACGCATGCCCTTTCCTCACATGTCGTCCCACTCAGCCCAATCCTTAGAATTGGTACTGTTATCCTGTCGAACCGCTGTTTGTTCGTTCAAAACGTTCGATGCTGGACGCTGAGTAGGACCAGACTCCCTTGGTGCATCTCCACCCATATCCCACAGTGAAATCTGTTCGGTATTGGCTTGCTTTGGCTCTACTCGTTTTGATTGAGTCTTTGGTATGGAATCAGCAAATGGGTCTTCAACCGAGCGAGACATTTCCTCAACATCGCCACGCATCAAAGCATAGATCTGCTCGGTAGTCAGAAGTTGTCCTTGCATAACGGCTTTTGAGCCGTCAACATAGGAGTCATCTTTCTGGTCTTGTTCCCCTTCAGTTTCAGCCATTTGTTGCCGTTCCAATTCTTCCTTGAGTTTTTCCAGCATTGGGTGTTGGGCGACCATTGACTGGTCTTGTTCCTGTAGCGTGCGCAGGAATTCATCGTCCCTTCCAATGACATTGAGTGTTCCACGAACGGCTCTGCTTCGATTCGAATAGGCGATTATGGCAGCAATTGGAAGAATAACTATTCCAAAGCAACAGAAACTGAAGCCCAGTGTTAGGCCTGTTGAGTCAAAAATTTCCATTTGCCAACCTTCAACATTTACAATCCAAACGACTTGGCCATCGCAGTCGGCTTCCTCACACGAAGCGCTTACCATCAACTCTCCCGAATCGTCGGTAACCCATTCCTCGATAATTTCGAACGTTGCTCCATCAGAGGCCATAGGCGTCCAATCAGTGAAACAGTTGACAGGTACAATGACTTCATTTGCAGCCGCTGAACCAACGATTTTCTTGATTTCGATTTCACTGTCAGAGGCGTTTGAAAAGGCCACTGCCATGTAACACTCGTTCTTGTTGACTTCGATTATTGCCGAATCTCCTCCGATGCCAATTTCAACGGTGGCTCGTTCTCGGGGGTCATAAATGGAATCTATAGCACTGGTTTGCAAGGTAAGTGCAACGCCACCGGCAAGGAGCAACAAACTACCGAGAATCCCGAGTCGTAACGCCCATGGCGAACGCTTGGAGGATTTCCCGGCCATAGTGTTCCCTCAGTCTTCATCCTCAATGAATGCTTGCGCGGCTCAAGCCAATCCCAGTTCAGCCAATTTTTCAGGCAGATAGGTTTCGGTAACGAAGTCAAGACCGTACTTTGCTAGGGATTGTTGTTCAGCCTTCTTTCCGAGTTCCAACATCATGTTGATTTGGTCTTGCCACCAACTGTCAGCAAATCTCGGGTCCGAAAGTTCTGCATTGAGTGCCTCAATGTCCTTCTTCGAGAGGTCATCACTCGGCAAATCATAGGCAACAATGTCATCTGCAGTGATTCCTAGATAGGTTGCCGATGGCGTTGCTAAGTATTCGGAAATATGTGCAGTCTTGATTGCGCCATAAGCGATGGATGCAAAGATTCTGAACGACCATGGATCGCCGTCAAGGAAGACAACGACTGGTAAATCCCATTCTTCGCTCATTCGCTTCATGATTCGTCGAGTTGAACGTGCTGGTTGACCCTTGAGGTGTAAAAGACCACAGCGATAGTCCTCATCAAACCCGTTTTCAATAAGTCGGTCAAACATACCACCTGTTTCGATGGCCATGATGAAATCGATATCGTGCTCAAGAAGTTCAATTTTTTCGAGTTCAACGTTGTACGGCACTCCATAGCCAGAATCTCCAACATCGTCGCGAGCGTTAATTCTCATCCATTCACCTCGACGGTTTCTCTCACGCAATGTGAGGTTTCCAATCATTCGAGCACCGTCTTCTTCCGGACGTAATTTGAAATCTTCACGCAAACACTTTGTTACAATTTCCAAATCTTCTGCTAGGTTATTCGAATCGTTTTGACTTCCAAACTTACCCATACCCCAACTCTCAGAAATATAGTACATTTCTCTCAAGGTGGAGGATTTTCCAGCATCCAGCATTTCCTCAATAAATTCGACGACGTGAAGAGCACGCAACAATTGCTTGGCTGAGCCCAGACTCGTTGCATCGCGAATCGATTGCTTCTTCCCATATTTGTAAACGCCGAGTTTCTTGTCAAAGCCAATGTTGTTCTTTGTTCGAACGGGCAGCGTCATTGTAGGAGGTTCGCCTTTGACTATACGGTCGTACATTTCTGCGACGACTTCATGCATGGCCGCTTTCGTTTCTTCGGGTGTGTGCATTCTTGACATCAAACATCACCTCCAAACAAAGTACGTTGGCCCTCTGGGGGCGCAACGGCAGGCTCAACAATTTCAGCAGCAACGGGTGGAGTTTCTGCAATTGGGGCTACTTTGGGAGTTGGTTCGGGGGAAGATTCCTTCGTGGTTGGCTCGGATTGAGCACCCCCACTTTCATCTTCAAGCAATAACTGCTCTTGTCGACGAATTTCTTGCAAGAACTTTTCATCCATTTTTGTCGCCCCAATTACATCTTGCGCTCCTCGGAACAGAATCTCAGTATCTGTCCAATCTCCGCGTTCAAGCCCACTTAGGCTGTAAGTGATGTTTTTCCTTTCTCCTGGTTGCAAGGCTTCGAGTTTCCAAGCCCATACTCCGAGTGCTTCTTTCCGCCCCCCAGTATCGTTGTTTTCCATCTTAGCACCCGCCTTCTCAGGCCATGTTGCTAGGATGGTATAGGCACGCGGCCGAGTGGTATAATTGAACAGAACAATATCAACATCGGTCTGCTTAGTTTCTTTATTCCATACGGTTGTGGATTCACTGATTACGGCTGACATGATTTTGGTTATCGAGCCAGAGAGTTCAGGGACTGGACGGTTCAGCAGTTGAGCAGATTTCTCTGCAATCGCTGGCAAGATATCGTTAATGAGTTCGAACTTTTCCTTCGTCTTTGCCATCTTCTTTTTCTTTTCCAAATGCTTTCTCAAGCCTCTTCCCATTTCCAGCATAGCTTTACGGGCTTCCTCCATAACTTCGCCGTTGTCAGCAAGCGCTTCTTTTGCTTCAGATGTGAATTGGACGTTCGTACTTGCGAGGTGAACGAGAATCGCAGCAGGGCCCTTTGGTACGCCTTTACCGCCGGCCTGGTCTAACCCGTATTGTCGCCAGTCAACACTCTCGATTGCTTTGGTGAGTAAACATCCACCTTGTTGGTACATGAGCGGAACTCGGTTCGCAAACCTCAGAATCTCCACGGGTTTGTCACCTGCCATTGAACCGCCGAAAATTAAACCGACTTCGACTTGGAAAGGATTGCCCTGCGTAACGTTGGGGACCCGTGTTAGAGTTGTTACGAAACGGGAGTCAATGGTTTTCGATAATCCCTTTTTGATGAGGATTTCTTCGATTGGCGATAGACAATTGGTTGGGGGTTTGAGCAATTTTGCCGGTTGTCCATTGAACAACCGTTCTCCTTGGAACGCTTCCAAAAGATTCCGTATGTCATCGCCCTTGAGGGTTTTCATTTTCCTTGTGCCTTCCAATTCTGCTGCTTGACATAATTCCTTGCGAGCACGGTTAGTTACGCCAGAGAAATTATTCAAGAGGAAATGGTTCAAATTCAGATCGTTGGATTCTGCTACCATTCTCTGTAACTGGCCCAGTTCAATGCCGTGTGGGTGTGGCTTGATGCTTTCGACCTTGGTTGGTAAGCGCTCAGTCACTCGTGTCCAATGATGTTTCTCGCCATCAGGGTCGATAAAGATAATTTCTGCGTGGGGGTTGACGATACTTGTCATGCGAAGGTATTGCCAAACGCTTTGACGGCCTTTCTGGTATTTCGCTTTCATTTGTGCGGTGATTTCGGTGCCATGTTCTTTGGAACTGCCATCTTCATTGTACCACATTTCACGTCCTGCGTTTGCTTTCGTGGCCTTGTTTTTTCTGGTATCGAGGCCGATATCTACGATGGCGGCTGTTGGCTCAGTGGCAATTTTTGAGCGAACGTGGGTCGTTCGGCCGGTGGTGAGTTGACAATACATGACGACACCGGTAATTCCGATACCTTGCTGTCCACGGGATTGCCGTATGGCGTGGAAACGAGAACCGAACAGTAACTGTCCGAAGACTTTCTCAATGCTTTTTTGTGGGATTCCAGGTCCGTTGTCTTCGACAATGAGTTTGATGATGTCCTTCTTTGGATCTAACTTTGTAATTTGAATGCGAATGGTTGGTAAGATTCGAGCTTCTTCACATGCGTCAAGGGCGTTATCTACGGCTTCTTTCACTGCAGTGATGAGTGAACGAGCGAGCGAGTCAAATCCGAGGAAGTGTTTGTTTTTCTCAAAAAACTCAGAAATGGCGACTTGCTTTTGGTTTGACGCGAGTTTTTGTGCTATGCCAGACATGGGACTTCCTCCAACCAGGTCCTCCTTCGTCCGAATGACGTCGGGCCTACGTGGTAAGTAACCTTGCTTACCGACGGTTCTTAATGTCTAAGACTCCGCTTCATCAACGATTACGATTTGAGAACCGATGAGAAGCACTGAGATTTCCTAAGATGAGATTCGACTCGAAAGACGGGTCCTGCGCTCAACTAAACATGTTTTCATCCCATGATGTGATGATTCCTGTGAAAGCAGATGCAGCGACTGTTAGCGGGCTAGCAAGATAGAGCTTTCCAGGCCCAGAACGTCCTTGGAAGTTGCGATTTATGGCTGAAACCGTCACTTGTTCAGGAGTGATGGATACACCAGGGCCTGCACCAATACATGCACCGCAGCCGGGGTCGATGAGTTTGACACCAACTCGCCCAAACAAATCATGCCATCCTTCTCGAACTGCCAGGTCCTTGACAATGCCTGAGCCGTATTGGATGTAGAAATCCACGCCGTCTTTGACGACAAGTCCAGCCTCTTCAGCCGCTTTGCAAACTTGAGCATAGTAGGCAACATCGTCCGCTTTACCAGCAGTACATGACCCTCCATAGGCGATGTCGATTGAGACGCTACCGATATCGGCCACATCTGCTCCATTCGTTGGGTCACTCGGGATTCCTTTGTCCGGGTCGCCCGGATGTGCAACCATCGGTTGAATTTCTGACATGTTGATGATGTGAACGCCGCCATCGTAGTGTGCGCCTCGGTCAGGGTGGACAGCGAGTGCCTTCTGAGTTTCAATATCAAGGTGCGGTTGAGCAGCAATCATCCAGTCGTAGAGCAAGTCGTCAGCTTCGCAAATGCCAGTTCGGCCAGAACATTCAGTCGCCATGTTGCACAAGGTTGCCCTCTCGTCAACCGACAAACCAGCAAGTCCTGGGCCACCGAATTCCATGCTGCGGTTCAGGGTAAGCTCCTTGCGCGCATGGTCGGCGAGAATGTAGAGGATGACGTCTTTTGCAGTACATCCGGGTGCAAGCGTGCCCTGGAGATCAAATCGAATCGATTCTGGAACTTTCACAAAAGTGAATCCAGCGCTGATGAGGTTGGCGTATTCTGTCGCACCTACGCCCCATGTCAGGGCATTTGAAGCTCCGCCCATGCAGGTGTGGGAATCTGTTGCTTGGATGAAATCCCCAACTTCGATGAACTCTTCACGCGCTACCTGGTGGCAAATGCCAGGCGAAACACCATCTTTCGCAGAATAATCACGCACCTCAGTGTGCTGTTGGAACGCAATTTGCAAATCTCTTAATGTCTGTACTTTGTCCATAAAGGGGACGAATTTAGGGTTGTGGTGTGCATAAAGCAGATGATCTTCGAACACAGCGAACTTACCAGGGTTCGGCAAGGAGTATTCTCTGCCGTATTCTTCCTGCAAGAAGGTATGGACTTGAGCGGTTGTAAACTCGTGAGAGTAGCCCCCTTGGACTTGGGCAATGACAGGGTCTTCGGGTTTGACGCATTGTCCATCATCTTGACCGACAAGGTTCCGGGCGATGATTTTCTCAGCCATTGTCATTGCGCGTGGCGGTGTTTCAATTGCGGGAAGTTTGATTTCTCCCGCCTTGAGTGATTTGGCGAAAGGAAACAGACCACCTTTTTCGAGGATGATTTGAGTGACTTCATCGTATTGGCTGGTAAATTCTGACAAGTCAATTTCTTCACCCTCTTGAAGTCTTTCGAGCATAGCATGATCGCCCATTATTTGTCCAAGATTGATGTTGTTTCGTTCATGGATTGGAGCGAATGATGCAGCGATAACGATATTGATTCCTGCCCAGCGTTCACATTGAGCAGCAGTCTCTCGTGAAGACCCAGTCCCTTTGCGTTGACCAGACACAATCACTTCAAAATTTCCGTTCTTGAGTGCGTTTTCATTGAAGACTCTCAAGCCGTTGTGCATCAGTCCTGCGTAAGCGTTCTTTGCAATTTCAGCAGGGTCATGATCGAAACATACCCAAGCAGGCGTCATCACGTCGGTGTTGATATCGTCAAGTAAATCGTCGATGGTGAGGTCTTTCATCTTGAGATTGAGGCCATCGTACAGTTGCCGTCTGATGAGGTCGAGGTCTTTTGTGAGGAAAAGAACCCTTTTTTCAGCGTTTAGAGCAACTTTTGCTGGCGGCCACTGTCCTCTCATCTTTCGCCCTCAAACCCTTTCAAGCGCTCAGTGTTCATAACCGGTTCGGGAGGAATATTTGGTTTCTTAAGGCGAACAAGCGAGTCTCTTCTCTTTTCTGTGTACTTAACTTTATACTATAATCCGCATGACTTTAAATACCATTACTTGTCGGAGTATAATAAAGTTCTCTAGTGAGTTGAGCGTTGATGCTCGGCAAGGGAGTAAAATGAGGAATATACATGGATGAGCAACAAGTAGAAGATATCGTAAAATGCAGCGACTGCGCAAGTCGAAATTTAACCCGCGACGAAACACGCGGTGAAGTCATTTGTGACGACTGTGGTTTGGTTTTAGAAGACAATGTCATCGACCAAGGCGCTGAATGGCGTGTTTTCTCTCCTGAACAAGGAGACCAACGTGCCCGTACAGGTGCTCCAATGACGGTTATGCTTCACGACAAAGGTCTGTCGACAGATATCGACTGGCAGAACAAAGATTATTCCGGTAAAACCATCAATTCACGCTACCGTTCGCAATTCTACCGAATGCGTAAGTGGCAAAAGAGAAGCCGTGTTTCGAACGCAACAGAACGCAATCTCGCAATGGCTTTGGCTGAACTCGACAGAATGGCAAGCCGACTCGAACTACCAAAATCAGTTCGTGAAGCTGCAGCAGTCAATTACAAGAAAGCAGTCGACAAGCGTTTGATTCGTGGTCGTTCCATTGAAGGTGTTGCTGCAGCATCTCTGTATGCCGCTTGCCGCCAATGTGGAGTGCCTCGTACGCTCGATGAAATCGGACAAGCTTCCAGAACTGGGCGCAAGGAAATCGGACGAACCTACCGTTTCATGGTTCGGGAATTGAAGATGAAAATCATGCCAACAGGCCCTGAAGACTACATCTCTCGATTCTGTTCTGGACTTGGATTAGATGCTGAAGTTGAAGCAAAAGCATACGAATTAATCAAAGCAGCTCAAGAAAAGGAACTGACCAGCGGCCGTGGCCCAACCGGTATTGCAGCATCGATCATCTATATCGCATCCGTACTCTGCGGTAAGCGAAGAACCCAACGTGAAGTTGCTGAAGTTGCTGGCGTTACGGAAGTTACCATCCGTAACCGCTACAAGGAATTGATTCAGAACTTGAACATTGAACTTGACATCTGATTGCTCTATTTGATTCCTTGAGGTTTCATCATGGGTAGAGAACGTATGAAGTTGTCAGACCGCGTCTTTGAAGCGGTCGAAACTGGTCTTCTTCGAGCAATGGAAAGAGGAACAGTGGCTTGGCCACTTCCACAACCGCCCGTGACCGACCCCGACTTCCCGCCAATCGAACCTCGTTCACCAGCCAAGATCACCGAGCAAGCCCTCGGAATATTGCAAATGGACAGAGCAATGTTTGAGGCGAATCTCAACACCGTTGTCGACCTTATTGTTCCCCACCGAATGAATCTCAGCGATGACCCGTTTGAGGTGCATCAAAAGTGGCTCCACCGCCGTGTAGACAAAGTTGCTGAACGCCTTTTGTTTACGGTCGCCACCGATTGGCTTTCTCAGGCCTTCGACCATACAGCGCCCAATACGGATCGATGGTGGTTGGCAATTGCGCTCATCAACGGTTTGTCTACCGTTCCGCACGGTCAACCGGTTCACCAAGGGTATCACTTGATTGAATCCATTGCACTCGCTGAGCGCCCAGGCACCTGGCACACTCAACCAGACATTGGACCGCATCAACTTGAATGGAACCCCCACGCAGTGATACCTCGTAACACCGGAGTTATTGCCCACGACGCTGGAGTCGAGGCTGCAAAATGGCTCATGGAGAAACTTGAGAACGGTTCAGTTGAACGTCGCCTTCTGCTTATGGAATGGGTTCGGTTACTCCTTCAACGTCCGAACCTTGTCGAACCATTGGATCTCACTGCTTTGCTTCTACGCCGAGCATCAGATACTGAATCCGAGGTTGCGGCACGCGTCACATTGTGTCTTGCCAAAGCGATTGAATTCAACCGAGATACCGGCCTTGAACTTGCTCAACGCCTCCACCAGCGCAAGGAAAAATTACTTCGAAGAGGAATGGCAGACGTTCTCACACGGATGTTCCGGCGACTCGAATGGGATGCAGTTCCATTTCTCAATGACATGTTGAAAGATGAAGATGAAGGAGTTTTAGCGGCTGCAAGTGCAACTGTTGGCGACCTCCGTTTCCTTGATTCTGAACTTTGGGCCGATACAATGGCTGAACTCGCAGTCCATCCGTTGCCAATTGTACGGCGAAACTTGGTTCCGTTTTTACGCGATTACATTGAACAATACTCCGAAGACGAACGCCGCCTTCTCCCACTCTTGTGGCAAGACGGCGATGAAGTTGTTCGAACTCGAATGCGTGAATTATTGATGCGGATGGAAGAAGTTTCACCGGACCACTTTGCAGCACGGCTCAATGATTTCCGTGAACAAGGATGTGAATTGGAAGCACTTTGGGAGCCACTTACACGCCGCAGACCAGAACGCAGTAGCCTTTGGCAAGCATGGTTTGCTGGTGAGGGCGATCAACCGACTTCCCCACCACCTACGCCAGCGCCACTCAGCGACATGGATGATTCGGGTGAACTACCTTCCCTCGAAGATGCATACGAACTTCTTGATCAAGAACTCGGTTTTATCGATGATTAGATTATTCTTCTTCGTCTGGATTAGCGAGTGGTCCGACTGTTATCAGCCCAACGTAAATCGCGTTGAGCGTTACCATACTGCCCGCTAAGGTGAGTATCATGCCCGTTGGTTCAGGTGTATATGCATCGCTCCCAGTCCAAACAAGGACCTTCACCGTCACCATCATTGAAAGGCCGACTAAGAGAACATTCTGCCATGTTTCACTGGGGTTCTTCCACAGATTAACAGTCGGTGCAACACCCTTTTTGTCGAAAGCCCATCGAAACCAACTCAAATAGATCAGAAGAAGTCCGACAAGGCCAACGATACCTCGTGAAAAAGAGCGTGAGTTCCAGGGGCCCTCAGGAGTGATGTCCACAAAGGATTGAGCAACAAGAATGATTCCTGCGACGGCGAACCATCGCCACTCAACAGTTCTGCCCATGGGCGACCGTAGGAGGGCTACGCTTGAAAGCCTACGCCACACAGCAGCCATCATGACGGCAGTTCGGGATGCATTACTTGTTGCCGCTGGATTGGGGACGCGAATGCTGCCAACGAGCGCATCCGTACCCAAAGAAGCACTCCCCTTAGTCGATGTTCCAGCCCTCGTTCACTTAGCCCGGGAAGCCGTTACCGCTGGTGTTGAACGGCTGCATATTGTTTCCTCTCCTCGCAAAGATATGAGCGCTCTACTTGGTGACCATGCTTGGCTTTTGGACCGCCGACCAGATCTCGACCCGCAGCTTCTTTCACCGTTTGCGGATGTCGAAGTTCACGTTCATATTCAACACGAACCACTTGGCCTTGGGAATGCAATTGAGTGCGCCCTTGACTCAATCGACGGTCCATTTTTGGTCCTCCTTGGAGATAATATTCTGTTGGATCAACACACGCCACCTCATGCATTCACTCCCTCAAATGCAAGTCTACAACTGGTCGAACACTTCCAATCCAATGGTTTGCCCTGCGTAGGTCTTCTTCCAGTTTCTCCCTCTGAGGTTTCCAACTACGGGGTAGTACGTCTCGATGGCCAACGGATATTGGAAATATGCGAGAAGCCCGACCCTGAAGATGCCCCTTCGAATCTGGTGATGTGTGGTCGTTATCTTTTCACTTCTGATGCCAAATCACTGCTGGAAAAATACGATGTCCAAACTCACGGAGAACTTCAGTCCATTGCCTTACAACAGCATTGGATGAGTCATGATGGATTACTGGGTGTCGAGTTGAGCGGATATCAATGGTACGATTCGGGAAAACCTCTTCCTTGGCTACAAGCTCAAGTGGATCATGCATTGCGAAGGAACGACCTGAGTGAAGAGTTCCGTTCTTGGCTCACGGCCCGTCTTGATGAAAACTAACGCTGCCCAGGCTTCCAGAAGGTTAGCGGTACTGGCAACTCACCCTGCGCTTTTCGAAGTGCGAGGTGATCTGCGCGTTCATTCCATCGATGTCCTCGATGCGCCTTTACGTGCTCCCATGAGAGCGGTCGCAGTGCGGCTACTGCGTCCCAAAGCGATTGAACATGTGCGACAAGTTCACGGTTTGCTTTTGCTTTCCATGCTCCGCATGCCAGGTTACCAGCATACTGGGAGTCTGCACGGACAACTGCTGGTAAATCACCGCCTTCGATGAGAAGCCAGCGGAGTGCCGCTGCAAAACCAGAAAGCTCAGCGGTATTGTTCGAACCGACCTCAGCACCGATGAAATCAGTCTGAGATGGGTCGGTTATCACCGCATCAGCAAATTCTTCATGCAACTCGCCACTTCCACGGCCTAGCCCATTATCGCCAATTACGACAACGACCGCCCAAGCAGCAGGTGTTGATGCATCGACGTTTTGGTTGCCCAGGCAAGAGCCGTCAACATAGAGGCTCCAGCGTTCACTGCTCACACTTTTCACTCGCCAATTTCTGACTTATAGTCGGCAGCGCTCATGAGAGATTCAACGGCACTTGGGTCCTCCAACTTCATCTTCACAATCCAACCTTCGCCGTAGGGGTCGGTATTCATGAGTTCAGGAGTGTCTTCAAGTGCTTCGTTCACTGCAGTGATTTCACCAGCAAGCGGTGCGAAAATAGGAGATGCGGACTTAACAGACTCGACGATTGCGAACTCGTCCATATCGGCAAGAGTTTCACCTTCGCCTGGCAGTTCAATGTAGACAATGTCAGTGAGAGCATCTTGGGCGTGGTCCGTGATTCCGATTACCACTTCGTCGCCTTCGACGCGTATCCATTCGTGCTCTTTTGTGTAGTATTGACCTTCGGGAATCTCGCTCATGTTGACGTCTCCATAACTCTCCAACCATCGGTATTTGATGAACTCACCGATGTAAATCAGTGTCCTTTCACCCGTCTCCTGCGGGTATGCCTCGCAAGTAAATGCCGGAAAAACGCTCAATTAACCAATGAAACCGTCGCGGTTCTTATTAGCAGAACAAGTTCGCTCCAAAACGAAGTCAAACGGCTTCAAGGGATGGGACCCTCATGAGCAGAGCATTTAGAGAAGGCGTAGCAAAGAACAAGCGAGTACGAGCACCAGTTCGAAGAAGGAATTGGAGTCCAGTACGTGACCTTCAAGGTCTCAAAGCCCGTACTCAAGCCACAGGTTCTCAGATGGGCCCTCTTGTTGAAATCCCTGCTATGGTCCGGATCGAAAATGAACACTGGGTTTTCGAACGTATTGAAGAAGGCACACTGTACAACATTACTCACAAACTCATACTTCACGAAGGAGACCAGGTCAAAGTAATCGGTGGAACAACGGACATGCACACTGCTATGAAAGTTGCTCAGTGTATGGCGCAGAAGGAAAACCGAATCGTGATGATTCAACCTGTTTGAATTCAGAACAGGCCCATGAACCATTGAACAACGCCTTGATTGACAAGGTAAAAGAATGTCCCAACCCCGATGCACGCAGCGTAAACCTGGAATGGAGTAATCTTCCAAGCGTCTTCAGATTCTTCGTCGAAATATCGAATAAGACCTGCAGCCTGTTGAATACCGCTACCGTCGGATTTCTTCTTTGAAGCCATGTGGACCAATGTCTGCGAGTTGCCACCCCTTTATCAACGCGACGCGGCCAAGAAGGTCATTCTTCTTCGCCATTTACAGTTAAATCGACAAAGGCAATCTCTTCTTCAGTAGTATCGTAGGTGAGCACATGACCTTGCGGCACTTCATCTTCAAATCTTGCTCCTGAGCCGTCATCGTTCGCAGGGTCAGCCTCGATGAAATACGCTTCTGCCCTCGCCAACGCTCTTTCAAACGCAGGCGCATTGCCGTCAGCAAGAGCTCCGCGGGCTATATCTAAGTCATAATGAGCGGAATCAAGTGAGAGCATTGCTTGCTCGTATCCGTTTCCATCGCCTTCGTTGGCCAGACTGAGTCGTTTTTCGACTGCTTTACCCTGTTCTTCCAGTGCAAATAACTGTTCATCAAACACAGCCCGTGCCACCTCCAAACCTTTCTTCCAAGCCATTTCATTCGACTTGAGAGAGACTTCCCCGATTTGCTTTGAAAGGAAACGTGTTGCGGCTGTGGAATGGGAAAACTCCCATGGGCGATGTGAAAGAGATGCCGAAAGATCGTACATTAAGCGGGCATACGATGCCGGCGAACCTTCCAATTCAATCCGATTGAGGTATCCTGAATTGAATAATCCAAATCCCCAGTATGAACGCGAGGAAACTGCTACCCGCAATTCTCCACTTTGCGTCAAGAAGGACCACCGTTGCTCATTGAATTTCGGTGGCTCTGAGAATAAAGGCGTCTCTGGATGTTCCAAATGCGCAAGAACATGCGTCGCCACATCGCCAAGATATACGATTTTACTCGGTAAAGTGAATGATTTTGGGCGGAGAAAGCCGGTGTCTAATTCCACCCTATGATTTGCTTTTGCCTTTCCAACCTGGGCATAGACAACAATTGTATTGCCAACAGTGTCGTGTTTGCCCATGGTCATCGCACTCGTTCACGCACCATCAATCCAACGCATTGTTGCAAGTGTAGCGGGAGAAGTATTGATGAATCGCGCCCCGCATGGAGGGGTAGGTGAGCCCATGACCGGAAAGGGAGATTCAAAGATTGAGACATTAACTGCATTACCTGGCATTGGTGCTGCAACAGCAAAGAAGTTGGTATCTGCGAAGATAGACACCGTCTCGAAAGTGGCATCCGCAGGCTCCAAAAAACTCCAAGACGCAGGACTCAGTGCAGCGGTTGCGAGCAAAATAAGTGCCGCTGCTATAGCCGCAGATAAAGCCGCAAGTGCTGCAAAGAAGGCAACGACGAAAGCGAAGTCTGCAGCGAAGACGACCGCTAAGAAATCCTCATCTGCGGCCAAATCTGCGGCGGAAAAGACATCATCTGCAGCGAAGAAGGTAGCCGATAAGGTATCTAGCAAGTCTTCTGAAAGTCAGACCGTGGAATCAGCGAAATCTTCCGACGGTCGCAAAGGTGGCACGCTCCGTATTCCACGCAGCGTCAAAGACATGCCATGGTTCAAAAAGAAGTGAATACGCATCACTCAAGAGTTAGTATTGAAAACCGTCACTGAACACATCGTCTCATGCCTCGGCGTAAGTACGGTCGTTTACGTAAAACCGTTGAAATGCCGTCAAAAGAAAATTGTTCACGCTGCCGTTCGGGCAAATATTGCCCCATTGAAGGGCACAGTGGCCAGGCAATCACGCCGCATCGAACATGGGCCGGGCCCCCGATGGTCAAGAAACGCAAACAGAAGCGTAAGTAATCATTCAATGCCTACCGAACTTGTCGAAGGGGTCGTTTCAACCAATTCTTCATCATTCTCGGTTGCAGCCGCCGCCGCCTCAAGAGTTTGGCGGGTTGCTTGCGCTCTGTGATAGACTTCACGAAGGGTTTGGTCTGAGATTTCCAAATAAACTCGGGTTGTTGCAATACTTGAGTGGCCGAGAAGCCGTTGAATTGTTACCAAATCTGCGCCACGTTCCAACAGACCCGTAGCAAAATTGTGCCGAAGTACGTGAGGGGTGAGCTTTCCCTTCGGCAAATTTGCCTGAACAGCGAGTTTGTCCATGAGGCGCTGAACTCCACGCGGCTGAAGGCGGCGTCCTGCAGAATTGAGTAAGAATGAAAAATCCTCGTTTCGAACTCTTGCCTCTCGGATTGGTATCCAGGCGTGAATGCGTTCAAGTGTTCTTCGAGTGAAGAGTACGAGACGGTCCTTGTCTCCTTTGCCACCGTATACGCGAGCCGAGCCGTCTTCAAGGTCGATATCATTCATGTCAAGATTGCATACTTCACTCACCCGTAAGCCAGTATCGAGCATCATGGTGACCAGTATGGATGCAACAGGATCTTCGCTTACCGATGCCGCTTCCAAGACCATGGTCATTTCTCGGCGGTTGAGTGTTCGAGGCAAGCGCTTTCCCGCTCTCGCCCGCACCAAATGATCTGGCCAACGGTGACCGAGCCATTTGAGGAGGTGCCGTGCTGCTGCGAGGCGGGCATTGTATGTGGTTGGACGTAAGTCGGAAAGACCATGCGTCCATCGGTCTATTCGGCCGCTAAGAGGCTCCATGCGTTCAGCCAACTCATAGACCGTAAGATTCTCATAATCGCTCTGGCTGAGGACATCTTCGTTTGGAAGAGTAGTTTCAATAAGTGCTCGTAAACCACTTGCGTACGATTTTTGCGTATTTTCCGACTTGTTTTCAGCCTTTAGTGTCTGCATGTAGCACGAAAACCACGGTAAATCTTGCATGTGGATAAGACGAGGCGGAAGGGCAACTGCGACGTTATTGAGCCTCATTTGGCTGGGCCTCAATGCCTTGCGATTCCGCTCTTCTCCTTTTCTCGTATTCATTGGCGTTCCCCGCCTCTCGCTTGCCGCGAGTGTGCATCCCGTGCTCCGAAGAGCAGAATGCAAGAAGGTGAACTCCCATATCAAACCACCGCGCGATTTGAGGATTTAACCGAACGGTATGAAGCACTCAACCAATCGCCGAATCAAGCATTGGTTTCTTCCGAATCTGGAAGGGTGAAGGCTTTCTGAGGTACATCAAGCATGGCTTGCCGTAATGAATTCCGGAGTTCGGTGAGTTCACCATAGCAAATTAACACATCTTCGTATCGAAGTTGAATATCATCACTTGGATTCCACAGAAGACTGTTGTCTCGAGACAATGCAAAGACTGGAATCTTTGAGCTGGAATTGAACAGGTCGGCAAGCGGTTGACCGACCAATTGAGGATGGTTCTTAATTTGCAGAGAAAGCACACCAGAACCCGGAACAGTCCGTAGCAATTGGGCGAGGTCAACTTCTGAAAAGGCTGTCTCACTGGTTACATAATCGATGATTTCACCAGCAACGTTGACTCCACTTGCCTTCTCGATACCTTCGAGACCCGGAGAGGAGTTGACTTCGAGAACCAATGGTCCGTCTTTTGCTTCTAAGAGGTCGACACCAGCGATATGGAGTCCAAGAACTCGGGCTGCCCTGCACGCTGCTTCTTCAAACTCGAGTGGCAAGTCGACTTTTTCTACTGTACCGTTGAGGTGGTAATTGCTTCTAAATTCGCGCCCACGCGCCCTTCGGCGCATGCTGGCAACGACTCGATCACCAACGACCAACGCCCGAATATCCTTGCCGTGTGATTCAGCAATGTATTCTTGAATGAGAACAGCTCGACCTGTGAGTAACAAACCCTGGACAAGATTTCGCGATTCACGAATCGTGTGGCGGAGGAACACGCCTTGCCCTTGTGTTCCCTGTGTTACTTTGATGACAACAGGCAAGCCACCAACAAAATCGACGGCTGTTTCGACATCAATGATGTCACGGACATATGTTGTTCTTGGCACGGGAATACGATTACGAGCGAGAATCTGCGAGGCGTGCAATTTATCTCTGCTCTGTAGAATCCCAGCGCCAGTGTTTGCAGTCCAAATACCGAGTTGTTCAAGATGGCGTAACACTGCAACGCCATGCTTGGTGATTGAATGGCCTATTCGGGGAATAACTGCATCGTAGTTGAACGGTTCGCCGTTGTGCAAAATGTCTATCCGGCCATCGGCAACGAAAAGGGAGAACTTCATTGGGTCGGCAATGTAAGGGTCTAAGCCACGTTTTCTCGCCTCTTCAGCGAGCCTTCGGGTACTGTAGAGTCGGGGTCCACGTGAGAGGATCGCAAGCCGCAGTGCCGAATCGCGGGGTTCTCCATCGTCGCGATTTGAACCGTTCCCCTCCATACCCGTCGCTGTTCCTCCGCGCCTTTCAAGTGCTCGCTTGAAATCGGGGTAAACATGTCCGATGAGGATGCAGCGGCTGCCAGTGAAGAAATTACTGCTGATGCAGATCAAGAAGAAGCAGCAGAGGCACTTACTCTTGAACAACGACAAGAGGAACTCAAGAAATCACGTTGGAACGTTTTTTTGTGGCTTGGTATTGCTGTTTTGATGTTTTCATTTGCTTTATTCCCAATGCCGTTTAGTGCTGATTACGATAATTTCACTCACTCTGCAGAGAAGGACATCGGATTTGTATGGGCTCCTTCTTTCCCAGGAGACGATTTGTTTGATGCTTCCATGAACTTGGATGTCACCGCATCAAGCCCACCACCAGAGTCAGGCAGCCTAATCGAAGCCTATGCACTTAAGGTTGACAATTGTCAACAAAACCTCGGCGAATTTACCGTGATTGCCAAGAACGGCACAGACCATGCCTACCAGCATCAAATCATGGACAAGACGCCAATTACTGGACAAGAGTTCACTTTTGAGTTCTCGTTGGACCCAGGTCAATACTGCATCATTGTCCAATACGTCGATGCCAACGGAGACATTAATTCAAACCCGAACAATGGCCTTGCGGTCAGTGGGAAAGTATGGTCCAGTCAAACGATTGGTGGATTGTTTGGAATCATTTGTCTATCACTCTCAGCCTTCGCCTTTATCGGAGCACAAAAGCATGGCGCACATATCAAAACAATTCTAGAGAACGGTGATGAATCGACAGAAGAAAAGGTGCTTGCTTCTATTTCTGGGGCTCGAATCGCTTCAGGCCCTACCGGTGCACCTCCGAGTGATGGCCCAAGTGGCCCTCCTCCGAGTACTGGTCCGAGTGGCCCACCATCTCCTACTGAACCTGCACCAACTGAAACAGTACCTGCTGATACAGCACCAGCACCCGCTGCCGAAGCAGTGTTTGAACCAGCAGAAAACGGTTATTTCTTCAAGAAATTACCCGACGGTTCATACGAACAGACGGTTTATGTTCAAAATGCAGACGGAACATATGCGCCGCATCAAGGCTAATCGCAGCACTCTTGCCCTTCGAAATCCGTGTTTTACGAGATACATTTGGGGTCATACTTGAAAGGGAATGACGACAGGCATCATGTGAGGGTTTGGAATGTCGAGTGAGGAAACCTCTACTTTGACCGTTGCGAAACTCAAAGCATTATGCATCTTGAATGACCTACCAACGTCCGGAAAAAAGTCCGAACTTGTTGAGCGCCTTCTTGAGTTCGGCTTGTCCAAAAAAGAAGTCGGATTGCCTCAGCAAGAGGTGGTGGAGGTGGTGGAAAAAATTTCCAAATCCACTCCAGTGTTTGAAGAAGAAATAGTCCTCTCACTTGAGGACGAAGACACGCTTACTCCAGTTGTCGAAAAGGCAGTTGAAAAAGCAGACACATCGCCTCCGGAAATTCTTGATGCCGAGATTCTTGATGCAGACCTCGTTGACGACGAACCAGTGACCTCCAAAACTTCTGCTAAGAAAACGGTTCAAAAGAGGATAAAGTCAGAACACACCCGCGAGAATCCAACGACTCTTATGGATATGATTCGTAAGCCACAAGTGGCAGCAGTTCTCCTTGCCGTCGTCATCTTGGGTGCTGGCGGATATTACTACTTGGATAACCAATTGGATTCGCTTACCGCCGATCAGCTCCGATACGGAGACCGAATGCAGTACCAAATCTCTGGCGACCAGAACGGTCTAGCTACTTTCGTTGCAACAGAAGGTTTTGTTGAACTCGTAATGGACCAAATCGATACGGAAGATGATATTTGTAAGATTTCTGCAGAGTTTGGCGGTTCCGGTAGTCTTGAAATCACCGAAGGCGGTTCGAGCGAACTGGTCAATGAAGGCGGTTCTAAAGATCGACTAGGAGCGGTTCGCGTTGTAGGCGGGATGGGTGCTGAATGGCTTTCGGTTGAAAATGTGAACACCAATTCACTGAATCCGTTCCGCGTGAATCGCCATTTATCAATCGGCAACATTTGCGACATCGGTGCAATCACTGCTTCGGGTACAGCAGACCTCACTTCAACAACCCACACAGAATTAAGAAATCAAGATACCAAATCTACGAAACTTGAATGGGGCTTTGACCTTCCTTCTCCGATTGGGAAGTATCAAGGGACAACTGTGAGTTACGGTGTTGGTGGTTTACTTGGCGGCATTGAAACACTGGCACCTGGCCTGGCTCTCATGCTGCAACCAGTTGAAATCCAAGAGTTGTTTGCCAATGACCTCATCGACGAAGGGGCGACTGGAAGCAATATTGGTTGGGATTGGAGAGTATTGGGTATTGATGAGCTCAACGGCAAGCCCGTGTGGAAAATCGTAGCCACTCACCACGATATAGAAGCATATTGTCTTGGAACAGCGACAATGAACCTGTGGGTTGAATCTGGAAACCCCTGGGCTGCCAAACAGACGGTTGATGTACTCATTTCAGAGAATCAGGCCAGCCAATCGGGTTGCTCACCTACTTCTCAGTTACTCAACGACTATGTTCTTCCTGATGGGGAACTGGAACTCCATCACACATTCACGAAGTCTTCACTTCAACGTGGCCAGAAGCAACTCGATTTGGGTCTTACTTATGCATCAATACCGTTGGCCAACCAACTTGGCCCCTCCAGTGATGAATTGGAGACTTGGGGGAATTACGACCTTCACATGCCTGACGATACTGCCCTTCGACAACACAGTTTTGAGGACGCCATCGCATGCTTTGATTCCTGGCCAAATACAATTGCGCCTGGAGCCGCTAATGCGTTAGAGAACGAGGGCTATATCTGGCGAGGTACAACCAAACAAACCTCCTCGACTGTGACGCAGTGGAATGTTTCCTGGGTTGCGTCAGATGAACAAGCCGGATGGGTTCAATTTAATTTGACCGGGACTCCAAATGCTGAGAATTGCCAGTACGATAAGCGCGGCGACCTTGACTCCACGGCTTTCAATCGAGATTCAATTCCGAAGACCCTCAACATTACGTCTCTTGAGTCCCGGTTAACCGATTCTTCAAACTATGGCGTTCTAACCGGGGATGATCGATTCTTCACATCGTCAGGTGCATACCAAGACGGTATTCAGATTGGTTACCTCATCACCGTACCTGGCAATGACATAGGCTCTTTATTGTCTCAGATTGGTGATGGCGGAGATGGTGCAGTAACTTTGGACATGTCGAAAACGTGGGATGAAGACGGCCTAACCAAGCAGTTGAATCTGCTTGCAGATGCCGAAGAAGGCCGACTCATCGGCTGGAGTTTCATAACTTCCCGGGTTTGATTATTTCCAACGGTTTTGACTCGATGGAGTGTTGCTTTGAGAGCCAGGGCGTCCGTATTGAGACAAACTTGGTGCTGCCTGTACATCTGCATACATTGGTGGCATTGGCGGTGAGGCAAAGCCTTGCGGTGATTGTTTTGGCCGATACGGAGGTTGTTTGGGTCCTCTTCGAATGAACAGGAGTACGAGCAGAAGCAGAACAACGACTGCGCACAAGACCAAGGGGAGCATGTACTCTTTGAACGGGCTGTCATTGTTCCCTTCGTTCATGTCGGTCGCTGTACTGGGATTCTCCTCCTCTGGAGCAGGGGGGTTGTATACGCTGTAGTAAACCATCCATGTTTTTTCGAAGTAGCCGTTTTCCTCGAAAACCACCGCCTTGTATTCATATGGGCCTGCCGTTCCGTTGTAGGTGCATAATTCCTCAGCCATCGGAGTGTCTTGATTTTGGCAATTGAATACCGATTGATTCAGGGTACGGCCTTCGTCGAGAAGAGTTTGGTTGTTGAACCACTGAACTGTAAGATTGAGTCGGTCAACAGACTCATCAGTCATATTGAATGAAACTCCAAGATTGAGATTTTCGCTGGTGGCGTTAATGATGACGTACGGCGCTGACGGCACTGAAAGAATGAACGACTCCTTGTCAACCAGTTCATCGATAGCATCGTCACAATCATCATCCAGCCCGTTCCAAATTTCAGTTGCCCCAGGATACCTCAGTGAACTGTTGTCATCGCAGTCAGTAAACCAGTAGAAACCATCGTTATCAGCATCTGGGTCGTAAACATTTGGATTTGAGAACGTCGTGAACATTTCTAACCCATCGTTGAGGCCGTCTGCATCGGTATCGTTGTCAAACGGATTCGTATTCAATTCAAGGAATTCAACCAAATCCAAGAGCCCGTCATCATCTGCATCCGTGCCGATAAAATCCTCATCGGTAGCACCGTCGCAATCGTTATCGATGTTGTCAAG
>CALJHE010000021.1 GCA_938075675.1 Candidatus Poseidoniaceae archaeon | reverse complement strand
GCTTCTTGCTTACCTTGGTCAAGAATGACCATGATATCTTCTTCGAGCGTTTCACGAGGTGTACGTCCAGGCCGTGTTTCGTATCCACGACCATCCTTTCCGAACTTGTCGAGTGCTGCTTGAACAAGCACACCCGCTTCGATGTTTGCATTCTTAATCGACTGCAGAGCCTCAGCACTGAGGTCTTCGTCGTCAATACCAGTGGTAAATCCGAGCGAAGTACAGGCTGCGATGGAAAGGCGGGTAAAGTCGTCAAGGAATTTAGCACCGAGTTCAGGTCCGTTGGTTTGAACGATAGCATCGAGGAGACGGCCATCTTCAGCACCGATTGCACGCTTGTCCAGTGTTCCTTCAACCATTCCGTTCTTGACAACCACGTCATCGTTGGAACGGCTGCGGAATCGCAGGTGGATATTATCAGGGATAATCAGTGAAATGATGTCCTGTCCACGGAAGCATTCCTTACCGTTTTCGTCCTTAACAATTGCAGGGAGTTCACCGGTGTAGTCGATGTTACCGAGCATTTCCAGTCCGTGTCGGCGGTTGATGAGCGTCCCAGGGCGGGAAAGCAGGTAAGCACCAGAAATGTGGTCGTGTATTCCACCAATAACTGCTCCACCGTATCGAGGAGTCAAGATGTGTTCTTGGACACGCATCAAGATTTTGGCTTCAGCACGAGCTTCTTCAGATTGAATAACGTGCAAGTTCATTTCGTCACCGTCGAAGTCAGCGTTGTATGGAGTACATACTGCGAGGTTGAAACGGAAGGTGTGACCTTCCATAACTCGAACTTCGTGAACCATCATCGACATTCTGTGGAGAGATGGTTGTCGGTTGAAGATTGCAACGTCTCCATCAATCAAGTGCCGTTCTACCAAGAGACCAGGCTTCGGGTTTCCGTTGCGGTCAATGGTT
This sequence comes from Candidatus Poseidoniaceae archaeon, assembly GCA_938075675.1. GTDB lineage: Archaea > Thermoplasmatota > Poseidoniia > Poseidoniales > Poseidoniaceae > MGIIa-L1. Next base: position 65,668 of record CALJHE010000021.1, on the reverse strand, counting down.
GAAAGTCGGTCTTCGACACGTGTTTGGTCGCCCCATTCGTCTGCCGGGCTGCCACAGTGAGGGCAGCTCACTTGGAGATGTTCTGGGTGTGGGTCTGGATGTACCTTGTCTGCTTGAGCCAATTCGTGCATCCAACGGTAGTGGAGTTTAGCACGAGGATCGTCTTCAGCGAGTTTCTGAGAATCAAGATCTTCACCACGAAGGTTCGCCAGAGTTGCTTCGTCATCAACGACGTAACTGGTTTCTTGGGTTCCGTCAGGATTCACGAAGATTTCCGGCTTGATCACGAGACCAGGCAGGAAGTTTGGCGCTGGTAGGCATTGATGCATGTCTGGGCGAAGTGTTGTTTCTTCATTACACTCAGGGTTGTGGCATCGGAATCCAGCGTTAATCAAACGGCTACGTTGGTTAATTCGAACACGTCGATTGTCACCACGGATAATGTAGTTCACACCAGGGTGAACATCAGGACCACGGAGAATCATCTGACGCATCTGTTCACGGTTACGGGATGTAACACGGATTGGGACTGTCAGTTCCTTTGCAATCTTCTTTGGCACACCAACTTCGTTGACGCCCAAGTATGGATCAGGAGAGATAACTGAACGAGCACAGAAGTTAACACGCTTTCCGGAGAGGTTACTACGGAATCGGCCTTCCTTACCCTTTAGACGCTGAGTAAGTGTCTTGAGAGTTCGACCAGATCGGTGACGAGCCGGAGGAATTCCAGAGGTTTGGTTGTCGAAGTAGGTGGTAATGTGGTATTGCAACAATTCCCAAAGGTCCTCAACAATCAATTGTGGAGCACCAGTATCTCGGTTTTCACGCAATCGTTGGTTGATTCTCAGCACGTCAACAAGTTTGTGCGTCAAGTCGTCTTCAGAGCGGTCTCCGCTGTCCAAGGTAATCGATGGTCGAACGGTGATTGGTGGAACAGGAAGAACCTTGAGAACGATCCATTCAGGTCGGTTTTGCTTGTCCATACCAATGAAAATCAAATCATCAGAAGGAATGGCACTGAGCCATTCACGGACATCACGAGGATTAAGTTTACGCTCAATCTCTGCCTTTCCTGCACCTTGCGACTCCAACTTTTCCTTGAAGGTCGTAGGCTTGTCGAGCATAATCTTGCCTTGCATAGCCTGGCAGTGCATACACTGTCCACGGCGAGTTCCGGTCGTGACTTTCTCGACTTCCTTGATGATCTTAGCAAATTCAGTCGAACCGACACCGTGCTTGATTTGGATATCACGGATACGTGTTCGGTAGTAATCTTGCTCGCTCAATTCAGGGTTTGAAGGGTGAGTGCTCGGAGTGTCGTGCAACAAAATTCTGCTGCACTTCGAGCAAGTAGCCTTCAGAGCGGTCTTGATGAGGTTCACGAATCCAATGTGAATGACTGGAAGTTCCAGAGCAATGTGGCCAAAGTGACCGGGAGACTCGTCGTACTTACAGTTGTCAGTTGGACAAACCAATCCAGGTTCGATAACACCCATGTGAGGGTCCATCAATCCTTGGCGGTAAGCGTGTCCATCGTCCTTGTATGTGTCAGCAGTTTTCACTTCGACAGCAGACATTTGACGGATTTCTTTTGGTTCCATTAGGCCAAAACGAATCTGAGCGATACGCTTTGGAATCATTGTGTTTTTCTGACTCATCTTCGGTCCTCCAGTTCAAGACGCATGGCCACACCTAAACTCTTCATTTCGTCGAGGAGCAGCTTGAATGCATAGGATGTTTGTACTTTGTACACTTCTGCGCCATCGCCGTGAATCGGGCTGACGTAGGTGCGTCGCTTCGGGTCGTACCAAGCGATGTGACCGGATTGAGCACAGACATACATGTCGATACCGTCCGATTCATCGAGCAGTCGATCCTTGATGACCATCGATGCACCGTGTGCAATCAAACAGTCACGTTCCATTTCACCGAATCGTAGACCACCTTGGCGGGCACGACCTTCAGTAGGCTGACGAGTGAGGATTTGAACACGTCCACGAGAACGGGCGTGAATCTTCGACGACACCAAGTGGTGCAAACGCTGGTAGTAGATACAGCCGATGAAAATTTCAGCAGGGTAAACTTCTCCAGTTTCACCGTTAATCATTGTTTCACGGCCGGTGTGGGCAAGTCCGTTTCGGACAAGTCCGTCACGTAGACTGCCTTCCTTTTCTCCACGGAAAGCGGTAGCATCGATACGACGGCCTTCCATCGAACCAACTTTGCCACCAATCATTTCCAGAACGTGTGCAACAGTCATCCGTGATGGAATAGCGTGTGGGTTAATGACCAAGTCAGGAACGATACCGTCAGAGGTAAACGGCATGTCTTCAGGTTCAACAAGGCGTCCAATAACACCCTTTTGTCCGTGTCGAGATGCGAATTTGTCACCAACTTCTGGGACCTTGTGGCTTCGAACCATAACTCGGACCAAGCGGCCTGAGTCAAGGGATTCGGTCACGTAGACATTGTCGACGTATCCCTTCTCACCGTGTCGGACGAGCATCGAAGATTCACGTCGTTCTTGAGCAAGGAGGAAAGCACCACCAGCGGATTCTTCGAGGAAACGAGGTGGGCTGGTCTTACCGACCAAAACATCGCCACCTTCGAGGTACATCTCTGGTAATGGCAATCCGTCTGCTTCGAGATGTCGGTAGGCCTCTTCAGGTTTGAGTCCCTTGACTTCTTGCAGTGAGCTGCCCGGCTTTTCGATTTCCTCGACTTGACCACCAGGGAATCGGCGGCGTTCGGCGTTGTAAGTTCGGTTGAATGTCGAGCGTCCAAGTGCACGGTCGACTGAACCCTTGTTCATGATGACTGCGTCTTGCATGTTATAGCCGTGAAGCGACATGATGGCGACAATAAAGTTCTGTCCACCAGGACGGTCGTCAAAGTGCGTCGATTCCATTGCAGCAGTTCGAGTGATCGAACGTTGCGTGTAATGGAGGATGTGAGCACGGGTATCAGGTCGCATTCTGTAGTTCGAACTCGGTAGACCGAGAGATTGCTTGACCATTGCTGTTCCACCGGTGACACGAGGGGTAGAGTTGTGTTCCGGGTATGGAATCAATGAAGCACAAACACCCAAAACGAGTTGTGGGTCGATTTCACAGTGCGTGTATTCTTCATCGTAAAGCAACGGAAGCGAAATTTCTGCGGATTCCCAAGCGCCGTTTGGCATTCGAACCTTGGCAACGAGCTTTGCTTCGGTTGCACCAGGCTCACCGAGGTTGACCCATTCGACGTTCTCGTTGGTCAGCGGGCGACCAGCGAGAGGACCGGATGGAACGGTTTCAGGTAGTACGAACGGCCGTGCTGCGATGAGAAGGTCTTCTTCCTCTTCTGCATCGACCCATTCAACGACACCATCATTGACGAGGTCTTTGAAGGTCATTTCTGAATCACGGAGTGCTTGAAGGTGTTCTCCAGTCAAACGAGGTGCGCCATCGTAAAGGATGACCAAAGGTCGTAGAATACGCCCTTTGTCGGTGTTGATGAAGATATCCTTGTTTTCCTTGTCGTGACGGATTGAAACTTCAGCGGGAATCGTTCCACGTCGGCGAGCCGACTTGAAGTGACGAACCAAGTTCTTACCGTTCTTGTGGATACCGTAGATGTCACCGTTGACGTGAATACGGTCACCGGAACTCCAGTCTTCGAGTTCACTGTTAACATCGAGTTCGTCAAGTTGTTCACGTACTTCGACTTCACTGATGTGTTCGGAAATGTCAATCATTTGAGCAGCGTTCTTGACCAGACCACAGTTTTGACCTTCAGGTGTTTCGTTCGGGCACAGGCGACCCCATTGAGTCGGGTGCAGGTCACGTGCCTCGAAGTGAGGTTGGCTGCGGACAAGAGGGGAGGTGACACGGCGCATGTGCGACAACGAAGCGAGGTAGGTCGTTCGGTCGAGCAATTGACTGACACCAGATCGTCCACCGACCCAGTTCCCAGTAGCAAGAGCGTGCATAATCTTGGAGGTCAAGACATCAGGACGCAAGCAGGAAGTGATTTTCAGTTCTCGCTTGCGGTTGTGGTGGCGCTCGAGTTGGTACTTGAGGTCACGAGCGAGTTGTCCGCTCGATACACGGAACAAGTCTTCAATCAAATCACCAGCAAGTCGGACTCGCTTGTTTGCATAGTGGTCCTTATCGTTTGGTTCACGGTTGGTAAGAGCCATTTCGAGAACTTGTCGAACGATACGTCCGAGGAAAATTGCTTTCTTCTTACGGTCTCCTGGTTGGTCGCCCAAGTGAGGGAGAAGTTCACGGTCAAGCAGTTGGTTCACTCGCTGTTCGCGGTATTCCTTTTGTTGACCAGCAGCGAATTTCTTCTGCAACCATTCGTGAGCTTCATCACGTGATTGAACAGCATACTCTTCATTGTCGTTGACTTCGTTGAGGTTAGCAACGATGTACTTGAAAGTCTCTGTAGGACCTGCAACGGTCTGGAACACTTCTTGGTCGTTCTCTATACCGAGTGCACGCATGAGAAGAACCACAGGAATTGCGGTTGTTCCAGCGGTGCTGATTTTGACCATGAGCATTCCATCACGACGCTTTTCAACGTTGAGTGGTTTACGCATACCGTCTTTCTGTGAGAAAATCTTAGCGACTTCAGTTCGCTTTGCGTATCGCTTGTTGATTTCAACAGTGACACGGTTTGGGGCAAGATCTTCCATCGAAATCAGGACGCGTTCTGTTCCGTTGATGATGAAGTAGCCTCCAGGGTCAAGAGGGTCTTCGCCACGCTTTCGGAGCAAATCATCCCAAAGTGCGGAGTCTTCAGTCGAAGTGGTAGGATAGAGTTGGCGTTCTCCAGCAATGTGCTTGGCGTGAAGATTGCAGCGGGAAGAGCGGACCATGATTGGCATGCTTCCGACTTGAACTCCAGCCTCGATTGGTGAAGGTACACCATTACGAGAAATTTGGAAGTCAATGGTTACCGGGGACATGTAGGTGAGCTTTCGCAGACGGCATTCCATTGGGGTGGATGGGTGTTCAGCACCGTTTGCTTCACGGATGGTTGGTTCACCGAGCTTGATGTTCTTCAAGCGAATCGTGATGTCGTGGTCCACAACGTCAAGTTTGATGTAACCGCCAAGGTCATCGTTGATTTCTTCGTCGGTTCCAACGCGGATATTGCGAATGATTTTCTCCATGCGAGAGATTGAATTGTCGCCAGACGGGATACAGTCGTCGTATGAAGCGAGTTGGTGGTTGACGAGGCTACGTTCTTTGAAAAATGATTGAATGATTTCTTGCATAATTTACACCTCCCCTCAGTTACCCTCTACAATTAGTCGGTAGGCAACTGCTCTACCCGCAGATGGGGACTTGCGGATAACTTTCAGTACGCGGTCGGCGATCCAACCTGCAGCGAGTGGCTTGTGGTCTGGGTCAGCAGCAAGACGAGCGTTGTCTTGTGCTTCCGCAGTTTCCTTGATGACTTGAACGACTGGGTCCGTAATGAGGATTTTCGGAAGCCATTCCTTGGCAAGACGAGGCTCACCGGTTTCGTCATCGGTTTGAACCATTTCCCATGGGGCGAGTTCTTCGCTCTCGATGGCAAATTGTTCTTCGACAGAGATGTTTGCGCCGCCGACCAGTTCTTGATGAGGTACAAGATCGTGGTTGAGTGCGTTGAAACGCATGGTGATTTCAGGTCGGTCGAAATCATCAATGGCTTTTGCACGGATGGTGATTTTCTTGCTCTTCGACTTCGAGCGTCGACGAGAGCCTTGTTCTGCGATTACAGACATTGTGCTAATGAATTGTTCAGAGTCTTTGGAGACACCGAGAGTGGATGCGACTTCATCAGAGGACATTGCCTTGATATCGGTCATGTTCCGATCAGTTGCAAGTTTGTGTGCGTATTCTTCAGAGACTCCAAGCTCCATGAGCCGCTTCTTTGTTGCGCTTTTTACTACCATCCTCATACCCCGCTCATGCCCAACTATTCGAGCCTGTAAACCCAGTCAGGCGGGCCTGACGGGGTTCGAACCCGCGACCATCGGATTAAAAGTCCGACGCTCTACCTGACTGAGCTACAGGCCCAAAATAGTAACTTGGGCTTTTTGCCCGACTTACCAACTGTTCTTATAGGTTACGCAAGTGTTGTTTCGTCACAAGTCACCGCAACAAAGAGTCGATGCTTACCCCTGCGAATTGCCGAAAATAAGGATTACTGGCTGTGTGGCCCGATTCAATGCCCTCGGATAGGGCTAAATGCTACTCGATGGTGGATGAAATCGAGGCAAATGGGAAACGAGAAAATATTCGGCCCAAAGGATGCCGAGCAGGAAATTGAACGGTTTGAAAGGACAGCAAAGTATGTTGTTTGGAGAACACCTCAAGCCCGTGAAATAGAACTCCTCATCCCTCCGACCGTATACCCTCCTCGAGAAGACACAGATCTAATGGCACAAACCATTGCGAAGTTACCGAATCCTGGCGGCAAACGTCTGTTGGAAATCGGATGTGGCTCGGGTGCAATTTCAATTTTCGCCTCACAACTCGGTTTCGATGTTACTGCTTGCGACATCAACCCCTATGCTGTGGCAGCAACCAGAAACGCTGCAGCATCAAACGGTGTTGTCATCAAAGCACACGAGGGGGGACCTGGACCGAACACTGATGGCACAGTGGATCAATGGGCCGGTCGAGAACCATTCGACGTCATCGTGTGGAACCTCCCCTATCTTACCCACGAAGAAGACACGCCGTTGTTAGGACCTCTGGAAGAAGCAGCACTGCTTGACACCGATCAAAAAGGCCTGGTTGCGCGCCTCATGGGGCATTTGAAATCAAATTCGCTCCTCAAGCAGGACGGGGTGGCATTCCTACTGGTTTCTCAGAACGAGAAAGGCGGTAGAGCACGAACTGTATGCCTGGCGAATGGATTCGCTGTTCGAACGGTCGCATCAAACACCTTTGAGGATGGAGAACGATTGGAGGTTCTCGGGGTTTGGAAGCCATATGTGGCCGCAGAGTCGAACTATGTGGGAAGTATAGATTCAACCAATACTGAACTGCTGAAATCAACGGCCGGAATCGGAACAATGCTTCAGGCTGGTCGACAAATCTCGGGGCACGGAAGAAGAGGGCGATCTTGGATTCACGAGGAACAGGCGTTCGCCGCATCATGGGTCATCGACGAAATACGAGGCATACCCAATCCAAACCAATTGCAACTGAGAGCAGGATTGGCACTGTACGAGGCGGTTGTGGCGATGGATACACCTCTCGAATGCGTCGCTCTGAAATGGCCCAACGATGTGTTGTTGCACATCGGAGATCAAGCGCGTAAGGTCGGAGGGGTTCTTGTCGAAAGCAGCAGTAGGGGTAAAAAAACGCGAATCGTCCTCGGTATTGGATGCAACATGTCGAGTTCCAACCCTCACAAGGATAATTTTTCACTCGCCGCATTGGATGAATTGTCAAAGCATGCAGCAACGGAAATATTCACACCCATCATCCATGCTGCTGTTGCATCATGGTTCGAGGAAAAGAGCGGGATTACCCCTGTAAAAACGAGCGAGGTGAACGCTCTGTTTGAATCGACATTCTCCAGAAGTTTACCACTTCTTGGAGTACCAATCTATAGAAATAAAAAGATGGCTTTTGAAGCACTCAAAATGGACGGCAATATCGTACTTATCGACGAAAAAAAGCGTACGTTCTCCATTGATGACGGCGAAGACATCCAATGGACAAAATGTACACGGAATTAGTTTTCATCTTCGAGCACTGCATCAATGGATTCACCCATATTCTCATCCTTTCTCTTGTACAGTCCAAAGACAAGGCAGAGGGCGCCGAGAGGATAGATGATGAAATCAACAAGAAGTTGGCGGTCAACATCAACGAAGACTTCTCCTTCTCCGATGGTAAACTCCACCGTGTAAGAATAATATCCACCTTCTGTTGCCTCAAATGCGTCCGATGTTGATTCACCCGGCGCTAGAACCATCGATTCCGAGTACACTGATTCGCCATCTTCAAACATTATTTCGATTACGACAGTCGACTCGTTAACGGCGTCAACTGTAAATTCCAATGTATCACCTTTCATCAACGATGCTCCGCTGGTGTACGGTTCAGCATCTTCCGAAGAAAGGGGTTCTGCGAAAGCAAGTCCATGGATAAACAAACCACCAACTAAGAAGGTCACGCCGAGGAGAATGAACAAATCACTCATCTTCATCGCAGGTGCAGTGCCCCCTCCAGCCATGATTGGTCCTGCAAGGGTAAACAAATGAAGGTGGCGGTGTTACCGTTTTCTCGATGGCTTTGGCATACCCATGCGTTCGCGCACCAATCTGATTTTCCCACTGCTGGTGCAACTGCGAAGTTTGTGCGTGGACATGGAGTCTTCACCTTCGATAAAGGTGCGAAGCAGTGCAAACGAAGGATGAGGCACTTGGAGAACTGCGTATGCGAACGGCTGAGATGCATCGAGGGTCGCAGTAATCTGTTCCACTTCGAGAGAAGATGCAGGGTAGAATTCCATTAATCGAATGTTCGAGTCAATACCAAGCACGTTCCAAAGTTGCTCCATGTGAGCTTGGAGCGAGGAGCGGTTTTCGAATTCGGGCGAACATGCGACCCCCATCCATCTTCGTTTGCCGCGCAATGCTTTGGACAAGCGCTTAGCCATGGTTGATTGGAGGTGCACCTCCTTCAATACCTTTGATGTTGAAATCGTGGATAGTATGAAAATAGAGGAATCCGAGGAGCATACATGGAGGGCGAATCGAGCGTCGAACGAAGCACGAGCTCTCCTGAAAATCTATTGAAAGAACTCGCTGCGAATGAGACGTCCTTACTCGCTCTCCTCAAAACACTCCTGTCCCCCAAAACAATGCCACATTTGTTCATGATTGTACTCATGTCAACGGCCCTATATTTTGTAGCGAATTCCAATAACGGAGGAGATATTGCAGCGCTTGGTTTTATTTCTCTCTCACTCGGATATGCCGTCACCGCAATATTCTCTGCCAATGAGATGGTTCGATCTTGGATTACCGTCACCGGCAATGCGGATGTATCCCAATTCAATATTTTCCAAAAAGTGAAAGCCAGCCTCAAAATCTGTGCATTCCCACTCGCTGTTGCAATCGCCATTGGAATTCTCATTATGATTCTGTTCAGTCAGGACTCTGCAACCGACCTTCCAGCCGTGTTTCCAATCAGCCTTGCCTCATTGTTTGTCATATGGGCGATCGCTCAAGGACGCTCATTCAGTTCATGGGCATCATCGCTTTCCGCCAAGAATCTCCCTGACAAGCAAGCCACGACTGGAAATATCGTGACTCTGGCCGTGTTTCAATACACTGTGATCCTGTCCCTTTCACTCATTGGACTGATTGGGTTTGAGTTTCTTTACGAGAAAGAATGGGACATCGCGAACGCTGTTGTATCGAACGTCGTATTCCTCGCCATCGCTTCTGCGGCCTATGGGCTAACCGCATTCTGGACCCGTGAGGCACGACGGACCGCCATGCATGACAAGGCTTTGAAGAAGTTCACACGCCGTTGGACGCTTTTTGCTCACATTTTTGCCACTTGGCATCTGCTCACCGTATGGCGACAATTGGTGATGTCGCAACAAACCATCGAGATATTTATCGAAGAAGTCCTGCTCATGATGTTCACCGTCTTTATGGCTATTTGGACACTTACATCCCGATCAATCGGCCCGAAGTTCAAACTCCTTTCCACAGAAAACGCCTTGCCTTGGGGCTTGGCGTTCGGTTATGCATACGCTGGAAGCGTCGCTATGCTGGCTACAGCTCTCGACGACATCACCTATGTCATGGTCACTGGTCACATCATTGCGTTCCTTACCATTACCTGGATGCAACGAAGTATTCTCAACAAGGTGCTTTCCCAGCACGATGTGGAAGTTGATGTTCAGCGACGAATTGATGCACACGCCTCCAAGTCCGTCGTTTTGAATCAACAAGAAGTTGAGGTTAAACCCGCCACAGAAGAGCAAAACGATGAAGTTTGGCAAGAAGACGAAGACGTGCAATGGAGCGGTGAAGTTGGCAATACCATCGGCGAAGATGTTGAATGGAACAAGGTCATCGAATTGGACGACTAAGCATCACTACTGATGCCTGAGAGCAAAGTTACGACTCGGATAGTATCTTCAAGATCTTCGCTGACTCGAGCTCCCAAAATGACCTGAGCATTCGGGTCCAGTGCCTCAGTAAACATGTTTGCAACTTCATCGACTTGACCAATCGTCATACCAATACCACCTTCAACTTGAATCAAGCAGCCCTGAGCACCACCCACATCCAGTTCAGCCAGTGGTGCCATAAGAGCAGATTGCAAGATGCCCTCCGGGTCGTCAGGTCGACCGGTACCGACCAGAAGTGTAGCCTCGCCTTCTTTTTCGACGATGGCCCGCAAATCCATGAGGTCCAGATTGATGAGTCCCATACGCATCAATGTTCGAACCAATCCTTCCACCAAGTCTTCAACCCATTCGGCTCCCATTTGCCACGCTTTTCCTCGCTCTCGCGCTTGCCGTGCAAGACGCTCCAAAGACAGGCGAACGGTCACATGAGCAATTTTCTCAAGCCGCTGAAGACCTTCCTGAGCGATTTCGGCACGTGTTTCTTGGACATCAAACGGAAGAGCGGCAACGGCAACTACAATTGCCCCGGATTGCCGTGCTTGGCGAGCAAATTCATGGGCAGCACCCGTGCCTGTTCCGCCACCTAGTCCAGTCAACAGCAAGACCAACTCGACAGGTTCGAGTACCGTTCGGGCTAGAGAAGAGTAACCCCGCATCCTTTGTTCAGCCAGCGGGGGGAGTGCCGCACAACCGACCGAATCAAGGGCATGGCCAAGCCGAAGAAGATGTGCAGAGCCACTGTCGGTAAAACTCGCATCATCCGCATCGACCAAACAGAGGTCGGCATTTCCTTCGCAACGAAGGTGAGCACCTTTGGCCCACGAACAGCCAAGTCCGCCCACACCAGCAATGAGGATGTGAGAGGCTTCCATGAACGACCATTCAACCGAACCTCAATGAACTTTGGCCGTGATTGCCGTGTTCAAATGTAACGGAGATATCGTCGACGAGCGTCTCTTGCCCATGCATTGTCCGGCTCGAGCGAGAGGACTCGGTCGTAATACTCGATGGCGGTTTCAAATTCAGAAAGATGGCGGCCGTAAAGATGTCCAAGATTGGATAAGACGGGGATGCATTCACCATCAGCCTCAAGCATCGAGAGCAGAAGCCTTTCCGCCGCCCCAAGGTCATTGCGCAGCATCATTTCCTCAGCCTGATCGAGTTGCTCAAGTTGTTCGGGAGAAAGTTCGTAGGTGTTGTCAAAATGTGCTGCCATGCGATACCCATTCACCCCAGATGCCTTCGATAGATGAACTCTCGTGTCAAAAGTACTCAAAACAGTGAAATTTCAAAGGAAAGGTAGGTGTCGACAACGAACGGTTTAAGTACCCCCGATTTCGCGTATAATCGACTCACTGCGTCGATGTTGCCGATGGTTTTTGCTGGGAATGTTTAAGGGGCACTTACTGGTGGGTCTAATCACATGGGTGAGGCTATGCTAAGGAACTCATTTTCCACACGTTCCGGAGTAGTGCTCGCGCTAGCGATTTTACTGCTCGTCCCGGGCTTTGCGACTTCGCTTCACAGCGGCGTAGGAGGTGCTCAAGACAATGCTGGAGAAACCATCGACGATGTTGCGAAGGAAGGTTGTCTTTGCCACAACGAAGCAGCCGACAACTCTGTTCAAATCATCCTCGACGATGTCCCCTACGGATGGATTGGTGGAGAAACATACACCATGACGCTCCAAATAATCGGAGGACCACCGGCATCAGGCGTCTACACCGCAGGATTCGCAATTCGCACAACGGACGGCGTTCTTGGAGGAGAAGGAGTTCAAAATTGGGACGAAGACGTCACCACACTTACCCACACAGAAGCAACTGCAGATGAGCCAGAACGGCTTTGGACAATCACATGGCAAGCACCTGCATCCGACTCTGGAGTCGTCAACTTTTGGATTACTGGGAACGCCGTGAACGGCGACCAACTCAACAACGCAGGCGGCCAAGAAGACAAGTGGAATCAATTGCTCTTCACCCTCCAAGAGGGGAGCGATTCTACAACAGCGCTTGGCACTCGAACACTCTTTGCCGGTGATGGAAACGTCAGTCCTCCAGAGCCAGCACACAGCGGCGTGGACCTCGAACACATGGGTGCTGAACTTCGAGCACACTGGCTCGGTCTACTCGGATTTGGCGCAGTTATTCTCGTGATTATTTTCGCCGGATTCATGCTGCGATACAGTTTCTCCACATCTTACTCTGGACGAACCAATCAACTCCGATTACGATACAAACTCATGCGAAGAGGTGACCAATGATGGACGATACAATCACGACCCTACTTCGCAAGGTCGCCAGTGGAAAAGTCAGCGTGGAAGACGCACGAACCGCATTGGAAGATGCATCTCTTACCGAAGACCAAATGCAATCTGCGATTGACCACGGCGTTTTCAATCTTGCAGAATCCGGCACTATTGTCAGTGCATCTCTTGCTCCATCAGGTGGCTCAAACCTCATTATGGCTTTCTTCGTATGGGGTATCTTCTGGTCTTGCTTCTGGGTGTTCTCTATGATTTACGGACTCGCCAAGGGCTGGGATCAACAGCAACTTGCCTACCACGTCGCCATGATGCTCGTCACGCTCTGCTTGATGGGTATGGCTTACCTCAAATTCGTTTTGCCTGACACCATCATTGTCAAGCACGGAATGAACAAGTTCGTTCCGGAACACCAGAAAGACTGGAAGGAATACAAGTGGTGATCTAAAATGGCACGTGAATACGACCTCAAACCAGCACCGTCTGCAGGCGAAGCAGGTGTCGCATCAATCTCCTCGTCGATTAATCGACGCCAATTTCTCCGCTATGGATTCAATACTGCCACTGGCGTTTTGGCTGCATCACTCGGTGTCCTCGGATTTGCATCAATTTTGCTCCCACCTGGAGGCAGCAGCGAAGGTGAGCTTGGCGTAAAGTTCTGGGCAAAGGGGCGTGAGGACGAGGCTTGGTACGGTGCAAAGCACGAACAACTGATGACAAGACAAGATTTTGTTGATGAAGCTGCGAAATCCAACACCGGCACATCGGGCGCTTCTGGAATTTGGAACGGTGTACCTGTCGTGGTCACCTATGTTACTCACAGCGAATACGCTGCCTCTCCAACCTCAAACGGCAAGGCCCGTTTCCAATTTACCGAAGGAGTCGATGAAACCGGAAAAACCATCGGCCACTTTGAAGACTTGAGCGATGCAGACCCTCGACTTCTTCCATCTGACAACTTAGTGATGATTTTCGGCCGATGTACGCACCTTTGTTGCATTCCTGGATGGCAACTTGTTTCAAACTCATTTACTGAAGACTCTTGGACGCCTGGCGGTGGAGACGACGGTGGGACCAAACTCTTCTGCATATGTCACTCTTCACGGTTTGATCCAACTGTTTTGGAAATGAACACCAACCGAAACCGGTCAAACGGTTCCACATTCAAGTATGCGGGAATTCGAAAAGCTGGAGGCCCTGCCCCAGTTGGACTCCCCATAATCCCCGTTGTATTGAACGGCGATGTAATCGAGGGCATCGTAGACTATCTCGACTGGTACACATACTGTGACTGAGGTGAACATAAATGACAACAATGTTTTGGGTTCTCTGGTTTTTCATCGCCTTTGTTGTGGTGCTTGTTGCTTTGACGCTTCGTCAAGAAAGCAGCGACACACCACGCCGTGAGATTCTACGTGCAGTAGAGTCAACCGGCAAAATGGGCTTTGCAGAACGTCTGTTCCTTTGGGTATTTTCATGGCTCGACACTCGCTTCCGACTCCAGGACTATTGGAACATGTCCAAAGGCGCATACTACAACATGCACCGCCAAATGCCACTCTCACACGCTGAAAAATACAAACTCCGTATCATTTGGTACTGGTATCCTCTCTATTGCTTGGGCGGAATTTCATTCCTATCGTTCATCATTTTGGTCGTCACCGGGACAGTGCTCGGCATCTACTACGTCCCTGGCGGAGAAGGAGACCCATCACCTGCCTATGCAAGCATGCAATTCATCATGACCGAACTTCCGTTCGGTTACATTATCCGTGCTGTCCACCACTGGTGTACGCACTTCATGGTTGCCAGTGTGTTCCTGCACATGTGCCGCGTCTACTTCACCGGCGCATACCGCAACCCTCGTGAACTCAACTGGTTAATCGGCGTTGCACTCATGGCTCTGACCATCGTGTTTGGTTACTCCGGTTACCTCCTACCTTGGGATACGCTTGCATACGGTGCGGCAGTTATCGGAATCAACTTGGCGAACTCGAGCCCACTGGTTGGAAAGTACATCGCAACCCTGCTGTTCAGTGGTTCCTCTTTGACCTCACGTACCGTCACTCGAATGTACTTTATTCACGTTTTCATTCTGCCAGTCATCGTTACAACTCTGATTATTATTCACTTATTCATTGTCTGGGTACAAGGCATTGCAGAACCACATTGATACTCGGAGGTTAAATCATGGGACTAATCGAAAATTTCGGACGTGTTGCTTCTTCATACATGGAGGAGAAAGAACAATTGCAAGAGGTTGCTGGAAAACGTACTCGCACTCGAACAGGGCACGGCTTCTGGCCTCATGAAGTTCTGCGCGACACGATTCTTCTGTCGTTCATGGCAGCAGTATTGTTGTTCTATGCCTGGTTGATTCCACCACCATTGCACGGTGCAGCAGATCCATATGCTCAAGCTGGTTTCGTTTTCCCTGATTGGTATGTGTTGTTCTCTTACGGATACCTGCGATGGGGAGAATACTTGCCACAATTTACAGTCCCAACGGGATTCATCGGTGAAATCGTCGGCCAACCTGTGTTCCCTTGGAACGCTGCATGGTGGGGCGCTGCACTTACCGGAATCCCAGTAAGTATCCTCGCACTACCACCTTTCCTCGGCGGACGTGAAAAGCGACCAGTGGAAGACCCGTGGTTCGCTACAGCAGGTGCAGTCTACCTCGCACACATTTGGTTCATATCTGTGTTCTCGATTAATATCTTCTTGGAACTGTATGAAAAGAACCGTTCAGATTACTGTAAACTTGACAGTCACGGCGACCTCTTGTGTGGTGTTCGTGAACCATGGGTGGCAGAAGCCTTCAACACGATTCCTTGGGTAATGACTGGAGTATTAGTATGGATATGTTTCTATTTCCTCGCTCGTGGAATGATGGTTAAAGCATGGGGTGCTGGTTTCAAGCCAAGCCATGCCAAGCAAATCCTTATTGGCACTTTGTTGATTTCAACAGCAGGAACTGTGGCAACATGGGACACCTACGACGATGGATTCTGGGACCAAGGCGGTTTGCTTACCATTAAGGGTCTCACGCACGACTACTACCCTGAACTTGAGGCAATGCGCACGCAGCCAACAGATGTTCATGTTCACGCAACCAACGAATTTACCGACGAACGTGGATGGAGTGATACAGAAATAGTTCCGACTACCGCTTGGCTCGATTGGATGATTTACCAACCTGCTCGTTACATCATCATTGACTTCAACGATGCAAACGGTCATCAAGACGCTGCAAACGGCATCAATGCTGCTGCTGGCAGTACGACCTTCAACGGTGGAGACGGATGGAGCGATACCGGAACATTCACTGTAACCGAAGACACATCCCTCTTCCCTGACGGTCACCACGAATCCATCGAGACGCTTACGACAGACCTCGCCTGTGAGTACCGTTCTTCAGAGCGTAAGATTAACGACATCTCTACAGCATCGATGATCGCAACTACATTGACCGTGACCGATAATAAAGGCAAAGTCGTTTCAACTTTTGACAACTGTGCTGGAGCAACTGTAGAACTACCAGTTGGCACCTATTCCTACGAATACACCGTCACAGTAAGCGGCGCTCTGGCTCTTAACAACAGTATCCAAACAGAGACTGCCTTCGAAATCGCAACCTTCCAGCCGCTTCTTGTTTGGGGAGAAGGTGCGCCAGCTGCACTTGCAGGAACGACTGTGAACCTCTCCAGTTCGACAGACATGGCAGCAGGTGGAACAAGCTTTGCAGCCATTGAAAACCCAACCTACCACACCAACCCTAAGGCCCTTGACGCCAAACTTACCTACGCTATGTTCATTCCATGTTTGACCTTCGGAGCAATCGTCTTCGTCGTCTTGCGCTCGATGGGTAGAGGATATGAGTTTGAGATGAACAAGTGCTACGGCTGTGACCTTTGTGATGATGCATGCCCTGTCCGTTTGTTTAACGGTGGAGACAAACTCAACATCATCTACAACTCATGGAACAATGAAGATGATGGTGTTCCTCTCTATTCGTGTTTAACCTGTACTGCATGTACCAATGCTTGCCCACAACTGGTCAATTACGACTCTTACGTCGATATTCGTCGCTCACTCATTGTCGGTGGACCACAAGCAGAAATTGCTCACACTGTCCTCCAAGCTGTTCTTGCTGCCGAAGCAGAAGAAGCAGCAGACGAAGACTTCGTCGCTGTCAAAGATTACCCACTCACCTCGAACATCGGTTACTACCCTGGCTGTGTGGATTACCTTGACCAAGAAATGGTGTTCTCACATGTCAACGAGGGAGAAATGAACCTTGGCGATGCGACTACATCTGCATTCACGCTCTTTGATGAGATGGAGATGGATGTATCCTACCTTGGCCGTGACTTCCTCAAGTGCTGTGGTCACGATCAAAAGTGGCAAGGCCTCGATGAAGTCTTTGAGAAACTCAAGGCCTACAATCAAAAGAAGATTGAACAGTCTGGAATTGACACTCTCGTCTCTTCTTGTGCTGAATGTTTCCGAACCTTCGCTCGAGACTACGAACTTGAAGGTGTCAAAGTCATGCACACGACTGAGTTCCTCATCGAAAACGGATTTGACATGAACCTCAAGGCTGAGGAAGAAACCACGGTGACCTACCACGACCCGTGCCGACTCGGACGACAAATGGGAATCTACGAAGAACCTCGTGAGCTCATTGCCGGTGTTGAGGGTGTAGAAATCGTTGAGATGGAACACCACGGTGAAGACGCAATGTGTTGCGGTGTATCCAGTATGATGTCATGCAACGAGAATGCTCGTTCACTGCGTGTAACTCGCATGGAAGAAATCCGAGCAACTGGAGCTGACACCATGCTTACTTCCTGCCCGAAGTGTGTATCTCACTTTGAATGTCTCAAGTTTGAGGGTGACGAACGTTACGAAGACATTGAAATTCTCGATGTTGTATCCTTCCTCGCACGGCAAGTCGAAGCAAAGAAAGCAAAGGCTGCTACAGAAGTGATCACAATCACAGAAGTCGAAGCTTAAGCCTCTAAACCGGAAGAACATATATTTACGCAGTAGACACAACACGTCGTATGGACTACAGCGGAATGACCGTCGTTCAATTGAAAACACTCTGTAGAGAACGTGGACTCCGGGTTTCCGGAAACAAAGATGAAGTCATCATCCGATTGATGGAGAACGACGAAGCATCAAATATCTTCCAGACATATGCTGCACCTGCTCCACAACCTATGCCTATGCAAATGCATCCAGCGCAACCGATGGGTGGCTATGTACAGCCCCAATACATCCGAGTGAACCAAAAAGAGGAGATGTCCAAGACCATTGGCGGATTTGTCATCCTCTACGCCTTCTTCAGGTTGTTTTGGGCCATGGTATTCTCCATTGGAATTGGAGGCAGCGCAAGTTCTTGGCTTCTTTCTATTCCCGCGTTCCTTCTTGGAATTGGTTTCCTCGTTGGTGGAGCCATACTTTACGCTGGATACCGCAACGGTGTTTACTTCACATTGGGTGTATTGGTTGTATCTGGAATGATGAGCGTACTTTTCCACGGCGACGATCCGAATCCAGTGTCTGTAGCGTGGGGGGAAGAAATGATTCTAACATCCATTATGTGTTCATTCATTTGCATGGCACTTGTTGCTCTTCCGATTTTCATGTCACAGCTCAAACCGGGATGGCCGGCAAATATCGAGCGCGCCTTCGGACTCGATTCAAACACGACTTCCGACAAAGACAAGATTCAATGCACACATTGCAGCGCATCACTTCAGGTCCCTGCGGGATACTCTGGCAAGATACAATGTCCATCGTGCCAGAACGAAATGCGAGTATAGTTAATCGCCTGATGGTGGCGACTGGCCCTCGTCCATCCCTGTGATTTCATAGTTCGATGGGAACAGTGCAATCAAAACCCCGAGAATGAGAGAAGCAAGACCCCAACCAAACATTTGTCGCACAAAGAGCATTTCAAGCGCAATGACCACAAGCAGCATTCCACCAATGTTCGAGGTCCAAACCAGCGTCTTGAAAGTTGAAAGGGAAACGCCAGGTGTCCCTTCCTTGCGGTAAGGACCAAATTCTCCACCAAACCGTTGGGCAGTATCTTGTTTATCATTCTTGGACATTCAAACACCTCATCTGTCTATCATTGTGATTGCGTCTGTTGGACAAGCCAACACACAGAGTCGACATCCTGTGCAATCATCACGCAAAATTTTCGCTTTTTGATTCGATTCGACTTGAATAAGTGGGCTTGCCATTGCCACCTTGTACATCTCAATAGCATCGTCATCACAAACGATTGTGCATTGGTCACACCCGATGCAAAGACGTTCTTCGACAAAGGCTACTGTCGATTCTCCCCCTTTGATGGATGCACGCTGTTCGCCCCGTAGACGATTCAGAGAAGTTCGTATACGAATCGCCTCTTGCTCACGGCGCTTTCGCAACTCATCGGATGAAGTCATGCATGAACCTCCAATCGGTCCTTCCCTTCAAACTTGACGACTGCCAAATTAACCAATACATCACCTAAACAGTAGAATGAACCCACCAACAGAGGTGGATTCCAGGCAGTAAGGCCCGTCCATGGCACTTCACTTGCCCATGTCCAGTTTCCGAGAGACGTCCCGACGATTTCCATTGCCAACGCTGCCCATACCATTGCGGCATACAATCGAGGCTGAGGGCCCAAACGGATGAAGATGAGAACAAATACGAGAAGTAGTACAGCAGAAGTATCTCCGCCGGTCCATGCTCCGTAGAAGACAACTGGAACGAGGGGGAGAAGCATTGGTAGTGCCCAATTCTCTTTGATTTTGTCCGCACAAATCCTTCCAAGGTCGAACAAAAAGTAATGACCGGCAGGAACGAATAACGGCATCAGATCTCGTTGATATTCGTAGATAAGCCACACTTCGCTGAAGAAGAGTTCCATTGGTGTGGCGAAAGCTACGACCGTCAGCATTTCGATACGCTGCTTCCGTTCACCAGAACGGTAGTACCAAGCAAACAAGCCCCAACACCAAATATTCACGGGCCATTCAGCGTATTCATCGGCCAACAGACCGTTGCACGATGTAGCAGAAAACCAAAGCCCAAGGGCGATGGTCCCGATGTACATCCACGCCCTGTTCATGATTGCCGATGAGGTTCTCCTCTTAGCAAGAGCGGGTTCACTCACTGCTACCGTACGATAGCAATTCTTTGCCCATTGCTAACATCGAGAGCTCTGCAACAAGAGCATGCCAGCCATAAGCGTGTTCACCGTAGCGGCGACCTGATTGAGCAAATGATTCGAAAGTAGCACTTGGAGAATTGAGATTCTCAATATCCGAACGCTTAGCATTGATTCTATAGAACCAAGAACTGGCTTGCCCATCGACCAAATAAACGACGGGTTCAACGGGAGCACCCTCATCTGTCTTTAGCAAAGTAGGGATTCCTTCTTGAATCAAGAAATTATCGACATTAACGCCGCCTTTCGAATACATGAGTTTCTTCATTTTTCGGTTGGAGAGTTCAAGAAGTTCTGCACCGCTGTGAACCGCCATGATTCCGAGTCCGTACGTTCCTCGGTCGTTCTTGATGAAGGCAACTGGTTCTCGTTCGATACCCAGCACCTCATACTTCTTGCGTATTGAATCGAGAAATGTATCCACTTCACGGGCGAGGTCCTTTCTGCACGCTTCCTTTTCGAGACATTTATCGTTCGAGACAAACCAATCTGCCATCAAGAACCACGGGTCAATGCCAAGAAGTTCAGCAATTTCTTCGACGTACCCCTCTAGCACTTCATAATGCTGTGATTTCCGTCTACGATGCCAACCCATTGAGGGTGGTGGGGAAACAACCTGATTGCCAAACTCTTCAATCAAACCTTCTGTGAGGTCATTGTTCAACAGCACAAGATCAGGAGTAGCCCCATAAATCATCATGACATCTTCACCGTCAATAGTTTCTGACGATACTGGATCCAGTTTGAGCGGGCCTGAAAGACCCTGCAAATGCCCTAGATTTTCAAAATCAAGCGAACCAACGGTACACTTGAAGCCACCGAGCAGGAGCAGTTCCTTTAGAGCTGCAATGTTTTCGACGTATCCTTTGTTGCGGGTATGTGATTCTGGATACAAGTGAACCCATTGGCAGTCATCGTATTCCCTACTGATGTGATTCTGTAACAGTTGAGCCAAAGTAGGCTTGTCTTCTTCGGAGACATTATTGAAACCGGCTGGGAAATGGTTCGCATCCACGACGCCAATTTTCCATCCTGCGTCGCGAATGTCGACGCTTCCGTATATGGGGATGGGGACTTCTTTACGCTTCGAATCCATCCATTCGGTTATTTTCTGCCGGTTGTTTTCGAGCAAATCTGTTAAGTTGTGAACCAAAGTCATCCAATCACCTCATTGATCAAATCATATGTTGAACCATTGGGCTTACGTCGCCCATCTCCAAGCAAATGCATTGCTTCAAAAAGCCCTAATCCAAGTGCTATTTCAGGTTGAGTGTTCAATGCCCCAGCCAACAGTGGATATCGCGCAATAATTGCTTCGCTTTGTGGCTTGAAATCGTTGAGTAAAGAGTCTATCAAGCTTGGAGAGGTAGCTCTTCCAGCGGGAAGTTTTGGTCGATGAACGATGTTTCGAGGCAATGAAGTAAGGGCGGCTGCTGAGCGGAGAGCAGCCTTTTCATCACCGTTTGAAGGAAGACGCCAATCCATCGGCAACCGGTGGCTGGCCTGGCGATGGGAGGATGACAAGAAAGGCACTCTCACCTCAAGAGAATGCGCCATAGAATGGCGGTCAACTAAGCGGAGTTGGAAATTTGAAAGTTGGCCGTGATCGAGTTCGAATTGAAGAAACTCATCGAGCGAATCGGTATGGCTTGTTCCGGTATGGTCTGAGACATACCAATGTTCACCGATTGGAAGAGCCTTGTTCTCAATTTGGCGAGCGAAAGGATGCGACATTGAGGCCAAACGTGCATCGATCAAATCACTGTGCTGTTTCAAATCACGATATCGGGGGTATCCTGCATGCAATTCATCTGCGCCTTGCCCACAGAGTCCAACTTTGACATGCTCAGACATCTTCTCAAAAAGTGGCTGGAAAAACAGTACGGTCACATCCAAGTCTTCACCATGCCACGCTAAATCTGGTAACTTGGTCTCGAAAGAATCCTGTTCAAGAATATGCTGATGGTGTTCGAGGTCGAAGGATGAAGCGACCTCTTCTGCAGCCATCCAATCAGGGTTGTCTTCACTTTCTGCAACGGTCCAACATGCGGGGACTGGTTGCTGCGCTCGTTCAGCAGCCTCATGTGCCACGGCAGCGACCAATGATGAATCAAGGCCACCTGAGAGTACGATACCAACTGGCACATCAGACATAAGCCGTTCCGAAACACCTGCTACAAAACTCTCCAATAGAGCCTCAGATTGTGTGTCTGGATTCCATGCAGCAGAAGGTTCGACGCGTTGCCGTTCAATCACTGCAGAGTCATTCAGATGGGGATGGCCTTCATTATCGAGGCACCAAACTTCCACAGTTCCCGGGCGAACTTGAACCACATCCTTGAGCAAAGTCGTTCCATCAAGGGGATATTCCCAAGCTAATCGTGCCACAAGAGCCAACTCATCGAGAGCAGGGATGTAAGATTCATGCGCACGGAGTGCCTTCGTTTCGCTGGCAAACAGCAAGGAGCCGTCAACCTGAGTCCGAACAAGCGGTTTGATGCCCATAGGGTCTCGAGCAAGTATGAGTTGCTTTGCCTCTGCATCCCAAAGAGCGATTGCATACATCCCATTCAACTGCGACAACCAGTGTGCATGCTGCCGAGCAGTAAGTGTATCGTTTGAGTTGCTCTTGGCCGAATGGAGAAGCGATAAAATGGATTCCGAGTCACCTCGAGTGTTCCAAGGATAATGGGGTGATTGACTCCGTATTGTGCGGTGATTGTAGATTTCACCGTTGACAATGAGCACTTCACCTGTTGGACCGAACAAGGGTTGTGCACTTCCCACTAGGTCGACAATTGCGAGACGAGTGTGCCCCAAGGCTACGGAATCATCGGACCATACGTCATTACCATCAGGGCCTCGATGTGACAAAAGAGTATTCATGCGACGAATCACAGAAGTGTCAGGGCGACCTAACATCCCTCCAAGACCACACATAAAGCGACCTTCAGAGGCGACCCTCTTGAAACATTGCCCTCTCAAAGATTCCAAAGTGGATATTGGACCATTGAAATAGCCAAGAAAAGAATGGCCAGAGAAAACACGACAAAATAGGTAATCTGTGGGGGTTCGGAACCTTTGGCCTCTTCACTCATCCTCATCACTCAACCTTCCCAGTTAGAACCGACATTTGAACATATGGAATCATCTATCTCAGAGAGCGTTAGATTAAGCCGAGGAATGGTTCAAGCAAGAGAATCATTCCGAGAGGTATCAAAACCATCGTAGCATTGTCATCGATGTATCTCAAACGAGGCCATTCAGACGCAACACACAGCGGAGCGAAGAGGAACGCTAACCAAAATGGTGTTTGAACAAAGTGCCAACAAGCGACCCAGACGACGAAGAGAAACACGGTCGAAGATAGAATGACATTACGGGTATCCATCCCTTTGCGTCTCATTTCACCAAGGAAAGGGTCGCCCAGTGAAAGCGAGAGAATTAACGGCCAAATGTATTCCTTTGTGGGCGCCAATAAGAAGACCAGACCAATGCCAAATGCACCCCAACCCAAGGCTGAGATTTGTTGCGCCTCGTATTCTCTCTGCCCATAAATCGTAATCCCAAACTTAAGGCGGGTTGCTTCAGCAGCAAACAAGAGGAAAACCACCGTGGAAACGAACTGAGGCAACGTCAATCCAAGCGAATCTGACACAGATTCACCCCATTCAAAGTAAATGAGTGGTAAGAAAGACATTCCTAGGTGGATTGACCTGCGAAAAAGATGCCCTTTCATACCTCCGACGGAGAGTTCAACGGGATTTGTTAGTTCGACTTGTTCACTCATCGGTAAATGCACCTATGAGCGATATGGCTTCATTCAAATCAATTGAACCCTTCGCTAATTGATGGAGTAAATCGTCGAGTTTTGGAGACTCCAATATTCTCCGTTCATGAAACGCAAGAAGCCGCTCCCTCCACCTCGCACGAATTGAACGGCCGGAGGAAGGGAGGCCGAGGAGAACGGTTGCTGCATCATCGATACCAGTACCGTGGAGGGCAGAAGTGAGAGCGACAGGCGGGGTTGAGCCGATACCCAATTCAAACGATTCTCGAATTTCATCGGCGTGTAATTCCGCACCAGGTAGGTCTGATTTGTTCACAAGCACCGCATCTGCAAGTTCGAGTAGTCCTGCTTTTTCTGCCTGAATGCCATCTCCACGAGCTGGTCCTTCAACCACCACGATACGGTCGGCTAAGGCAGCACAACGTACTTCTGATTGACCTGCACCAACCGTTTCGATAACGACTTTTTCCCATCCGAGTGAGAGCAAAACTTTGGTCATATCTTCGACGATGACTGGGACACTCCCTGAGGCTTTACGAGTTGCGACTGAGCGCAGATAGATTTGCTGATTGAGTTCTTTGTCATCCACGACTGTCATCCGTACTCGATCACCCAAAAGAGCGCCTCCCGTACGAGGAGATGAGGGGTCAACTGCCAAAACAGCGACACGTAAACCTTGTTTGGCCCAAGAGGTCAGCAATCCGTCCAATAAGCACGACTTACCCACTCCCGGTGCACCGGTAATGGCCAATGTTTGCCAGTTACCATCTTCAGGTACTGGAACTGGACCAAGAACTGCAAGGGCCTCATCAAGGCGAAGCGTCCTGTTTTCAATCGCACTCAGTGTTCGTGCCAACGAACGTCGGTCTCCGGTTTTGGCATCGGTGAGAAATTCTGCAGTCATTCAAGCACCTCATGCCGATGAGGTCCAATACCAGTCGCTCGCTTCACCAACACCGGAGTTTTCTACTTGCACTGCTTCTTCGATGAATTGTAAAATCTCTGATGTCGGCGTCCCTGGTCCGAAAATAGCGCGTATTCCGCAAGCAAACAAGGCATCCCTATCATCGACTGGAATAATTCCGCCTCCGAAGACGATGACATCGTTCAAGCCTTCTTGCTTGAGTAAATCGCAGACTCGAGGGAAAAGATGCTGATGTGCTCCAGAGAGGGAGGACAACCCCAAAAATCGAGCGTCTTCGTCACGCACAGTGTCGACAATTTGTTGTGCACTTCGACGCAGACCGGTGTAAATAACTTCATTTCCAGCGTCGCGTAACGCTCTTGCAACTACTTTAGCACCACGATCATGACCGTCTAAACCCGGCTTGGCTACAACGATTCGCCACGGTTCGCTCATGGTTGTTGCATACGCTGCCTCCCTATCAACACACCCCTGTAATGATGTAAAAGGTATTGAAATCACGAATCTTGAAGAAGCCCGAAAATACGGACATTTCTCAATTCATCCATAGGCAACGCATAAGGGCGGGTTTTGCGTAGAGCGTTCGGGGAAGCCTATGGCATCGACTGAAGAACGACTTCAAGACCTACGTAATCGTAAATCTCGCAGTGAGATTGGCGGAGGCCAAGAAAGGATTGACAGGCAGCACCAAAAAGGGAAAATGACGGCGCGAGAACGCATTGAAGTTCTTCTTGATGAAGGCACGTTCCAAGAAATTGATGCGCTTGTCGAACACCGATGTCGAGACTTCGGCATGGACAATGACATCATACCTGGCGACGGAGTCGTAACCGGACACGGTTCGATTAACGGCCGCCAAGTCTTCACATTCGCTCAAGACTTTACCGCCTACGGTGGCTCACTCGGCGAAATGCATGGACTAAAGATTTGCAAGGTCCTTGATATGGCGCTCAAAACGGGTCGGCCGGTCATTGGACTGAACGATTCAGGCGGCGCAAGAATCCAAGAGGGTGTTGCATCACTGGGGAGTTATGCTGAAATCTTTTTCCGAAATGTTCGTGCATCCGGCGTTGTACCTCAAATCTCCGTCATAATGGGGCCATGTGCAGGTGGCGCTGTCTATTCACCTGCCATCACTGATTTCATCATCATGGTCGAAGAATCGTCCTACATGTTCATCACAGGCCCAGAAGTCATCAAGACGGTCACCAACGAAGAGGTCAGTTTCGAAGACCTTGGTGGAGCATCGACACACGGAACGAAATCGGGTGTATCTCATTTCACCGTTCCCGATGATGAGGCCGCCATACAAATGGCGAGGGATTTGTGTGACCTTCTCCCGCAAAACAACCTTGAGCGCCCGCCTCTGAAGAAAACCAGCGATCCGATTGACCGCTCCTGCGATGCGCTCGATTCGATCATGCCTGACCAAGCCACAAAGGCGTACGATGTTGTTGATGTGATTACTGAAATTCTAGACGATGGAGGATTCCTTGAAGTTCAATCCGATTGGGCTCAAAACATCGTTGTCGGTTTTGGCCACCTTGGAGGTCACACCGTTGGCGTGGTAGCCAACCAACCGAAAGTTCTAGCAGGATGCCTCGACATTGATGCAAGCGATAAAGCTGCACGGTTTGTTCGATTCTGTGATGCCTTCAACATCCCAATTGTCACGCTTGAAGATGTACCAGGATTCCTACCCGGTACCAATCAAGAATGGGGTGGAATCATACGCCACGGAGCAAAACTACTCTATGCATTTGCAGAAGCAACGGTGCCCAAACTCACAGTCATTCTTCGCAAGGCGTACGGAGGAGCATATGATGTCATGTCTTCGAAGCACATTCGAGGCGATTATAACGTCGCATGGCCAACCGGCGAACTCGCTGTGATGGGAGCAGACGGTGCCGTAGAAATCATTCACCGTAAGCGAATCTCAAGTTCCCGAAATGCGGAACAAGAACGACAACGTTTGACGGAAGATTTCAACGAGAAATTCGCAAATCCCTACACTGCAGCTGCACTCGGATACCTCGATGATGTCATCGAACCGAATCAAACGAGAAGTAAACTTTGCAGGGCACTCGAAATGCTCATCGATAAAGAGGAACT
Source organism: Candidatus Poseidoniaceae archaeon (assembly GCA_938075675.1). Taxonomy (GTDB): domain Archaea; phylum Thermoplasmatota; class Poseidoniia; order Poseidoniales; family Poseidoniaceae; genus MGIIa-L1. The sequence continues at coordinate 39,192 of CALJHE010000021.1, read as the reverse complement.
TCGCCCAGCCCGTAAACACGGCAACATCCCATTGTGAGGTGTAAAACATGTCCAAAACGAACAAAGAAACTCTCCGAATGGCTGCCATTGCTGCGGTCATGTCAATGCTCTCACAGGGCGGCGATGACCCCGGACAGGTTGCACGCAAGCCAGGACTTGCCTGGTCGCAGGACCATCGTCGGATGAACATGGGACAATCCTCCCTCATGCACAGAAGAGCGAGCCGCTCACCATGGAAGTGAAACAATGTCTGAAACACGAAAAGTAATTGTTGACGGAGTAGAATTTGAAGTTACCATCGAAGGTGAAGGAAAGGTTTGGTCCGCAACGGTTGAAGGCAAGACCTTTGAGATTGAGATTCCAGATGCAGCGCCTGTTGCCAAAAAGAAGAGAACCGGTAGCGGTAAAAAGAAGAAATCCGGAACCGTGTCTGCAAACATCCCCGGCAAAGTTGTCACGGTTGAAGTCAGCGAAGGCGACAGTGTTACAGAGGGACAGGTCATTCTCATCCTTGAAGCCATGAAGATGCAAAACGAGATTCAAGCACCGATAAGTGGAACTGTCACTGTCGTTCATTGCGAAGAAGGTCAGGCAATTGAAGCAAATATTCCTCTTTTGGTCATTGAACCTCTGCCCGAAACAGAGTAATTCTACCCGTAAAAGTGAAATCGAATCTGTGAGTCGATACGACCCTTAAAGACCTGTCAGCACTACACCCAATCATGTCCGGCGCAGCTGTATGTGATTTCCCGGGATGCGGTGTAGAAGGCACGATTGTTTCTCGACTTTCTCCTGAAGGGTATCTCGTAGCTACCGGCAAGAAAGCATATTCGTTCCGAGAAGCCTACCGACGATTCCACTACTGCGACGCACATCACGATGAATTGATGGGTGGAGTCTGGTCACGAGTTCGAAAACCTGCTGACAAAAAAGAAGGTCATGTTGCTCCAACTGCAATCTAAGCCTAAATACCAAGAAGTTGCAATTCGTTACTCCATACTGTCATAAACCTGTAGCGAATGGTTGGTCCATGACCTCTCAACAAGCGAAAGGTGACTCTCGACAGTTTCGTGCGGCAACAATGGCAATGCTTCTGCTTTTCACAAGCATCAGCCTTGCGAGTTTCAATGCATCAGCCGTAGGGGTAAACCAAAATGATCTCAACTCAGGCGGCGACCTGCCAGACAACACAAGTGTGAGCATTACCAACTATATCTTCACCTCATCCTATTCCGGTTCTGGAGAACTTGACTATGGCGACGACCATGACTTCCTGCGCGTTGCATTGAGCGCAAACCAAGGCCTGTCTGCCACTCTGTCATTCACATCGTCAGTAACCTATCCAAACGGAACTACGATCTTTAACGACTTCGATTTAGCCTTTTACGACGCGAACCTCACATGGCTTGGTTCCTCAAACTTATCGAATCCAGAAACGCTTTCAACCAACAATACCAACTCGCCAGGCGGCATGGTTTACATCGAGATCACCCGATACTCTGGCTCAGGAACCTGGAATCTTACGCTTTCCAAATTCACGGCAAGTAGTGGCACGGGAGGCAGCAATGGAAGCACCATCCCAAGTCCATGTACGGGTACTGCAACGTCACCAGACATCTTAGAACCAAACGACTCTCCTGCAACTGCAACCGTAGCATCAATATTACCAGTCTATTGTACTGGGTTAAGTGTTGAAATAAATTCGGCATCAGTCGCAAATGATGATTATTTCGAAATACAAATGATCAGCGGCGTGACCTATTACTTCAATTTGACATTCACTCATGCCAATGGAGATGTTGATGCGACTATACAAAGTTCTACAGGGATGTCTCTTTCGTTCAATAATTTCGGTTCAATGAGCTCTTCCTCCGACAATGAGTTTGGAGAATACACTGCTACATCAAATTCAACGAACTATTTCAAGGTGTACCACTATTCTACATTTAGTTCAGGAGCGGTTTCTAATGTCTATGATATTGAAATAACGACCGACTTACCTGGAGGCGGTCAAACCATTGAATCGATTGATGTTTTCCAAACTACACTTACATCTTCAACGGCAGAAATGAACGGACTTACATCAGGTACAAACTATTCAGTCACTTATTCAGCAGGTCAGACCTACTTCAACGGGACCACTTTGACAAATCCTTCTTCAACAATAAATTTCACTGCAAACGGCACTGCATACAACACGACCTTGACCGTACAAAGTCCAATAATGGTAGAATCAGATTACTGCATTGATGTCATTCTTTCAGACGCCTCCGGAGTCCTCTCTTTTGACTCGGAATGTACAACGATTGAAGTCCTACAATCAACCGTGTTGTCCTCAACTTCAGGCTCACACTCTGCAACCAACTTGTCCGCCAATACAGATTACACACTCTGGTGGTTCGTGTTGAACGATGTGGATTTCGAGAACAATTATAATTCTACAAATGACATTAACCTCGCACTCAATGCCTCCGCTGTTTACCAAGCATACATCAATTTCACCAGTTCTTCGACAACAGAAAGTTGGCTTATCAACTGGAGTGGAATTACAACCATGGATGAACATCTCTTGGTTGGTATACTCTATACGGCCAACTCTACAATCAACCTAACAACAGGAGATGGATTTATTGGCATTCATGATGATGCATTCATCCCTCAACTCCCCTCGTTGGTCCTTGACAATTTCTCCTCAAGCAGCACCGCGGCAACAAATAACGTCGATGTGAAAGGTGCAGATCTGATACCGGGTGATTCCTACAAGTCGCTCATACGAATTACCGATGCAGGAGGTGCAATCATCGCATCAACCTCATTGACGAGTTTTACCGCTACTGCTCAAAACATGAGTCTGCCCACCTTCACCTACTCAACACCGAACACATCAGGCGCATACTGTGCGGAGGCTCTTCTTTACTCCAACACGAATGTCCAACTGGTTGGTGACAGTGGATGTTTCAACCTTGTATTTGACGACGACAACGATTCGGTAGCAAATGAAGTCGACCTTTGCCCGAACTCCGCTGCAGGTTCAATCGTCGATATCGATGGTTGTGCATTATCACAAAAAGATTCAGATAACGACGGCTACAATGATGAAGTCGATGCATTCCCGAACGATTCAAGTCAATACTCGGACATGGACGGTGATGGATATGGAGACAATCCATCTGGTAATTCACCGGATTCATTCCCGAACGATTCATCGCAATGGTCTGACTATGATGCCGATGGATACGGGGACAACCAAAGCGGCAACAATTCTGATGCATTCCCATACGACCCGACTCAATGGTCTGATTCTGATGGCGATGGCTATGGTGACAACGCGTCAGGTAATTATGCTGACGAGTATCCTGCAGACAGCACACAATGGACAGACCAAGACGGAGACGGTTACGGAGACAACCCGAACGGAACCAACGGTGATCAATTTCCTACAGACAGTACACAATGGGCTGATCAAGATGGAGACGGATATGGGGACAATCCAACTGGAAATTCGCCTGACGAGTTCCCCACCGACAGCACACAGTGGGCTGACCAAGATGGAGATGGATACGGGGACAACCCCACCGGCAACAATGGTGATGCATTCCCGGCGGACAGTACGCAGTGGGCGGATATTGATTCCGACGGGTATGGGGACAACCAAGCCGGTAACGACCCTGACGCATTCCCTATGGACGGAACACAGTGGTCCGATGAAGATGGAGATGGCTTTGGAGATAATCAAAACGGTAACGCTGCAGATAAATTCCCAACAGAACCAACACAATGGTTCGATGCTGATGGTGACGGATACGGAGACAATGCTAACGGCGTTTCAGCCGACCAGTGTTTGAACACTCCTGCCGGACAATCTGTCGATTTGAACGGTTGTTCAGAGCAACAGAAAGACGATGACCTCGATGGCGTCTCAAACAGTGAAGATGCATGTCCATCCACTCCGCCTGGTGAAACCGTCGACACGACGGGATGTTCTGGCTCTCAAGAAGACGCTGATAACGATGGAGTCATGGATTTGTTTGACGCTTGCCCACTCACGCCTCTTGGCTATGAAGTCGATGCAGCAGGATGTGCTGATACACAGCGAGACACCGACGCTGACGGCATCAACGACCAACTCGATGAATGTCCTTCTACAACGCCAGACATGCCAGTCAACGGCGTCGGCTGCTCGGCTGCACAACGTGATACTGATACCGATGGCATCAACGATATGATGGACACATGTCCGATGACAGTTGTCAACACTGAAGTGGATGAAAACGGCTGTGCAGACGCACAAAAAGACGATGACAGTGACGCTATCAAGAACGATGCAGACCTGTGCCCAGATACCGCAATTGGAATCATTACAGACTCGTTTGGTTGTGCAGAATACCAACGCGATGCCGATGACGATATGATCGATGATACCGTAGATTTGTGCCCTGCAACTCCGAGTGGTCAACAAGTCAATGCCGTCGGATGTGCTGCATCTCAACTCGACCAAGACAACGACTCCATCAACAACGACAAGGACTTGTGCCCCGATACAGATGAATCTCACAGCGTCGACTTAGACGGATGTTCAGGATACCAACTTGACGATGACAACGATGGGGTGTTCAACATTGACGACACCTGCCCATTGACGCCAGAGAGTTCAATTGTCTTTGATGATGGATGCGCTCTTTCGCAGATGGACACCGACATGGACAATGTGAACGACGCTGAAGACGACTTCCCTCTTGACCCAAACGAAACGACTGATTCAGATGGAGATGGAATATCGGACACCTATGACTACTATCCAAACGATCCAAACAGATCTGAACAGGACGCTGAATCGAGTGGATTCGGCCTCATCTACGCAATCTTGGCCTTGCTCATCGTCTGTGGCTTAGGTGCGCTACTTGTCGTTCGAAGAAACCAAAACCTACAGGATAATAATTCTCCGTTTGCGGCTCAAAACCACAGCGATACCGCAACTGAAGCGTTCATGAACGATGAATCTGCAAAAGATTTGCCAGCAATTGAGACTGAGTCTCAACAATGGGAAGAGAACGGAGTCAATTGGTCGAAATCTGCTGATGGAAGCCTGTTTTTCTACGACAATGAAACCGGCCAATGGATTCCTTACCAAGCAGAATGATTGGTTGAGCCTGAGTTGAGGCAAATGGTACAACGACGAGTATTGTTAATGCGGCATGCACAAACCATCCCGAACGCTCCAACCGACTTTGAGAGGGAATTGACCAATCAAGGAAAGCATGATGCCAAAAAGGTACCAACTAACATACGCTCGCATGGGTGGGCACCAAACAGAATATTGGTGAGTTCATCAAGACGAACAATGGAGACTGTGGAACTGTTGGCAGAATACCATGGAATTCCAACTGAAGCGAGAGATGAATTGTACCTCGCCTCGACAGAAACCATTCACGAGTTTATCGAGAGTACGCATGGCGATGAAACTTTACTTCTTGTAACGCATAATCCCGGTTGTGAATTGGTTCTCTATCAAATCACAGGAATCTACCATGCAATGCCACCCGGTGCATGCGCATTCCTTTCAGAATCGAACGGAAGATGGGCCTGTGAGCGGGTCTTGAGACCAGATGAAGGAAAATAATCAGTTGCCCTGTGCAAATGAAACCAACTTGTCAATTGGCATGTGGTCAACTGTATCTTTACAGTAGTGAGCCTCAACGACTTTTCCATCTGCACCAATGAGGATATCAACCGGCAAAGTAGAAAGCTTCGACGGCGAGAGCGTCATTGGAACATATCCTTTTACCAAAGTTTCGAGGAAGGTCAGTGGTGCTCGAAGCGGAGCAAGCATGACTCGCAAGAGTGATTTACGAACACCGTTGTTGAGAAAATGCTCGTATGTTTCATCTGCTACGAGTGTAAAGGGTACGTTGTGCTTTTTCATTTTCTTCGAAAGATTCGTGATGTTTGCATCAAAGATACCGACCATCACTGTATCTTCTGGAAAATCACCCCAACGCTTGACTAATCGATGGATTCTAAGATTACAAAAAGGGCAGGACTCAAATCGGAAGAAAGTCAAAATCACACGTTTTCCTTTGTAAGCTGAGAGATCGAATGTCGAACCGTCGATTGCAGGCAATACGATTGAAGGAGCATTGTCTCCAACCATCAATTGAGGCATGATGCGAATTAGCAATTAGCAGTTATTAGACATGTCTATGCAACATGCTCATACATCGGCACAGGTGTCAGAATCAAACGACACCTTGAGCCATCATTGCTTCGGCGATCTTCAAGAATCCTGCAACGTTTGCTCCGAAGACATAATCGCCTGGACGACCGTACTTCTCAGCAGTTTCAGCAGCATTCTTGTGGATGTTGACCATGATGTCGTCGAGCTTTGCATCGACCTCTTCACGCGTCCAGCCATAGCGGAGGGAGTTCTGAGACATTTCCAAACCAGAGGTTGCAACACCGCCAGCGTTGCTTGCCTTTCCAGGTGCGAACATGATTCCGTTCTTCTGGAAGACTCCGACAGCCTCTGGGGTGCAAGGCATGTTGGCGCCTTCTGCGACGGCCATGACCTTGTTGTCAACAAGCATTTGTGCTTCAGCACCGTTGATTTCGTTTTGAGTTGCGCATGGGAGTGCAACATCAACATTGACGCCCCATAGTCCGTTCGAGGAGGGTTCGGGTGCGGAAGCGGTGAAGGTAGCACTGCTGAATTCAGCTGCGTATTCTGAGATGCGTCCACGTCGGTTGTTCTTGAGGTCCATAATCCAAGCAAGTTTGGCTCGGTCAATACCTTCGGAGTCATGAATGAACCCACTGGAGTCGGACATGGTAACAGGCTTGCCACCGAGGTCGAGGACCTTTTCGCATGCAAACTGAGCCACGTTTCCGGAACCAGATATAGAGACTGTAGCGCCTTCAAATGACTTACCTTGTGCAGCAAGCATTTCACGAGCGAAGTACACAAGACCGTAGCCTGTTGCTTCTGGTCGAATCAGTGAACCACCGTAGGAGAGGCCCTTACCGGTGAGAACTCCTGCTTGGAATTCGTTTCGGAGTTTCTTGTACATACCAAACATGTAACCAATCTCGCGACCACCAACACCGATATCCCCAGCAGGAACGTCGCAGTTATGGCCAATGTGTCGCCAAAGTTCCATCATAAACGATTGACAGAAGCGCATAACTTCCTCATCAGATTTGCCCTTTGGGTTGAAGTCTGCTCCACCCTTACCGCCACCCATTGGGAGGCCGGTCAAGGAATTCTTGAAAATTTGCTCGAAAGCAAGGAACTTGAGGATGGATGCGTTCACGCTTGGGTGGAAACGAAGCCCGCCTTTGTAAGGACCGATTGCGCCGTTAAATTGAATTCGAAAGCCACGGTTGACTTGGATTGTACCAGCGTCATCGACCCATGGAACACGGAAGTGAATCAGGCGTTCTGGCTCTACAATTCGTTCAACTACGGAGCGATACTCCGGCTGTGCTTCAAGAACAGGTTCAAGTGATTCGAGAACTTCCCAGACCGCTTGATGGAATTCAGGTTGACTTGGGTCGCGAGAGACTACGGATTCGTAAATTTCTTTTGTTATACTCATATTAGCACCGGTTACTATGTATTAGTCGCCCCAAAGAAACACCCTTTCTAAGTATTACCGTCGATAGTATCGGATAGGCGCTCGTTTAAACCTCAAAGAGGATGCATCAATACGGACAGACCGTCATGTACCGTTGTAGGCGTTCAAGTCTTCGTACGCCGTTTGCATCGACTTCCGCCATTGCATGAATGGCTTCCTCGATCATTGCATGTTGGTCTTCTTGAATACCGACAATGTTTCTCAAAGCGGTAAGCATGGCCCATTCATCCTCAGTAATGACTTCATCATCAAGAGCAGCCACCAGCGCACTTTGATACGTCACAACATCGCCAGGATGATGACCTGAATAATCAAACGCTGTGCCATCAAACGGATTCGTCTCAGTTCCACGAACAACAGACAAGCAAACCGCTGTATCACTCGGGAGAATACCAAGAGCTTCTGCGAGTATGTGCAGAATGGATGCTTCATCGTCTGTAAGGATTGAATCCTCCATGGCCACAGTCAAAGTTCGCAAATAGAGATAGAGACCACGAGACGGTTCGAGTGCCATGCAAAGTGCTGTGGACACCCGTATTAGAATGTTCTACTCCGCAGAACTCGCGTATACGGCTCTTCGCTCAAAAAACTCCGCAAATTTGAGCATATGCCACGCACGCCACGCTTTTTCGGCGTAATCACCTGTAAGTCAAATTGTCATCAAAAAGGTAACTTTCATATACTGTCTTGCCTACCCAATGTTACGGAGGAATCAAAATGGCCAACCCAAGCAACCTTGTCTCGCTCAGAATTACTGAGGAGGAAATCGCTTTGCTCGAAGCACGCGTCGGAATCGACGGTGCACGTAATCGATCCGATGTCATCCGCATGGCCATTCAGCAATTCCTCAAGGGGCAACCGTTGCTTACTGGAATGGACTCCATACGAATACCTCTCGGTTATGGCGACAAGATGTTGCTCGGCCAATTGTATGAGCTTCAAGGGACTACACCTGAAGCCGCAGCCCAAGAAGGGCTTTCACTCTACATAGAACAAGCCATCAAGGCTCGTTCTGAATTGACACAACAACTCGATGAACTCGTTGCGGAAGCAAGGAATTCAACGATACGACGCGAAGAATACCACGAGTGAGTGGGTGAGAGTGCAGGAGGGGATGGGAATGAATTGGCAGAACGATGATTGCGAGTCTCGGGATGCCACCTTCAATGCCGTACGGGATATGTCCAAGCCGTACGGATTTGCCGCTTTGCGTCTGCGTGCCCGTCTTGCACGCGCTGGACGAACTGGTTCTTTGAACCAAAACCCAACACACCTCCCCTCGGAAGACGGGCGGGGGGACTCAGATTCCACACCGGCTTGCTAAGTTGGTTGGTTCCCACGTGCTCAGGACCCCCACATACCTGGGCACAATGATTCACTGCAGTGCAACCGCTGCATACATTTGCTCCCCAATCCTTTAGAGGTGTCGACGCAGAACTCACGATATGACAGAGGAGGGGAGTCAAGTCCAAACTGAGATGTTTGAGTATCTTGCTCATGAAAAACCCCGACCTGGGCAAGTTGAGATGATTCGTGAATCAACTGAAGCACTTCGAAGTCGAGGATACCACTTGGCCGCAGCACCGACCGGCATAGGAAAAACGGCTGCGGCACTGTCAGCAGCACTGGAGATAACCCAGAAATCACCTACGAAGAAACACGTATTTTTTCTCACCTCGAGACAAAGTCAGCATCGCATAGTGGTCGATACCGTTCGCCGCATTAACCAGCGACGAACCGGCAAAGAACCAATCACGCTCGTGGACATGATTGGTCAATCTGGAATGTGCGTTCAACCGTTTGCCAAAGAGTCAAACCTCGTATTCTCAATGATGTGCAGCACTGCGAGAAAAACCAAATCATGCCGTCCATGGATCACAAGTGCACCTGGACTCACCAAGCGGATTCTTGACAGTCCGCTGCATGTCGATGAACTGGTTGAATTAACCAAAATCCACAGAGTCGGTGGTGAAATTACTCAAACATGCCCTTGGAAGGCTGCCCGAGAAGCTGCAGGACTGGCGGATGTGTTCGTCGGCGATTACAACCACATTTTTGACGAGGGAGTACGCCAGTCAAGCCTTGAAGCAATGGGGATTTCACTCAAGGACATCATTGTCGTGGTCGATGAAGCACACAATCTTCCAGACCGAATTCGAATGACCATGGAACGCAGCATTACTCCAACCATTGCACGCAACACGACCATGGAATTGGAAGAATACGTCGGAGCACTCACTGCTTCATACCAGCAAAATAATTCCGTGCCTATCGCCCTTGAGTTAGATGTGGCTACTTGGGCGTTTGAAGTGATGAAAATTGCCCGTACGAAAACAGCAGACCTCTTTCGCCAACTGCACTCAGACTTGGTGAGTGACAAGGAAGAGGGGCGTGTAGAAGTTGAACGTTTCCTAGACATCATACACCGCTCTTGCGACGAATACGAAGGGCTTACGGGTCAAAAAATACTTGGGGAAAACATCGGCAGAGAAGATCGAGCTGTCGAAAGAGCGCACAGATTGCCGAGACTCGCTGACGTATTACTGCGGGTTGAAGTGGAACTCGAAACGGGTGAAGATGAAGACACCATGGAGCCGGACGCGCACAAGATGGGTCACATTCTGAAATGCATCGAAATGTTCGGTAAAACAACTGCTCTCAGCCTGGTGTTCAGTTCGAAAGGGCGTGAGGGAAGAATCACTTCTCACCTTCTTGACCCTGGTCTTGTATCTGGGCCTGTGTTTGAGTCGGTACACGGTGCGATTCTCATGTCAGGGACACTGTATCCACCGAAGATGTATGCTGACATTCTCGACCTGCCAGCAGAAAAAACAACCAAAACCGCCTATTCATCTCCATTCGCCGGAGAACGCCGACCTGTCTTGGTTGCTGGTGATGTGACAACCAAATATACGCAGAGAACACCAGCAATGTGGTCAAAAATACGCAATCACCTCCAAGCGCTCATCGACGGGACTCCAGGCCACATTGCTGTATTCGCCCCCTCATACAGGATGATGGAGGAAATATTAGCGGAACATCGGTTCAAGGGAATCCGGAAAGTTATGGAAAGCCGAGAATGGAGTAAGAACGACATCGACTCACTCGTCGAAAACCTTCGTTCCGAAAAAGAAGCTGGACAGAGAGTACTGTTATGCGGAGTGTATGGCGCAAGACTTTCCGAAGGTATCGATTACAACGGAGGGATACTTGACGCCGTTGCGTGCATAGGGATACCGAACGCCCCTCCATCGGTGTTATCTGACTCGTTGAAGGCTTACGCTGGAGACAGGTTCGGGAAAAATAACGCTTGGAGATACACCGTTACGCAACCAGCAATCAATGCCATTCTTCAAGCGATGGGACGCCCAATACGCTCGATTGGAGATCGAGCGCTCATTCTGTTGTTGGACCAGCGTCATACCGACCGCACCTACATCAGTTGTTATCCGAGTGACTTGAGAATGAACGCCACCAACGACCCACAGACAACGGCCAGTTTCGCTCGAAGGTTCTTCTCTCGAGTCCACACCGTTGAAGAAGTGTAGAGTCAAAAGAAACTACGGAGGACGAAGGTTCATGGAGGCCGCACACAACCGAAGCACCATGTCGACATGGGAACCCGTAGTAATACAGACTGATTCTTCTGAAATTGAAGACATCAAAGAGGCACATGCAAGCCCAATTGGACTTGACGCCCAACCCGAACAGTTGCATGCTGACTTTCAGGTCCAAGCCGACCACCTGTCGGAAGTTCAGATGAACCATCAGCAAGTTCTTGTCGCCGCTGGAATGATTCCAGAATCGCATCTCGCCGAAGTTGCACCTGAACGTCAACTCACATGGATGGTCGAACAGTTGCACGGCACAGTCAATCCAGATGGATTGATGATTCCTCTCCACGGAGCCAAGGAAGAGGACATCGAAATCTCAACCCTCCAGGGAGAAGCACACCGCAAACTCCGACTGGTCGTCAAAGAAGCCGAGCATGATGACCTTTTGCGCGTCGTACCATTGCCTGCTGAAGCGGGTGAAATAAAGGCCCATTTCATCAACGGAAGACTTCATCTCCGTTGGTAATCTATTGATTGTTCTTTCACTCGAAGATTCGTTCTGGACTTCGTCCGAATACAAAGAGGTATGAGCGTCTAATTTCATCCCAAGCCAGTTCTCCATCTCCACATTGCAAACCGAATGGATCTGCACTGGTCGTCCGCTACTGAAGAGCATTGACTGCAGCACATTCGCAAAGTCCCAAAGAAGGGGGTTCACTGAGTGGTGTTGCAGTTGAATAACGAGAACTTCACCGTGGTGGAATCTTCGTCAAATTCGAAATTTCTTCACCCATTCGACCGAGTGCCTGAGTTGCAGCAGTCTGGTGCTGCTCACCCATTTCTTCACGGCTGTACCTTGCTTGCTCAAACATGTTGTCGAGTGCAAGAAGGGCATCTTCGGAAATCTGCGGCATTGCTTGCCGGATAGCCATTTCAAACTCACGAACCGTCTCGAAATCACGTCGTAGGAATCCATTCTGCTGGAAAATCGAACAGAGGTTTTGATAGCAAGTGAAGATAGACTCACGGACTGAATCACCAGCAGCAAGTAATTCCGCAGTGTAAGCGAAGACTTCCGCAGCTTCTTGGAGCAACTCTGCAGATTGACGGCGGCGGTAAGTCACTACACCAGCAGCAACAAGACCAAGAACGAGAAGTGTCAAGAGATATGCCCACGAAGGCACTTGCTTTTCTTCCTCTTGGAACTTGTACGACAACATCGATGCTTCACCAGAATTGGAAGCAAACTCATCTAAGGTTTGTTGAGAGAGACGAGGGTCGTTGATTAAAATCTCAAGTGTAACTCTTCCCCATTCGTCAACATCTCCAAACGGTGGGTCGGAATTGAAATCAAACTCTGCAACACCGTTAGCATCGGTTAGCGGTTGCAGTGGATTCGACAGTTGTGTTCCGTTCTCGGAATACATGTAAACGGTCACTGTGATTCCCGCAACACCTTGCTGGGTGTCTTCGGCAGTAATCAAAATTGAACCGCCGATATCTTCCTGTTTGTTTTCGACTATTTCATCCAAAAACACTTCAATCTCTGCGTTAATTTTCACATAGATTGGGTGAGTTGAACTCGCAGCGTTGAGGTAGTGCTCATCGTGACGTGGCGTCTCCAAGTGAAGGTATTGAGAGCCTGACGAGAGGAACGGTGGGGCAGTAGCGGTAAGCGTGAAGTTTCCATTCGCCCAATCGATAAGCAGGTCGCTCAGGCAACGGGCTCCGTCTTTTTGAGCCACACACTGCGAGCCATTACCGAGGTACAAAGTCACGTTATCGAAAACTTCTCCCAGTCCACCGATTTCTGAAATTGAGCCAGTGAGGACAATTGGAGCAAAGGTCGAGTCAGAGCGGACAACAATGTTCGATGATGTTTCATCAATCGTAATTTGAGCGTTTGCCCAAACCGTTGCAGTTCCAGTTGATTGCGTACCCAAGTGAGCCTGCGTGCCTTCAAAGTAAATCGTAAAGAGGTGGTTGCCACGCAGAAGGTCCATTGTTGCTGGAACAATTGCAGACCAACTTCCATCTTCTTGGGTCGTCAAAGTCATCAGTTCCACATCATCGAGGCGTAGGCTGAGTTCCATACCTGCAAGACCATCGTTGTTCACAGTATCAATGTCATACAGACGGCCCGAGAGTGTCCAGAGATTGCCCCGAGTAGCATCTTTTCCGTCATCAAAGATGAGCGTTACATCTGAGCGGTGTGCAAGGAAGAAGGTTGTATTACCCGAGTTTGAACGGTAGAAACCTTGAGCATCAACCACAGCAAACAATGTGTTGTTACCGAATCCAAAGGTGTCCGGAACCGTCCATTCGTACGTGAATGCACCCGTAGAATCGGTCGTAACGGTCGAGATGACCAAGCCTTCAACTTCCAGTTCAACTTCAAGTCCTGAAACTCCAGTTAACTGGTTGTCAACAACTGTTCCGGTAATGGTCGTGTTCTGACCTACGGCCACTGGACTCTCCATGGTGACACTTACAAGAATTGGACTGTACACATTCCAAGTACCCGTAGCATTGCTCGGCAGATAGAAGGTCGTACCAGTGAAACGGATTTCCAAGTCGATTGGTCCAAGTTGAGCATCAGCAGGCACCGGATAAACTGCAGTAAACAGTCCAGTTTCGTCTGTAGTGACGTTTGTCATCCATTGGCCTCCAAGCCAAACTTCCACGGTGAGTTCACCGAGAGGAGAATCAACGAGATCCAATAGACGGCCTTGGATTGTCATCAATGCTTCGCGGTCAACCTCGCCGGTTGCTGTCAAGAGAAGTATCTTGGTTGGGACGCTAACGTTGAAGTCAACTTGCGCACTGCTCGGCAAATAGTAGTCTGGATTTGCAGGGTCACCTACACCTACCGGGTCGACCCAATCTCGGCCGCCGAGGAAGCGCACCTCAATGAGGTGAGCACCAGCAGCAGTATCCTCCGGTAGAGTCCATGCAACCGAGAAACTGCCATCAAGGGCATTCGTCTCAACACTTGAGACAGGTACACCATCAACAAGCAAATGAACGACAGCCAGTGATGGGACACCGTCAATGGTGAGACTTTGATTCAAATCGTCCATGAGAGTGCCGTTGACACTGAAAGAATCACCTGCAACGAGCGTTGAAGGGGAAGAGGTGATGCTGAGCTGAGTTTGAGACAGCACAACAAATTGTGTTGAAGCATTCGAGCCGAGGATTCCAGTTGTACCCGGAGTTCCTGAGAAAATCACTTCCAGGTCATTGAATCCAACGCTTTGGTTCGCAGGAACGGTAAGAGTGCCGTATGCAGTACCGTTCTCGAAGGTAGTCAACGTTGTGCTGACATCTGTTCCAATAAGGCGAACCAACACTTGTTGAGCGGAGATCGGTGAAAGGGTATTGTCGCGCAACAGAACTTGTACGGTGACATTCTGGCCTCGTTCAGTACGATCGTTGAGAGATGGCGAGCCTAATCCGTCCAAAGAAGGTTTGACAAATACAAGAGTCGAGAAACCTCTGCTGTCAAATGAAGTGTTACTCACTGAACCAATGTAGAAGTTCACGCTTGGGACATACGACGCTTCCAGAGAGTTGTTCGCGGCTTCAAATGTCTCGCTCAGTAAAATCGATGCATTCCAAATGCCTCCTGCTGTGACAGTTCCTCCCGTAACGGTGAAACCAACAGGTTGCCCATTTATGCTGAAGAGAATGTTTGACGGCAGAACGCTACCGTCTCGCTGCTCAAGTCCACTGCCGTTGTCACTCAAAACCTGGCCAGACACATTGAATGAAGTTCCAGCAACCGGATTTTCTGCTATTGGATCAACAATCATGACGGTTGTAGAGCGTATGGTAATTGTCGAAAGATTGACCTGAGTCGATAATAAGTCCGTGGAACCGTTGAATACCAAAGTCACAACAATTAATCCCAATGGATGTGAAAATGGTACGAGGTGGCTGAAATTAGCAAATCCTGCACCATCGGTCTGTGTACCAGCAAGCCAAGTTTCGTGGAATTGGATGTCAACATCGTATCCAGAAAGTGGTGCGAAAAGGTTGGAGGATTCAAGCAACCGTGCAGTGATATTGACTGTTGAGCCGCGGTTCACAGTAATGGGGTTGAGCGGCTGAATGTTGTTGAATTGACTAACTCCCATCACGAGTATTCCAGATTGAGTGGTCGCAGTAAGATAGAACGGTGATGAGCCTTCTACGACTGTGATTACCAAAGTTTTGTCACCACGTTCTGTTCCATTGCCACTGGTATCGGTTGGAATGCTCATGTTGAATGTACCATTCGGAGAAGTTTGGTAGGAGCCAACCAGCAATTCATCCGGATTGCTCAACCAAAACGCCGACATTTCAACTGGTGAAGTAAGTGGACGAGTAGGGTCATCGGCATCGAGAACTTGACCGAGGACATTGAAGTCTATTCCCGCAGTAGCAACTGCAGGAATGGAATCGATACGAATGTCACTCGGAACTTGTACCGTCAAATTAACAATCGAGGAATTACCGGTTCTTCGAGAGTTCCCGACTGCAAGGCCGTCGGTGAGGTCATCGTATACAGTGACAAGAACATCATAGTAACCTGGTTTGATTCCAGTAGCGGTCCATTGCAAGGTCGAGTTCCCTTCCGAATCAGAAAGAGCAAAGCCCATCGAAGCATTTGTGTTACCCCAATCGAATATGAATTCAACGTTGGCGTTGGAGACATTCGAACCGTCTGCAAGATCAGTAACCTTCGCGACAAAGTCAACAGATTGATTCATTTCAACAATGAGTGCTCCCCTCTCGGGCTCAATCACAAATTCTGATTCAATTCCAATCAATGTGGAGGGTAGAATTGGAGTTGCTGGCGGCACTGCAGCATCGACGAATCGATAATACGGACCGCCGACTGGAGCCATCGTGTCGAAATCCATTCCAAGAACGGCATCATACGCATTCGAGGGAGTAAAGGTAGGTGCGGTGAAACTCAAATTAAAACTACCAGTCGTGTTGTTGAGGAATCCTTGTGAGAGGTCAATTGGTTGCCCTTCTGTAGTGAACATTGTCAAGGTCAGCATGGTGATGTTATCCCCAAGAACCTTCACATTCGGGTACTGAGCATCGAAAATGTCTCCGGAAAGATAAGTCGTATTACCGATGTGCGTCCAATCTTGAGCCAAACTCAAGTTCCAATCAACTTCAGCAGCAATTCGAATGGAAGAAACACCTGTTGAAGGTTGGTACAAATCCGAACCGTTGAAGGAAATCGAGAATGGATAATCTCCAGCAAGAAGTGTAGAGTCAATGTTCCAACTGATTGTCAGCGTTTCCGATAAAGGGTCGACGGTTGTATTGACCCATGAACCGTTAAAGAAGAAATCAAAGTTTCCGGAGAGGAAAAGGTCGCTTGAAAGACCGCGATGGTCGAAGACAGTCACTAAGATTGCTGAATCAGAACCTCGAAGTTGGGAAGTGGCTTGAACTTCGAAGTCAAGGAATCCTTGCAACAGGTACGGAGCGCCCGAAGACAAATTCGCATCATCGGTCGCTTCGATTGCGTCCGGGAAGAATCGGAGTTGAATCTCAATCTCTCCTGCCAAGACTTGTGCCTCGGCAGTACCTAAGAGGTGCTGCAGATTGAATGCACCATTCACTGAGCGGTTAAACACTTGAAGCCATTCGTCGGAGGTTCCGTTTTGACGAATAGAGAACGAGAGGTTACCAGCCATTGCAACTGGTGAAGCACCCGTGGTCAACGCACTACCGTTCACCCAAAGGTCGTCGTTGATGACAAGAATACTCTTGTTCGTCAACGGTCCTTCAAGGGTGGCAGTCAAGTTCGGGGCATCTCGGACATCGATGAGAATCGCTTTGGTTGTTGGACGCAAGTGGAATTGGACCGGAGTGATACCAGTGACTTGTGTATCCTGCCAGCCTGAAAAGCCGAGTGTTGCCGAAACATTGGTCTTGGTTTCCAATGGATCAAGGTCCAATTCAAGGCTCCAAGAACCATCTGGATTGATGGGGGTACTCAAGTTTGTGAAACCGTTGACTGACGAGGTGAAAGAAAGCCAGACTTCCGGTGGGAAATCATCGAGTGCTCCTACGTTTTGAATGGAGTCAAATGGAGGACTTTCCAGTTTCAGAGTACCTTCGATGATGGTGAGAGCCCCTGCGCCTGCAATCGGGGCATCAATAGCATTCGGACCAGTATGGGTGATGACTGAATCGTCTGTGACGTTCACATAACCATCGTAAACAATCCCTGACTCTGAAACATAGCCCTGTTGATCAAGTTTCACCACGACACGGTACATTCCAGGACCAGTAAGTTCTGGAGGTGAACCTGTAAAGTTGAAACTACCGTTCAAAAGCGTTACTTCCGAGCCAATTTGGTAATTGGTAATTGAAGCTGCGCCTGGCACCTGAGTCTCAAGACCGACTGGAACCAAATATCCCACGACTGGAAGCAGAGGAATTGCACTGGAGTTTTCGGTAAAGCGGAGTTGACCAGAGATGGACAACGTGTTGCTCGCATCGCGGTCGTAAACAAGCGTGGATATGCTCTGATTGACTATTTCGACTTGCTCTGCCTCAGGGCATGCGTCGAAAGCAATCCAGCCAAGGTCGGTATCGCCGTTTGCGGCATTCTGTTGCAATCGAACTTCACCCCATGTGGTCAAATCTGTCGAGTAAACTGTGTAGCCGTTGCCGTTCCAAGTGCCTCCAGAGAATCCAGAAACTTTACGCGCAGGCAGTCCAGCGAGACGAGCCATCGTTACGAAGGCAGTATTGAATTCTGAACATGTACCCTCGAAAACTGTTCGAACAAGTTCCATGCTCAAGTCTTCCGTAGTTGGAATGCCAGAACCGTTGTAATTACGCTTGAACTCGGTTGAAGAATTTCCGTTGACCAAGAAATCCTGTATGGCCAATGCGCTGTCGTATGCGTTGGTTGCACCGGATTCAGTGACGACTGCATTCGTAACATTCAGCAAGTATGAACTGCTGTTCGTCGGGTCGTTGAAAGAGGCAGGAAGTTCAAGTTCATACGTTGAATTTGAGCCTGGGACGGTCGTCGAAGCAATCGTTGCCCAGTCAAAGTAATACTCTGGTTGCTGTGTATAGATTTCTTGAATTGGTCCGGTAACAACTCGAATGTTGTGAGAGTCGGTAGAGCGTTGCAATTCACCGGCTGAATCAACGATGAACGACATGTTCGAAAGAGAATACGGGACAGGTAGGCTGCCGACATTGATTGGGTTTTGATACTTGATGAGCCAGTCTAATGTCTCGTTTGAGAAAGTCAAGTCGGCCAAGTGTGTGAGATTCGAAGATGGCAAAACCACGTCTTCATACGGATGTACTGCTTCAAGGTGTGCGTATGTTGTGCCCGTGTAGAAATCGTATGTGGTCATTCTCCAACGGTGGATACTGTTGATGTCAACTGCACCGGATGTGTTGTTTGCCCAAAAGACGATTTCAGTAGGAGTGATGTCATCGGAAGGGTCGAACGGGTCAAAGGGTGAACCTTCACAACCCAGTATCCAAAATTCTTGAGCGCACTCCATTCCATCACTCATTCCACCACCGTCGGTGTCAGGATTTGTCCAATCTGTTCCAGTTTGGTTCTCGACAGCATCAGGGACGCCATCACCGTCAAAGTCTGCAGGAAGAAGGTCATCAGTTGGGTCGTTTTCGGGGTTCGTTCCATCGAAGTACTCGTCTCGATCACTAACACCACCAGCGTCTGTATCCAAATCAAGGTCGTCTGTGACCCATACATCGGCTGAACCATTGAGAATTCCGATGAATGAAAGTGGACATCCGGTCGTTGTTTCGAAGTAATTGTTGAGACCATCCGAGTCATCATCGAGGAGGTTTAAACACGGTTCGTTGGGGTCGGTATTGTCGAATACTTCGTCGAAATCACTTACGCCATCTGCATCGGTGTCTGCGAGGGTTGGGTTCGAGAACCAACCAAAAGTTCCAAGCAATTCTTGCCAGTCTGCCAAACCATCAGCATCTGAATCAGTGTAGTCATCGTCGCAATACTGTTGGGTCGTTGCGATTGTTCCCGAAGCTGTCGCAGAGGTATGACAGAACGAACCGTTGCGATTTGCGACTTGAGTTACACCTGCCAGAGGACCTGGTGCGACACCTTGAACGAAATTATTCACGGTAGCAGCATAAGCAAACGGAATCCAAGTCCCAGAAGTGTTGAACCAACCAACACCACCGCTTGGGTTAAATCCAGAGCCATCGGATAATTCCAGTTGCCCATTGCCTGAGTTCCAAGTCACAATCGTGGTTTCAAAATTAATCAACGAATCACATGGGTCAGTTCCGTGAGATACATTTCGCTCATCACCGTCATTGATACCGCCAAAGTCCGTATCGGCAATGTCCCATGAAGTACAGGAAAGGTTCTCTTCCCAGTTCTGAATACCATCGTTGTCTTCGTCACCGGAATCTTCCATTCTTGTGGGGTCGGTTTCGCCTGCGTCAAGAACGCCGTTGAAGTTGGTATCTTCATCTCCGTCGTCGAACGCGTCCCCATCGGTGTTGTTGCTTCGAGGGTTACTTGCTTGAGGTGGATTTCCGTATTGGCCATTGATTTCAACGCCGTCAGGAATACCGTCACGGTCGGTATCGGAAGAAGTCGGGTCGGTGAGTAACGTCAATGCTTCGTATGAGTCGTTCAATCCATCACCATCAGAATCCGCTCTTTGAGGATTCGTTGAGGTGATTCCATCAACTTCCGCAGTGAATGTCGCACATCCGCCCGGACCAATTCCATCAACAGGGTCACACGGAGAAGTCGTCTCGGTCACCAAACCGTCAGGCCCGTTTCTAAAACAAGGAGATGCACCGCACATTGTAGTCCATGTAGGATTGACATACTCGAGGAGATTGATCAAACCATCACCATCAGGGTCACCGTTCGGACCATCTGCATTGGAGGGGGATGTTGCATTGAGACCGTTTGCGGCTTCCCAACCATCATCCATTCCGTCTCCATCGGTATCCCATCCAGCAACATCTTCGTCTGCTATCCCATCACCGTCGTCGTCGTTTGAAGAGCAGTCAGCATCACCATCATTGTCGGGGTCTGCGGAATCGACCAAGCCATCTTTGTCGTCGTCGAAGCCGTTTGTACAAATGTTGCCAACCGGATCTTCATCGCAAAGTATCACACTGCCTTGCCCGTCAGAGCCGCTGTCACCACACCCAGGGCGGTTGTATTGAAGAGCGTCTTCCTCGTTCCAGTCATTGACTGGAACTGTACCGTTCCACCATACACCTCGGTCAAGCAGACTCGGAGTTGATGAACTGTCCCAACCCGATGGTTGGAGGTAAGAGTATTCCTGCAAATTCGACATGCCATCGCCGTCTGGGTCGCCAACTGCGCCATCAACGCCGTTACTCGATAGTGGGTCAAGCCCGTATTTCCATTCCCAACCGTCTGGAAGACCGTCGTTGTCGGAGTCCGGGTCGTTAGGAGCTGTATTCATGAGATACTCAAGGCCATACGTCAATCCATCTCCATCTTGGTCTGATGCTGCGCGAACATCAATCGAAATATATGGAATTGCAGCAAATGTCGAGAGCAACATCATGACCGTTAACGCCACTGATTTGAAGGCATTTCGGTGCTGAACATTCTGCCATTGGAAGCGCGGCTCGGAGGGGGAAATTGTCGTGCGCATTGCTTTCACTAATGCTGGGCTGGTTTGATGCCTCATAAGGGAAATGGTGCGATGTTCATACAATATTCCTTTTACGAACTTCAAGATCGAGCGCATCAAGGAACGAACAGTCTCGCAGCACTGCCATTTTCAAAACATAAAGCGGAGAAGACTCGATGAGAGGTTCTTGTTGGGTTTTGAGGTGAGCAAACACCGCTGAAAGAAGATGAAATCACAAATCAGAGAGTTCATCAAGAAGTTCGAGGTCATCGTCTTCTTCAACCACAGGCTCAGGAATTGTCTCTTCAGGAATCATATTGGATTCAAACTCCTCGTCCTCCCAGTTTAACTTTGCTTCGTGCATGACTCCCGACGATTGGCCTCGCCGATAAACTGCGAATACCAACACGAGAACAAGCCCTGCTCCGAGCGCTAAGGTTTGCAAACTCGGGTTCGCAAGTTCGTTCATAAAACAGCCAATACCGTCGCAGTTTGTCATGTAGGTAAACGGAACTATTTGTGTGAATTCAGCATCATAAGGCACTTCTTCGTCCATCGGCGTAACGGTGAGTGTGAATTTAATCATCTGCCCATCTTTCAGGTTTCCGGGTGGCGTTATTGAGACTGAGAAGTCTTTGTCGGAGTATGCAGGTAAAGTCAGCAACAAGAAACTACCACCGGCTTGGTCAGAAGAAGCCCGGATAACTCCATCCCAACCGTCAGGTTCCTCAAGAGTGATGACTACATCGAGAGGGATATTGTTGTCATTCGAGATTTTGTAGTTGATATTCCTCTGTTCATTGGATTCAAATTGAATGAGTTCGCTGCTTGAGTCTGTAATAGTGATTCGTCCAGCAACAACTTCTTCACGAACTTCAACCGTGACTGGAAGGTCAAAATACCGTGCTTCATCAGAGTCAACTCCTTCTTCAATAACCCGTACAAAGACCGTGTGCATACCTGCTTCAACGTTCTTACCGAGCGTCAAATCCAATTTGAGGTCGACGTATTCATCTTGTTCCAGGTAGACGACAACCATGTTCGATTCGGTACCGTTTGAAAGTTCGTAATCCCAAGTACCGTACATAGGGTCGCCGTTTGGTTCTTCTGTGTTGCGTTCAAGGTCGCTTGGATTGATAATTCTCCAAGTGGTTTGTCCAAGGCCTTCTGTTGAGTCGGTTATTCGCATGTTGTAATACACGCTGCTGTCAGGAGCAACTGGACCTACAGTGCCAAGCGTACCGCCATCCGAATCCGCGATCACTTCGACCAAAATTCCAAACGTTCGATGAACGGTAAACGCTACATCTGTACTCAGTTCAGTATCACTGGTACTCGATACTGAAAAAGCAACCAGACCAATATCCTGTGCATCACGTTCGCTTGGAGGGAACACATCCAAACGAACGGTAAGGATTTGATTGGAACCAATATCTGGAGTTAATGAGTAAATGCCCTCTTCGGTGAGTTCCATTCCAGTATCGTTGTCGTAGAACTTGTATTGCCATGCATCGGGTAAGTCTGTAACTCGGAGGCGGAAAGCATCTGTAATGAATCCGGCATTGAACACATCAACGAAAAATTCGCCTTTGGTATCGCCAGCATCAACATAGTGTGAGAGGGACTCGTCGTACGCCTCTGGACGGGTTGAATCTGCAATTTGTATTTGGTGCTCAAAGTCCTCAAAGACTGAAATTCGAGGCGGTGCAAGAACTTCAGATTCTTCTATGGAGAGCGTGATGGTCTTGATTGTGACTTGGTCGTTTTGAGCGTTTTCAGTATCTGCATAAGCTCTAGCTTCAATTTCAATGCTGCTCGGAGCGGAAGTCAAGTCACCATCAACAACATCAAAAGAAAGGATAGGTCGAGCAAATGAACCTCCTCCGTTAAGGGTGTAGCCGCCGGATTGATCCCAAACAGGGTCAGACCATGAACTCGGGAAAGGCGAGCCAACCAAATCGAAGATAACATTCATCGAAGAAGAGGTCGAACCTGTATGTTCAATCATGAATTCAATGCTCGAGGTTTGACCGGGTGCAATGAGCACTGTGTCCGGTTGAGATGAAGGAAGTGAGAGATACATATCGTATTCAATGAACGTTATCCCAGGGTGTTCAAACACCAGAGTATGGCCTTGAAGGTCACTGATTTCAAGTTGAAGTGGATAATCACCTGCTGTAGTACCAGAGTCGTATATGAATGTGAAATTGCCGATGAGACCTTCGTTGTCAAGTTTCAAATCATCGTCTTCAAACGATTTGTCGAAGACGGAGTTCGCACCGTTTGGCGTACTCAATATGAGGTCAACGCCTTGGATGTCATCGCGGCCAAATGCGTCACGGACATCCACTGTGAACTGCATAGTGCGAAATTCAGGGCGGTGGTTTGGTGACCATTCAGTAACTTCAGGGTCTGTGAAACTCGCGCCGGGCCTGTGGACCTTCACCGAGGAGTCTGCCAGAGCATTGGCTTTGAGTTCAAGTTTCGAGAATCCGTTGGTTTGCTCAACGTCTCCGAATGCCACATTGACTTCGCAGTTGTCTCCGCCAATGCCGCCGCCACCACTGCTTTCACAGGTGGCTTGTGCATCGATGTCAAGTTCGATTTGCTTGCCGTTTTCAACGGTAAAGCCACTCGAAGGAATATCAAAATCGATGACGCTCAACGTCCACGGACAGGCGCTTGTACCGAATGTGCCGCCGGTGCAAGGGTCTTCAATGGTCTCGGAGAACGAATCAATTTCACTACCACCAGCACCGAGCGAATAGGTGATGTCTGCTGTTGAGCCGGTTGTGCCTCTGAACTGAATGTACAACGACAGTGTGACGATGTCGGTGCTACCACGACCATAGACTTGCAAATCAGAAATCATCTCGTTTGATTGGAAGGTGATGCCACCAAGGGCGCTTTCTTCTTGGTGCGACCCGGAAGGTTCCTGAGTAGTGATTGAGCCGTCGCCACCGCTCTCAGATGTCATTTCGTCAAGATAAAGGTCGTAGGATTGGCACGATGAACAATCGCTTCCCGCAGAAGAGATGGTAGGCTCTTCAGCCAGCGTATTTTCCTCGCCGGACACAACGTCCTGAGGAACGGACATTGGCAGTACTGAGCCGACCATGAGGACTACAAGTAGCATTGGCAAAAGACGATTCACGGAAGTTGAATGTTGAGAGGACACCCTGTTCACCATCTCGGCCTGTCCCGCCGAGTGTTAAACGGTTTTGCATTGGTTGTTCACCAAAACCCCCCTCTTCGAGGGGGGGGATTGAAATTGGTTTGGTGCAGGGGGTGGGATACGAACCCACGAACCCATACGGGACCGGATCTTAAGCCCGGCGCCTTTGACCACCTCAGCCACCCCTGCAGGCAACCGTACCGTTAAGAGGATTTGAAGAAAACCCTTCGACACTTGCCTAAGGCGCTACTGACCAGCCGCCATCAACTTCGATAACTTGGCCGGACAAATACGGTGAATCGAGCAGGAACGAGATGGCATTCGCCACGTCTTCAACCTCTCCTGCTCGCCCAAGGGGAATCTTTTCGAGGACTGAAGCAAAGTGTTCGGCCTCCCATTCAGCTGCCATGATTGCCCCAGGGGCAACGCAATTCACTCGAACATCAGGGGCTAAGTCGCCAGCGAGATTCATCATGAGTTGGCGAAGAGCCGCTTTACTTGATGTATAATGCGAGAGGCCTTTCCAAGCCCGCCCAAGAGATGTATCAATCAACCCAACAACGCAGCCGTTCGCAGTTTTGAGTGGCTCAACTAGCCGTTGAGTGAGAAGGAAGGGAACCTCGACGTGTATTCGGTTGTTCAAGCGAAGTTCTTCAAGAGAAACTTCCTCGAAGTTCATTGAATTATAGATTGATGCGTTGTGAATTAATCCGTGTAAACCACCGTTGATTTTCACGGAATCGTGGGCGAGAACATGTTGGATGAGTTGTTCAAGTTCTTCGTCGCTATCAAGGTCAGCTCTGACAATTTCTGCAGATGCAGGGGTGCCATTTTCGCGCTGGTAAGATTCAAGGAACTTTTGGGCATCTTCCACCGAGTTGCGCACATGAAGAAACACAAACCAACCATCTGCCAAAAGTTTGGCAGCGGTTGCAGCCCCAATTCGCTTACCGCTGCCGGTAATCAGCGCTACTCGTTGCCCCATATTTACTACGAACCGTTCAACCCTCATCAATGCTGTTAGACAAGAACAGTGTGAATGTTGGAAATTTAAAAATTGATGAGCATTGCAATTGCGGTGCAAAGTACACCTTTTTGAGAGGCAATGCCTCGGAGTAATCAAGGGGGAGCAGAGGTGTCGGGCAAACAACTTCCGATGGCGAGTAAAACGCCACCTGCTTTGCGTGCCAAACCGAAGCGAGAACGCTTGCCCTCATGGTTCAAGACGTCGCTTCCTTCCGGTAAAGAACAAGCACTCTTCAACAAAACGAAGGCTGCAGTAAAAGACAACGCACTCCACACCGTTTGTCAAGAGGCACGCTGTCCGAATATTCACGACTGTTGGGCAAGTGGCGATGCGACATTCATGATCGCAGGACAGGAATGTACCAGAGGATGCCGATTCTGTGCAGTTGGAACAATCAAAATACCCCCTCCACTCGATACAAACGAGCCTGAACAACTCGCAGACGCTGTAGATTCTATGAATCTACGTCATGTCGTAATCACGGTTGTCAACAGAGACGATTTACCGGACAGTGGTGCTGAGCATTACAAACGATGCATCGACGCAGTTCACCTTCGCCGACCTGAAATCACAATTGAGTTGTTGTGCTCTGACTTGGCAGGCGACCATGAGGCTCTCGAACATCTCTTGCGCAACAGCCCACTGTCTGTGTTTGCACACAACGTTGAATGCGTCCCAAGGCTGGACAAGACCGTACGAGACCATCGCGCTTCCTTCTCCCAGTCGCTCGAAATTCTCCGTCAAGCCAAAGTGCTTCGACCCGACATTATTACCAAATCTTCACTGATGGTTGGCGTCGGAGAGACGGATGAGGAAATTACCGAAGCCTTGCAACTCCTACGTGATGCCAACGTCGACCTGATCACCATCGGCCAATACCTGGCACCGTCCTCAAAACATCTTACTGTGGACCGATTCCCAGAACCCGAAATGTACGATGTATGGGCGAAAGACGCTATTGAAATGGGCTTTGCTGGCATTGCCAGTGGACCCCTTGTCCGTTCTTCATTCAAAGCGGGATTACTGCTGCGAAAGACGCTCGATTCAAACAATCAAGAAACGATGCCTGGTGCGTATGTCTACGTCGCTCAACACCAAAGCGATTCACCGACACCACTTAAGACAGAGATGGAGTGAGGTGGAACAATGACCGAGAGAGTGACTGCCACAACCAAGCCGTACACAATCGGTCGTCCGCCGTTCCGACCCGGCGAAGATGCTGATTTCGGTGGTAAGTTTACTGAACAGCCCGGAGACCTTCATCGGCCTGACCCAATCACATGCACAGCTCAAGATACGGTTGCTCACGCATCCGGTTTAGTCCGTGTTCTTGATGACAACGGCGTTGCAAGCGGCGAGTGGAATCCAATGCTTGATGCAGAAACGATGATTCAAGGTCTTGAATACATGATGCGCTTGAGGATTTTCGACGACCGTATGATTAAGATGCAACGAACCGGTAAACTCTCCTTTTACATGCGTTCCTTCGGAGAAGAAGCAATCGCTATTGCTCAAACAATGGCACTTGAGACTCAAGACTGGATCTTCCCCTCTTACCGACAACCAGGTGCCCAGTTTGTCCGAGGCCGTGATATGGTCAGTATGATTTGCCACTGCATCGGAAATACAGAAGACAATGTGAAAGGGCGTCAAATGCCAGTTCACTATACCTGGAAAGAAGGTCGATTCATTTCGATTTCATCTCCTGTCGGCACTCAATTCTCACAAGCGGTTGGAGTCGCAATGGCAAGCGCCTACAAAGGCGACGACGAAGTCTGTATTTCGTGGCTCGGCGATGGAACATCCGCACAAGGAGATTACCATTACGCCCTCAATTTCGCCTCGACCTTCAAACCGCCAGTGATTCTTAATGTCGTTAACAACCAGTGGGCAATCTCTACCCACGCAAACCTAGCAACCGGCGGACGAACATTCGCTGAGCGTGGTCTTGCTTACGACATTCCATCAATCAGAGTCGATGGCAACGATTTTCTCGCCCTTTACAGTGTAACGAAATGGGCACGTCTACGCGCTGCTGCTGGGCTTGGCGCAACTCATATCGAAGTCTACACCTACAGAGCAGGCGCACACTCTTCCTCTGACGATTCCTCTGCGTACAGGCCTAAAGATGAATTCAAACAATGGCCGGGCGGCGACCCAATTCTCCGACTGAAAGAGCACTTGGTTAAAGCCGAACTCTGGGATGAAGAACGTCATGCTGCATTGGCAGAGAAAATCGATGATGAAGTCATGACTTCATACAAGGCTGCGTGTGAATTTGGAGACTTAGCAAGTGGACCATATCCTCCTGCCTCTACCATTTTTACTGAAGTCTACGAAACCGTTCCGTGGCATGTTCAAGAACAACGTGAGGAACTCGGCAAGTGAGGTGCTAATATGGTAGAAATGAACATGATAAAAGCACTGAACTCGGCCCTCGAAGTTCAACTTACAAAAGACAAGAATGTCGTTATTTTCGGCCAAGATGTCGGATTTTTTGGCGGTGTATTCCGAGTAACGGATGGACTGCAGAAGAAATTTGGAGAACATCGAGTCTTTGATTCACCTCTTGCAGAAGGCGGCATTGCCGCCATTGCAATGGGAATGGGCCTCAATGGTTTGCGACCTGTGGCAGAGATTCAATTCGCAGATTACATCTTCCCTGCATACGACCAAATCGTCAATGAAATTGCCAAGCTCCGTCACCGCTCGGGTGGAGAGTTTACCGCACCGTTGACGTTCCGCACACCCGCTGGTGGTGGGATCAAGGGTGGACACCACCACTCACAATCGCCCGAAGCACAATTCACGCACACACCCGGCCTCAAAGTGGTCTACTGTTCGAATCCTTACAATGCAAAGGGATTGCTCACATCGGCAATAGAATCCAACGATCCAGTCATATTCTTTGAGCCAAAGCGGTGCTATCGAGGCCCGTTTTACGGCGACCCACACAATGTCCCAACCTGGGCAGGACATCCTGATAGCGATGTGCCAGAAGAACACTACACTGTACCTCTTGAAGAAGCACGAATCGTACGCGAAGGCAGTGCTTGCACCGTGATTGCGTGGGGAACAATGGTCCATGTGAGTGAGCAAGCCATCAAAGACTCTGGAATCGATTGCGAACTCATCGATTTGCAGACATTGGTTCCATGGGACAGAGATACTGTCGTGAATTCAATCAAGAAAACCGGACGATGCGTTATCGTTCATGAAGCACCGAAGACAAGTGGTTTCGGCGCTGAAATGAGTGCATCGATTCAAGAACGTTGCTTCTATCACCTCGAAGCACCTATTACTCGAGTGACGGGATGGGACACACCCTTCCCTCACACTACAGAATGGGATTACATCCCAAGTCCAGCGCGAATCGCTGAAGCAATAAAGAAAACACAGGAGGAATAAGTATGGGAACATTTGCATTTAAAATGCCAGATATCGGAGAAGGCGTCGTCGAAGGTGAAGTCGTAGAATGGATGGTCGCTGTAGGAGACAGCGTCAAAGAAGACGATCCTATTCTTTCTGTGATGACCGACAAAGCAACTGTAGAGATCCCATCACCGGTTGATGGTAAGGTGACCAAGGTCATCGGAGAAGCCGGTGACATCCTACCAGTTGGTGTCGTTTGCATCGAGTTTGAAGTCGATGGGGACGGAAATGCATCCGCATCTGCCCCTGCTCCCGCTCCTGAAGCGAAGGCTGAATCTGCCCCAGCACCTAAGCCAAAGGCGGAACCGGCACCTGCCCCAACCCCAACTCCAGCACCGGCTGCTACGCCTGCTCCTGCTCCAGCGGTAGTCGAGCGTGCGCCAGGAACAAAGGCCTTGGCAAGTCCAGCCGTACGCCAAAGAGCACGTCAAGCAAACGTTGACCTCAATTTCGTTGCCGGCTCTGGTCCTGCAGGACGCATCAGTCATGCTGACCTCGATGCACACATCGCAGGCGGAGCGAACGGAGCAAGCCGTGCCCGACCAATGGGCGCTTCTGCTCGAGTAGAGAAGAACGGAACTGAAGACATCAAAGTCATCGGATTGCGAAGAAAGATTGCAGAAGGTATGGTTTCATCCTACTCGACCATCCCTCACTTTTCTTACTTTGAAGAGGTCGATGTCACCGCTCTTGAAGAACTACGGCAACACCTCAATGCAACACGCCCGGAAGGTGCACCAAAACTCACTTACTTACCTTTCATCATGCAGGCACTGGTTAAGGCACTCGATGAACGACCGGAATGCAATGCCCTTTACGATGACGATTCCAATGTAGTCACCCGGCATGAAGCAATTAACCTCGGTATTGCAACGCAAACCGACCGAGGATTGTTTGTCCCTGTTGTCAAGCACGTCGAAGCGATGGATATCTGGCAGGCTGCTACTGAGATGACTCGAGTCACCAGCGCAACTCGCGATGGAAAAGCAACTGCTGATGATTTGTCAGGCTCGACATTCACAATCACAAGCCTCGGACGGCTTGGAGGATTAGGCGCCACACCAATTATCAACAAACCCGAAGTCGGAATCCTTGGCGTCCACAACGCAAAAGACCGTGCTGTCGTTAAAGATGGAAACATTGTCATTCGTAGAATCATGAATCTCTCGTCCTCCTGGGACCACCGAGTTGTGGATGGTCACGACGGTGCGAGCTTGGTTCAACTCATCAAGTCCTACCTCGAACATCCAGCGACCATCTTCATGTGAGGTGCTTTGTATGCAAACGAAAAAATGTCAAGTTCTTGTTATCGGAGCCGGCCCCGGAGGTTATGTTGCAGCAATTCGTGCTGGACAACTTGGCCTCTCAACCATCATCGTCGAAGGAGAAAAAGCCGGAGGCACCTGCCTGATTCGTGGATGTATACCTTCAAAGGCACTCATTCACGCTGCTCACAAGTTCCACAGCCTTTCCAAGCATGCTTCCAACGATGGACACATGGGAATATCGATACCAGGACCTGCTGAACTCAACATGGCAAACTTGGTCGGCTGGAAAGAAGGTATTGTTACGCGTCTCAACAAAGGTGTTGAACACCTTTTGAAGAATGCCGGTGCCGAACTCATCACTGGGTGGGCGGAGTTCCAAGATGCGAAGACCGTCAAAGTTGGAAAAGGAAAGGATGCAACAATTATTCAAGCGGAACATGTCATTCTGGCGAACGGCTCGGTTCCGATTGAACTCCCATTCATGCCGTATTCTGAAGATGTCATTTCCTCCCGTGAAGCACTGTCACTTGAGGAATTACCCCAGCATGTCGCAATTGTTGGCGGAGGATACATCGGCCTGGAACTCGGAATCACCTTCCGAATGCTCGGCTCAGAAGTCACCGTCGTTGAAGCAATGGACAGCGTCCTACCAATTTTCGACAAAGAATTGCGACGGCCATTGGAAATGGCCATCAAAAAGCAAAAAATCAAGACCCATCTCGGCGTCTTTGCCAAGGGCGTTGAATCAACAAAAGACGGACGTTGCCAACTCAATTTTATCGACAAGAACGAAAAGGATGAGAAGAAAATGCAGAATGTTGTCGTCGACAAAGTTCTCGTCACTGTAGGACGCAAACCAAATTCAGCAGCACTTGCTCCAACAGGTGTAGCACTGGATGAACGTGGATTTGTCAAAGTCAACGACCGATGTGAAACCAATATGCGTGGAGTCTACGCCATTGGTGATGTCTGCAACTCTGGTGAAATGCTTGCACACGTTGCATCGTTCCAAGGTGAAATGGTTGCTGAAATTATTGCGGGTCACAAGCGTGCTTACGACCCTGTTGCCGTTCCTGCAATCGTCTTTACCGAACCGGAGATTGTCTCCGTTGGACTTTCGCCTGAAGAAGCAAAAGCAGCAGGTCACCCAGTCATCACTGGAAAGTTCCCGCTTGGTGCGAACGGCCGTGCTCTCACTCAAGAGGCTGAGAAAACTGCCGGTTTCATCCGTGTCTGTGCTCGTGAAGACGATCATCGAATCCTTGGTATCCAAGGCGTTGGAACACACATCAGTGAATTGGTCGGTGAATGGACGCTTGCTCTTGAAATGGGCGCGTTATTGGAAGATATTGCCGGCACAATTCATGCTCACCCAACCATGACTGAAATGACACATGAAGGCGTTCTTGCGACACTCGGTCATGCGATTCACTCAGCATGAAGTGAAAGGTGCCTACGGGCAAGGAAAAGAAGCGTGAGACTAAACAACGCACTCAGGGCCTTACCCGTAGGGCTTGAAACCCCCGAGTAAGTTCTTACTTGTTCGAGACTGTATAAACTTCAACCAAGTTGAATCATGAACCGCAACTTAGACAGTCATCCGGAGTGTCAAGTGAGCAAGCAATTGCTTCAAGACTCGAGATGTCTTCTGCACGTCCAGCCAATCCACCAACCGTCTGGTCATCGGACTTCTTGGCTTCAACAGTAAACTGAATTGCGTCTGCAGCAGCCTTTGTTCGGAGGTAGTACATTCCTGTCTTCAGACCTTGCTTCCAACCGTAAAAGTGCATAGAAGTAACCTTGGCCGGATTTGCATCCACCATGTGGATGTTGAGTGATTGGCTTTGGTCAACGTATGCTCCACGGTCGGCAGACATGTCAAGAACGTGCCGTTGCTTGATTTCCCAAGTGGTTTTGTACAACTCTTTGACAGAATCTGGGATTCCTGAGATGTTTTGAATCGAGCCCTTGTGACGAAGGATTTCATCTTTCATCTCAAGTCCCCAAAGGCCAAGTTCGATCAGATCACGAACCAAGTGCTTGTTGAGTACGATGAATTCACCCGAAAGTGTTCGACGCACATAGAGGTTCGAAGTGAAGGCTTCGAAACATTCGTTGTTACCCAAGATTTGGGAGGTCGAAGCAGTCGGCATTGGTGCTACAAGAAGTGAATTACGCATTCCCTTTTCGACGATTTCGGCCTTCAAAGAAGTCCAGTCCCAACGACCGCTGTGGTCGTTCATTCCCCAAAGGTCGAATTGGAGTTCGCCTCGGCTGGCAGGTGAGCCAGCGAAAGTCGAATATGGGCCTTCAGCAATTGCTGCGTCCTTAGAAGCGGTACAAGCTGCAAAGTAAATCGTTTCAAAAATTTCTTTGTTGAGTTGTCGAGCCTCGACGCTTTCGAAGGGCAACTTGAGAAGGGCGAACGTATCTGCAAGACCTTGGACACCAAGACCGATTGGTCGGTGACGCATGTTGGAGTTGCGAGCCTCTTCAACGGGGTAAAAGTTGACATCAATAACTCGATTCAAGTTTCCAGTAGCATGGTAGGTGACATCGTAAAGGAGTTGATGGTTGAAAGTTTTATTTTCCACATCAACGTACTTGTTGAGTGCAATCGATGCAAGGTTACAAACAGCGACTTCGTCTTTAGCAGTGTATTCCATAATCTCAGTGCAAAGGTTCGAAGAACGGATTGTCCCCAAGTTCTTTTGATTCGATTTCTTGTTTGCTGCGTCTTTATACAACATGTAAGGTGTACCTGTTTCGATTTGAGATTCAACGAGTTTGTCCCAAACAACACGTGCTGGAAGAGTTTCACGAGCCAATCCTTGAGCTTCATAGGATTCAAAGAGTTCTCTGAAATCTTCACCGTAGGAGTCTTGGAGACCTGGGCATTCATTCGGACAGAAGAAGGACCAGTCAGCATTTTGCTCAACACGTTCCATGAACAAGTCAGGTGTCCAAAGGGCGTAGAAGAGATCACGAGCACGGAGTTCTTCCTTACCGTGGTTCTTCCTCAAGTCGAGGAAGGCAAGGATATCTGGGTGCCAAGGTTCGAGATAGATTGCGATTGAACCCTTACGCTTGCCGCCACCTTGGTCAACATAACGCGCTGTGTCGTTGAATACGCGAAGCATAGGGACAATTCCATTGCTCTGTCCATTGGTTCCTTTGATGTACGAACCCTTTGAACGGATGTGATGAATCGACAATCCAATGCCTCCTGCGGATTTTGAAATCAATGCACACTGTTTGAGCGTGTCATAGATTCCGTCGAGGGAATCATCTTGCATGGTCAGTAGGAAACACGAAGACATCTGTGGAGTTGGTGTTCCCGAGTTGAAGAGAGTTGGAGTTGCGTGGGTAAAATATCCTTGACTCATCA
The DNA here is from genome assembly GCA_938075675.1 of Candidatus Poseidoniaceae archaeon. Taxonomy (GTDB): domain Archaea; phylum Thermoplasmatota; class Poseidoniia; order Poseidoniales; family Poseidoniaceae; genus MGIIa-L1. The sequence goes on along the minus strand of CALJHE010000021.1, from coordinate 6,058 downwards.
AGTCATAGGTTTCCAATGCCTTACCGATGTTGTGATGGTGGATTCCAACTGCGACCCTCAAGAGCATGTGCTGAGGACGCTCTGCAATTTCTCCATTCAATCGCAAAAGGTAAGAGCGTTCCAAGGTCTTGAAACCGAAGTAGTCGTAGTTGTGGTCACGCTTGTAATCAATATGGTTGTTGAGAACTTCTGCATTCTCCATGATGATGGCAAATACTTCCTCTGAGATGAGAGGTGCATGCTTACCAGATTCGGGGTCAATGTATTCTCGCAAGTCTGTTATGACATCAGTAAAAGTTGATTTCGTCGAGCGATGGAGGTCGTCGACACAAATTCGAGCTGCGAGGCGGCTGTAGTCAGGATGCTGGGACGCAAGGGAGGCAGCAGTCTCAGCAGCGAGTTGATCGAGTTCACGGGTGGTGACTCCATCATACAATCCTTCAATTGTCAACTTCGTAACGTGACCTGGGTCAATCCAGTTTGGATCAAGACCGTACGTGAGTGTCTTCAATTTATCATGAATGGCGTCAAACCGCACATCTTCTCGTTCTCCTTTTCTGTTTACAACTTGCATTGTCATTTTTCGTCCTCCATGTGTTCTCAGTGAATTCGCAGTAAGTTCCTATAATTGAATACGGTTCAAAAGTCTTCGTCTACAGAGAAGCGCTGTTGGACACTTCCAAGTGATGAATTATCCATGACGCCAGCCTTCTGGTATTCGGCGACTCGCTTTTCGAAGAAATTCGTCTTTCCTTGCATTGAAATCATTTCCATCCAAGGGAACGGGTTCCCAACATTGTAGAGTTTCGTTGCGCCAAGAGCAATTAGTAATCGGTCAGCAACGAATTGGATGTATTGTTTCATCAGATCCGAGTTCATTCCGATAAGAGATACAGGGAGAGCGTTGGTGACGAACTCGATTTCAATTTCCACTGCTTCAGCGATGATGCTACGAATGACGTTTTCACCAGCACCCTTCAGCAACTTGTTGTGCAACAAGCAAGCGAAGTCACAGTGCAAACCTTCATCGCGGGAAATCAGTTCATTCGAGAAGGTCAATCCTGGCATGAGCCCGCGCTTCTTGAGCCAAAAGATTGCACAGAACGAACCAGAAAAGAAAATTCCTTCGATGGCCGCAAACGCAACAAGTCGCTCTGCAAACGAACCTCGCTTACGGGAGAGCCATCGCATTGCCCATTCGCCCTTCTTCTTTACTGAAGGTACGGTTTCCAGTGCCTTGAACAAGTGGTCCTTTTCGTTCTCGTCAGTAATGTAGGTATCAATAAGAAGAGAATAAGTCTCCGCGTGAATGTTCTCCATCATGATTTGGAAACCATAGAATGCTCGGGCTTCTGGCCAACAGACTTCGTTGGAAAAGTTCATCACAAGATTCTCGTTAACGATACCGTCACTTGCTGCAAAGAATGCGAGAATGTGCTTCAAGAAATGCTTCTCATTCTCATTCAGTTCCTTCCAGTCCTTCAAGTCTTCAGCGAGGTCGATTTCTTCAGCTGTCCAGAATGAAGCTTGTTCCATTTTGTACATCTCCCATATATCTGAATGTTGAATTGGGAACAACACGAAACGATCCAAGTTCTCTTGGAGCATTGGCTCAATATGTTCTTGTGAAAGATCCAATTCAAATCCATCAGTTTGGCTCGATTTATTACCGTGTTCTATTACCATGACTCATCCCCCTCGTTTCTTTCACGCGCTGGAATTTATTTGCCCTCCGAGGAAGTGTATAATGTTCTCCCCCAAATCGCGATGCAGGATACCGTTTTCGCGAGCGTTTTACCAATGCTAAAAAGTGGCTCAGTTGTCTGTTAAACGAAGGTTTGAGCCATAGACTATAAAGGCCGGTTTTTGAATGTAGAAACTACACTGGACGAAGGTGCGTTTCCACTCCAACTTCGCTCCAAACATCGGACCAAAATTTCAGACTCATGCTCCGCCATTTTCAGGCAGAACTTGGGCGGCCCAAGTCGCGTAGAGTTCTGATGTTTCTGCAGACAAGTAAACGAGTTGCGGCACATCATATGGGTGGTTGAGGTTCAAGGCGTCCAAAAGTCGCGTCTTAGAGGACAACGAAGACTTAATTTCGAGTTTCCACTCTTTAGACGACGTTACTTTACCTTCCCATCTGTAAACAGACCGTATAGGTGAATATTCAACACAGGCTGCGCCAGATTCAAGAAGAAGTTGTGCAAAAGAGCCAACGCGGAACTCCTCCCATTCAGAAGGGAGTGTCGTGAGGACGATCAACAATTGTTCGGACATAAACAGAGGTGAGGACTTGAAGCCCTCAATACTTGTTATGCTCATTCAACTTTGCTGACACTCACGGCGTTCGGTCCTTTTGGACCTTCACCGACTTCGAAGTTGACGGTATCACCGTCTTGGATTTCTCCTTCTACTTCGGAGATGTGAACGAAGAGGTCGTCTCCGCCCTCTCGTTCAATGAATCCGTATCCTTTTGTTTGGTTAAACCACTTTACTGTACCTTGTGCCACGGGTTGTGCTTCAACAAGTGGTATATTATGTTGAGTGACAATACCCCCACGCAAACCTTGTTTCAGCAGAGTAAGGATTTGAGCGGCGAGTGCATTAAAGACGATGTATTGATAGTTCGACAACTGCACCGCTGCCTGTGTCACAACACGATGGCAGATTGGGCATGGTCGATTTCAAACCACATTTTGAAAAAATGTGCAAAGGCTTGTTTCCGGATGCAGACGGTCGTTGGAGACTGAATGAAGTCATCTCGAGTGAGGGTATTTACTGGCTTGAAGTCACATGCAGCTCGTTCAATCGCCCAGAAGCGCCCGTGCGAATTGCGACCAGTGGATTTTCACACCAGGACGTCATCGCATGTTGTCAGAAAGAAAATGGAGAATGGAGTGTATTCTTCCATGGAAACGGGTGGGAAAATATACCCTCCATTGCCAACATGCTCAATCCGACCGTACCTTACGACCCGCATCTCATCTCTACCGTGCACAGAAAAAGAAGCAAGACCTACACCCCACAAGAAATATACGAGTTCTATGGCTCTACTCAAGAGGAAGTTCGAGACGAGTTTGGCGAACCAAACCAAATTTGGAACCATTCAGGCACATTGTGTTGGACGTATTTCGCCCTTAGCAAAATGGAAGGGCAAAAGGTTGCGTCGCACAGCATATTTTGCTTCAATTCCCACGGTACTGGCAGTGGATTTGACTACGATTACGTCATGATGCCATCGAAATGGGACAAGTTTTGGCATGATTACCCTCACAAGTGAAGAGATACTTTGGAAGATTCGAGCCCAGATGATACGAGCAATGAAGTGTACGATTCGCTTATCAGTAAGTTGGCGAAAGATGAGAGAATCGAATGAAAACGGAACAAGTTTCATTTAATCCGGTGTCAAAAACTGCACATGGCCGTTGAACCACTGCTGCCGCTGAGTCATGTTGCTGATGCCGTTGGAGAGTTTATGGATGCCGAAGAAAATCGGTGGTGGGTTCGGCCACTAAAAGCACTCATCTACATTGCAGTATTTTCCTTAGTTCCAGTGTACTTTTACTTTGTATGAGCCACTGATGAAGAAGAACTCATAATTCAGACTCCCTTGGGAGTGCTGATTTGAATTGCACAATTCGATAGACCCATAAGAAAAGAACAAGAAATCCGAGTATGAAGTTGTATGAAACCAATTCACTACTAAGCCACAAACCGAGATAGAACACCGAAATGGCACCTGCTAATCCAGCCTGCAGGAAAGGGGCATACTTCAATCGCGGATCGATGAAGCCGTAGACATAGTAACCTTTCCAAAACGCTGCAAATGGATATGCAAATGCCGCATAAACTACGCCAAGCAACAGTCCGAAAAGAGCAAACTCCGGTTGGAGTTCAGGTTGGGCGAGAAGGATTTCAACGGCAAGGAAAATCGCAGCAAAGTTGTGCATGATTTGGTTGTGGAACAGAAATTGATGATCGTGATTGCGTCGCTGATGAACCTCTCCAGGTAAAATCACCAAGCGTACAATGGTCGATGTGAGGAAAGCAGCACCAATGGCTGTTGAAAAAAAAGCAACTTGGAATATCTCAACCCATTTTGGCACATCGTGTTTGCCGAGTATCAAGTATGTAGCGATGGATGCAAATAGAAAGTATGCAAAGTTCGAGAGAAGGGTCCAACTGCTGAATGTAACGAACTTCTCGGATTTCACTGGGTGCGTCAACCGTTCTTCTCGCGACTCGTGATCGAGAACAATCATCCTACCCGTCTCCATCCGATACATGTAGATGAGGGCACTTGCACCAACCACCAGACAAAGAAGCCTCCAAATGAAAACCAAAGAAAGTGGTAACGTCGAGGAATGGAAGGACGGGAAAGAGTCAATCAACAAGTCGTTCATTTCCCACTGGAAAAAAAAGAACAGAGTCAATCCTGCAATCAAAGCCAAAGTGAAGAGACTTTGAGGCGTTGAGTCCTTCTCGCCGTAGCCTAGAAGGTCAACCATGATGAAAGCCGCAAGCCGGTTACTTGAAAACTCTTTGACAGCATGTACACGTCGACTTGGGTGAAACATCCCCTTGCACGGAAACAAATGTTTGCTCTTCATGACATGTATTACAACGAACAGATTCCATGTGCGATTTTACCAATTTGGACAAGGTTATTATTTGAGTGGCGCAACGACAGAACATGAACCGCCGTACTGCTCAAAACCAGCGTAAAGTTCGAATGCCATCCATTATCCGCCGACGTCCAAAGAAAGAGACCGTCCAAAAGCCAGTTGCTGAGACCGCTGACGCATCTTGCCAAACCACTGGATGCGGCTGTGGAAATTGAACGAAGTTCTGAAACAACCTCACTTTACGTGGGAAAGTTGCTCGACGAAGAAATCTCGAGCACGCTCCAATGAATCTGCACGCGCTGCAGGATTACCCTCAACGTGAGCCCCCCTGTTGCGCAGTATCCGTATGACCCATCGACGGTGCCAGCGTTCATTCAACGGCCATCGTATGCCGAGGAAAAGATTCCCTGACATGTGACCGTTCTTATCAATGCGGGCTGTTCGCTTGTTCAAGTGAACAGCCTTTGGAAGCAGTTCGTATTCCCTCTCACTGTCGAAAGAATGGTGCGCATCAGAATACGTGTGCAAGTTCGCATTCGGAAGCTGAGGCATGAGACTCTCCACGAAATGAAGGGGAGTCCAGTCATCTGCTTCGCCATGAAGAATCAAAATCGGTGAATCAGACCACTTTTGTATCTCAGGGCGCAGATGAGCCGCTGGATAAAAGGGTAAATGGGCATCAAAGGGCTCACCCAAAACATCACAAATTGGTAACCAAGACGAATACAAAGCCACGGTACCTCCAAGGCTCCAACCCGTAATTCCAATCTTCCCAATTCGAGAATCTTGTTCGAGTAACGAGCGGGTGCGAAAAGCGTCAACGAGCATCATCGCATGCGTCACAGTGAGTTGATCATCAACTGTAGAATCAACCGAACGGGAAGCAAACGAATGAACCTTGCAAACTGCAAGTCCTTCAGCGAGCCAACCGTCGATGTGGTCTTGGTGATGAGAGCCCCAGCCCATGCTCCCGTGAAGGGCAATAATGCAACCAAACGGACCTTCTCCTTTGGGAAGAAATAATTCCGCATCTACCGTGGTCTCCGAAGTTTTTTCCAAGCCGGTGAGTATGTGATGGATTTCAAAAGGAGAACGAGAATGTACTGTCAATTTTTCGCCCATGGATGTTGCTAAACCGTGTGACTCTTCAATGTGCTTAGTATTTCAGGGACGATTTTGTTTATACTCGCCGGATGCCTTGCTTGTTGGTGGAAGAAATGAACCGTATTCGTCAATTCTTCTCCTCCGCCCGTGTGTTTACGTCGGCGAGGAATAATTTCACTTTCGTTTATTCAGGGTTTTGCGTACACAAGGGGGCCCCATGTGTATGCGGGCGTTTACGACAGTAGGGACGAACAGGACGGACTGCAAACCCTTGGAAACATGCATAGTGTGTGCAAGGGTGTTATGGAGAACCCCTTGTGCACACA
>CALJHE010000020.1 GCA_938075675.1 Candidatus Poseidoniaceae archaeon | reverse complement strand
CACCATGTCTTCAACGCCTGCAGGGGGCTCTATTCCGTCTCGCGCCAAATCAACGCTGTCGTTCATCAAGAACAGCCGAACTTCTGCTCCATCGCTGTTCAATTGTCGAGCTAATCGCAACGCATTCCACGTAACATCGGTGCCGTCGTAGGGTTGGTGGTTGAGTATAATCAGAATTGCCATAACCAACGGATAGCGACTCGGTGCTTGAAACCAACGATGAATTCGTGCAAGGCTAGGTTAAACATGCCTTCAAAAGGTGAAGACCGAAGCCGCATCCATGAAGGTGTCATTTGCAGCGTTTGCGAAATGGCTCATTCCACATCGAAAAAAGGTTCACATTGCCGTATTTTTCCTCACGTTACTGATGATTCCAGGTGTACTCACAGCGCTCCAACCCATCGATATGGAATCGTATGAAATGGATTCACCTGAACTTGAGGCACAATCCATCATCGATAATGAGTTCTCCAATTCAGAAATCATTCTTGGTTTCCTCGTTTCAGCCCGAGACCCTGCCAATGTGCCTCCGTTGGAGGAATGGACGCCCGTGCCTCGAATGAGCGATGGAGCACCCGATTATGCATCGTTGCCCAGTGCCAATCAGATGCTTGAAGCAGGAGAGCCGTGGGGTGGAATCAACGCTCCAACAGCGGGTATCATGAACCTCACTTTGTTACAGGAAATCGACTCAAAGGTTGACCTCGTTCAAGAACATCCACTCAGCAAGGCAATGAAACCATTGGTGAACGATGTCACCGGTAATCAAGCGCCTGGCGCAATCTCGCTGTCCGATCACTTCCGAGGTTTCATGAACGGCTCATCCATTCTTACTCAACCCGGCCTCACTACACTGGGTGTCGTCACAGAACCGCCGACCAACTGGACCGATTGCGGCGTATTGGAATGCCTCGAATTTGATGATGAAAACGTTACACAGCAGCACATTGATTTGGCAGCGGCACGAATGGCTGAAGCATCTAACAATAATTTTCTACGATGGTTGTCGCTTGACAGAGGATTTGTTGCCGACATGACTGCCCTTCAAACCGGCCCTGTTGGAGGCTCTCTGAACAGCGATGGCACATGGGAGAATGCATTCTATGCAACCGGCCGTTGGTCTGCTTCATCGACGTGGTTGCTCGTTCAATTCGACCGAGGAATGCTTGAAGAGATGGGTTGGGAAGTCATCTGGAAAGATTCGCTCCAGGAAAAAAGCCTTGATTTTTCTGACGATGGTGTCAAAATCGGTGGGTACAGAATAGCCGACCGTTCTCTAGTCCTCCACCCTCCACAATACACCGAAGAATACTGTCTTGAGATGCAGAAAGAGGGAACTGGATGCTCCACAGAATGGTCGTATATGGACTTGGAAGGACACCTGCGCTCCAACGACCGAACTACAATCACCCTTCTCCTTGGCCAAGGCGTCAACGTTGAAGTCAACAGAGAACTGCAGGCGAGCGGTGGCCTCGTGATACTGATGGGGCTTGCAATCGTGGGATTACTCTACGTGAGCCTGCGAAGAGTGTCAGATGTTGTCATCGTCATGTTTGCACTCGGAACTGCTATGCTCTGGATGCAAGGATTGATTGGTCACTTCTCGAGTATTACCTCTTGGTTTGGCCTCTCTCTCATTGCTCGTTCGCAGTTCTCAAACCTACTTCCCATTCTCATTCTTGCGTTAGGCATTGACGATTCGTTGCATGCACTTCATCGCTACAAAGAGGAACGAAGTAACTCGGCGACACCTGAAGAGGCTGCTGAAACAACCCTCCAAAGAGTCGGTCGAGCAATTATGTTGACGTCTGTAACAACGATGGCTGCGTTTGCAGCGAACGTGTTTAGCGACATAGCTGTGCTGCGGTCGTTCGGAATCGAAGCCGCACTCGGTATACTCTCAGCGTTCATTCTCACTGGGCTTTGGGTCCCGTTGATTCGTCTTTCGGTCGATAATTGGATGCAGAAGCGGGACATGAACATCGATGAATCGGGCGATACGACGCACCTCGTACCAGAGCGCTGGTTAAAGAAAATCTCGCTCAAATCTGGCACATTCAAGAACTCTGTAATCATTGCTGGTGTTGCATTCCTGCTAACTGTTCCTGCTGCTTGGGGCATGGCTCAACTGGAAGGTGATTTTGCTGTCGAAGATTTCCTCGACGAGCGTTCAGACTTTGCTATTGGCGTTCAAGAAATATCACAACGGTTTGCCGATGAAGGGGAGCCTGCAAACTTACTGATTGAAGGCGATGTTCTCGATCCTGATGTCTTTGCAGCCATCGATATATTCCGCCAAGACATGGATGATTTACCCGAGGGTGTTCCGGATAAAATCACTCGTCAACCCGACGGTACAATCGACATCCTCGCTCTTGACGAGATGGTTCTCGCTGCACAAGGTTCGCTTGTTTTGGATTCTACACCGTTCGAAGAGGCTGGGTGGCTCGTTAACGAAACGGGACATGGGATGAATTGTTCCGACGCCGGCAATGGACCGTTGATGGATTTGACAGACCGCGATTGCCTGTCATTCTTCTATGGATTCCTCTCACTTAACGGCGTCCCTGGCGTAGGTCCAATCCCAGATATCCCTCCGAGTATTGTCGCACTTTACATCGCACCTGCTGTCGAGTTGGACCCGACACAGCCTTGGCTCGACATCAACGGTGAGCCTGCCGAGTACGAGCGTATGCTGATTCGATTTGGCATGACCGCTCCAGAAGACTTCCCCGGCATGGCGGGAGGCATGGAAGAAATATGGAGAGATTTGTCTTCGTTCACCAACCTCTCGACAGGAGACCGGCTTGAAGCCGGGGAGGAAAGCGATGACAAGCCCCTGACATGGGTGATGACGACCGGACGACCAGTGACCCGTTTCGTTGCCTCGACTACGATGCAGAACGAGATGCAATCCTCTCTGTTACTCGGATCCTTATTCGTCTTCATCACCCTTTCAATTGGTTTCAAATCGTTTAAACAGGCCAGTGTAACATTAGTACCGATTCTCTTGGTCGTTGTATGGTTGTACGGTTTGATGTACATGGCTGGCTCATCGCTCAACATCGTCACAGTAACCATCGCTACAATATCTCTAGGCGTAGGCATTGACTACTGTATCCACGTCACTGAAAGATACCGCGAAGGTCGGGAATCGGGCGAGACACACGATGAGGCGCTCATCGGAATCGGCGGAGCGTGCGGACTAGCATTGGTCGGTAGTGCCGCATCGGATATCGCTGGTTTCAGCGTGATTGCTCTTTCTCCAATGGGCTTATTCAGTAATTTCGGTATCTTCTCTGCAGCGATGATTGCCTTTTCGCTCATTGCAAGTCTCGTTCTTACCACTGCGGCTTTAGGCTTGATTGCCCGTACACCAAATGTGGAGGCAGAAAGCGATGGACATCCGACGGCTTGAACACAACGACATAGCATCGGGGTGGTCGATCAACGAACAAGGACTTCCCGGTACGGGACAAATCACAGAGCTTGAATTCGCCGACTTACTCAGTCTCTGTGAAGTGGCAATAGGCGTATTCGAAAACGAAGAGATGCTCGGTTTTGTACTCTGCCTGTTACCCAAGACCCGTTACGCAAGCCTCAACTACGCTTGGTTCAATGAACGGTATTCTTCTTTCTTGTACGTTGACCGGATTGCGGTGGCTGAAAAGCATCGCGATAAGGGAGTTGGTTCAATATTGTACGAATACGTCATAGAGCATGCTCAGCAAAGTAATTCGCCGGTTGCCGCCGAAGTTAACTTAACACCACCAAATCCAGGTTCAATTCGCTTCCATGAGCGGCATGGTTTCAGCCAAGTTGGCGTTTTCAATCAAGGAGAGAAGTCAGTAGTAATGATGCTCCATCCTGTGAAAGGACTGGTGGACTGAAAGAACGCAGTATTGTTTAAGACCATCCGCTCAAGAGTCAAGGCATGGATGACCTCTTCAGTGGAAGCCCAAGTGGTCCACCTCAAAGTGTAGTTATTCAAGATACTGAGCCCGCACAGCCTCAAAAACAAACGTTCGAAGCTGTCACACTCTCAGGCCAAACCTCTCATTTCCAAAATGTTGCAGCACCCCAGTATGGATACCAAGTTCCACTCGCTGCGGTAAAGAAACCTTCTCTTATGATGTTGAGCATTTCAATACTGCTCATACTGTTTTCAACCGGGTTTCCGTTTCTAGCCGTTGATTCCTTCTTGAGCGATGATGACCTCATCTGCTGTCTTCTATGCAACGGCAACGCCGTGGGATTCATCCTCCTGGGAGTTTGCAGTTTCCAATACGGGACATGGGAGAAGAACGTTGGGAAGAATGTCTCAATGACATTCTCGTACATCCTCGGAGTCTTGCTGTTCATCGCAGCTGGGATTTTTTTCTTCATTTGGTCCATATTTGCCCAAGACTCCTACTTCTGAAGACCGCCTTTTCTACTCGCTCTGACAGCGGTGAGTTCATCAATGAGTGGTTTTAGGGCGTATCGCTGTCTTTGGGGTTGGCCCCGAGAAAGTGGTGATGTTATGACCGAAAAAAAACCCGATGACCTCGAAGATTCTGATGAAGATTGGATGAAGTATGCCAACGCTGGTTTCGGAGAAACTGACTACTCCCTTTGGGACGATGAAGAAGTCACTGAAGCACCAATCGATGCTGATGGCGATTGGGATGATGCAGACGAATCACCCGACCAGTTGAGCACGCACATGGAAGAAATTCCACGTGCCCCCTCGCCTGCCGGCCACAAGCATCTGGTGCGTATTGGAACATGCGATCACTGTTTGGGGCGGCTCGGCGGTAAGAAGAGATTCGAACAGAGCCTTGAAGAGTCTGGAATCGAAATACGTAATGTAGTGACTGAAAGGGACTCTCACTTGTCCGATGCCCGAGCAGAACAACCGCTATGCCCATTCTGCGAAAACCTCTACGAAGAATCTGAATTATTGGCAGACATCATCTTTGATTCCATTTCACCTTACGAACTTTCTCGATTGCAACTTGGGGCAAGGATTCCCAAGGATCAAATTGAGCATGAAGAAGAGATGAGAAAGCGTTTCGGAGCAGGTGGCTCAGACGCCCTCAAAAGTGGTTTAGTACGAGTCATTGCTCAGCACCTCAACAAGCGACTTGAAGGCGTGACATTGGTAAACGACAAACCCCAAGTGTTAGCTCTCATCGATGTGTTGACTTTGACTGTGGAACTTGACATCCGAGCGCATTACCTCTACGGGCGTTACCTCAAGCTCGAGCGCGGAATTCCGCAAACTCGATGGCCGTGTCGAGCGTGCAAAGGACGAGGTTGCCAACGATGTGAACAGTCAGGACTTCAGTACAAAAAGAGCGTTCAAGATTTAATCGGAAATCCATTGCTCGAATTGTTCGAAGCCGATGAACACGCCTTCCACGGCATGGGTAGAGAAGACATCGATGTGCGTTGCATGGGCCGAGGGCGTCCATTTGTTATTGAAATGAAGGAGCCAAAAATCCGTTCAATCGATGTGGCAAAAGCGATGGAACTCATCAATAAAGAAGCAGATGGAAGCATACAAATCACTGGTCTGCGTGATTCGAATCGAAGTGAAGTCGTACGAGTGAAAGATACGCCGGCTGAAAAGTCATACACCATTCGTTTCCGAATTTTACCCCTCAGTGAAGAGGAGATGAAAGTCTTGACCGCACCCGTAGATTTGACGCATGATGATGTTCAAGAGCGGGGTGGCAAGGGCAAGAAGAAATCCTCCAAACGCAAGCGACGTGGCGACAAGAAAAACGACCATAAGAAGCCACTCCCATCGGTCATTGATGTTCCAGTGGGTCCAGATGAAGCGACTCTTAAAGCCATGAAAAAGCCTGAATTGGTAACGATGGCGGAAGAAATGAAATTGAAAAAGTCGGGAACGAAACCTGAACTTATCGAACGAATCTTGGCTGCTGGCCCACCAGCACCTACATACCTCGACCTGCCAGAAAACGACGAGATTTTGGAAACCATCACCAAATTGTCGGGCGTGAAACTCGCTCAGCGCACCCCAGAGCGGGTTGCGCACCGAAGAGCTGACCTCATTCGCCGACGAACGGTTTACGAAACCTCGAATCCAACCATCGAGATGATGGAAGACGGCGTTCGGGAAGTCGAGTTCACTCTGCGCTGTGAATCGGGTACTTACGTCAAGGAAACAGTTCACGGCGATGGTGGTCGGACGCAACCGAGCCTCTCCTCACTGATCAAGGCGAAGTGCGAAGTTCTATGGCTCGATGTCGGCGACATACACGCAGATTGAACGCCATTTGAAGCGTTCAAAAAGGTTATTTTCAGCAAATCCATGGTTCTGCATCCGTCGCGGTGCTTATATGGGAAAGGTAGGTCGCCAAATTGCTCGGAAGATGCGTAACTGCTAACTCGGGCAAAAAGGAGGCGACAAACATGAAGCGATCCAAGGGGCTGCGAGTCGGAACACGAAGCATTCTACGTCGACGTAAGGGCGAGCGTAGCCGAATCAACATCAGCCGTGTTATGCACGACTATCAAGAAGGCGACCGAGTAGCTATTGTCCTCGACGGTGGCCAACAAATGGGTATGCCTCACCGCAGATTCCACGGCCGAACAGGATTCATCCAAAAGCGACAAGGTGTTGCTTGGGTTGTCGCCGTCAAAGACGGTAACATGCCAAAAACGGTCATTGCTCGACCTGAGCACCTTCGACCACTCGAATGAGGAATTACCATGACTGAAGAAGAGCGATTCGTAGACTTTGCAACCGTCAGAACCATGCTTTTGGAAGCTGAAAAGCGACGAAAGAACCTCACCTACGAACAAAAGGCCGCCCTCCAGCACGCTGAATGGGCTGCAAGCGACGCTCGTAACGGATTCAAAACCGACCCAGAGGTGTTCAATCAACTCAAAGATGCTCTTGGAGAAGTGGCAACACTGTCCACGCTCCCTCACTTGGCAGCAAAATTGGCCGAACTTATGCCTCTGTATTCAAACGACGTTAAGGCGGTTCTAGCATCTGAGCGAAAAACTATTCCTGACGATGAAATCGCCGCTGTTCTGGAGATTGTTCGTCAACATATCGGATTCGAATGAAGCCCGACCCCTCTGAGGTGATTGGACATGACCGGTGCGCGAAAAGACCGTAATATCAAGATTGGTGCAGGCAAGAAGAAGTCGACTTCGAGCCCGAACTCAACTTCATGGTCACGTCCAGCAGAAGGAAGAAAGGAAGTTGCACCTGCTCCAAAGGCGCAGCCTCGCCAAAACCCTGCGCCAAGACGAGACAACAACCGTAACAACAATCGCGGCAATAACAACCCTAGAGGCAACCAAACTCGCCAAGGAAACCGTTCTCCTCGCCCTCAACAGAAATCGCCTCTCATGGAAGAAGAGTGGGCTCGTGTCATCGACCACGATCAAACTCGAAACGAGATCATCGCAGTCAGTGAAGCAAAGATGTTGTTGTGCCGGCTCAAGCCCAAAGCGGGCATTACCCCATTGCTCACAACTGCTCGAGTCTACATCGGCACCGATTCTCAGGCACGGGAGCACATTGACCAAGTTCTAGGCATGACCAACCTTGGAAGGGTTGCGAACCATGTCAAGGCTGACCTTCCTCTCGTGATTCAAATCTTCATCGAAGAGAACGAGCAGCATTTCATCAAGGCCTTCTTCAATGTAGCTGGCAACATGTCACTCAAACAACATGCCTTTGAGCTCCTCTCCGGAGTTGGCAACAAAAAAGCCATGCAGATGGTAGAAGCACGAGGTTCGTCCGGGTTTGAATCCCTGAGTGCTCTCAATGAAGCCTGTAACATTGACGCTGGAGAACTGCTAGCAAAGCGATTCCTTGCTGAACTCGATGACCGAGAAATGCAGCCCCGGCTACTCGATTTGCTTTTGCCGGTGAAGGCATGAGGGGCGCTCGCTGGCTTATTGACAGTTTGAGAGATAAGCAGCCGTTCGATAAGTCGCTGGGCCAGCATTTTCTTGTCAACGATGAACTTATTGCGCGTGCGATAGAGCTTGGCGATGTTTCTGAGCAAGACCATGTGCTCGAAATTGGCCCAGGACCGGGCGTCTTAACCGAAGCATTGCTTTCCACTGGATGCAAATTGACAGCCATTGAAATCGATGCAGGTGCAGTCGAACATCTACGCGGTGCTTTCGCACCGGAAATTGAATCAGAACAATTTACTCTCATTGAGGGCGATGCACTGCAGGCTCGATGGCCGGAAAATGTAGACAAACTCATCGCAAACATCCCTTACCAAATATCATCGCCATTGGTAGATGAACTAACCAGATACCACCGAAACCCTCGTACAACACCTCTGCAACAAATTGTACTGCTGGTGCAAGAAGAATTTGCTGAACGGTTGGTCATGGAATATGAGAGCGACGTTGGCTCATTAGGGATGACCGTTTGTCTTGACTGGGAGTGTGAAATCGAAGACAAGGTGTCTCCACATAATTTCAGCCCAATGCCAAAAGTCAATTCCTGCTACATCACCATGGAGCCGCACGGAGAAGAGTGGCCTTGTGATGTGCGTCTGGTTCGGCAGATGATTCATCTTGCCTTTGACCAGCGCAGAAAGAAGTTGCGCTCGACACTCAAATCCGTGCCTCGGCGTATTGGAAGGGTCAAAGGGTGGCACGCAGTACGATGGAAACAGGCCTTTGCAGCGCATCAAGATGACGAGAGGATGGAAATGCGCCCTGAAGAATTGGAACTTGATGATTGGATTGAATTGACTGAATCATTCACACAATGCACTGAGAATTCGTAGTTCATAAGGAGTCAACAACAGTCTCTATTCCTACACTGTGAGAGGAGAGCCTTTTCTTAGGAGGGTCTCCTCGCCTAGACTCGACGGAGGGGATACTATGGCCAAGAAAGACACCTACCTTGCTTTACTACGCCGAGGTATCGACGAAACAACTGCTCAGCAGTTGGCCGATTCCGGACTGAAAATTGGCGATTTAAAGAAAATCGACAAAGACATGTTGATTGAAAATTACGGCCTGAAAGCCGACATCGCCGATGGTGTAATTTCGATTATCACTGCTGGACCTCAAAGCCACGGGAAAGAACGTTATTTATCCAAGGTTTTAGCTCCTGAAAAGAAACAAGAGTCAAAGATTGAAGAGATTAAGTTTCAACGTAAGCAAAAGGATGTACTCACTGAACTTGCTGAGCAAAAAGAGCGACTTAAGATTGCGAAAGTCGAATCATTCCGTGCTAAGAAACTGATTATGAATCGACTCGGAAAGACCGTTGAACTCATTGTTAAGTTGGAAAACAACCTTAATGACGAGGGTAAAGACGACCAGAAGGTCAAGATTCGTGACCAACTGGAAACCCGTGGCTTAGAAGCCGCTCGTGACCATGAAATGCTTGAACTCGAAGGCACGCCCCAAGATATTGTTGACTTCCGCCGAAAGCATGTTCCTGCGCTCATCTTCCACGCCTGCCCCGAATGTGGTGATGAAATGGACCCTCGACAAGCGCGAGACCAAGACCGTCCTGAAGAGTGGGCATTCATGTGCTGGGAATGTGAAACCAGTTTCTCTCCCGGACTTGCAACCCTTGTCGAGACGCGCCTCTCAAATGGCTCACGGATTAGCATCGACCCAGACAAGCGACCACGTAACCCCGTCCCACCGAAGCCTGCTTCGATGGATTTGTCGAGTATGAACGAACTGATACGAAAGGATTTGGAAGTCACCGGAGCGACCGCAGACGAGATGACCAAAGCCGTCGAGGAAGGCGGCCTTACCGGCGGCCTCATGGACATCAACGATTGGATCGATCAGAAGTTGGATGCGAAAAACTACATCCAGGCCCAAGAAGACCGCGAAGACTTCATTCTACGTACTGGCGCTGGTGCAACCAAGTTCAACAAGTGGATGAAGAAGGCAGGATTGTACTTCAACAAGCAAACCGGCCGCTGGACCCGCCACAAGGACATGCGCTGAGGTGGCTATATGTCGGCCAATGCGGTTACCGCCGAGGAAGTACCTGTAACTGAACGAGTGCGCCCCGTTGTCCGTTTTTTACAAGGTGCCAACCTCTTAGGGCAGACGCCTTTCATTGCAGGAAATACTTTGGTTGAGCATGCTGAAGATGCAGGCGTTCGAATTCCAACGAATTGCACATCCGGAACGTGTGGAACATGTATGGTTACCCTTCTCTATGGAGAGATTCCGTTACCTGAGATTCTCCCGCCAGGTCTTGATGACTATCTTGTGGAAGAATGTGCGCGATTAGGCTGCATTGGTGTGCCGAACGGTGACGTGGATGTGGATATTCGCCCGCCATTGTAGGGGCTGAATGAATGATTGGAGAATGGATTCGCTCAAATGCGATTATCATTATTGTCGATCTCATTGGTCTTTACGTCGTCATACGCTTTCTATCATGGAAGGTTCAACACAAATTGGAAGAGGTCGAGCAACGCCAAATATACGCCAACCGGCAAAAGAAAATCAACCGTCAAAACAGTACTTTAGACCCCGAACAGGAATGAAAACATCAACAACCATGAACGCAAGGGGTACTCATGGCGGAACTGCGTTTACAGACCGCTGCATCCGGTCGAATAGCACGTGAAAAATACGATCTAAATACGGTGCAAGAGGCCATTCAAGAACAGGGATTAGCATGGCTTGACATCCTTCGACCTGATGATGAAGTCCGTCAATTTCTACTTGAAAAAATGAAGTTTGACGAACTCGCTGTCGAAGACGTTTTTGGACCCGCAGATACGACTGCTCAGAAGTTCATGAATCACCGTTTTATCGTTATCAATGCCCGTGATGCTGACAACCAATTGGATACCGAACCTGTTGCAATTTTCATTAAAGAAAACCTCATCATTACGGTTCGACATTACAGCATCCCTGCACTAAAGAAATTCAGGCTCCGCTTCAAAAAAGCAGATGAGGAAGACTTAGCTTTAGGAATCGATTTCCTGCTCTACGAGTTGCTGGATGCTATTGCTGACGATTGGACACCCATTTTGAACTCCTATTCTCGCCAATTGGACCAACTCGAATTCCAAGTGTTCGACCCGTCCAAAAAATACGATAACATTCTTGAAAGTCTCCACGATTTGAAGCGCTATTTGCGTGAAGCAAGTAAATCAATTGAATCGTTGAATACCGTCACAATGAGGTTGCTCAAACCAAACGAACGCCTAATTGGTTCTGGAGCTGAACGTTACTTTTCTGACCTCAACCAGTTGTCAGTAGCCCTGGTGAAGCGTGCCAACAACTACTCGTCGGGTGCAACTTCTGCTCGAGATTCTTACCTCAGTAACATCAGCATGCAATTGGCCGAATCAAATGCGCAACTGACTGAAGTGATGACTACGCTCACTATCATCGGCGCCATCATGCTGCCGCTGACGCTGATAGCAGGAATATTTGGCATGAACAATGAGGATTTACCGCTCAGTCAAGTTGGTGGTTTTTGGGGGATTATTGCCATCATGCTGGCTTTTGCTTGTATCATGCTGACCTTCTTCTGGCGACGCGGTTGGTTGAAAACCTACGAAGGTTAAGCGCGAGTGTTCAAGAACCGTGGACATTTCTTTGAAACTATGACCGGGAGTGGACAAGTCACGACTGGTCCGCTACCTATCGGCCAATTTGTTCAGTTGATTAAACAAACAGTTTCTCACGACCCATTGTTCCGAAACCAAGCGCTCAAGGGCGAGGTGACGCAATGGAAACAATATGCTAGCGGCCACACTTACTTCTCACTTCGAGATCAAGATGGGCAGATGAGTGCCGTAATTTGGAAAGGAAAGTGCCCTATTGACCCGAGTATCAAGGAAGGAAGTGAAGTCGTGGTTATTGCAACTCTCGACCTCTATGTCAAGCGTGGAAACATTCAGTTGGTCGTTCAGCGAATCGAACCGGTCAATATTCTTGGGGAATTGGAAAAAGCGAAGCGGCTGCTCATTGAGAACTTGAAACAAGAAGGGGAACTGGACCGTAATCGCCTCCCTATTCCGGTTGTTCCAAAACACATTGCCATCGTTACCGGCGCAGGTTCAGCAGCACTTTCGGACATGCATCGCCTCATTGACAATCGATGGCCAGGATTACGCCGCACAGTGATTGAAGTCTTGGTTCAAGGTCCGCGAGCACCTCAAGAAATAGTGCGGGGTCTGGCCGTTACCCGCTCATTGGCAACAGAAAAAACCGCAAAGGAACGTGGTGAGCCGCCAGTGGACTTGGTAATCGTAGGTAGAGGCGGCGGTTCTCCAGAAGACCTTTGGGCGTTCAATTTAGAGTCTGTAGCCAGAGCGATTTTGGCGAGTCCCGTGCCGGTGGTTTCTGCGGTAGGTCATGAGTCGGATGTTCTGGTTTCTGATTTAGTGGCAGACCTTCGAGCATCAACTCCATCCGACGCAATTGAACGCGTTGTCCCATCACGCAATGAAATGGAGTTTCTCCTTGACGAAATGGATGAGCGGCTCAAGGTTGCATCTCGGCGACAACTGATTGATTGCCGGCAAAAAATAACCGTCCTTCATTCGAGGCTACGAGTGGCACCTCTCGCCGGACTAAACCGCGCCAAAGGTGAGATGATGAGGATCGCCTCTCGAATCGACAGAGCAGCACGCCAAACCTTGAGCGTTCAGTCAAATGCATTAGCACGGTATGAGGCATCCCTTGCTGCTGTCCATCCTCAACGCGTACTCGAAAGAGGATATTCGATGACGCAAACTGCAGAAGGAGCGGTTCTCAGTAGCGTTGAAGGGTTACAATCGGGACAGGACATTCTTCTCCATTTTGCTGACGGTTCTGCCGATGCACAGATTATCAAAACACAGAAAATAGAGGGAACAAAATGACCGATGAACAACCTACATACGCCGAAGCAGTACTACGACTCGAAACCATAGTTTCAACACTTGAACGAGGTGGAATGGGTTTGGATGAAACACTGAAACTGTACGAGGAAGGTGCCGATTTACTCAAGCGATGCAAATCCGAATTAGCGACTGCTGAAGGAAAACTCAACGAATTGCAACTGGATGAAATCGAATCTGAACTCAAAGCGGAAAAACAGTAATGCAAGGGCCTCATGGCATATTGAGGGAGAGCGATGAAGCCAAAGAAAGTCCTGGCCATCAAACGTCGATTAACGCGCTTAATTGGCTCATGGAAGGACCCCCATACTGAACAAAACTTGTCAGAAACAAGTCAAATCCAGGGTCTTGAAGTCACTGAAACTGGGAAGGTCAACATTGCTGTTGTTCCAGAAAGACCTCATTGCCCGTGTTGTTTGTTTGATTTACGGGACTTGCGAATAAAAATCGCCCAAATTAAGGGAGTCACATCGGTAGAATTGATTGTGACTGGTGTTCCTGCGGCTGAACGATGGACGCGTGTTCTCAATCCGCAATGACCCGTGCCTTGAGAACGAAATATGCCGGTAATGACCAGCCAAGTACTGCTACCAACCAAGCGATGAGAGAACCGGAGTAAACACCCCACTCCGGAAGCGCATACATTGCAACCATGGCGTAGACGGCCACACTTACTCCTCCCAAGGCCATAGGGCCTGCTGCACCACGTGGAACTGTCGGGCCTTGGGAAAGCCAAAGTGCAACCATGCTGGTAAGGAAAATGGCAGGGAAGACGGCGGCTAATCCGGCAATGAACGGTTGTCCCTGTGAAGAAAGCCAAACAGCTGCACCAATCGCTGCTGCTGCTGCGCTTCCTCGAAGAATCAAAACTTGAACCGCTACTGGCTCACTTCCTTTTGGCGCTTCACGTACGTTCCAATTCATTCGCACGGCCAGACCAATAATCAGAACAAGGCCAAGTGTTGCTAGATTCCATGGAGAGGCGCCATAACTCAACGCAAACTCAACTGTGAACAACATAACCAAGCCGCAAACAAACCAAGCCGCTAATGCCCCAAGCGCCGTGGTGAGAAGCGGGGATTTCGAATCGCCCAGACGCGGTGGAAGGTAAATCCAAACGCTAAGGAAAAGACCGTTGATGAGCATGCCCATCGGCATGATGGCAAGACTTTGCATAAACAGCTCTTCATCACCGGCGAGGTAAATGCCGGCTGCTGCCGGAAGAATGGTTGAGGGCATTGTACCCAATATTCCGCCCGTTAGGCCGCCCCATCGCTCGATAGCAAGTGTTACCAAAACTGCGATGAAACCGGCTAAGAAAGCGGAAACAAGCACTGAAGTTGCCAGCATCATTGAACCTCTGAGGCGATTCAAGCGAACGGGTCAAGATGAACAATTTGATCGACATCGATGCGTTTGTATCCGCGTTCACGAGCATTTTCAGCCGCTTTCGAAAGCATGGCTCGCATCCATCCTAAGGACATCAGAGTCTGCATTTTAGTAATGGATTCAATGAAGTGAACTGGATTTCCGCCGAATTGGGTATTGCTACGAATATCGGATTCAAGTTGTTCGACGACCATGTAATATGTTTCAATGAGTTCTTCAACTGCGTCCTTGGTCACTGGCATCTTTGCATGCGTTTTAGCCAGTGAAAGGAGTGAAGATTCTGTTAGAATACCGCCCCCCTGGCTGATGACAAACTCCTCGGTTTGTGCGACCTCGGCAAACGATTCGTCGTCGTCTGAATCGCTGCCCGACCCCATGCCCATGCCCGCAACAGCAATCTCGAGGTGGCGCGGTTTGATGGTGGCAACGCGGTCTTTTTCTGCAGCAGCTTCAGCGTGGTAGACGAGTTTGGAAAGATAAGTTTCCACTTGCGAAATACCTGCTTGGACTGCGGCTGAGCCTACCGATTCGACGGCATCGATTTCGTCGATCATCAGTTCACGGGTCCGATTGTAATTCAAACGGGTTCGAAACGGGTCGTCAAGCGTCTTGCGTTCAGGATCTTGGGAAAGGGTCGCCGCCTCCATCTCGGGGACAAAACGGCGGATTTCCGCACATGCCAATTCAACAAGTTGCTCCTTCACTGCGCCAGCAAGCCGCATTTCAGTAAAATTTGAAGCAACTGCTCCAATGTGACCGGTCGAGTAAGGCTTTGCCATACTCACATCACAGCGCAGACGTAACTTGAACACTATGGTTGATTTTTTTGCTCACTCAACCATGCCGTCATCTCGACCCATTGCTTGAGAAATCTCCCATGCATGCAAGCATTCGTGGCCGCCTAAGAAACCACCTGCTTCGCGACTTGGCCCAATAAATTCGGAGGCACAGAATTGACAAAACACACTGACGATAGGTTCGTTGTAGTATGTTCCGTTGAGGGTTTTCCTCATTGGAATGCGTTTCCCAACGTCTTCATGCGTCCAGCCTTCCATTTTCTCGCAAATATCATCGTCTTTCTGTTCTTGTTCCATCGTTACCACTCCGTCAGCCAAGGCCATGCACCACCAGCAGTTACAGGGCGCATACCTTCCTCATCTCGAATCCATGTGTCTTCACTGCCGATGCTGCCCTCTTCGTAGACGGCTTTCGGCTCTATTGCCATCGCTCCACCAACCGGCAGAGGTCGGTCGAATCCGGATGCAACAACTGGGGATTCATCCAATTGTAACCCAACTGAATGGCCTAAGAATCTGCTTTGGTCTGGCTTCATACCCATCAAATTGTCTTGGTAGCCGAGTTCGACTGCAAGGGCGTATGCTTCATTCCAAGCTGCCTCGCATGTCTCACCTCGGTCAAGAACATCAACAACTGAATCCTTGACTGCGACCATATCCTCAAGTCGTTGATGCCAAAGTTCCGAAAGAGAACCTGCGACAAACATGCGCGTCATGTCGACGATGTAGCCTCTGTGTGCATGGACCAAATCGACCAATACTGGTTCGTTCGACTTGATTCGATGGAAGCCTGAGCCCATTCCCGCCAAGGGGTGAGCACCTGTTCCTCCAATCGCTGAATCAAAGAACGAAGGAATACCTCCGGCACGGCCCGTTACGATTACGCCTCGATCACACTGGAGGGGGAAACGGCGCATTTGTACACTGCCGCCAAACCCTTCCGAACGGCTAACTGCTTCCGCAGCAGCAACCAATTCCAGTTCAGTAATGCCCTCTCCACCGACCGCTTCAACGGCTTCGAACATTCGAAGTTGTACTTCGGCTGCTGCATCCATTTGTTCAATTTCCCATGCCGATTTGACTTCTCTCTGAGCGTGAATGATTCCGGTTACGTCGGGACATGTGCCGAGTTTGACAAAAATCTTGGCAAAACGCTGTGCAAATGTTGCAGGGATTTCTCCGTATTGAAGGCCTGGTGCTGTGTCGACGCCTCGCTTTCGTAGTGTGTCAACCAGTTCGGCAGAACGCGGGAATGCAACAACTTCGTGCGGGGCATCCGTGCCACCGCCCTCAAACAAAGCTCGTTGAAGCGAACGGCGAACAAAAAGAATCGACTGCTGCTCTTCAGCCGCCTGTGAAGGAATGTACATCGAGGCATTTTGTCGACCGCCTGCGTAATAGTAGAGGTCGACGGGATGTTGGATAAAGGCGCCCGAGATTCCTGCTTCGGCAAGTAATTCTCCAAGACGGTGCTGTCGGGCAGCCAATTCCGCAGATGGAACTCGCCAGTCCTCACCATCAGGCCCGACCAAGTCAGCCTCATCCCATCCAGTCATGATTCAAGGGTGCGGGCGACCGTTCAAAACGGCATCGCTCAAACTTCGATTTCCGGTGCGGTCCACAGCTCGGTTTCGTCGATTCTTTTCTGAGCAATTTCGCAGTATTCCTCAGACAAATCAATGCCAACATATGTCCGGCCAGTCATTTTCGCTGCAACGCAAGTAGAACCTGAACCGTTGAAAGGATCAAGAACGACATCGCCTGCAAAAGAATACATTTCAATACAACGTTTTGGGAGTTCAACAGGGAACGGCGCTGGGTGATTCACACGTGAGGCGCGTTCCGTTGCAAAGGACCAAATGGATTTGGTATGTTGAATGAAATCGTCACGGGGAATCGTGTCGATGCGGCCATCAGAGCGTTGGGATTTGTCGCGTGGGAGTTTGTAATTCCCTTTGGAGAAAACAAGAAGGTACTCGTGTACATCTCGCAAACATGGATTGCTTGCTGATTGGAACGAACCCCATGCACAAGAGGAGCCGGCACTTGCTGATTTATCCCATATGATTTCACCACGCATCAAGAATCCCAACTGGTTCATCATAATGTTGATGTGACTTGAGAGAGGGATATACGGTTTACGTCCGAGGTTCGCAACATTGACGACCATCCTTCCACCGGGAGTCAATACTCGATAGCACTCTGCAAAAACATCGTACAACATCTCAAGATATTCACTCAATGAAAGGTCTTCATCGTAGGCTTTGCTGGCGTTGTACGGTGGAGATGTTACGACCAAGTGAACGCAATTATCCGGCAAGGGAAGATTTCGAGAATCTCCTTCAATGACCGTATCTGCCAGTGTTGGAGGAAGTTCTTGCGCCTCGCCCACTTCACGGCTTGAGACTATTCCATCGTACATTCGACTGCCGTAATACACAGAAGCATCATGGCCTTCTCGTTTTGAAACGCCAAACGAGGAAGTGCTGGTTTTTGCCCGACGGCGAGGCCCTTTCAGAGTTTCATCCTCTTCGGGTGCTTCTCGCGCCATCTATTGTCAGCGGTCTTAGCGGCTATATCACCTTTCGCGCCGTTGGGTTGTGCCAAACGCGCGGTTGGAGAGAAAATCATGTCTGCCGACACACGAGTTGACCCGTTGCAATCAAAAACCGAGAGTGCTTGGACAGTCCAATGGCGAGTGTTCTGACTCTCGACAATGTCAACGTCGACAACAAAACAGTTCTGGTTCGAGTCGACATCAATTGTCCTCTTCGCCCAGATACCAAAGCGTTCCTTGATACAACCCGTATCAAAGCCATTGTTCCAACGCTCAATCGCCTTCAACACTCGAAAGTGGTTCTTCTTGCTCACCAATCACGCCCGGGCAAGAACGATTTCACTTCTACCCTCGGACATTCCCGTGAGTTAGGTCGGATTCTTGGCCGGCCAATCAAGTGGGTGGATGACCTCGCCGGGGAAAAAGCAATGCGCGCTATCGAAGAGATGAGTGTTGGAGACATCCTCATGCTCAATAACGTTCGAATGTACAATGATGAAGTCAGTACCAAAGGCGGTTTTGAAGTCCATGCTGATACAGCAATGGTTCAAAACTTAGCCAGTGTGGCGGACCTTTTCGTCTACGATGCATTTGCTTGTGCTCATCGCAGCACGCCGTCAGGTGTTGGCTTTACGCACTTGATTCCGTGCGTGGCTGGAGAACTCATGAAGAACGAACTCAACAAATTGGACCAAGCACTTGAGAATCCTGCTCGACCTTGCCTTGCAGTTCTTGGTGGAATCAAAGTTGATGACTCAATCCTCGTTGCAGACAACATGCTGCGAAACGATATTTGCGACGAATTTTGGCCAACTGGAGGCGTTGCGAATCTCCTCCTCGAACTATCAGGATTCAATATTGGAACAGTGAATCATGATTTCTTGGTCAATGAACTTGGCAAGAATTGGCATCAAACCGTTGAAACTGCTAAATCTCTGCTCAGTGATTTCAAAGAAAAAATTCACCTTCCTGTTGATGTTGCAGCAAACATCGAAGACAACCGGGTCGACCTTACCGTCGAAGAATTGCCAATCGAAGCACCTATTTTCGATCTTGGAATTCAATCCATACGTAAACTTTCGGCGGCAATAAAATCGGCTGGAACGATTCACCTCAACGGCCCTGCTGGTGTTTTTGAATTGGATGATTTCGCCTTTGGAACCATTGAAATGTTAAACGCATGTGCTGAATCAAACGGCTATGTTGTTGTCGGAGGAGGACACACCTCGACACTCATCGTCAAGCACGGCTTGCGGAATAAAATGGGTCACCTTTCAACTGGAGGGGGGGCATGTTTGGACTACATTGCTGGGAAGAATCTACCTGCCGTTGCCAGCCTTGAAGCAAGTGCTAAGGCATTCACCCTCAATATTCGACACGCTGTCGACCAATAGAGGAGCCACTGGGGAGGTTCGAACTCCCGACCTCCTGATTACGAATCAGGTGCTATACCAGCTAAGCCACAGTGGCGCAGACCGTCGGCAGCATCGATGAGAGATAAGGCAAACGGTTGAAAGCGTTCATGAGGGTTGAGGCAGACCCGTCTGCATGGCCGAGGACATGAGCGTGCGGTATCGCAACGCAATATTGTACGATGAAAGCGGTCGTAAGTACGTCGGGGATGTGCTGCTCAACAAGGACGGAAGTTACTCTCTATCGAAAGGAGACGAGGATGTTCAAGCCGATCTTGATGGCAGCAATCGCCTCATTACTCGTAGCCTTCAAAATTGGCACACCCATTTAGCAATGCAACTGAATGCCCGTGACTTCAGTGACGGCTTTCCATTGCATCGTTGGCTCAACGAAGCGATTTTTCCAACTGAAGCAAAACTCAATCCAGAGTATGTTCGCATCGGAGCACAAGCAGCTACTGCAGAAATGATTCGAACAGGCTCTACATTTGCTGCAGACATGTATTTTTATCCCGCAGTAACTGGAAAGGTGCTCGGTGATGCTGGGCTTCGTGGATTGATTGGAGGCCCTGTAAGCGATGCTGCTCTACCTTCACACCCCGATGCTGCATCTGCTCTTGACGAAATGGACAGCATACTCAAAACCCAAAAACGAGAAGATAAAATCCAGTATGCAATTGCAACGCATTCGGTATACCTTTGCAGTGAAGAAACTTTGCGCAGAGCATCGGAGTTGGCAGAAAAACGCAATGCACGGTTGCATATTCACGTCAGTGAAACCAGAAAGGAAATCGCCGATTGCCACGAGAAAACCGGCTTTTATCCTGTTGAATACCTCAACAGTTTGGACTTCTTCAAACCCGGAACCGTGTGTGCTCACGCCTCATGGGTGAAGAAAAATGAGATTCGAATGCTGGCAGAACATGAAGTTACAGCGGTGCATTGTCCTTCATCGAATATGAAAATCGCATGCGGTGGTACGATGTCATACCCCGCATACAAGGAAGCAGGCGTAGATGTACGCATCGGAACCGATGGCGCAGCATCTTCCGGAAGTGGGCTGGACATGCTTGCTGAAGCCCGTCTCGCATCCTTAGTACAGCGTCACGACCACTGGGATGCTACATTGTTACCAGCCAATGAAGTATTTTCAATGGCGACCAAAGGGAGTTCGGATTGGGCTGTTTGGAATCTTGACGATATTCGAATGCGACCCGCAGGACGCAGCGGTAACCGACACCTCGCAAACCTCGTGTTCAACGGCGCTGAATGCCTCGACCTGTGGGTTGATGGAAAAGGCGTCCGTCTCGATGGCAAAACACAAACATTGGATGAACACTTGGCTTGGAATGAACTGGACCAAGCAGTTCAGTCGTACTATGAAGGCGTCGAATGATTAGTTCATTCTTGAGATGCCTAAGCCGCCAATTCCAGTTAGGAAACTGAACAGATAGGTTGCCGCACCTGCTGACAATTTCACCTCATAGTCGAGAGTGAGGTCTGTGCCTGCGGGAAGTGTTCCTGATTTCGTACCGATTCCTGCGTAAAATTCACCTTCAGTTACTCGCCACTCTAATCCATCGTCACCGTTGGTGGCTGTTGCTTCATACCCTATATCTCCGTACTGGCAGGTTTGACTGTCTGATGTCGATTGAAGGAATCCCCCTCCATTTGCCCGTATTCCGTCGCATTGCGACTTTTTACTTTCGTCGGCTATAACCATGAATATGTCATCCCGATCCCATTTAACAGTCGTATCGGCGGTAATGAAAAGAGCAGCGGGATTGCCAGGCAATGCCTCATCTGAAAAGAAAACAAAACCTTCGATGTTTGGTGTAGGGACATCATCGATTTGTCCTTCAACAGTATAACCAATTGTTCCACCTGCGATGAGAATGAAAGCCAGTACAGATAAGGCGTAGCCAATTAATTTCTTTAAGCCCATACCATCAACTCACATTTGGAAAAAGGCCAAAGCAAGAATCACATAACACGCTAGAAGCATGGAGCCCTCAAGCCAATTACACTTGCCATCACTCATGATCGAATTGGCAACAAGAACTGAAATAAACGTCGCAGCGGTTTCGAGTAAACCAAACTCAAGAGTAAGGTTGACGCCCAAGGCCCATGCAAACAAAACCATGACTGGAGCGACGAAGAGGGCAATTTGGACACTGCTTCCGATGGCAATTGCAATCGAGAGATCCATCTTATCCTTGCCAGCTACCAACACCGCAGTGAAGTGCTCAGCCGCATTACCGAAGAACGGAAGCAAGATGACGCCGATGAAAAGTTCTGGCAAATGCCACTGCTCTACTGCCACTTCAAGGCTGTGAACCAAAATATGCGCCATCCAACCGACAAGTATCGTAGAAAGTATGAGTAAAATCCACGCGTCTTTAATGCTCATTTCGGGGTCTTCATGCGAACCATGGCCTGCCTCAGTAGCAAACACATCGGCGTGCGTTTTGAGTTGGAAAAGAAGTGCTAGGGCGTAAATGGCAAGCAGGACGACCGCTGCGTAATGTGAGAGTTGTGCAACATCACCAAGTGTGCCTCCTGAATGGTGAACGGCACTTGGTATGATAAGCGCTACAATTGCAAGCAAAAGGAGCGACCCATTCATTTGTCCTGCGTCTTGACTGAAAAACTGAATTTTGTGATTTATTCCACCCCAAACCATGGCTAGACCCAATACCAGCAGAAGATTTCCGAGAATCGAGCCAATCAATGAGGCTTGAGTAACTGTAATCATCGTTTCAGCAATCTCCTCATTCTTCGAGGCAGTGTAGATGGCAAGACCTGCAATAATCATCTCAACAGCATTGCCAAAGGTTGCATTAAGCAATCCGCCAACAGCCTCACCGGTTCGCAACGCAATTTCTTCTGTCGCCTTGCCCATAAGGAAAGCAAGCGGCATTATGGCGACCATCGAGAAAAGAAATGCAAGGCCGCCTTGGTGAGTAAAGTTCGCGTACAGCGCAACTGGAATCGCGAGCAAGAGGAAATTCAGTTTGTTCTTTCGTGGGTCGAACGAAGCGAGAAAATGCTCCATTGCTTCTTCTGCCTCGTCGACTAAAATATCTCCAGCGACTACTGTTTTCGGGTCCGACATATCTGCTTCGAAGAAGCATTAGCCCTTGACTTCACCGCTTGATTTGATTCAGTCTTCACTCTTTTTGCGACCAACTGCTCGACGCTTGGGGGCCTTACGAGGTGCTGCTCGGCGGCCAACTGCGCGCTTCTTAGGGACCGGCTTTTCCTCAACTGCCTCCTCTTCTTCTTCGTCATCGTCGTATTCGCTCCAATCGATACCGTCATCATCGTCCTCATCGTCCTCAACGACTTCTGGAACGTCCTTCTTGCGACGTGTTTTACGAGTAATAACATTCACTGCGAATGGGTCTTCTTCTGGTTCAGCTTCAGTTTCAGCCTCAGGTTCAATTGATTTTTCATCTGTTTTAACGCTTGTATCAGTGACCGCCCCCATGTCCAAATCTTGCGAAGTTCCGATAAACTCAGACATCCAGTCTTCATCTTCTTCTTCCTCGGCACCTGCCTTCTTCTTCTTAGGTCCACTCATACTGGTGCTGATCACCATCGACATAACTATCAAAGAGAACACAAAGATTCCTGAAAGTATCCAGACCAAGATATACGGTGGGTCGGTCATGGAGGGTTCAACAATAACTGGCTCTGGCTCTGGTTTGAGTGATTCAACATAGTTGCATGAGGTTGTTCCGTCAATACGGTTACGACATTCATCAACAACAAAAATGACGCTTGTAGACCTCTCGTTACCTGCAGAGTCAACCGCACGAACAAACACAGCGTGTTGCCCTGGTAGGAAGTTCCCTGCTGAGAATTCCAAATCCAAAACCAAGGAACTGTTGTCGCCGTCAAGGTTGGTGACTTCAGTGGCTTCAGTCCAAGGTGTGTTGATTGACTGACCCGTCCCATAGTTGTAGGTAAACTTGTACTGGAACGAATCGATTCGTACATCGTCTTCTGCACCTGCAAGAACTTGAATCATGTTACCGTACAGGTACTTTGATTCGCTGTCAGAGAATGAAGACGGCGAATAAATGACGACCTGTGGCGCCACTGCATCAACGGCTCGGTCGGTCCATTGTTGCGTGGCTTGATTGTTGGCAAGGTCTTCCATTTGAACTTCAAAAACCATATCGCCAGCAATGGTGGCGGATGTGATGAAGAAGTCGAGTTCATAGACTGGTCCACGGTCTGGATTACCTGCGTTTTCTTGGATGAGCGCCATCTCACGGTCGCCACCCGAAAGGTCGCCGCCACCAAGTGTGGTGATGTTGATCATTGGGTTCACATCGAGATACTCATCGAATTCAATTTGCACCTTGTAGTCGCCAGCAATAAGCGAAGGACTGGTAAAAGCCTCGTTGTCTTCGTTAATCAAAACCAAAGTCGCCTGAGGTGCTTTGGTGTCTTCAGTCACTTTGATAGCATTGGAATTGAGGCCAGAATAGGTCTCTGGATCTGTGTTACCCCATTTATCAGCAACCATTACAGCATACCAAACATCACGGTCGACTTCGTTTGGAATCTCAATTTGTCTGAAGAACGTGTTCTCTTCAGATGCTCCGGCTTGAATATTGTCAATGACGAGTTCCCATCCGTCTTCAGTGACGGAACTAATCTCGCTCTCATCTTCTCCGAACGGTTCACCATAATGGCGCCAAACTTGGTAAACTTCGTCAGTTTCGTCGCTGTTAAACCATTCAAGAGTGACTTTATTCAGGTAACCGATGGATTGTACTTCTTTCATACTCACACGGAGAGGAGCAGTTGTATCTTCTTCGTTTCCTTCAGCAATTTGGAAGAAGTTTTGGTTGAGCCTTTTGTCCATGTATGTGCCGGAAAGATGCCCGTAAAGAGCCTCTGTCGTCACGAAATAATACGGCCGAGACACAAGGAGGCCATCAGAAAGTTCGACGTCGAAATACCCTACGCCGTCACTCACTGAACCCAGCCATTGGAGTGAACCGTTGAATGTCGCCCATTCTCCACCGGTAACTTTCCAACCGGCTTTGTAAATATGGTATTGCTCGCCTTCGACACCCAATTGGTCGGTCCAAGAAACTCGAGTGGTTTTGTTGCCGATGAATTCAGCATAGACATTGGTTGGTTCAGCGATCCATGGACTGAATGCATCTTCAACGACTGCATCTGAGCAGGAGTTGAAACTCACATTTGTATCCATAACACCGTACATATCGACGGTTGCGACGCAATAATACGCATTTCCAAGTCGACCTGTTGGCACCTCGTAATCGAACGATTCTACGCCTTCAGAAATTGTCCCAAGCAGTTGTACATCAGAACGAAGAACGCTCGAGAATGCTGTGCCTGACATGTAAATGCGGTACGATTCTCCAACCTCTCCAGCGACGTCGGTCCAAACAACCGTCGTCGTTCCACCACCGTTTGTTGGTTCGGGATTGAACTGAGCATACATCGAGCTAACTTGCTCAGGTGGCAGGTTGTCTTCCATTACCGGCGAGGTCATGGCGTTGTTCGAAAGGAAACGAACATCTTGGTAATCTTCTCCTGGTGCAGTCCAATTCGGCAAATTGTAGGTGACCGAGTAATGCGCTTCTCTGTCGGTGTTTTGCGGTACATCGATTACAATCGAAGAAGTTCCAGCAGGAAGAGTTGCAATTGGTGTTTCAGTTGCAAGCATATTCGCACCGTTGGAACGGGTCACGGGATACGATGTTCGATAGAGTAGAATCTGGTAGGCATCATCGCCTGTGTCGGGGAGAATTGGGAAGATGTCGTTGTAATTAATCCATTGAACGGTCGATTGACTCAAGTCCGGGTCGAACGAACCAAAGATGTTGTACGGAGTTCGAATAGGTGTCGTCTGTTCATGAACAGGCGTTTCGATAAGAGAGGCGTTCTCATCTAAATCAGTAAGTTCAGTTCCATCTCCAAGGGTCGTCGTGACAGCGTAATAGAACGATTCGTTGACTCCAGGGGAAACGAGGAAAGAGACGGAGTGTTGGGCGACAGTACCATTGATTCCACGGCATTTGAAAGCATCGTTTTGGACTTCTGCGGAAGAACAGGCTACAATTCCTGTTTCAAACGGAGTAAGGCTGCTGATTGAGGATTGGTCTATGACTTCACTTGAGCGGTAAACGTTGTATGTGGCACTGAAAAGCCCCTGCAAAACAGAACCATCAATGTCAATATTGCGCCAAGTGACCGTTGTGGTTTCGGAGGTAGGGTCAAACACTGCATTGATGTCTTGAGCTTGCAGATTACTTGGATTACCGATATCTTCAGCAGAAACATTGCTCATTGGCAGCAAAGCCAGAAGCATGCACATCACAAGAAAAATCGCTTTTCTCTTGCCTTCTTTACCGAGCAGATCGACTGTCATCAATTCACTTGTCGCATGCGACGGTTAAGAGCATGTCGCATATTTAACCGGTAAAAATGACATTCAACACACCCCTACGGGGTGCGAAGTTCTCAATCATTCTTGCTCTGCTGATTGGCTTGGTTGTGGCAATGGGTCCTCGGAATCGATACGGGTGATTTCAGAATGTGCTTGTTGGAATCGTACGAGGAATGTCCAAAGTCCGCCGAAGGCAGAAATCAACACGACAATGCTTAGCGGCGTGATTGGTATGTGATCGAGTACACCTGGTAGCATTCCAAAATCGCCAATGTCTGCGTGAATGAAGACAGCGGTAAGGAATATTCCGAGAATCGTTACAACGGTGCGGTCAGCTCTGGAGAAACCGCGATAATTTCGTGAACCTGCAACGGCTTGTGCTTGTGTCCCCATGTACGAACCGATGAGGGTCAACCACGCTGCCACGAGTCCAAGTGTGAAATCGCCGACGAAAACAGAACCTGCGATACACAGCAGCCAGATAGCGTCAAGGAGGCGGTCAAATGTGTGATCAAGATAGTCTCCCCATCGACTAACGTTGCCGAATTTCCGAGCCAAAGGACCGTCTAAGCCATCCATGGCCATGGCCAGTATCATCAATAACCCGCCACCGAATAACATGTTCGCACCATAAGCTGTGTCATCAGCGGTGAGGACTGCCAATCCACCAAGTATGCCAACAGGTAAAGCGACCCAAGTTACAGTGGATGGTTTCACGTTCTCAAGCGTGTCAAGAAGTGGATTTAGGATGCCTTCCCAAGTGTCTCTTAATTTTTCCAATGCCATGATGCTCAATCCTGTGGCCGAGGCGGGGGGGTGTTTGTTGTTGCGGTTCTTCACGCGCCAAATTGCACTTCTTACAACCAACTCAAGGCTTTCGAAGCAGCATCGGCAAGAGATGCTGAAGGAAGGCCTTCGTCGATCCACTGAACAATACGCTCACGTAATTCCTCGGCGGACATAGCCGTTGTATCGAGTTCCAAGAGAGGTACTTCAATCTCGAATTCGAGAAGTTCAGACCATGTTCCAGAAAGCATCTCCCATTCGACATTTGCAGTTATTTTCGATGGCGAGTACGAACGACCTTCGAGCCGTTCACGAAGCGTCTCAGGTTGGCATCGTAAAACGACGATCGCATCAACTTCAAGAAGATGTGAAAGATGTCCATCGACAAAAGTCAATGCTTTCGAGTCAAAATCCCATATCTCTGAGAGTTTGTGAATGTCCAACGGAGCAGAGCCGTCGTCTTCGTCAACCGACCCTAGGCAATCGTTTTGTTCAGCCAATTCTTGCAGTGAAAGCACATTATAGGGCGAGCTTAACAGCTCACATACCGTCGTTTTTCCTGTACCCGGGGTTCCGGTTACTGCAATGCACAAGTTGTCTTCCACAGTAATGCCCGTGTTCACCAACACATAAACAAAAAGGGCGAATGGTTACATAATTGGCGTTATCGATACTTTTTGAATTGAGCGAACAGGGAAAGGCATGATAGGTCATCACCTACAGCGATGAATGTTGCCATGTTTGGAATGAACGACCCTGCTCAAACGCTGCTCCAGTTGGAGCGGTATGTGGCTGATGGTCGAATGGAAATGTCAGAAGTTATGGCAATCCAGTTTACAGACATGTTTCTCTCGCAAAAAAATAGGGATGCCGACGCCCAAATCATGCTGGTCAAAGGACTGCGAATTCTTTGTGATGTGTTTCTAGTTCGAAACAAAGCGAAGCGCGGCATTTCTACCGTTAAAATCCTCCACAGGGAGCGTAAAAAACTGATTCGGATGCTTACCAAAGGCGCACCTCAACTTTTAGCAAAAATGACTTCTGAAGCTGAAGATTATCGAAGGGCTGCAAAGCTGTATGCCCACGCTGGAAAGAAAGGTTCAGCGATGAAAGCCTTTGCACAATGTGAAAAGAAATCACCAGGACATGTGGCTGCTGCACTTGAGGCATGTCAAATGATTCCTAATCAAAAGAAACTCGTTCAGCGACTCGCCAGTGTTGTGGCTGACTCTGGACCAGTCATCATGTACGAAGGCATATTCTACCTACAGCCAATCCATTCTCCAATGACACAAACCGATGATATAATCGCTGCTTTCCATTCAGCAATTGAGAAACAAATCGGTCCAACGGGTGCTTGCAAAGAGCAAATTGAGCGTATCAACGGAGAGCGTCAAGCCATTGAGCGCGGTGAAGCTGCCGCGAACGCCAGGCTGCAAGCTGCAATGGATCTACTCAAACCACAACACGACTACTACGAGTACTGAGAATGGTAACGAGAGATGGATTTGAACCATCGATCTCCGGGTTATGAGCCCGACGGGATATCCAGACTACCCCACCTCGTTATATCCACCGCTGAAACCCTCCCGTTCTTCAATGCACCGATTCAGTACGATTGAGGAATGCACCTCGAAATACTACTCTGAGAGAGAATTTCACACTGAATCAGCACTGCATTGATGAATATGAAGCGCATGAGGCAAGATATGCGAGCAGTGCGAACAGTACCGGCCATCTTGTGCACATTGCTCCTGTTAGCCTCGATTTCAGGTTGTCTAAGTTCTGATGGAGAACCGAAGGAAACCAGCGTAATCGAACTGATCGTCTATTACGACGCAACTTCAGGCGTCATTGAAGAAAACGTGCAGAACAACCAACAGGTTTCAGAGACCGGTGTTGAACTCACCTTCGACTTCTCGTACACCAAATCATCCGCGGGTGCCATGGTCACCTACTATTTCCTCCCCGGAGACGGCTCCAGTGCTGTTGAAAATGACGCTGCTGAAGACGGTGAAGTCACCTACACGTACCTCACGCACGGTCTCTTCGATGCAGCAATGGGTGGTATCGACGACCAAGGGAACGATTACTTTGAAAACGTCACGATTCGCATCGACAAACAAATCTCTTGGGGAGACAGCAATACTGCTGACCCAGGAGTCATGAACATCGAAACGACACCGGACTGCAGTTGCCCAGCGCCAGAAAAAATTGTCGTCGAATCAACTGTGGTGAACATCGAAAACCAACCCGCAACTCCGATCAATCAAGGGCAAACCGTCACGGTAACATGGAGAATGTTGAATTCCACTGATGCTACAACCGTCGAATCAGCACCCGAACAAGTTGGAGACGGACAAGATGCTTCATGGATGCACAACCAGTACTTCGTCGAGCCAGGTACATGGAAACTCGAAGTTGATGTGAGTGCGGAAGGTAACGGAGAGGAACGGGTCAACGTCGATCACACGGTCAAGATACTCTACGACGCTCAAGAAAGCGTTCCCAATCCAATGAGCGCTCCTGAAGCCGATGAAGAAGTTGAATAGATTCACTTTTCGTTTACGGAAAAGTGAAGTTAAACTGAAACAACAGCCCGTAGTATTGCGATTCAAGCCTTGCAAGCCGGTTCAAAAAAGGGGCTTTCCAAGACGCGCCCTGTTTCTGTCTTTCATATACTGTTGGCGGACCAGCAGGGGTTGGAAGTGAACAAGAATGGCAACCAAATCGAAGAAAAAAGCGAAAACTGAACTTGAAAACAATGAAAGCCCTACGGACGAAGCACCGGTAATGATGCCGACAGAAGAGGAAGTGCCTGAGCCGCTTATCGAAGACCTTCCTGGCGTAGGACCTGCGACCGCAGAGAAGCTCCGAGAAGCCGGTTTCGATGACCTCCTCGCACTCGCAGTCATGTCACCTGGCGATCTTGCAGACCAAGCAGAACTTGGCGAAGCTGTTGCTACAAAAATTATCGGTGGCGCAAAGAAAATGGCAAACATTGGCGGATTCGTTTCTGGTGGCGCACTTCTTGAAAGACGCCGTGAAGTTCTCAAACTCACCTCGAAAGTGGAATCGATTGATGACCTCTTGGGTGGCGGATTTGAAACGCAAGCATTGGTTGAGGTTTACGGTGCATTCGGCAGCGGAAAGACACAAATTGGCCACCAATTGGCTGTCAACTGCACTCTGCCTCTCGAAGAAGGTGGATTTGATGGCGATGTATTCTACATCGATACAGAAGACACATTCCGCCCAGAGCGAATCACTCAAATGGCTCGCGGCCACGGACTTGACCCCGAACAAGTGCTGAGCAGAATCCACGTTGCTCGCGCTTACAACTCAGCTCACCAAATGCTTCTGGTTGACGAAATCAAGAGAATGAGCAAAGGCCTCAATGTCAAAATGATCATTGTCGACTCTCTCACCAGCCACTTCCGAGCAGAATTCATCGGCAGAGGAATGTTGGCAAACCGCCAACAAAAACTCAACCGTCACTTGAAAGATTTGAAGCAGCTTGCTGATGTGAACAATGCACTGGTACTCGTTACCAACCAAGTTCACTCCAAGCCAGATGCAATGTGGGGCGACCCAACTAAGCCTGTTGGCGGTCACGTACTTGCCCACGCTTCGACCTTCCGCCTCTACCTGCGAAAAGCAAAGGGTGGCCGACGAATTGCTCGCCTAGTCGACTCACCGAACTTGCCAGATGGCGAGTGCGTCTACCAAGTAACCCAAGAAGGTCTTCGTGACTGATTGGTGAACGGAATTACCCCCAAAAACCACCGTTTGAGTGGTTCTCAGTTGCGGCACATTCAAGGGTGCTTGGGTGAGCATGACCCTCATGCGACACTTGATTGACAGGGTATTGGAGCTAACTGAATCAGAAATGGCAACGCCTGCCACCGTGGCCCCACCGATGGGTGAAGGCAGTGAAGTCGAACTGAAGGCTCTGCTCGAATCCCTTCAACCCCGTATCCGAGTGTATGGGGTAGGTGGCGCTGGATGCAACGCCATTGGACGGTTGCATGCGGAAGGTTTGTTCGAAAACTCCTACGTCACTGGATACGCAATCAATACCGATGCTCAGGCACTCTTGATGTCGCCAATCGAAGAAAAAATTCTGATTGGGCGGACCGCTCGTGGAAGAGGCGCTGGTGGAGACCCAACGAAGGGTGAAGCTGCCGCTCTAGAATCGGAGTTGGCACTGCGTCGGATCACAAACGACACGCAACTGGCAATTATTACAGCAGGAATGGGTGGCGGTTCAGGAACAGGGGCAGCAGGACAAATCGCTCGTTTGGCAAAGCAACAAGGTGCCATGACCATCGCAGTGGTAACCTATCCGTTCCAATCCGAGGGCGCTCTTCGAAAGCAGAACGCCGAGTGGGGTCTTGAGCGTCTCCGCGAGCATTGCGATACAATACTCGTCATACCAAACGAGAGACTTCTAGAAATTGAAGGCGTCAAAGACTTGCCAATTACCAGTGCATTCCGAGTTGGAGATGAACTCCTTGTACGCTCGATTACCGGAGTTGCAGAATTACTTACAATTGACGGTATGGTTAATCTGGATTTCGAAGACCTTCGCTCTGTCATCAACTTCGGCAGTGGCGTGGCCATGATTGGACTCGGTTCTGCATCGGGCCCGGGACGGGCAGAGGCTGCAACAATGGAAGCACTTCATTCTCCGCTTCTTGATATCGATGCTTCGGATGCAAGAGGCGCCCTCATCAACGTTGTCGGTGGAGCGAGTCTTACATTGGGTGAAGCTGAACAATGTGCGAAAATTATCAAGGACAAAATATCTCCACACGCCCAAATTATCTGGGGTGCAGCAGTCAAAGAGGAACTTGAAGATGAATTGCGCGTAATGCTCGTATTGACCGGAGTAAAGAGTGAACAGATTCACGGTGCCAGCGAAAACAGGCAATTGCGTGCTCTGCGTAACCAGCAAATCGAATTTGTCAACTGATCACTTTATTGCGAAATATAAGAAAAGAAGTAAGGCGATAAGCCCTGCGTACAAGATGCCGTACTGGGTATCATCCAATTCGCTTGTGAGGTCGAGTTGTTCTACCAAACCTTCATGTTGAGAACCAGGCAATACTGTGCCAAATGAATTCCACATGTCTCCTTCAGAATTTCCGTTACCGTTGACTGCGTTTCCATGCAAAACGAAGTCAACGGTCGTCGTGTTGTCGCTTGGAGCAGTCCAAGTTATATTCCAACTGCGATACTGGTTTCCAGATTCTGTATGCGTCCACCCACCATCCAGGAACTGGACTCGAGATTGGTTTTGGATTTCAACAGAACCGTTGCTTATGAGAAGGCGGAATCCACCCTGTGCCGATTCAGAATGTTGTCCAGAGTATGCCCCTACACTCAATGTCAAACTGTATGTGGCATTGCTTTCAAACTCTTCTGGAAGCCCAAGAATGGTGGGCTGAGTGGTGTTTGAAAATCCTCCATGGCATGTGCAGCCGTTATCGGCTAAACTTCCAATTCCTGTGGGCGCACTCTGTATCGATGGAGAGCCGAGCGTCACTACCATCACCAAGCAGAGAAAAACGGACAGGCCACTGAACCTCATTGGACTTCAGTTGAAACTGTTCGTGCGTCTCATATGACTCTTTCCAAATAACATACCCTTCTTACTTGATAATCTATCGCCAAAATGTGCGCTCGGACATCACCTCAAAAAAACATTCTTTCATGTAGTAGAAGGCGAATGTAGATTTGGAAGTGAAAGGATGGGACCTTGGGATACAGCACCAATTGAACAAGAAGAAGAAATTGATATGTTTGCTATACTCGGTGCGACTCCTCCGGGGCAATCGATTTCTCATGCAGTCAATCAGCCGTCCTTAACCAACATCAATCACGATCCGTTAGCAGCCTTCATGGACGAAGGAGAAGAAACTCTTGTTGCAGACTCAATGTTTGGGCTGGAAGATGAACCTGCGGGAATGTTCGAACTCATGTCAGAAGATGCCCCAGTGCACGAGCCAGTGCAGAGCGTTCCGGTTACTCAACACACGCTCTCTAACGAAGTGATTACCGAACTGCTCGAGGTACTGGTCAAGAAAGAACTACATGCGCGAGCAGAGCGAGGAGATAATTGGTTAGCCAACTTGCCTGCGGAAGCACGAGCAGAGATTGAAACTGCTAAGGTGATTAAGGAAAAAGAAGCGTACCATCTCTCACTCATCATTGACATGGTAGGGACTGGACAAGTCAGGCCGTTTGCAACAGTACTCTCTACTGGAGACGGTGCCCTTCCAGTTAATCCACCTTCACACCTTGCCCAATCATGGTATCCGCTCTACAATGCACTGCGCGAACTTTTGATGCAGGCAATGGACTCATTATCGAAACTCAACCTCGTTACGGGCAAAGCAACTGTCTAATCTTCGTGAAGAACGACGGATGATGAAATGTCAACTTCAGATAACATGTTGGAGACACTGCAGTACTTCTCGTGACTTTTCTCTACGAGTCGTTCGACCAATTTTAGAGGGACGTTTCCCTTCACATGGTATTCAAGTTGAATCGAGGTAAAAACGCGTGGTGCGGATTCAGCTCTCGTACTGTCTATCTCGACCCATACCTCGCTAAACGATCTGTCCTTGAGTCCGCCAATCACATCGACAACAGAACAAGCCGCAACCATCTGTAGCGTAATTTGCATGGGCGAAGGCCCATTTTCCCAATCAATGTCAAGGCTTTGCTGATTTGAATTGATACACTTCAGCCCGTATTCTCCTGTCCACTCGACTCGTCCCTGCATGGAGGTCCGTGGGGCGGTTCATTCTTGAAGGGGATGCATGTGGGACAGAACGATTGACATGACAGGAACACCGGTAACAATGACGGATGGTAAACTCAGCATTCCAAACGACCCAATTATCCACTACATCGAAGGAGATGGGATTGGCATCGACATCACACCCGTCATGATGAAGGTTGTAGACGCTGCTGTTTCGAAGTCTTACAACGGTGAAAAGAGCATCGTATGGTCCGAAGTTCTCGCTGGCGAAAAGGCATTCAACGCTACTGGAGAATGGTTGCCACAAGCGACACTTGATGCAATGCGTAACGGTCTTGTGTCCATCAAAGGCCCACTAACAACTCCAGTTGGTGGAGGAATACGCTCCCTCAATGTTGCACTTCGACAAAAACTCGACCTTTACGCATGTGTTCGGCCAGTCCGATGGTACGACGGCACTCCATCACCTGTAAAATCACCTGGGGATGTTGACATGATTATTTTCAGAGAAAACAGCGAAGACGTGTACGCAGGCATCGAATGGGAGGCCGGCAGTGACGGTGTCAAGAAACTCATTGATTTCCTACAAAACGAAATGGGCGTTGACAAAATACGATTCCCAAACACTTCCGGGATTGGAATTAAACCTATTTCACAAGAAGGAACGGCACGAATTGTACGCGCAGCATTCCAATATGCCATTGACAACGACAAAGAAAGCGTCACCCTCGTGCACAAGGGCAACATCATGAAGTTCACAGAAGGTGGATTCCGCGACTGGGGATATTCTCTTGCTAAGGAAGAATTCGGTGCTGTTGAAATCGACGGTGGGCCATGGTGTACTTTTGAGAATCCAAACAATGGAAAAACAATCCTTGTCAAAGACGTTATCGCCGATGCTATGCTCCAACAAATCATTACCCGTCCTGCCGAATATTCAGTGCTGACTACCATGAACTTGAACGGCGATTACATCTCAGACGCACTTGCTGCACAAGTTGGCGGAATTGGAATTGCCCCGGGCGCCAACATCAACTACGATACCGGGATTTCAATCTTTGAAGCAACGCACGGTACAGCGCCAAAGTATACTGGACAAGACAAAGTGAACCCAGGTTCACTTATCCTCTCCGCAGAAATGATGCTGCGACATATGGGCTGGAGCGAGGCTGCTGACCTCATTGTCAAGGGAATGGAAGGAGCAATTTCTGCTAAAACTGTAACCTATGACTTTGAGCGTTTAATGGACGATGCAACACTTCTCTCTTGCAGTGCCTTTGGCGACGCAATGATTTCACACATGTGAGGCTCACTTGAGCCAAGCGTTTAGAGAACGACTGTTCTTCGCAATTCCGAAACCGAATTGCTCTTCGAAAGCTCGGGCGACCAGGGTAAAGTCGCCATCTCGTGTTGCCACCAAAACGGTTCCTAGATCATCCAGTGATTGAGTTGCTAGTTGTGAAGCAA
The DNA here is from genome assembly GCA_938075675.1 of Candidatus Poseidoniaceae archaeon. Classification (GTDB taxonomy): domain Archaea; phylum Thermoplasmatota; class Poseidoniia; order Poseidoniales; family Poseidoniaceae; genus MGIIa-L1. The sequence continues at coordinate 12,590 of CALJHE010000020.1, read as the reverse complement.
TCTGCATGATTACACGGTCTGGCGCTTCAGGATATACATCACGACCATCAAGGACAGTACGGAGTGGTTCGCCACGTGTGCGCTTCATCGCCGTAATCTCTTCGTAAATCTCTGTAGAATCGCGCAGGAATTGCTCGATTGCTTCTACATTTTCAGGGGACTCCGCTTCTTTCTCCAAATCAAGATTAAGAGGTCGCCAAGTATTGTAATCCTTGAGGACATCTTCAACCAAAGAATCGATGGTTTTGGCACTGAAGATGTTATCGAGTAATTCTGGGGAAACGAGTGAATCGTCGAATCGAGTTTTGAGGTGCTGAATACCAGATGCAATGCCGCGCAACTCTTGCTTAACCACGGCAGGCAACCACAAATGCAGTTTCTTATCCTTCGATTTACTCAACAGAATCTTGTGGAAACTTCCCTGGCCGCGCACATCAAGACTGGCTTCACTGACCAAGTGTAATTTTTCGGAAATGCGGTCAATCAATGCGTCAACGAGTATGTTCGTATCAACAAGAACCAACGGAGCCAAAGAAAGATTACGGAGGTAACGGCGAGATGCATTCGGAATCTGTCCCTTGTTCAGGGAAAACAACGAGTTCTCTGCTTGTTGGAGTCTACGGATCTCCGAATCTGTGAACAGTGGGCTGTTTTGAGCACGCTCAAGGAACATCAATCCATCAACTGGGCGTACCTTCGCTGCTTCGCTCGCCAAGGTGTAGACTTCCTCAGCAGATGGCGAACCTCCTTGCATCAATTGATTGAACCGGATATCGAATGTGTTCTTTTGACGGCGGCGATTCTTGTGAAGCGAATTGGTTGCGGCAGTAACACGACCACAAAACGGGTCTGTAGGAAGCGGGCGCGGGTGTTCCAGCGGGTATGTTTTCAGCATATCCAAATCGTCTTCAGCGTGATACACGCGTAGCACTTCGACCATTTCACCCTCTTCGTTTTCTTCAGCAACCATGCGGGAGCGTTTGACGAAATCTTTGAGGAGTTTCGTTGCCGAATTGGTATCTTTGGATTTGGCAGTATACGAGACTCGCAAGTACAGTTGGAATCGTTGGGTAATGGCGCTCTTCAATGCAGGTTGAGCATCAAGTAATTCAACAGCCTCTCGCCATTGTTCCGCAAATGCAAGGTGAATCAGAGCCTTTCGATAGAGAGTAAGCGAGTGTTCGTAATCAAAGTCTTCATGGTCACCGGCCTTTCTGTAATCCCTAGCAGCATTCAATTCTTCATTGTTCGAAGCGTAAACTGCTGCACGGGCGAGCGTGTGCCATGGAGAAAGAGCGTCATTATGCTGATACCACCGGACAAGGGATGGAAGCCCAATGTCGTGTTCCAAAACCAAATGGCGCACGCTGTGAATCATTCCAGTAGGTATGGATGTGTCGCTTAGAAGCACGTTGAGCGTTTCTATGTTTTCAGCATCAGAATTGCCGTGTTGAAGCATCAAGCCGACGTGATTGAGACGGAGTGTGGAAATGACGGCATTGAACAAAATTCGTTCCATGGCTGTCAAGTCTGCTGCAACAACACTTTGCTCGAGGTTTGAAAGATGGGTTGAGGAAGCGATTCCACTGCCGCCATCTCGCAACGCTTGTCGAATAGGTCCGAACGCCCGTAGGCCTTGGCGGTCGAGAACCGTCGTGAGACGCTCATCTTCGATGTTTTCACCTTCAAACAGCATCAACAATGCTTCAGAAGTAGAGGAGAAAGAGTCTGGTGCGTCAATGCTGTGGATTTGTGAAAGTGCGGTTCGACGTGCTGCACGAACTTGCTCCCAAAGTTCACTGTCGCTTCCAGCATCAAGAAGGTGCGAAACGAGGAGCGTCTCGTATGGGTGAGACATCGGGATGAGGTCATCCGAGGTAATAATTTGAGCAAGGAGTGATAATTCCATGCTCCGGGTATAGATGTCGATGAGGAGGGGGAGCACCTTTTCACGCGCTTCAACAGATTCTGTTTTGAGACTCTTAGCAGACGCAGAACGAATCTCGAGTGACAATGAATCCATTTGGATGAGGGCAACCAGCGCTCCGTCATCCAACACAGGTATCTGCTCCAACAACCACTGATCGAGTGTCTCACTGGATAAGTCTGCCAAAAGAGGGGTGATACGGGATAATTCCGTGTGTTGGTCGAGTTTCAAACTGGTGAGTAACTGAACGGTTTCCTCAGTCTTTCCTTCCTTATGCAGTGCGTTCAACCTCCACCACATGACCTTCTCAATTTGCGAAGCATTGGTTGTCTTCTCACGAAGGAGTTCCAACCCTTCTGTGAGTTGTTTTGAAGATAATTTTGCGGCTTCATCTGGTGCATTTTCCCAAGCCATAAGTTGCCGTGCATCTGCAAGAGAGTGCCCACCCTTGGCTGCTTTCGATTTCTTCCAGTCTGTTACCTTCCCTTGGCTAAGGGCGTAATAGTCAGTAAGCTGTGAGGCTAATTCCTCGTCAACGGAACTGAGCGTTTTCAACGACTCAACGGGGTCATGTCCTGAAATGAGAGAGAGCAGCACGCTAAGAGCAGAGGCTTGGCCTTTCATACTCAGCAATACTTTAGCTGGTTGAACTGAACGTCCTGCAGAGAGTTGAGAAACGACGGTTCGTAGAGCAACTTGCGATTCAGCATCGGTGATTGACGGAGATATTGCCTCAATGGCAAGAATCAATTCCTCAGAATTGGCAGGATTGATGAAAGCGGATTCAAGTTTTACTTTCTTGCCAGCCTTTGCTTTGGAGACTTTCGCCTTCGGGAAAGCGGCAAACTGAGCGAGAACTGCGGTTCGTTGAGCCAAATCATGCCACACTGGATGAACGCCCTTTTCGAGGCATGTGTCACGAAGTGATTTTTCTGTGACTTCCCAATCCTCATCCCATTCATCTTTGTTGAGAAGTTTGTGAACCATCAGTACAGCCAAACGGTATGCTGGCGAAGAATCAGACGGTAGGAGCATTTCTTGGGCGGTTGGGAGCAGGTCCATGGGGCCTGTAGCGCCTCTCCCACCCCGTCGGCTTCGCCCACGCCCACCCGAAGTTCGGCGGCGAGGAGTTGATTCAGAGTCTTCATCGGCTGCAGGTAACTCTGTTTCAGCCAAAGCAAGAAGGAGAAGTGGACGCCAGGGTTTCTCAAGCAGTTGCCAGTCTGGAATCTTGACTACAATCGCTTGACGGCGGTTCTTCGTGATGTTCGTTTTGAACGCCTCTTTGAGGCAGTTCGCTATGTACGTCTCTTGCAAAATGCCCCCCCTTACCCTCTTGGCTCAACCTACCCTCCTTCAATCCACCGGCACGGCCTTCATGAAATCAAACAGCGGAACGAGGAGCAAATATCTGCGAACAACAATGAACAAAGAACGCTTGGCTCAAAACTGGGAGCGAGATGGATCCGATTCGAGTTGCAATTTTGCTCCTTCACCCCCTTCTCGCCTCTGGGCTACTGGTGTGGATTTGGTGGCAATATTCTTGGCGTAAAAAAAGCCATGAACTCAAAGGTGAACAGAGAAAAGCCGCTCTTGCAAACCATGAAAGGAATGGAAACCGGCTTGTTTGGGCAACATTTGTTGTCATTTGCATCGCATTCATCAGTCGAGGCATTACCGGTTGGCGAGATGGCGAAGACGTGTTCAGATCACTCATTCCAGGAAGTCTTCATGGGTTCATGGGCCCAGTCGGTTTTGTGCTGCTGTTCGTACTAGCACGTATGGGACGGCAGGCTCGAGATGCCCGAAAAGAAGGAAAGAAGTTCAAGCACATTGCAATGCGTCACGGAAGAGCGGCTGATCTCGTGGTTGTCCTCGTATTCTTGCATGCTTTCTTGGGTTTTTTGTATATCTTCGCTGTACTGTAAATCATTCAATGGCAAGAACAACACTTCGGTTCTTCCAGGCTTCAATCCACAATTCGAGGTTTGATTCGACCCCAGGAGGCTGGATGCGGCAACCACAAGCATTGGCATGCCCGCCACCGGTTGGGTCAAGCATTGTCGCTAAACGGGATAAATCAAATCGATTCTGCCCATTTTCGAGAAATGAATTGGCATAAAAACTGGCGGAGAGTGCTGGGCGTTCGGGCGTTTCAATCGAGCCGTCCGCATAGCCATGAACAATACAGCACGCATCCGCCCTGTCACCAGCCCACGCTGTAACTAGATATCCATTCGAGCGAACTCCTTTCTCATCCATACGGCAGATAGCAAGTCGATCGATAATATCAGTATGCTGCTCAACAACTGCTTGTGCCGCAATGCGTTCATCACGCGCTCGCGTGATGTGCGGAATAATGTCTTCATCGGCCAGTACTTCTGCTAACGATGCTCCTTGGGAAAAAAGATTGAGCACATGATGCATGTGTTCCGTCTCACGTAAAGAAAGTGAACGTGCCAGTTGCAATACCGGTCCGTCTTGAATAAAATCTTCTCTTCGAATTTGACCTGAATCTAGCGCATCGACTATGGGCATTATTTCTTCAAGATGTGCCAAGTCAATATAGGGACTCAGTACATCGAAAGCCAACCGTGCAGCTGAAGGAGTCGATTCCCAGTGACAAGTTCCACCCTGCGAAACGAAGAGTTTCTCCTCCTCTTCATTGGGCCGATTGGTTTGATGATGGTCCAGATACCAACCACAATCCGGATGAAAAGGCAGATCAACCATTGCTGTTGAACGGTCGATTCGTTCATCCAAAGCACCGGAGCGTACGAGCGCTGCATGTGCGAAATGGACTTCCGCATCTGGATTCGCCGCTTTGAGGACTGCTGCTGCACATAACCCATCAAGGTCGGAGTCAGCGATTATTCGCTTAAAATCAGGAAGACCTGCTTCTTCTAACGGCGATGTAGGACGAGGCATAACGACATGCGTGCGCACGCTGCTCAAGAAGGTTGTCGGAAACCATTTCGCCAAAATTGACTTGACCTATCGTCTCTCTGCTCTGTTCATGGAGACCTCGTGTGGCGTTGTTTTGGTCAACTACGGAACCGTACTTCTGCTCCAGTACCCACAAGGGCACTGGGATTTCCCAAAAGGCCACGTCGAGGAGGACGATGAAGACCATTTTTCGACTGCGCGCCGGGAACTTGATGAAGAAACCGGCATATCTGAAATAGAATTCATACCCAATTTTGTCGAAAGAAGCGAATACTCCTATCGGCACAAAGGGAAAAAGCGCACAAAGCAGGTGTACTGGTATCTTGCTGAGACCGAGCGAATCAGCGTATCACTTTCTCACGAGCATCGCGGCCATATGTGGTTGGACTGGGAACAAGCCATGGAACAGTTATCGCATAAAGAAACCAAGCGAGTTCTCAAAAATGCGCATGAACACATGAGTTCAATCGGGAAAGAATAATTCACAACTGATCGAAATCATCGTCACTTTTACTCAATTTACGTATCAAGTCAGCAGCGCCGTTCTCAGGGCCTCGCCGACCGAGAGGCATCCAAAGAGACTCGTCGTTACCAAGTCCTAGGCAAACCCACCGCCCAAGAACAAACAGCCAGTCAGAAAGTCGATTGATGTAAACCAGAACAAGAGGTCGAACTGACCCCTCGCCCTCAGCCTCGCTCAATCTCAAAACCGTTCTCTCAAGACGTCTGGTCACTGTACGAGTGAGGTGCATAACCGCCTCTGGACCGTTACCCGATGGTAAAATGAAACTCGTCAGTGGCTCAAGCTGTTCAAGCCAAGCATCCATTTCTTCAACCAATACATCGGCCTGTTTATCGCTCAAAACAACCATTCCTTCAGGCAACTGTTCTGGCGGGCAGGCAAGTTCAGCACCGAGGTCAAACAATTCGTTTTGTACCCTCGGAAGCACTTGAGTAACGATGCTTTGTACCCGCTGAACGGTTGAACGGCTCCCCCCATCTTCATGCGAAGGTAGACGTTGTATTTCCATCAAACACATTCCAAACAAGGCATTCAGTTCATCGCAGGTCCCAACCGCTTCAAGCCTTGGATCGGCCTTAGAACGACGTGAGCCATCTACCAACGAAGTGTTTCCTTCATCTCCAGTGCCGGTGTAAACGCGTGTAATTCGAACCATGAGTCTGCCCCAAACCTTCCGAAGTCATGCTTCTATGAGTGGTTTTCGGGCAAGGAAGCTGGTGTCAATTGGGTGATACCATTCGATATCTTCTTCACCAAATCGCCATGAGTACAGCGCTAAATGTTGATCAACAACCCCGTACCATTCAAGCCTACCTGGCTCTAAACAAGCAATTCGGGTACCAGTTGCCTCTACATTAGCGGTTATGGATTGCCAGTGAGTGACAAGTTGAGCGAGTTGTTCAGCTACTTCGACCACATGCTCACTTTCCGCCTCAAGCGTTTCAAGAAGAACTTCCAACTCTTCGGTTAAATCGTGTGCCTCATCACTCATGGCCTGTAATTCTGCAAGCCAGCGGGTTACTTTGGGCAAGTTTTCTCTCGCCTCTTCGATGGAAACGATTCGAGCACCTTTCGGTAGTGTTCGCATGGCGCTCTCTTCGTCAACCAAGGAACAGACTTCCATAGGTCGACCAGAAAAGAACGGTAAGTCTGAATGTTCTTTCACATATGCCCCTTTACTTGACAGACCATGAAGTCATCGGACGGAATCCATGATTTTCGGCTGTTTTAAGGGTTTACAGAAATGACGGTTGCGGCGTTAAGCCGAGCCCAAAGGCTGTTGAGAAGAGTTCGATAATTTACGAACTGCCTTCATGACAATGACCGAGCCGATGCCAATCCAAATGAAGAGTTCAATAGCAAACACGATGTAATATGCCGGGCCAAACTGCTTGAGCAGAGTAACGGCGTCGTAAGGTACGCCATACAATGCCATGTACAACGATTGAGAGAGAAGACTCGAAGAAAACCAGACGACGACTGCGTACCAGAAAATAGTACCCAAATCCCAATCATCTTGTCGAGCAAAGAAGTTCTCCATGGTATTATATCGTCTTTCTTCCTCTTAAGTACTTTGTATTCCTGCATAATAAAATGCTCATTCCTTCATGAAAAGTTGCGAAAGCGTGAGAAAATTTCCACTTTCCTACTTATTCCTGTTCCTTATGCCTCAAAGGTGGAAGGTTGAGAGATGCTGTTTTATCGATGCTTTCAAGAGCAAAATGAATCGCTTCAACCCATTCAATGGCTACGGCTTCTTCACCGCCTGCATCAAGCAGAGAGTCGTGCCATTCACTCGCAGTGGCTTCATCCCCGATAAACAAGTGAATCCGGTGCAGAGCAAGATAAGCCATCGGATTAAGGTGCTCTTCGTCTGCATCCCATCCCTTCTCGAAGCACGATATTGCCCCGTCAAGCCCAGAAATATTGCCTCTCTGAAGAGCTACCATGCCAGCCTGACTCCATGCAAGAGGAAGTCGTCCGATGAGCAGGCCTCGGAACACCAACCAGGTTTGTCCACCGCCCAAAACAACCAGTGCAAGGAATCCTGACCACTGTTCGAACTGATTTAAAGAGGCCCATGTTTGTATCATCAAGCCACCGACTCCTACGCAGAAAAAGAATCCGGAAAAAGGTGCGATAAGAACTTCACGTCGGGTTCGAACCAAGTGATGAATACCTGCAAGAAGGCCGAATGAACCAATGCCAGTCAAGAACAGTAGGTGACCAGTCACCGTAACCGGTTTAGGTGCCAATTGACCAACTGCGACGAGAAAAGTAAGACTCAAAATGAGCAATCCAAATCGGCGGGAGGGCTGTGGAAAAGGTTGGCTTTTAGAGCCTAAGACCAGAAGTAATCCAATGGCGGCCTCAAATCCGATGAGAAGCCACTGGAGTGTATTTGTCTCGAATGTCAACATACGACTCCTCATTATACCCGAAGAAACGGCACTTCTTGACCCTTTGCTCAAGCCTTGTGGTATTCACTGCCCCTCAGAATCTCGGTTGCACGGTACAGTTGCTCGACCAACATTGAGCTGGCCATCTCATGCGGGAACGTGAGTGGTGAAAGGGAAAGACGGTTGCGCTTGACTGAAACGTCCGCTTTGGGCCAACCATCTGCTGGGCCGATAGCCAGATGTGTCTCATTGGCTTCCATTTTCCAAAGACCTACGCGCTTTGAGAACTCAATGGAATCCATCATTTCTCCGCCTTCGTCAAGGAAAATCAGTGTACCTTTGAGTTTGTCCAATCGCTCAACATAAGCGTTTATTGAAAGTTTATCGGAATGGAACTCAATCTTCACACCCCTCTTTGTTAATCGCTTAGCGTACATGTCAATGAGTTCACGATGTGCCTTTTCTCTCGGGATTCCGTGGAAGTGGACGGTCACTCTTGCCATGGTTTGGCGAAAGCGTCCTCCTTGATGAAGACCCAACACGAAGCAAAATATCATAGGGAAGGGGTGCGAAGGCAATTCATGGGTTGGTGGCCGTTTGGAAGCAATAAGAAAACACATCGAACTCCGATAAATGACCCGTTGCTCAAAGACAACCGTACCATGATCTCCGAACTGCGTGACGCATGTGAAATGAACTTCGACAATCCCGAAGAAGCACGTCGGCAGATTCGAAGAATGCAGGTCGAATGGACAGATGCCTCACGAGAAGGCATGATTTCGGATGTGAATCGCAGCGGACTTGAAGCACGGGCGTTTCGCCTCCTGACTTGCAGCGACAAAGAATGGGTCACATGGCTTGACGACCTTGAATTTTGGAAGCCCGGTTGGAGGCCCGAGGTTGATGACGAGGATTGAAGAAGGGGGGGCTACAGGCTCAATTCATGGGTCAAACCCCTACACTCCACATGCTTTACACGTGTCCATTTTGTTGGAAGGTTCGTGGTCTCATTGAATACATCGGACTTGATGTAGAATACTTCAGTGTAAACGGTATGAAAATCAAAAAAGAAGTCGGGTTTGCTGGCGATTGGGGCAAAGTGCCTGTTTTCACTGATGAGAACGGCGAATACCATACTGATTCCACGCCACTGCTCAAACACATAGATGCGACATATAACGACGGAAAATTAGCTTCGTTAGGCGACGCTGAACGGCAACTCCAATGGCTTGAATGGGCAGATTCAAAGATGTCGAAAGCAACCATACCAATCCTCTATGGCAGTATAGGCTCAGCCCTCAAGACGACGGTTCGCATCTCCCAAATTGAAAAATTCGGATTCTTCTCCAAACGCCTCTATGCCTGGGCAGGCTTCCCGATTATGTGGGGCATTATTGCTCGTAAGCGCGTAAAGAAAGATGGCCGTACGCCGAAGCAATTGTGGCACGACCTACTCACAGAATTCACAGATGAACACGGGTCAAAATCATACTTTGGTGGAGACGAACCTGACCTCGTAGACTTTGCCGCATTCGGCTACATGCGTTCCATCTCTCCGTTCCCACAATTTAACCTCTTAGAAGACCACGCAAAAGGCATCGCTTGGTACAAAAGAATGGAATCCAGTGTACAGTGAGGTGGTAGCATGAGTGTTCAATATCGAGGTATTGAATTTCAGAAAATTTCTGCTGGCAGTGTTTATCTCGGTACCGAGAAAGGCGGGTGGATTTACGCAAGTCAACGACCTCGTCACGAGGTGAAATGCCCGGACTTTTACATCATGCAGTCGGTTCTGTCCCAACAACAGATCAATGACATCCTCCAATCAGAGAACCAAGATACAAAGTTGGACGGCGGTAGCATCAACGAAATTTGCCGTCGCTTTTCCGATGGAGTCGCTGGTGCGGAGTTCCTTGCAGATTCTGAACATACCTGGGAGGTCCGCAGTCCAAGTGAAGGTGAATGGCGACACGCTCATGAAAAAATTGGACTTGAATTAAATCCAAAGAAAATAGAAATTCTTGCTGATGGCGTAGCTGACAATTATCGGGGGGCGATGATGGATGGACGGCCACGTCCCTTCCACGGCATTGGACCGATGGCATCACACCGAACCGCCATTGAAACCCACCCTTCGCAAGAGGGGGTTACTGCACTTTCCAGCGCCCCAATGGACCGGCCGTTGAATGGAATCGTAACCCGTTTAGTCATTACTCCAATACGGCCTGGCGAAGGAAAAAAAGTACCATTGAACGCAGATTTCTTTGCCAACATTCGAGGTGAAATGTTTTGGACATTCCTTCTCGGTGTCGTCCCCTCGTTCGTCATCCCTATCGCCCGAGGCATGGGCAGTTACGCTGTAACTGGATGGGCCAACCTGTTGTTTGGTGGTCTATGTGCGGGATTTGTGACCGGTGCACTATGGAGGCCTCGTCGGCCTACTCTGCACTACGATGATATCGAAGACTCAACGCTCATCTGGGGGTGAAACCAACGACTCCCAATAAGAGTCTTGCCGAATGGCATCGGCTGCACAAATTGCTGCCATATTGACAATATGACGCACGCCGTCTCTTCGAGCTACAAGTTGAACCGGCTTGTCCATGCCTTCCAAAATCGGACCGGTCATCTCGGCATCACCTAATTCTTCAAGAAGTTTGTATGCGATATTTGCGGCGGCCAAGTTCGGCAACACCAATACATTCGCTGGGCCATTGAAATCCATGAATGGGTACTCTTCTTGCACTTCGCCATTCAATGCGGTATCGGCTTGCATTGGTCCATCGATGATGAGAGATGGGTCGAGCTCGCGAGCAAATTCAATCGCATCTTCAATACGCTCAGAACGTTGAGCACGGCTTGAACCAAAGTTCGAGAACGACAGCATTGCCACCTTCGGATCAACACCGAATCGGCGAGCCACCTTCGCCGTTTGCACTGCGATTTCAGCCAGTGTTCGGCTGTCAGGATAAACATTGACTGTGGCATCAGCAAGGAAAATGGTTCTTCCTTTGACATTGACCATATAGCACCCTACGACGCAGTGGGTCTTATCATTCGGACCAATGAGTTCCAAAGTTGGGCGTAAAACATCGCCATAATTCCGACTCACTCCACCCACGAATCCATCAGCGTCACCGTTGATGACCATTTGGCTTGCAAAATACGGCCTTGACTTGAGAAGACGGCGGGCATCAACATGCGTCATTCCTTTCCTGCTTCTCTTCGACATCATCGCCTCAGAATAAATTACCTTTCTGCGAGGGTCTTTTCTTGGGTCGAAAACTTCGTACTCAAAATGCAATCCAAGTTCATCCACCATCCGATGAATACGCTCTTCAGGGCCGAGAAGAATCGGGTAGCATATTTTTTGCTCGGCGAGTTGTGCTGCTGCCCTCAAAACTTTCTCGTGATCTCCTTCAGGGAAGACAATTCGCTTGCCCTTGCCGCGAACTTGATTGATGACATGCCTCATAATCGAATACGACAATCCCAATCTGGCTTCGAGTTGTTCGCGATATGCGACGAGCGAGAAATCTTCCGGCTGGACTGCTGCTACGCCCTCTTGAACAGCCGCTTGAGCAACTGCCGATGCTTCCCAAATGAGAACACGACGGTCAAACGGTTTAGGAATAATGTAATCCGGCCCGTACTGCATTGTTGCTCCATCGTATGCTGCTGAAATGTAATCGGGAACCGGTTCCTTGGCTAATGCAGCCAGCGATTTTGTTGCTGCCATTTTCATTCCCTGAGTGATGTCACGGGCGCGCACATCCAGCGCTCCACGGAAGATATACGGGAAACCAAGAACATTGTTCACTTGGTTTGAGTAATCTGAACGGCCTGTAGCAATTATTGCATCAGTTCGGACTTCCAGAATTTCTTCCGGTGTAATCTCTGGCGTAGGATTCGCAAGTGCGAAAATGATTGGTTTAGCGGCCATAGAGGCAACCATTTCTTTGTCGACAAGGCCTCCTCTTGACAAACCGAGCATTACATCAGCACCGTTTAGGGCGTCAGCCAAATCACCGGCTTCACGTTCGTGTGCGAAAGGCGCCTTGTATTCGTTCAATTCTCCTGCCTCAAGGCGGGCCTTGGTTACAATTCCCTTGCTGTCAACCATAGAGATGTTTTCTCGCGACACACCAATGGCGACGTAATGATTGGCGCATGCAATTGCGCTCGCTCCAGCGCCAATAACGACAACCTTGATTGTTGCAAGTTTCTTTTCTTGGAGTTCGACAGCGTTCAGAAGGGCTGCTGCGGAAATGATGGCGGTACCATGCTGGTCATCGTGCATGACTGGGATGTCGGTTGATTCTGCAATTCGCCTCTCTATTTCGAAGCATTCCGGAGCTTTGATGTCTTCCAGATTTATTCCACCAAAGGTTTTCGAAATATTGACCACGGTTTCAATAAAAGACTCCGGGTCCTCTGTATCAACCTCAATATCGAACACATCGATGTCGGCGAAAGTCTTCAAGAGAAGTCCTTTACCTTCCATAACAGGTTTGCTTGCCAGTGCACCGATGTTGCCTAAACCGAGAACTGCTGTTCCGTTCGAAATGACAGCAACCAAGTTCCCCTTAGAGGTGTATCGATACGCATCTTCAGGGCGTTCCGCAATTTCGAGGCACGGATAGGCAACTCCTGGAGAGTAGGCGAGACTTAACTCGTGTGCAGTCGAATGGGGTTTGGTTGGAACAACCTTGATTTTTCCCCGAGGTTCAGATTCATGGTATTCCAACGCTTCTTTCTTGAGCAGGCGCTCTTTTTTTTCGCGATTCATGGTAAG
>CALJHE010000019.1 GCA_938075675.1 Candidatus Poseidoniaceae archaeon | reverse complement strand
CACCGTCCCAATCGGCGCCACCATCGGATGGGTCGAGTGGGTCAGATCCGTCACCGCTCACTGCAGAAACTGCAGAGAGTGCGAGGAATAATGCAATCAAAACGCTCATTATTTTCTTATTCATGTTTTTTCACTTCCTATTTTTTTTGGTTGTTGTTACACAGAGAACCCGCTGTTCTCTCTTTCCAAAAGCCCAGCCCACATGATGGGGGAGGCTTTTTGGGATTCAAACGATGCTGCGCACTGGCTTGTGGTTGTTTTCAAGGTGTTTACAAGAGTGTTTTTGGCAACAACAACGGGGGTGTTGTTGAGCAATGACTGCTTCTGAGTCATGCATATTTCACTCTTGTTACTGTCCTTGTATTGTTCCTCCAAATGCATCGTTTTTCACGGGTTGGTTCTAGGGAACCCAACGTTCCCTCTACATACTGGAACATACCGACCCTATATGAAAGGCGCGACGCAATGTGCCGTTTACCCCTCTAGGGTATAAGCTGGTGGTAGGAGGATTGCTGCCTGCTGATTCAAGACAAAGCGAGCGACGAGGTCAGCAAGGTTTGCATCAGCAAAAGCATGCAGCCTTTCGCTTCCATTTCCAGATGCTGGCGCCCAAAGATGCAATGGCTTTGCAGAGCGGCTTAATGCGATTTTAGCAGCACGGATGGCATTCGAACCAGGGAGACCGGCACTCACCGAACTGTCCAGTCCAAGGTGATGAATAAGGCGGCCTTGACGAACGCCTTCTTTACCTTCAAGGGCAAGCATTCCCAAAATAGTGAATTGATCTCTTTTGGACGCATCCCAGCGAGTGTAATCTCCTTCAAACCTCTCGGTGAGGTGGTGAAGAAAACCACTGTACTGTTTCGGTAAAGTGTCATAGGAGATCTGTTCAACGGCTTTTCTACGTGGTAAATGGGCCTCTTTCGGCAATATTTCTTTGAACTCGCTCCATTTATGTGCAGTATCAATCCAATTCGAAAGGCGCTCAGCAAAGAATGGATCGGCCCCTCTCCAGTTCCAGACACTGCGTTTAATCAGTTCTGGTGCTACATTTGAAAATCCTTCTGGATCTCTTTCTGCGAGGGTTTGCAACGCTTTCAGAAATTTTTCATTCTTCGCTTTTTGCATGGTCTGCTCCGGGGGCATTGTATTTTCCTTGTTCCCAGTTCCATAATAAGGTTGTTTCTTGTTGATTTGCTGAAGTTTCATCGTATCTCCTCGGTTTTAGCGTCGTTTTTCAATAAAATCATAATTTTTGGCAGAAAAAACAACGCAGTAGGTTTGTTTTCTTTTTGGAGGGTTTGAACCCCTCCATGCATATTCCGTGAGATGACAGTTTTCTGACGGTATATGAACAATTCATGTTTAGAAATGCTTCATCATAGACCTATGCGGTCCAATTCCGGCAATAGAGTATGGTTCATCAACCAGAATCCAGCCCTGTGACTGGTAAAACGGAATTGCAATTTCACGGGCTTGAAGAAGCCCTACCTTCGCTCCGAAATGAGAGACTGCAGTTTGTTCCAAAGATTGCAATACCCGAGCAGCATGACCTTTACGGCGAGCTTCTTGGCGCGTGCCCATCTGTCGTATTTGTACAGCGGGGCGGTTATCTGGATTGGTTAACGGACCAAAACTGGGACATTGCGTTGCGCCTGGGCCGGCATGGTCTGCCGCAGAACCGTCGCTTTCTGGAGCGATGAGGTGCGCCCTACCTACAGAAACAACTTGGCCCTCATAATCAACCCAGGCATGAATTGCCTGATCGTCATCCTCCAGTAATTCAGCACCTCGCTGAAAACCAAGCGGCGCGCGAAGAACTGAAAATCGACAGTCGTAGTAGGCAGATGTTGGTATTGAAGGGGGGAGTGAAATGTGGGCCTGCTGCTCCATGAGAATCGGTCGGTGGTGGGTCTTAAGAAATATCTCAAAGAAGAGTATGTATTCAACATTAAAGGAAGAATAAAACCCCGAGCACGAACATAAGCATCGATTTGCCCCCTGAGTCCTGTTGTTTCACAAATGAAGGGTCGAAGTAGGGTTGTGAGGAAGGGAAACTGGTTTCTCCATGCAAGAATTCTCTCGGAGCAGTTGGGTTGTTCAAAACGATTGATGCTGGCCGTTGATTCGAACCAGATTCCTGTGATGAAGGGGGCGATTCAAGGCTCATGATTGCGAGGCTCGCCCGACCGTATAACTGGTTTGCCGGTTAAAACGTAACCGAGAAAATGACAAACCCTAGTGTGAAAATTGTGGATTCGGACTCGGTCGCGTTGAAATAGAACTGCTCAATCGGGGAAACACTGCACGGGTGTCGGAGCGGCTACGTCGGGGATTGCAAATCCTCTTACCTGGGTTCAAATCCCAGCCTGTGCTCTTCTAAACATGACCTCGAGTGTTTTTTACGCGCAGTCTTGATATTCAAGAAGCGTTTCGTTTCTCTTATCGCATAGACGCTGTCTATTGAGAGGGGATGGGTCTATGCCAGAGATAAATCGTTCATTAGAGCATGTGGGAATTGGGTTTGCCGCATTTTTAGCACCTCCCGGCCCTGAAGTCATTCGGTTCACTGTTGGTCAACCGGACTTTGATACACCAAAGCCGGTTGTCGACGAGGTCAAAGCCGCATTAGACCGTGGCGAAACGGCCTACACTCGGACCCAAGGTTCAGTCGAATTATGCGAAGCGGTTGCCAAACACCTGTCAAAACATGACATTGCTGCCGTACCCGACGATGTGCTTGTTACGCCAGGTTGTAAGCAAGCAGTCCTGTACAGCCTCATGGCGACACTCGATGCTGGAGATGAGGTGTTGCTGTTGTCTCCGGCATGGCCGTCCTACGATGGAATGCTCAAACTACTCGATTGCGTACCGATTCATGTTCCTGTCAAGCGAGAAAATTACCACCCTGATTTCGATGCATTGGAAGCAGCAGTGAGTTCGAAAACCAAAGCGATATTGCTGAACTCTCCGAACAACCCTACAGGTGCTGTTTACAATCCTGAAGAAATACAACGCATCGTTGATTTTGCCATCAAGCATGATTTATGGATTCTTGACGACATGATTTATGCCACATTGGTGTGGACAGATTACCCATACACATCTCCGGCTTCACTCGAAGGCGGTGCTGAACGTACCATCACGATTGGTGGATGGTCGAAAGGGTGGGCTATGACGGGATGGCGTCTTGGATGGATTACTGGGCCAAAGCGGGTTATGGACGGTGTCAAAAAAATCAACGTCAGCGCCGCAACCCACGTTGCTACATTCATGATGCCTGCAGCTACAGTCGCCCTAAGTCTTGAAAAGGAAACGGCAATGATGGCTGCTTCGTTCAAAGAACGACGAGGTTTGATGCATTCTCTCCTCTCCGAACTTCCCGGCGTCGTTGTTCCAAAACCTGAAGGAGCGTTTTACGCATTCTGTGACATCACAGGTACTGGAATGGACGACCTCGAATTTGCTACTCGAGCACTTGAAGAAGCGAACGTCCAGCTCATTCCGGGGTCGCTCATTGAAGGCGGAGAAGGATTTGTTCGGATTTCCTATGCTACCTCTACCGAAGACATTCATGAAGGTGTTCGACGTCTGAAGGAATGGCTTAAATCGCTGTGATACGATACAGCGTTCCTCCGCCACCAAAGGTCGCGTAATAGAGGTCTCCGTCCGGTCCAAAAACCACAGGCAAAGGTGTACCAAGGTCGGTTGCAAATCGAGTAACCTTGCTGTTCCATTGTTCACTTGGTAAGGAGGCGTTGGATTGACTCGGTGTGAAATCAATTCGAACTAATTCGTGACCTTGAGGCAAAAGGGTGTTCCAAGAGCCGTATACGGTGGCGTACACCGTAAAGCCCTCACCGGGTAAAAGCCCGGGTAATGTTGAGATGTTAGGACGAAGAGCGAGTCCGTTCAGCGAGGTATGTGGTGTCCATCGTGCAACTGGGCCTAGTGTTCCTGATGGAACCGGGTTGTCTGGGTCATCGTCAGGCCAACCGTAGGCTTCTCCCTCGACCAGTAAATTGACTTCTTCGTCAGGATGGTCTCCGTCCCAATCTCGGCCGTTATCGGAGAAGAGATAACCCATCCCAGGAACCCAAACGCCGTCAAAAGAATTGCGAACTCCAGATGCTAAAACACCATGTTCGCCGCTTACAGGGTCCACCCAAAGCAATGCAGCATTCCGTTCATCGCTCTGTTCACAAACATTGCATGTCGATCCACTGTGCCAAATCAATGTCCCGTTTGGAAACGAATTGATGGCGTTGGTCTGGTGGTTACCCGACGGAATACCATCGATCAGAACCACTGGGTCGGAAAAAGAGAAGTTCGAGCGGTTATAGCGAGAGAGTTTTCCTTCCTCGGAAACGAAAAGATGGTCTGTTGTCAAATGAACATCGTGCGGGTGATTGAGGCCTGAAAGCAATGTGGTTGACTTGAAACCATCCTCGGCATCAAGCAGCAGAATCTGCCCTAAATCACGATCGCACATGAGCAAAGACGAATTGTTCGCCCATTCCAAACAGGTGGGCCCGCCGTATCCTGAATCTATTTTTTCAATGACAAATCCGTCCTCAACCTCACTGTTCAAGGGTTCAGTATACGGGTAAATCTCTCTTGCCACAAGGAGAAAAAAAAGCAACAGAACAATTGGGATGAGGTGTTTCTGAACGCCCATGAAGGATTTATGAAGCGGATAGGTAAGAACTCTCCCACATCAATATCTCAACATTGCCTGTATTCAAGTAGTCCCAGCAAAGTCGCCCATCATGCCTCGCATTGACCGGCGTATCGCGCTGATGGCTCTCTTCATGACGTCCATCGTTTCCACCGGCTATTACCTGAATATTGCGACCTATGAAAACACATTAGGAACACAAAACACCCTCACTGTCAATACGGGGGCGTCCACTGAATCAACCGAAGATGTGCTTCTCGATTTGAGTTTTGTGAAAGGCGGAGAGAACCTAAGCTGGAACTCTGTTCAATTGGAATTAAACGTTGAAGAAAATACCTATCCCTGCATGGTTGGAGGAATGAGTTCGGTGGCGCAGGTAAACGGAACCGTGCTTTCAAAATTGAATGCGGACGGTAAAACATTCACAATTAACA
Organism: Candidatus Poseidoniaceae archaeon; assembly: GCA_938075675.1. Classification (GTDB taxonomy): domain Archaea; phylum Thermoplasmatota; class Poseidoniia; order Poseidoniales; family Poseidoniaceae; genus MGIIa-L1. The sequence continues at coordinate 26,271 of CALJHE010000019.1, read as the reverse complement.
TCGACACGAACGGTGAAGACACACAATACCTCGACCTTCACACGATGTCAGTGTCCAATGAAAGTTCGTTCAGCTTGAGTTTCCTGCAAACAGATATATTCCTTGGCGAACGACGAAAAGGTCTTGCTGTTGAAGATGATTTTAGTCAAATAGAGGCAGATGAAGGATATATTTTCGACGAAGGAGACGAGGAACGTTTAGAGTGGTATTCTTACGATTTTTCAGTCCATCGCATTATTCCTGACTCCGAGGTGTACATCCTAGAAGATCGTGGAGTCATGTTCAAAGTTCAATTCCTCAATTATTACAATTCAGATGGCGCTCCGCGCCATATCACACTGCTCGCGGCTCCACTCGGGAATTCCAGTATACCAGCACTCACAGACGAATCGATGATTCAAGTCGCTCCATGCACTGTTCTCGAAGACGGTGACGGGGTTTGGGGTGCAGAAGAAGTTATTTCTTTGCAAGAGAATGGAATCAGTATCTGTGAAAGCGAATGTACTGTTACGGTCGTAGCTCTGTTTGAAGAGAAACGCATTGCCGGTGCAGATTCAAACTATCTGCTCGGCTAGATTCACATGTTTCCGCTTTCTGCAGCAATGAGAACACCGAACAACAGCGCGTAGCCAATGATTCCGAGGAGCGTTAGGCCGATGACAATCCATCCCACGACTTGAGCTGCCTTTGCCATACCTGCATCTGGGTGACCGGGTATTGTATCGGTAACTTTCAGTGCGCTATTCGCTAAAATTAGGCCTGGGATTGCAGTACAAATTGAACAAGCCACAACCCCTAAAATGGACAGCACCAAAGCCAAAACGGCTTGGGTGGGTGGATAATATCCCCCCATTGGCATGCCTTGTTGTATGGGGATTTGATTTGGAACTTGAGCCCAAGCTTGGGGGCCGTCTCCATACTTCGAGGCTACGCCCGAAGGTTGCATCTGTTGCGGTTGTCGTCCTGGTTGCAATTCATTCACCTTTTTTAGACTAATATGCTCTCATCCAGCATCAGCAATACGACGAAAAACATGAGTGCCAGCACCATAAGTCCGAGTGTGATCCAACCAATAATTTCTGCTGTTTTGGCAGTGCCCGCATCCGGGTGGCCGGGCATTGAACGGGTAACAGCAGCGGATGAACGGGCCATGAACACCCCCGGTATTGCAAGAACACCGCACAACGGAAAACAAAGTAGCCCTAAAGCCAGCCCTGCGATTGACAACCCGAGTGCTGCGGATGCACTTGTTTTTGGATAGAATCCGCCCATCGGAATCCCTTGTTGGGGAAACGGTTGCTGGTACTGTTGTTGAAACGGTTGCTGGTACTGCTGCTGTTGAGGCTGTTGCGAATCCCAAACACTGGCAATGACTTGCTGTTGTGGAGGAGACTGGTCTCGAGGTTCTTGTCCCTGCATAAAAATCACTCAATTTGCCTGATATAATGACTTTGTGCCTCATGCAAGATTGATCTCACAGTGCTCAAGCCTTGTTCGTGCAATTCGGCTGTCTGGGTCAATCGCAAGGACTGCCCTCCATGCTGCAGCCGCTTCAGCATGACGTTCCTGATGGTGGAGAGACCCAGCGATGTGAAGGCGTGAATCAAGGTGATTGCCATCGCATCGAATGGCTGCTTGGAAATCATCGAATGCTGCATCTGGTTCTTTGAGATCGAGGTACAACAAACCTCGCTGATGCCACGCAGGAGCGTGATTCGGGTTAAGGCGGATTGCTTCGTTTAACGGCCCTTCAGCTCGTTCAGGTCGCTTTAGAGAAAGATAACATGCCCCGAGTTTTGTCAAGGCCTGATAGTGGTGAGGGGATGATTCGAGAACCATTTTGAGGTCATCGCGAGCGTTTTCCCATTCTGACAGATGCATGAATCCTTCTGCCCTGCGGAATCGGGCTAAAACGAGCGATGGGGCGAGATCAAGAAGTATTTCACAATCGTCGAGAACTTTTCGACCTTCATTAAGAGCCAAAAGTATTCCACTACGGTTCATTCGAGCACGAATGTGTGATGGGTCTGAAGTAAGGGCTTCATCATAGTGCATCAGGGCCTTATCCAGCGACCCATTCTGCGTAGCAATATTGCCTCGGACGTAATGAACCGTTGCGGAATTTCCATGGATTGCAGCAGCCTCAATGTGTTTACTCGCTGCAGAAAGGTCTCGTAAGTCAAGAGCCAATAAAGCGGCTTCGGATGCGGCAGAAGGGTCCTCACTCGGTAGCAATCGAAGCGCTCGTGCAATGTCTTCTTGCGCACCTTCGTAATCTGATATCAAACGCTTTGTTCGAGCAAGGCCCAACCAAGCAACTCCAGACTCGCGGTCAAGGCGAAGTGCGTCGTTGAAAGCGGTAATAGCCTCGGAAAGCAAAGCCCGATCCGTTTGACCTGTACCGTCTCTTTGTCGGTCTGCACGGGCCAAATGGAGTCGCCCTTCAATAACATGAAGAAGTGAATGGTCGATGCCCAGTGGGGTTTCATCAAGGAGTTTCTGAGCATCATCAATATGTCCATTCATAAGTTTTCGACTTGCCATACGGGCACGAAGTTCTGCATTATCAGGAGACTCAAGCAAAGCACGGTCTAACGCTTCCTCAGACTCAGTAATTTTTCCACTGGCCATCAACAAGTCGGACTTAAGGAAAATCAGTTTGGTGCCGCCCGCAGATAATGCTACAGCGTGTACAGCTGCCTTCAGAGCATCCTCAAGTTTGTTCGCCATCGGTGCCAGAAGTTGTGCCAGCAATCCCCAAGCATCGCCGTTCTGTCGATCCAGTTCCAAACATCGCTCAACCGCTTGTTGGGCCTTTCCAAGTTCGCCGTCATCGCACAATAGTTGGGCGTAACTGCACCAATCATCAGAACAGTTCGGGTTTTCTGTTAAAGCCAGTTCGATAGACTCCAACGCTTCAGAGCGTGAACCTGCACGTGCTCGCAGACCGGAAAGAAGTGAACGGTCTGCAGCAGTCTCAACACCCAATGCTTCGAGCCGGCGAACATCTCGCTCAGCACCTGCATCTCCAAGTTTGGCAAGTAGGTGGGCGTGTGCACGAAGCAAGTCGGGCTGGTCTGGAGATACCGTCATTCGGGCTTCAAGCCAATGGCGGCGAAGTTCTTCATCGCCGCGTAAAAGGGCGATGTGCTCGAGTGCTTCGAGGATATTTCCGTTTCCTGGAGACGATCTGTAAGCAATTCCAAAGCACGATTCTGCCCAGTCGTACCTGCGAAGGTGGAGGCAGGCATGTCCAAAACGATGTGCTGCAACGGGACTCAGGCCAAGGTCTTCCGCGGAAATATTGCGGACAGAAAAGACATCAAGAAGGCGGGATAGAAGGCTTTCAGTGGTGGAGGAAAGAAGACCCTCCCCTCCAACTGCAGTATTAGGTGAAATGGGTGAAATCAAAGTTTCCAAAGCCGCTAGCGCTTCTTCATGAGTCGCTTCTAAATCAAATCCAGATTGAGATTCATACTGGTGTAGAACTGCGTGAACGAGGAGTGCTCCATCGATTTCTGGATGGGTGGCACGTAATGCTTGAATCAAATCCGTCATCTGCGATAACTGGCCACGGAGAGAACCTACCTCGGCGTTTAGATGGGAAAAATGAGCGGCTTGGGCTTCTTGGAGAACAATCGAAGAATCAGCAAGGGTGTTGAGCCGGCTTTCAGCCTTCTTCAACCAAAACCCTGCCCCTCCACCGGCACCAATACAAGCGAGGCCAAATACTGCAGTTATGGGGTCCATTGGACTTCACCCGCCCTTTGCCCCTTTATGGTCTGCGGAGGAATTGCGCCCCTAGAGGAGGATTTGAGCACCTCTCAAAATTACCCAGATGAGTCGATTACTTGCTTGGCAAAGCGTAATTCGAATACAAAAGGTGCCGATTATGCTCGATTCTTTGCTCACATTCAAAGGCTCTCGTAGTTCTTGGAGTGTTGGGGTCGAAGTCATGGACGATGTTGATGACGAGTTGAGCGGCCCTTGGTACGCTCAACGTATCGAAGATTTGAGCCTTGAAGGGTGGGTTGTGGATTCTATCGAATCGTATCTTGAAGAAGATGAACAACTTGCAAGCGAACGGATTGTATACGTTGATTTTGCCGTTGAGCTAGCACAAGAACTGCTTGAAAGAACTGGCTACCTTGGCGAATCCGTAAATCTCCGCTCCATCGAACAAAGTGATGTTTGGGAACAAGAACTTCGAGACCCAATGAATGCAGAGAGAGTCCTTGAAGAATACAACGCATGGGCAAAGGAATGGCGGCCATGGGAGTTGGAACTTAACAGAGGTATCCTCGCTTGGAGAGATGCTGAAATGGAAGAGGATTATGCAGCATATCTTGCGAGGTTTGATGCCTTAGATGCCTCGTCACTTCCATCAGCACGAATACTCACGCCGTTGTTGTCCGAACCGAGTGAAACAGAAGAAATACACAGAGTTTTGAGCGTGTTGGAAGAGGATGAAAGGCGCCAGCGAACGGCGATTTCAAACGCTGCAGCAATGCTTACGGATGCTGGTTTCAATGTGGGTAGAGTTGAGAACATGCCAATAATCGAAGGATTAGATTGGATCACTCAATTGCATGAATTTCACGATGTGCATGAAGAATTGCGACTGTTAATTTTAGAACAAATCGGGGTTTTTGACTCGAGCCTTGCGGAACATCATGAAGCGCGTAGAAAGGATTTGCTAAGCGAAAACTCCCATCCTGAATTGCGCAATTTCCGATTGCAAATGGATGCGATCGCTGACAACCTTCATCAGCGTCTTGCTCGCTTGAACGACTTGCTCAATGAATGGCGGGAAAGGGGCATTGTATTCCCTCACGGCGATAGTGTCCGACCTGCCGAATTGCTCGAGTGGGAAACCAACCTACCAGAAATCGAGACTACGCTCGAACTCCACCTGCAAGCTCTAAGCCGTTGGAAGACAATCACCAAAGTGTGGCAAGACGAAAGTGAAACCGGTGCGGAATACGCTGGTGTACTTGAGCAGACTGAGAAGTTTATCGATCATGTCGACCATCTGGACCAAAAATGGAAGCAAAACGAATTGGAGGCACTCATGTTTATGGAAAAATATGAGCAAATGGGTTTGGCGATGGGGGATTGGAGCGACGAGATTCAAAGAGACCCAAGAAGTGCTCTTCAGCAATTAAAAAAGAACCAACATCGGTTCGATCTTCGTTTCGAAAGCATCGAAAAACTAGCAAGTATCGACACTTCATTTGAAGCAAAGGAGGAAATTGATGGGCGTATTGCCTTACTCAAAGAGATGGATGTAGATCTTGAGGTGCTTGAAGATACAAGCCTGCTCATCGAAAAAATGGGCCGACGCGGGGCACGACACCGAAGAATGTTGGAACAAGACTGGAGGCAACTTGTCACTGAAGGCAAGGCACAAGATTCTGTAGCCACATCAAGTTTTACACTTGCGGAATTCGAGAGAGAAATCGGACATGTTCGGCAATTTGGTACTTCGAGTACTGCATCTAAAGTAGGTGGTTCTATTGTTGCTGGAGAAATACATCAGCGATTGGTGCGGCGAACGCAGCAAGAGTTAGCGGTCTTGCAATCCTCTGGCTGGAATGTTCATCAATTGCTTATCGATGTTGAAAATAATCCGGTTGGAGTCGCTCAAAAATTGAATGCATTCAGGGCATCTGTAGAATCGTATTCAACTCAAACTCGCCGCTTAATCCACCTCCCATGGCACCGGGACATCGCACTAGCATTGGAAGTTCAACAGCAATTACGAGACCCCACGCAACTGAATTCGGTTTTCGGTCGGGTGGCATCGTTCGCTCAGCATCTCGCCACTCGCAAGAGCGAAGACGAAAAATTTGTTTTTGAAGCATGGATGCCGCAACCAACACGCCAAACTCTCGTCCCTGTTCCTGAGCACACTGCTCGACAAACGATGGTTCCAAAAGACGCTTTAGGTGATGCTTACGAAGCAATTCTCGAGTCAATGGAAGACGATACTTCAGACATCGAAGATGGAGGGTTGGATGTGAAACCGCTTTCTGAACCTGCTACAGAAAACATCGAGGAAAAAGTAAACGATATGGACAATACAGAGAAGATGGAGGAGGTTCTCCATGATGTTCAAAGTTTGGACAAGGTCTTGCCAAAGGTATCAACTCAATCCAAAGCAAAACCTGTTGAAACACTGGCCCCAAAAGCACCCAAGCAAGAAGCCCCTGATCGTCAAAAGAAAACTATTGAACCTACCCAAATCGCTGCATCGCCAACCGTATACGAAAATCTCGTCCTTTTCCTTCGAGCTCTGAATCTTGATAACTACGCCGATGATGTTGAACTGAATGGTGAAGATGCTCTGCCAAATGTTCGACGTGGTCTTGCCAAACATGTTGGTGTATCGCCGCGCGACACAAGGGTCGACAGAATGCTGCGTATCGCTCTTCGATTAATGCCTCAAAACAATGAATACGATGAACGTAAATCGGAGTTGTTGGCTTTGATGGCAGAGAATTTGAAGGCAATGCAACGATGGATGCGCTCTCGGTTGGAGCATCGTCACTCCGGCTCAAGCGACCGATTCCTCGAAGATGCTCGACAACTTGGAATCGCCCTCAAACGTATCCCGGGTCCCGGGCATCCAGTCCCTCTCAACGCTGACGATTACGACTTACCCCCTGCAAACGATATTGGGGGCCTAGAATCGGAAGTGAAACACTTGATTACCCATCTGAATCTACCAACTGCCGGCGGAATCAAAGCATAATCATGAGAGTTCACTGAGGAGATTATTTTGCTCCTCTTCGCTTAGTGTGTCTTCTACTGGCGATGCAGTTACTGCAACTTCAGGTGCGTTTGGCATTGGAGCATCGAGAGGAATTGGCCCTCCTGCTAAGCCGAGTGGTGGAGGAAGAGGCATTCCACCTGCGATTGGCGGAAGAGGAGCCGGAGGGGGAATAGGTGCAGCGGGAAGTGGTGTTGCCACCGGTGGCCCTGCCATCAGAGGTGGGGGGGCCGGGATGTTTTGTGGCGGGGGTGGTATGGCTGAAATTGGGGGAGCGTTTGCCGCCGGCGGCCCAGGTATAGCATGTGGCGAAGGTATCATCTGAGGGGCTGCTGGAACAGGTGAGGAGCCGGTAGCCACCATGGGCGAAGGGGCCAAGGGCAGGCCAACGGGCTGTTGAATCGATACCTCTGAAGGGCTTGTGGCTATTGGTTGCGGGATTGGTACAACCACTGGAGCAGGTGGGGGCAGCGGAGCAGTAAGGGTGGCATGGAGTTCGTCAACGGCTGAAGTCTCAAGTTTTCCTGTTCTCAAGAAGTTGGCCATTTCCGAACCGAGATAAGCCATACTCGCCCGGAAAAACGGGCGGTCGGTGCCGTATCCGCGAAGTGTGTGAGTGAGAACGCCGCCAGAGTTAGCGAATTCCAAGTGGTGTGTTTCCAGATGCATTTTTGTCCAATTCAAGATACCCGCACTTACAAAAACGAGACCTAAGAGAGTGAATACGAGAATATTCGAGACGAGGAGTCCAACGCCGAGGAAACTCAAGCCCAACCATAGATATTGGTGCTTATGCATCAATTCGTTGTGATGATGTTTGAATCCAGTAAGTTCTCGCTTCATCGACAACGATACATTCATTCTTCGTTGCCCGTCTAAATCGAGACGCGTTTCAATAATTCGCAAAAGGTCATCATCGACAACCAATGATGTGCACTTCGTTCCATCTGCCGTTTGCTGAAGAGGGAATTCCGTAACGAGTTCTTCATGAAACTGTTCGAGCAACGGTGCTGCTCGGACTGGAAGAGTCCACTGGGGTTCTTGGAATGTTGGAGATTTCTCTACGGGCAAAATCGATATTTCGTCGCTGGAACTTTGAGGATCGGTATCAGTCGTTGGTTCTTCCTCAACAGCGAGCGATTTCTCTACAGTGTCTTCCGTCACTGGGGCTTCACCAAAGGGGTCTGTATCATCAGGCCACTCGGTTGCGCTTCCCTCGCCCATAAATGGACGAGAGTTGATGCATTAGATGAAGGTAGCAGTCATCAGCGGTGGATTTCTGCCAACCAAGACTTGACGTCTTCGCGCACAGCGTATCCTTTACCTGCTTTGGTTCCGATGACTGTTTCAATGGCGGACTCTGAAGCAATTTCAAGAGTTCGTTCACTTACTGGGCCGTTGAAAACGATTGCAACTGCACCGTCTGCACTGCCTGCAGCCTTCGAAAGAGTCGATGGGCCGACAGGTTCTGAAACGGTGCCGTCAACCATAACGAAAACGGCTTTGTTCTTTTCAAGAGCATCAAGGTGATCGAACATTTCTTGGACTTCGGCAGGAGCTTCGGCTACTTCGTAGACTTCACCCATGTCTTCAGCCCAGTTCTTGTCTGGGACACCTGCTTTCTCGTCGTCTTCAGCTTGTTTCTTCGAGAGTGTGTGAGCAAACTTCTTTGCTTCGATTTTCATAGAAAGGCACTTTGTGACGGTCTTTTGAGGTAGTAATTCCCATTCTTGGCCGACTGGGGCTTGGGCTACAAAATCAACTTTCATGGTGTCCATGAGTTGACTGAATAACATCTCGCCACCACGGTCACCGTCGATTGCCAGAATAACGGTTTCCTTACCGTTTGCCAAATCAATCAGTTCTTGCTTCATTGTACCTGCACCATCTGCGCTAATGGCGTTCTTCACGCCACAGTTGAGGAGGTTGCGAACATCGTTTCGTCCTTCAACGATAATTAATGAAGACGAAGATTCGATGTTTGGACCACACGTCAACCCGTGAAAACTCGTAGCCGTTCCTGTGGTCATGACCGAGCGGACTTCTTCAATAATTGTCTTCGAAGCTGCTTCGCCAGAGTTCACTAAGTTCAGCAATAATTCCTTGGCGCGGTCAACAACTGCGGTTCGCTTTGTTGCTCGAATATCTTGTATTTCGACAACTTTGATGATGGCGTTGCATGGACCGATTCGGTCAATTGTTTCAAGTGCTGAAGCAATGATTGCGGTTTCAACATTGTCGAGGCTGCTGGGAATCAAGATGAGTCCGTGGACTTTTCCACCTTTCGATTCTGTTTCGACATCGACGTGCCCTATTCGTGCTGTGCGTTGCAGTTTACGCAATTCAAGTTCGTCGCCAAGAAGGCCTTCTGTTTGACCCATGATGGCGCCAATAATGTCCTTGCGCTGGACTGTTCCGTTTACTTTAATATCGGCGCGGATTTGATATTTCATTGCCTTGCCTTGCTTTGGACCGCCTGAGCGGCCTCCTGAGTTGTGTTTTCGAGCCATATGTATTTCTCCTTCTATCGACACCCCGTTCCAAAAAAGATGGGCCGAAGCCCATCACACATTTGCTGCATGTGCGACAAAGTCACAATGCGTGAAAGGGAGGTGGATAGTTGCCCCACGGGCCGACTCCTTTTCAATCCTCTTACATATTTCGTAAAAAAGTTGAACTTTAAACATACAAGAGATTCAAGAAGAGGAAGGCCGTCCATTGACGCGTGACGACCTCTAATTCACGAAATTTAGATGTGTTCCGCAGCACCGTGGAAGTGATGCTCGGAGACGGACGTCTAACTCGGGAAGAAAAGAGACTCACCATCAAACTCGCAAGTGCTCTCGGGCTTACTGAAGAGCAACCAGCAGAAATTTACAGAGCCATTCAAGCCAATGAAGAGTCGGAACCGGGAGAACTGGTGAGCATCGAAGAGGCCCGAGAAGTCTACACCAAAGTTTTCGAAGTGGCCATCGTCAATGCATCGCTCTCTCGAGATGAGTTTCGTGTCTTAGCCCACCTGCGTTCAGTCTTTGAAATTGATGATAATGAACACGAAGCAGTCGAGACAAGATTGCGCGAGATTGTAAAAGAAAAATTCGAAGACCCCGGCGTTGTTGATAAAATGCTCCACACACTACGAGACTCGGTAGGGCTCGTTGGAGATATTTTTGATACAGTGAGGAAAAAGGCCACTGATGGTGGTCGAAGTGAATGAAAAGGTAGCGCTGTACCTCGGTGAGCCGCAACCAAAACTTCTCCGCTCAAAACGAAAAACCTTGAAATTCCTCAGAGGAGCGTATGCTGCTGGCGTTCCAGGAATGATGGCAAAACCGTCCACAGATTTACTGGCTAACGCAGGCGGTTACGCCTTCCATTACGGTTGCCCGAACCCCGAACTACGAGATATCGCTTCTTGGATTCTCACGAGTGGAGAAAACTCCCATCGCCGTATAGCAAAACTCATCCCTGCCTTATGGAAACGTCACGGACAAGAAGACTTGGTTTTAGTGGGGCTGCTGCTCGCCAATATGTCTGAAGAAGAGTTAGGGGAATCTCCATGGATGGCTTTAATCCATATGCTCGGCGAAAGTGAGCCGCTCGGAGCCTTACTTGAAATCGGAGAGGAAATGTTGCGCGGAGGGCATGAAGTGCCTGATGATGAGTGGATCATGGCCATGGCTGGCCAGAGTAAACTATGGCACCAAGTGGCTGTATTGTTTATTTCATTACGATCAGAAAAACCTGGACCAATCCGGGGCGTTGTTACAACCGCTCCGGGCGGAGGCGAACTGTTTGAAAGGATACGAAACCGTTTGCTTTCACAGGAGAATTGAAGCCCCTCCATGCATAGGATTTACCATGAGTGAGCGATTTCTGCCAACGGAAGACCCAGTCCTTGAATCCGTCCTGCAGTGGACCGTCGCTCGAGATGCTCAAGATGTTCGCCGGTTATTGGAATGGTTACCTGAAGCTCGCTCAAGCCGTGAAAGAAAGGCGTTGCTCGACAGGGTGCGAAGTCTCCTTGCAGAATTGGAGTCGGCGCTCGATGGCCTTGAAACACTAACCTGAGGTTCTCAAATGGTTACCGTTCTGCTGCTTGCCGGAGGTAGGAGTCGGCGAATGGGTACCGACAAAGCATTGATGCGCGGGGGAGTAGAACGGTTGCGACAATTGGCCATTCAGTGCCATGTTGATAGGATCGTTACGTTATGTGGGGCGAAAGAACGTGAAAGTATGTTCAAAGGAGAAGTTTGGGCTGACCCTCTCTCCTGTAATACTTTGAGCGAAGTGATTGAATGGGCTCTTTCTCAGATTGAGGACTGTGTTCAATTCATTTGTTGCGATGCTTTCAATCTTGAAAAAGACGGGTTACAACAACTGATTTCGAGTGGCGGGGGTGTTCCCCTTGATGAGGTGGGTAACAGACAGCCGCTGCTTGCGAATTGCCCAAAGGACTGGTCAGTAGGTAAGAGCGGCGGTACAGTGTCATCTCTCTTTCAAGAATTAGAAAGTCTGGACTTGGGTCCGCTCTCCTGCCAAATGAAAAATTTCAATTTTCCTGAGGATTGAATTCTTGCTTGACCAGTTGATCAATGATTGTTGGATAGAGGCGGTGTTCTTCGATTTTTACCCGCTCTGCAAGCGAAGACTCGTCATCATCAGAAAATACCGGGACTCGGCATTGGCCGAGAATTTCGCCGGTATCCATGCCTGCATCAACATGGTGAACCGTGCAACCCGAAACATGAACTCCAGACATAATGACATCGCGATGAGCGTGCGCCCCAGGGAAGGCGGGAAGAAGGGATGGATGGATATTGATGAGGTAGGGCGCCCATTGTTCAACAAAACTCGGAGACACTAAACGCATATATCCGCTCAAAAGTACGAGTTCGATGTTTGATTCCGCAAGGAGTGTGAGTATGAGCTTTTCATGGCTTAAACGCCTTTGGTTCGGGTCAGAAATTTCGGGAGGTAATGGGATGCATACGGAGTCAATGCCCAGTGCTGTTGCCCGTTCTAGCCCTCTGGCATCCGGTCGATCAGAGAACACAAGACCGGTCTTGTGCCCGCATGAGGGGTTTGCTTGTTGGTAACGAATCATGGCCTCCATACCGGAACCTGAGCCGGAAATGAAAATAGCGCAACGGATTGGGTCTTTGGCTGAACCTCGCCGCAATTCCCATTCGCGGCTGCCCATGATGCACGGTGGGGTGAGAGCCCCTTGAGGTCTTCGGATATTCGCGCCCAACCCTTTTTTGGGGTTCGCCTGCAGGAGGGGATGAGGAGGGGGTAGACATGACTGAGTCAACTCATTCAGAATCGGACGAGGAATCCAAGACTCAACGCCAAAATCCATTCTTCGGTCTTTCTGAAGAAGAGATTATTGAAACGGTGTTGAACCAACATAAGCCTTCGCGCAATCCGTTTGTAAGAGGTGTATGGATTAGTGTCGGAAGCATTGGTGTACTCTTCGCAATCATTGGCATCTTTTTACCCGGCTGGCCAACGACTTCTTGGTTGGTTCTCTCCGCATATTGCTATGCTCGCTCAAGTAAAAAAATGTTCAAATGGTTGCTTACCAATCCGTTGTTTGGTGCAGGACTGCTCGAGTACTATCGCTCTGGTAAATCACTGCCGTTCCATTCAAAAGTTGTCATTGGTGGCGTCATATGCTTGGCCTCAATTGGTTCTATCTACGTCATTACCAAAGCCGGCGACCCAGGATTCGGTCAGGCTTTGATTGCTGTCGTAGCCATAATCGGAGTTTGGTGGGTCGGGTGGAAAGTTCCAACCACTGCCTAATCTTCTTTTGGCGCACCGGTATACTTCAGAACGGTTGAATGCCCGGCTTGAGAGTCGAAATTTGGAACGATTCCGTGAAGAAGAAGTCGAAAAGCACCAAAACCGAACCAAAAAGCCATCTTCCAGGCTTGAGCAAGATGAGCAAAATAAGAGATATTCAGGTCTTTGAGATGGCCCATGTTCCTAGGTGCTCGGGCATAGTGCTTAACTGAACAGGGTTCAATGTCGGAAAAGACGATGTCCCGTAAACAACATAGAGATGCCTAATTCGTCGGCGGCGTCGATGACTTCTTGATCACGAATCGAACCACCTGGTTGTACAATTGACGATGCACCTGCGTTTGCTGCTTGTTCTAGTCCATCCTTGAACGGGAAGAACGCATCGGATGCGAGCACGCACCCCTTGGCCTTCTCGCCAGCTCTTCGTGCAGCGATTCGAACCGCTTCCACTCTGCTGGTTTGACCTGGCCCAATACCAACTGTAGCGGTACCTTGAACCATGACAATAGCGTTTGACTTGACTTGTTCACATATTCGTACAGCGAACTTCATACTCGCAATCTCGGATTCACTGGGGGCTTTCTGAGTGACGACACGCGCTTTCTCCCAATCAATAACGGGTGCTTCCTCTGTTTGAACCAACCAGCCGCCCTCGATGGGTTTGCGAACAAGAATTCGCTCCAAGGATGCGAGGCGGTTGTTTGGAGACTCAATTGTTAGGATTCTCCGGTTTTTCTTCTGCATGACGATTTGCTTAGCCTTTTGATTGTATGCGGGAGCCATGAGTACCTCGATGAACAGTCCGCTCATGGCGTTGGCTGTATCAACTTCGAGAGGTTCGTTAAAGCAAATGATTGAGCCAAAAGCAGACTCTGGGTCGCTGGCTAGTGCTGCTTCATATGCTTCTATTTGAGTTGCGCCAAGAGCGGCTCCGCAGGGATTGTTGTGTTTGACAATTACACAGGCGTGGGGTGTGTTCGGCCATTCATCTGTCGAAAGTGCACGGCACAGGCGCAACGTTGCATCGGCATCTGAGTAGTTGTTGTAAGACATGTCCTTTTCACCTTCTACATGGGCGGTAACAAGAGTGGAGTGGTTTCCAAATTCTCGTGGGTCAGTATACATTGCCGCTGCTTGGTGACTGTTCTCACCGTACCGCAGAGAATGAGTCTTGACGGCTGAAGCAAGAAGCGTTTCGGGGAGGCGGGTGGTTTGGACTGCGATATCATCGCTGAGTTCTGGGCGACCAACCCACCGAGCATGCAGTTCATCTGCGATGGCAGAGTCGTATGCAGCTGTATGTTCGTACGCATCCAAAGCCAGACTGCGTCTCATGTCGAAAGAAACGCCATCGGATGACTTTGTGGTTTTGAGGGCGGAAATAATCTCATCATACCTTTGAGGGTTACAAGCAATAACGACATTGCGATGGTTCTTTGCTGAAGCACGGACCATCGTTGGACCGCCTATGTCTATCATTTCTAGAAGGTCGGCGTCTGCCAGCGGGGGGGTTTGTGCCGCGGCTGCCGAAAAAGGGTAGAGGTTGCATGCGACAATTTGAATCGGTGGATAACCGAGTTCTTCCAATCCTTTCTGGTCCTCTTCTGACTCAAGACGAGCAAGGAGAGGGCCGTGTACAGCGGGGTGAAGTGATTTGACTCTGCCGTCAAAAATTTCTGGATGGCCCGTGACATCTGAGACGCCAATTACTTCCAGCCCTGCATCGCGTAGCGTACGGGCTGTTCCGCCGGTGGACACCAATTGGAATCCTAATTCAGATAAAGCGGTTGCAAAGTCAACAATCCCTGTTTTGTCAAAAACGCTGAGAAGGGCGCGGGGTGTAGGGTTTGAGGTGGTGCTCATTGAGATTCCCGTTATCGAATCCATCGGTCCGATGATATTGAACATAGCGACGAAGAAAGTTGGTCTTCGAGGGCTCAATCTCCGCGTGAAGAGATGACCTGGTCCACGCGTAGAAGTCCACATGCGGTTTCACAAGCCGCTTCAAAAGCGTGTGCAAGAGTCTCTGCGCTGGCCCACGCCTCGCTTACTTGGCCACATAAGCCAGGTTGCGTGACTCCGAAATCTGTGTTTCCTTGACGATGTTGTGCACGTAGTTCGAGCAATCGGTCGAGTTGATCGTTTCCAGAATTCGAGATAAGAGTGGAAGGTATTGACTCTAAGGCACGGGCAAAGGCTTCCATTGCAAGGCGTTCCCTTCCACCATGTTCCTCTGCTGCGTCTTTGACAGCGAGACTGGCTGCGATGTGTAGGCTACCACCTCCAAGAAGAATTTCGCCTGTTTCCATCGCACTCGTGACCGAGCACAACGCATCGTAAAGTCCGCGTATGATTTCTTCACTGGCAACACCATCTCCACCACCAACATCAACTGTGGCAAGTCCTGCATTGAGCCCAAAATCAAGGTGGAGGCGTTCTCGTCGTGCATCATCGCCCTCAAAAGTCTCAACAGCCATCGATTCAAAGCGACCGAGTGAAGCCGCATCTAGGTCGTCGAGGTGATCGATAAGTTGGGCTCCAGAAGCTTTGGCTACATCTTCGGCACCCGACCGCTCTAGGCCACCTAGAGCAAATAATCCTGAATCAACAAACTTGTGTAGAATGCGTGAATCTATTTCTTCAGCACAGATGACAATCGAAGCCCCTGTGGAAAGGACCTGTTCCGCCTTCTTGTTGAGAAGTTCTTCTTCAGCCTCCATGAAAGCAACCCATTGATCTGGTGATGAAATCTCAATCTCGGATTCTCTGCTGCTTTGCTCAACTGCGATTGGGCACGAAAGAACTGCAATGTTGCCTTGTGGCAAGTGGCGCGGCATTCTGTCCAAATCAAATCGGCGTTCAAGAATGAGTCCTTGAACCATTTTCGTGTCGGAAATGCTCCCTACACCGCGCTTGGTCATTCGAACATCTTGAGTGCGAACATGGAGTGCGCCATTCATCTCTCCTGCTACGGTTTGGGCCGCCTCGACAATGCAGCGAGCAAGTTGCTCTCCCCCAGATTCGGCAGATGTGCCGGTCATGGCGGTTTGAGCGACAAGGATGAGCCGTTCTACATCGGTAGGTGAGATTCGCTCAACGCGTTCATCCAAAACGGCGAGTGTTGTTTGGAGAGCTGCCTGGTAGCCTTCAACCAAAAGAAGTGGATGGAGGCCTTTTTCGAGCAATCTTCCTGCCTCTCTCATGAGTTCACTGGCAAAAATAAGGCATCCTGTAACTCCGTCCCCACAGGCGTTCTCTTGCGATTCTGCAAGTTGGACAAATGCCTTCGCTGCTGGATGTTTAACAAGGAGTTCGGCAACAATCTTAGCGCCATCGTTGGTAACTGCTGTCTCTCCACTGGTCTTGTACATCATCTTGTCAAGGCCATTTGGACCAAATGTGCCCTTCAGTAAATCGCCAAAAGCAACTGAGGCACTGACTAATTTTTGCGTAACAGCTGGACCACTGGTGACAGAAGTGGTTGGACGGACAATTGCAACAGGTGCACGTCCTGAACCGTCGTTCGGTTGAGCCATTAATTTGACCGGTGTGAAGCGCATAGATGAACCCTTTCTAACTCAAATGAGGGAAGGAAAGGCGGCATACTATTTTTACAGGATGAAAATTGCTGCAATACCGATTACCGCTACAGCGCCGACTGCAATGAGGATTCGAGTCATGTTGTTTGATTCTTCAACAACAGGAGCGGGGAGGGTAGACGCATTTTGAAGAGGGGGTAGATCCGGGACGAGTTTGCCGGCGGATTCATCGATCTCGGGCTCTGGTTCTTTTTCTTCGAGTTTTTCAAGTTCGATTTGGGCCTGGCGTTTTGCTTCTTCCAGTTCTGCTTCAGCTTGACGTCTTGTTTCCTCAAGATCTGCTTCAGCTTGACGTCTTGTTTGTTCAAGGTCTGCTTCGGCTTGGCGTCTCTTTTCTTCGAGGTCTGCTTCAGCTTGCTTTCGAGCGGCTTCTTGGGCAGCAACCAATTCTGCTTCGGCCTGTGCTTGTTGTGCAGCCTCTTGGGCGGCAAGCAATTCTGCTTCAGCTTGGCGCTTGGCTTCTTCGATTTCTGCTTCAGCTTGACGCTTGGCTTCCTCAAGTTCCTCTTCAGCTTGCTTTCGGGCGGCTTCTTCGCTTTCAGCTTGGGCTTCCCGAGCCGCTTTTTGGGCAGCAACCAATTCAGCCTCTGCTTGACGTTTGGCCTCTTCAAGTTCTAATTCAGCGGCGCGTTTTGCCTCTTCGAGTTCCAACTCTGCTTGCTTGCGCGCTGCTTCTTCTGCCGCACGCGCTGCCGCTTCTGCAGCAGCCTGCTCAGTCGCTTCTTTAGCTGCTTGAATTTGTGCTGCGGTTTCTGCTTTGATACGTGCGGTTTCTTCTAACGCCGCGGTTTTAGCCGCTTCAATCTCTGCCAAAGCCTTGTCGTGTTCTTCCTTGCGAATTTGGGCGCGAGCCGCTTCTTCTGCATCTTTAGCTGCAAGTTCTGCCGCTAAGCGTGCGTTCTCTTCTGAAGCCAATTCATTCTCTTCGGGTGTGGGTGCTTGTGCAGCTTCAGCAGCAGCTTTTTCTTGCGCCTCTGCAGCAGCTTTGAGTCGGTATTCCTCTTCCACTTTTGCACGTGCTTCTTCCTCAGCAAGACGGATGGTTTCGGCGGCTTTCTCGGCCAAGCGCCTTTCCTCTTGTTCCTTGGTTTCAATCTCGAGGAGTTCTTTCGTGCTTATCTTGGACAAAACAGCCTTGGTAAACAATTCGAATTCTTCATCTGTAATCTCACCAGACATCTGGGCGCGAGCAGTTTCCATCAAACGCTGAATATCAGGAGCCATAAACGCCCCTGGATGTGCATCCAATTGAGCCCTGAACGTCGTATAGAATGAGCGGTGTTCAGTTGAAATGGCGCCGTCAACAGTGATTTCATCTTGCAATGAAGAAAGTATCTCAGTGAGATTGAGGGCGGCCGACACGTGTCATCAACTCTACAATCTGCGAGGTTACTTCTTCAGTCCGTGAATCTTTCGAGATTCGTCGTTTGCCCAATGGAATGCCAACTTCAACAAGCGCAAATAGTGGCCAAGACCATCTTTCTGCATGCGTGCGTGAAGCGTTTCGTTTTCAATGAAAATATCTCCCCAGAGATTTGCTGCAGTTCCTTGATTACCTTTTGGTAGGTCGAAAACTTCCTTGGTTGCAGGTTCAAGCAGGGAGCGCCAGACGAGGGCTGGGTTCACGGCCATTGTAACTTCAACGATGATTTCATTTTCGTTCAGACCTGTGCCGGTTTGCCATGAGTCTTCGCCCATATCAGCAAGGAATGGAAGGCAGACGTCTTGGATGGATAGGCTGGTCATTGGGTCGGCGTTGGTCAATCCATTGAATGCCTCACGCATGCGTCCGCGGTCTGCTCCACGTGCTCCGGTAATGTTTCGTAGCTTGTCAATTGAAGTTGGTACGATGAAACGGATGTCAGTGTAGTAGACCATTGGGTTGTCGTCCTTTGAAGCAAAGATGTGCGAATATGGAGCAGCATCTGCAGTTTCTCCAAGGTCTGAAAGCGGGTAAACTGTCTTCAAGGCATTCGTAGCAATCGATTGAACACAGCGGCGCATCAAGCGGTCTGGCGCTGCGGAAATATCGTTGAAGGTCTGGATGTACTCATCCATGCTCATGACGTCGTAACCGCGAACGGAGAGAATCGAGTGAACGTTCGGTCCAACTTGTTTCTTTTCACCGTCATGGAAGTCGGCTTGACTGATCCAACGAGAACCTTGAGCGACATCGCTTGCAGCAACAAGGTCCGCATACGCCTTGAATCGGCGAGTGACTCTGTTCATGAAGTCGGCTTGATCGAGTTTGGTGAACACTGTTGATTCATAATTCGATTTGAGAGCGTGGTCTGCAACTTGACTTGCGTTAACACAGGTCAACAAGTTACCTTGATCGCGTGGGTATACGAGCAGGCGGCGTCGCTTTGCTCCGCCACCAAGTCCGCCAATCCATGGGTCGGTCAACATGTATCCGAAGGATGCACAGACCTCGAACAAACGAGCATACTTGTCTTCGTCACTCGCACTTGCAATCCATTCGTCCAATCCAGGTTCGATGCAATGGAATTCCAATGGCACCATTTCGGAACCTGCACCAAACATTTGGCGAACTGTTGAAGAGCTCATCATGCCCATCAAACTGTAAAGAGAAGTCTTTCCAGTCGTCATGAACACATCGGTAATTCCTTCTTCACCGAACGAGAGTCGGCGGTCTGGAAGGTTGACGAGTAAATTGAATGCAGTTGGGGATTCACGGTTGCCGTTGACTGCTGGCCAGATCCAAGTTCCTGGGCGGGTCATGATGTAACCGCTGGCATCCTTTCCGAAACCAGCTGGAGAATAACGCGTCCATCCAAGCCTGTTGTTGAACGATACGCCACGGTGCATCAATGACGGGTAGTAGCATTGATCTAACGGGTCTGAGTCGGGAACTACACCTCTGTGACCTAAGCCCCAAAGAATAGTTTCCCATTCAGATTCTTCGCCTTCTTTGGCTCCGAGGAATGGGTGGTCGACTCCTGGCCCGTCGCCGGTTAGGAAAGAGCCCCCCATGCGTTCTTCGTCTCCAGTTGAGCAAAAGAAGAGGGTCTGGGTTGTTGACAGTTGTTTTGGAGTCCACATGTTGGCGTTGATAATTGTCTTTTGCTTGAGAAACTCAGCGACGTTTGAAATTCGACGTTCGAACTTGAACCGTTCTGCTTCAATCCATGTCGAGCCAAGCATAAGGTTGGTGTTGAGCAAGCGCGCCCTTGCAGGCCCAATGTATCGAACCCGAGGGTCTGATTTCGTTGTGTCGGAATGTGGAAGTTCTTCCCAAGGACCTCTGCGAGGGACATACTTGAGGAATTCGACATGGTCAAATTCATCCACTTGGGCCTTAGAGACCGCTTCTTCGACAATGTCCATCAAGCGAACATACGTTTCGCTTGGTCGCATCTGCTTTGTTTCTATGTACGCTTTGTTTGATACTGATCTATGTTCCCACATTTTATTCACCTTAGAATTTCTTTCGTTGTCCGTCTTCTCCCAATTCTTCGTCACTGGCAACGGTTTCAGCAGCAGAAGAATCCGCTTGCTCGAGTGTGTCGGCTTCCGCCTTTGCTGCGGCTTCTGCTTCGGCCTCTGCTTTTGCTTCGGCCTCTGCAGCAGCTTCTGCTTCTTCTGCTTCAGCAACCATTTCGACTGCGAGTCTTTCAGCAGATTCTTGAATTTCTTCTTCCTTCACTGCAGAGATAATCAAAGCAGCCGTTGCTTGCATCGATGCGTCGACATACGGCGCAGCCCTGTAGAAGTATTGAACCATAACCCCGAGTGTGCCGAACACGGCGCCCAAGCCAATAACCCAGCCGTTGTTGATGTTTTGAGAACTGGTGTCAGATTCGAAGTAATCGGAAACAGGAGTTCCTGTTTCTGGCGGCCACCACGTGGCGCCCGATGCATTGGTTAGAACTTCGATCGTTGCCCAAACTGCGTAGACAATCATCAAAATCGAAACCCAATTTACCATTGCACGATTTTCTAATAGGAACTTAATCAGCGCCCTTTGGTCGCTTGAAGTCGACTTGTTATCATCGGTCATGAGCGGTGCTAAACCAATTGCACTTAAAAAAAAGACCCAGTGGTCATAGGTGAAAGCGCGTTTCTAATGCCGATTTCTAACGGCGACTTTTCTTCGGTTTGTTTTTCCGACCTTTGTTTCCACGATTACTGTACTCCCACGCTCGACTGTCGCGGCTGCGTTGGTCAGAAACATCTTGCCAATGCTTATTTTTTGGCATGGATAGAGATTCTGGCATTTCATCAAAAGATTCGATGTTCAGTTGCATCCCACCTAATTCGTCTTGGAGTTGTCGTACGTTCTCTCCTCCTTTTCCAATCAGTGTCGAAATCATATTCTGAGGAGCATATATTGTCGCACTTGATTCACCTTTGAATTGGACTTGACATTGAACGCCAACCCACTGCTGAATAATATGGGCCAATTGGTCTCTAGCAAGCATCTTTATTGGAGAAAGGGCTCCTGATTTTCGGCCTTCCACAGGAACGACTGCAATTTCAGAACCAAAAGCAAACATTTCATGAGTGATTTTCCCACTTGGAAATTCGACCACTTCGATAACCGGGCGTGCGAGTTCTTCCTGCATCCCAGTTGGCGGCTTAACTGTCATTCGCAATTCTAGAACCTGTTGAATTTGGCCTGATTCAACATGGATGATGGTGTCAAGAACTTGACTCACGAGTCCGAGTTCAACTTTGCCAATTAATCTTTGAATTGCTTCAAGAGCAGAATTTGCGTGCGTGACGCCCAGTAAACCAACACCAGCGAGGCGGACATCTGCAAAAATTTCGAAATCTCTTGCTCGTCGCACTTCGTCAAAAATAACAAAGTCTGGGCGGACAAGGAAAATGATCTCAGCAGTCTTCTCAAGGTCACCTTCCAGCGGAGCATATTGAGTGATTCTGTCGGCTAATTGCAGGTCTCTTGGTGCTTCCATCGTTTTGACCATGGCCCCAATATCCGTGTCCAGGTATTCCGCAATTGCTTGGGCCAGTGTGGTTTTTCCTGAACCTGGCCGCCCACAAATGAATACTCCTCGGTGGTGGTCTGCAAGACGCTCAATGAGTCGGGAGTCGAGTTCATACTCATCCAATGAGAGTTTAGCAACTGGGCGCACAATGGTGATTTCTCGAGCATCGGCAAATGGAGGCCATGCACAGGAGATGCGCAAGTCACCCAATTGTATTACTTGGCAACCTTTGCGATCTATTTCTAAGAAACAATCGCTTCGGTTTCGGTTCTCTTCAACCAATTCAACCAATTCTTCTTGAAACGCTTCCAACCGTAGTGTATCCCAGTTTTGTTCGGATTCAACTTCGACGAGTCTTAGTTCTCCGATCGAGCCCTGTTTTACCCTCGGAGGGCAATCGGCCTTGAGAAACACCGTGTGAACTTGCTCCATGAGCAGGTCTTCCAATGCTTGAGGTAATGCTGGGTGATCTCCAAACTTCGCCATTGCAATCAGACAGGGTCGAAGAGGGAGGCCTTTCACACTTCGCCTCAAAAACGCACTTCATTCAGTTGTTCTTCGGTTGAATCAGTGCGCCAGTCCACCAAAAAGAGCCGATGAAACACAACGAAAGGGCGTAGGAACCTACGGATGGGAAGTCGAAAACGCGAACGCAGATCTCAGCAAAAATGACGATGGATGCAACGAAACTGAACATGACCAAAACACCATCAGCATTCAAGCCAAGCGTGCTGAAAGTGATGTCTTTTTCTGAAAGTCCCCAAACCACGGCCACTAAAGATGAAAGTCCAATAAAAGTCATGGCCGCATCCATGGCGCTGTCTTGTAAGAACCAAGTCAAAACAGCGACAATGAAACTGCCGAGGAACATGCGTTGAACGGAGGCGAAAGAAAGGCCCATGTTTTTGGCGAAGAGCCGATGATTCTTGAAGACTCCCAAGAGCGATGGTCAATTACCTGCATGTTTGCAGCTCCAACTCTCCGCTCGTAAAACGGTAGTTTGAACGATTTCAGCCGTTTGTAAATGGGTCTTTGCATGTGCGATAGACTGGGGTGATTGCGATAGAATATTGCGGTATTGGGCCTCGAGCGGTTTTTTCATATCGGTGAGCGAAACGCGTTTGAACCCGCCTTCAATCGAACCAAGTTCCAAAACATTCGGCGATGTAAAATCAAATCGAAGAGTGTTTTTGGATCCCTCAATCGTAATTAGGGAACGATCGTTTTGCTCCCATCCAACGTTGATTTCGACAGCAACATGGTTTAATCGGTTCAACCCCGTGTACTGTGCGTTAATTTTGCACTCAGTAGCCTCAGATAATTGCGCAGTTTTATTGTGTTTTAATGCAGTTATGTTGGTGAAGAATGGTTGGGGTTTAACGCCTGCCAAGTAAGGAATCATGTCGAGTGCGTGGGAGGCTAATCCATCGACGGGATTGATGAGGGGTTTTTTATTTCGGGACGTGTACTTGATGTAACGAATGGATTTAAGCAAACCAATTTTCCCCTCTTCAATAATCTCTTTTGCTGCAAAGACGCTTGGATGGTAGCGCAGAAGATATCCTGAGTGAAGGTTTGTTTTTTTCGCATTAGCGAGGGCCGCAAGTTCCCTGACGTCTGCAACGGAGGTTGCGAGTGGTTTCTCGATCAGTACATTCAATCCGCGTAACAGTATCGATTTACCAAGTCGGGCGTGAGTCTTATTTGGCGTAACCAACGAAACGAGGTCGGGTTCAATTGAGTCGCACATCTCTCCACATGAAGAGAAACAACCGTCGATTTCGGCGGGTAACTCCTCAAGTCGTTGTGCATTGGTATCGCACGCATACACTTCTTTCACGAAGCCGGACTCTTTGAGTTCCAACAAGGTGCGGATGTGGGCAAGGCCCCAGCGGCCGCAACCAACCACGCCGACAATGTATGTCATGTCTTGAACAACTTGTCCTTGAATATCAATCAACCGTTATCGAGGAATGTATTAGCCTTGGTTGGGTTCATTGCTGGAAGCGCTGGAGTTCCCAGATGATTGGCCTTCTTCATCGTCGCTTGAAGATTCTGATGTATAATCATCTTCCGAAATCTCGGAGGTTGTGGATTCTTCGTAAGAATAGTACGACTGGTACGGATTCATGTAAGCGAGTTCTATGCTAGCAGACTCCTCCATTGATGTGAGGTTTGTGGAAGTTACGCCTGAAGACGAAAGTGCATACACATAATCTCCCATGAAAATCGAACGGCGAATATTGAATTCATTCCACCAGTTTGTATTATCGCCGCGGTCATAAAGATCAGAATGGTCTACTGTGCCGTGAACCGAAAGATTCCCAGTGTCTTCAGACACATTCACTAAAATCAATTTTGAAACATACTGATAGCTCCAATGATAGCCGCCGTTCACATCCGTCCAACTGTTGTATCTGTATGTAGAAAGTGGAATGGCGAGTAAGTCCTTTGGAGCCCAATATTGGAAGGCTTTGTGCTCATACGATGCTTCAGAATACGACCAAACCCAAGCATTGTCGGACGGGTCTGTAACGGGGGTAAGCGTGAGAGTATCGTCAACGGCAGGCGCCGTTGGATCGCTGATATTGAACAAGGAAAGTCGAGTGCTGGACCAGTCAAGACCTGTTCCATCCTCCCCAGGACCCATTCCAATCGTGAGTAGATGGTCTCGAGAGAGAGGATGGATGTAGGTCGATACACCTGGAATCTCAAGTTCGCCAAGAATGGTTGGATTCGCCTCATCCGACATATCGATGACCCAAAGCGGATCGATTTGTTGGAAGGTCACCAAGTAGCACCGGTCGCCATCAAAGCGAGCGCTCCAAATTCGTTCTTCTGGGGCGATGTTGTCAACTCTGCCAACTTCGACAAGTGCCTGTTGGCCCGACGCTGCGTCTACGTTGTGAGAAAAAGTCACGACGCTGGAGCTCATTGGTTCAGGATTTTCCATCCACCATCGCGCCCACTGACCCGATGTTGTTGCGACGCGCACAATCCCTTCATATTCTGAGACTGAAAATTGGTTGAGAATGGTTCCGTTCACGCGACCTGACCCGGTGTAAACAGTATCTCCTGGTTGAGAAATGTCAAAACTATGGATGTTGGTTGCTTCCATCATTCCGTCGTTGCCCCAGAACCACCACCAATCCCATGCGTTTTCAGTAAGAATGAGTACGTCTTGAGAAGCGTAAACCATCGGATAGTTTCCAACGATATGATCTGCCTGGAAATCGAGAGTTTCTGTTGATAAATCAAAGGTGAATATGCTGTTAAATCCGCGATTAAACCCGTCTTCAGGTGCTGCAAAATCCGCACACTCATCGTCACTCATGGTGTGTGTGATGAGTGTACCGTTCAAACGCTCATACACCTTGGGGAGAAGGTCTTCAAGCGCCATTGAATCGAGCGCTTCGGCGTTGTCAAGTATGGTTTTGTAGGCCACTTTCTCTCGGATTTCACGACGGATTGGGTCTTCATAATCAAGGCCCCAATACCCGGACGGTAAATCCAACCAGCTGCTCATTCCTGGAATATCGAGCCAGGTGTGTGTTACGGTTCGAACCGTTGCATTCACTTCACGGGCCGTCATGTAGTATCCTTCAAGGTACAATTCCTTGCCTTCATTAGGCAATGAACGGTTCGTAATATCGAGTACTGTAAATTTGGTGAGGGAGGTTGTTCTCCAAGAGCCATATCCATCGTCCCAGCCCATGGCTTGGGAAAGGGCATCCGTTTCCGGAATATTCCATGTCGAGACTGTTGAAATGACGACCAGTCTATCGGCGTCAAGCATCATTGCCTGCGGTTGCCCTTCAATCGGTGTTGTCGAAAGGTGGGTCAATTCACCAAACTCTGGGACACCAAAAATTTCGAGATTTTTGCCGTTCAAAAAATAGATGTAATAACCATCTGTTTTTACGAAATCTGCCTCATCAACGCCTTGCTCTTGGTTGTTCGTTCCTGAATAATCGGTACCTTCTGTGCGGCGGGCCGTGGGGGCTTTATCCCCGCCACCGTCTGAAGATTCTGCCATGGCCATATCATCTTCCATCCATATGCCGCCACCATAGTAGTATTCTTCTTCAACGGCTTGTAGAAGTTGAACTCTGTATTCTTCTGCGATTGATAATTTTATTGAACGTTCTAAATCCTCACAAGTGCCATAAACTGAAAGTTCGGGACTCGCTGAAGTTCTTTGGACGACAGTAGACCAATCATTAGGCAGCGTCACATCGGGCACTTCGACCTCTGAATCGGAATTGACCATCCCCAAACATCCAGAAAATAAAAACAAGGAAACAAGGGAGATTGCCAGTGATTTATGTGCTTTCATGAAAGTTCTATAGTACGCTTAGATATGAAGGAATTGGTAAACTGGTTTTACATTAAACGGTGTTTCGTTGAACGAGAATCTCTTCACCGTTTGTTGTCAATATCCAAGGCGATCGTCTTTTCGGCAGAACCTTCTCGATGAACGATTCTTCGCTTAGAGATTTGATATGGTATGATAGGAGTTGACGAGATAATTGGAGTTGCTCAGCAATTTGAGCGTTCGAAAGTCCGAGTTGCCCTGCTCGTGAAAGTGTTTCCAATATGGCGAGTCGGGTGCCAATGACTGGGTGCGCTATTGTTGCTCTTTGCTCGGTAGAAAGATGGGCGGCAGCGTATCGTCGAAGTTTACCGTCGCGCCAAGAAATAATTTCGTTTTGTGTTTCCAACATTTGCAAATGATGTGCGGTTACTCCGTTCGCCAGTTGAAGAGCATCGCGTAACGCAGAAAAATGAATACCTGCGTTCCCCTCAATAAAACCTAGAATTCTGCCTTTGTTGAGGTCGTCGTTCCTTGATTTTTTACTCAAGAGTGGTGTGAATAAAGCCATCAAAACGGCAATTTTTAAGACTTCAAAAACTCCGGTTCCAAGGAATAAAACTGCGAGAATTCCTCCACCTAAACCAATGAAAAAGTTTGGCTCACTTCCATTGCTGCCTTGTTCTGGATCCTCACTGTACTTTAGTTCAAAATCACCCCCAGATGTAGATTCTGTTGCTTCGTCGAAACTTTCCGGAGAAGAGGCCGCCCCCTCATCGTTTGGGTCATTGGTTGATATGGATTGATTGT